>NZ_CP042828.1:1900239-2533652 GCF_008000995.1 Ruania zhangjianzhongii
ACGCCTGGAGACCGCGAACGAGCACTTCCGCCGGGCGGTCACCCTGGCGAGCCAGGTACGGCGCTCGGACATCGTCGTCGTCGCCTATCTCACCTGGGCGGAGGCGCTCGCCGCACACGGCTCAGCAGACGCGCGGTCCTGCCTGGCCGAGGCAGGAGCAGTCGCCCAGCAGTCGATGGAACGGGAGTCCCTGGTCGCTGTGCAGGAGAAGACCCGGGAGGTGGAGCGGCTGCTCGTCGCCCAGGCGTCCTAGCGTTCCGGTGCTGCCTCGGAGCCGGTGCTGCCGACCAGGCGGCACCGTGATGAAAGGGCGATGAAAGCGCCCCCGGTCATGGTGACGGCCATGACTGACACCGTGACCCAGGCGCCTGCCGCCCAGCCGACGGAGCGCTCGTCGCTCGCCAAGGACCGGCTCGGCGTCAGCGCGGTGATGTGTTTCATCGCCACCGCTGCCACGCCGATGACGGTGGTCGCCGGGGTGATGACCACCGGCTTCGCCACCACCGGTCTGATCGGGATCCCGGTCGCCTTCCTCGCCGTCGGCGCCATGCTGCTGCTGTTCAGCGTGGGCTATGTGGCGATGGCGCGCCGGGTGCGCAACACCGGGGCGTTCTACGCCTACATCTCCCACCTGGGCCGCCCCGTGGGGGTCGGCGCCGCCTGGGTGGCGCTGATCGCCTACAACGCGCTGCAGGTGGGCCTGTACGGACTGCTCGGCGCCACTGCCGCACCGATGCTCGAGCAGTGGTTCGGACTGAGTGTGCCCTGGTGGGCGGTCGCCGCCGGGTGCTGGCTGGTGGTTGCTGCCCTTGGCCTGCAGGCGGTGGACGTGAACGGGAAGGTCCTCGCCGCACTCCTGGTCACCGAAGTGGCGATCATCGTGGTGCTGAGCGTGTCGAACGTGCTCACCCCCGCCGGCGGCGCGCTGGACTTCGCCGCGTTGGCACCCAGCGAACTGGTCGGCCCGGGGGCCGGCGCGATCCTGGTGCTCGCCGTCCTCGGCTTCATCGGATTCGAGGCCGCCACTGTCTACGCCGAGGAGAGCCGCAATCCTCGGCGCACCGTGCCGGTGGCCACGTACACCTCGGTGATCGCGCTCGCAGTCCTGTACACGTTCGCCGCCTGGGCGATGACGGTGGCCGTGGGCACCGACCAGATCGTCGCTACCTCGCAGGAGCAGCAGACCGGCGTGATCTTCGGCCTCGTCGGCGCCCAGCTGGGACCGACAGTGGTGACGATCGCCGAGGTGTTGCTGATCACCAGCATCGTCGCCGCGACCGTCTCCTTCCACCACACCGTGGCCCGCTACATGTTCTCCCTCGGCCGGGAAGGTGTGTTGCCGCGGGCGCTCGGGCGTACCTCGGCCACCTCTGGTGCGCCTCGGACCGCCTCCATCGTGCAGTCCGTGATCGGAGCTGCAGTGATCGGTGGCTATGCGCTCGGCGGGCTGGACCCGCTGGTGGAGCTGTTCTTCTACGCCGGCACCGCCGGCGGGCTCGGTGTGCTGATGCTGATCACCACCACCGCGATCGCCATCGTGGTGTTCTTCGCACGCACCCCCGGTCGGGAGAACGCCTGGCGCTCCCGGGTGGCACCGGTGGCCGCCGCGGTGATCCTGCTGCTGGTGTGCACCGCAGGGATCGTGAACATGCCTCAGCTGCTCGGTACCCCGCCCGGTTCGGCGCTGCCCTGGGTCGTTCCGGCCGTCTATGTGGCGGCCGCTGTCGCCGGCATCGCCTGGGGCCGGGAGCTGGCCCGGTGCCGGCCGGAGGTCTACCAGACGATCGGCCTGGGCGCCGGCGCGGCAACCGAAGAACGATCCTCGACAGGGGGCCTGCGATGAGTACCCCGACCCGGCCGACCACCGACGCCGCCGCCACGGACCAGATCGGTGTGGTCGCCGACGTGATCGCTACCGCCTTCCACCGCCTGGCCGTGAGCAAGTGGCTGGTCGCCGATCCGGAGGAGCGGTTCGCCGCGCAGCGTGGCCAGTTCGGCATCATCGTCGAGCACGCCGCCGAGCACGGGCGGATCTACCTCGATGCCGACCACCGGGCCGCCGCCGTCTGGCTGGACTACACCCAGCCGATTCCCGAGCCCGCCGATTACGACCGCCGGCTGTTCGATCTGTGCGGGCCACACACTCCGCGGTTCGCCGCCCTGGACGTCGCGTTCGAGGAGAACCATCCCCGGGTGGCGCACCAGCACCTCGCGTTCATGGCAGTCCTGCCGGAGTACCAGGAGCAGGGGCTGGGTAGCGAATTGGTGGCCGCCCACCACGAGGTCCTGGATCGCGAGGGCACACCGGCGTACCTGGAGGCAGCCAACCTGCGGGTGGCGCGGATGTACGGCAAGTGGGGCTACCGGATCATCTCCCGCATCGACCTTCCCGGGGGGCCGAGCATGTGGCCGATGTGGCGGGACCCGAGCGCGGCCGGGGAGGGCCGCCGCTAGCTGCGGGCTCCGGCCGGCGGCGGCGCGGTGCTCTCTCGGACCACCAGCTCGGTGGCCAGGTCCACCCGCAGCGCCGGGGGCTGCTGTCCCTCGGCGAGGGAGAGCATCATCGACGTCGCGGTCTTGGCCATCGCCCGCAACGGCTGGTTCACCGTGGTCAGCCGCGGGGAGAACCAGTCTGCGAGCGGCAGGTTGTCGTAACCGACCACGGACAGATCACCCGGCACGCTCAGTCCCAGCTCGCGCGCGGCCCGGAGCACACCGACCGCCTGCATATCCGCTCCGGCGAAGATCGCCGTCGGCCGGTTCGGGCGAGCGAGCAGGTCGATCGCGTGCTCGTAGCCGCCGGCGATGTAGAAGTCTCCCCAGCGGATCAGATCCGGGTCGTAGGGCAGGCCCGCGCGCTCATGGGCGCTGCGGAAACCGTCCACCCGGGCACGGGAGCAGAGCACGTCTTTCGGGCCGGAGATCACCGCGAGACGCCGGTGCCCGAGTTCGATCAGGTGCCGGGTCGCGGACATGCCGCCATCCCAGTTCGTCGACCCCACGGCCGGTACCCCGGTGGGCGGTTCACCATCGGTGTCCAGCGCCACGAACGGGATCGACCGGGACTCCAGCTGCTCCCGCTGGGCGGAGGTGAGCGTGGACATCACCAGGATGACGCCGAGCGGGCGGCGAGCCAGCACGCCGTCCAGCCAGGCCTGACCGGGGCGGTGCGCACCGCCGGAAGCGGTCAGCACGACGCTGGCACCGAGGCTCGCAAGCGTCGCCTCCACACCGCGCACGATCTCCAGCGCCCATTCCGACTCCATCTCGTGGAACACCAGGTCGACCAACGGGGGGCCGGACGGAGACGGGCCACGGGCGCGCCGCTTGTACCGGTGCCGCGCCATCACCTCCTCGATCCGCGCCCGGGTGGCTGGTGCCACGTCAGAGCGTCCGTTCAGCACCTTCGAGACCGTGGGCACCGATACACCGGCTTCGGCCGCGATCGAGGCAATCGTGGCCCGTGGCCGCGCTGACCCGGTGGTCGCGTCGGTCGCAGAGGCAGCGGGGGGACTATCCGGTGCGGAGGAGGGGGGCATCGCGGTCTCGGAGCTCCGGCAGGGGTCGATGTCAGGGAATTCGTCGCGTGGGACTCGGCCGATAGAGACTGAGCACCTTCGCAACTTTCGAGAATGACGTTAGCAGGTGTGCAGAGGGCAACGGTTGACCTCCGTCGTTGGGCGCAGTAATGTCCCCATATTATCGGATGTTGCTCCGATAGTTGCGAAGCGTATGAATGACGAGGGAGTCTGAATGACGGTGCCGACCCGGTCCCCGGCCGCTGCCCGGTGGCATGACCCCCAGGTTCCCGTCGGGCAGCGGGTGGAGGCGCTGATCGCGGATCTCACTCTGGAAGAGAAGGTCGCTCAGCTCGTGGGTCTCTGGGTCGGTGCGAACCCGGAGACCGGGGATGTCGCACCGCAGCAGTCGGAGATGGCCGGCGATCCGGTGATCTGGTCCGAGGCGATCCGCCACGGGCTCGGCCAGCTCACCCGGCCGTTGGGTACCGTGCCGGTCCCGCCGCACGACGGTGCGCAGGCGCTGGCCCGGTCGCAGCGGGAGGTGCAGGCGGCCAGTCGGCACCGGATCCCCGCGCTGGTGCACGAGGAGTGCCTGGCCGGCTACGCCGCCTGGCAGGCCACTGCCTATCCGGTTCCGCCGAGCTGGGGAGCGACCTTCGATCCGGAGCTGATCGGCGCGATGGCCCACCAGATCGGTACCGCGATGCGCTCGGTCGGGATCCACCAGGGCCTGGCCCCGGTGCTGGACGTCACCCGGGACTACCGCTGGGGCCGGACCGAGGAGACGATCAGCGAGGACCCGTACCTGGTCTCGGCGATCGGCACCGCCTACGTCCGTGGTCTCGAGGACGCCGGCATCATCGCCACGCTCAAGCACTTCCCCGGATACTCCGCCTCCCGGGCCGCCCGCAACCTCGCCCCGGTCTCGATGGGACCACGGGAGCTGGCCGATGTGATCCTGCCCCCGTTCGAAGCAGCCTTGCGATACGGCGGCGCCCGGTCCGTGATGCACTCCTACACCGAGATCGACGGTGTGCCCACTGCTGCGGACTCCGGGTTGCTCACCGAGCTGCTGCGCGAGCAGTGGGGCTTCACCGGCACCGTGGTCGCCGACTACTTCGGCGTCCGGTTCCTGCAGACGCTGCACCGCGTGGCCGCGACCGCCGGAGAGGCCGCGGTCGCGGCACTGCACGCCGGTGTGGACGTGGAGCTGCCCTCCGGAGATGCCTATCTGGAACCGCTGCTGGAGGAGATCCGCGCGGGCCGGACCGAGAAGGCGTTGCTGGACCGGGCGCTGCGCCGGGTGCTGACCCAGAAGATCGAGCTCGGTCTGCTGGACCCGGACTGGGACCCCGAACCCAGCGGGGCGGTGGTCCTGGACGACGAGGCGAGCCGGGACCTCGCCCTGCGCTTGGCTCGCCAGGCGGTCACCGTGGTCGCTAACGACGGCACCCTGCCGTTGCCGCCAGGCGCACGGATCGCCGTGGTCGGGCCGCTCGCCGACGAGGCCGCCGCCATGCTCGGCTGCTACTCCTTCCCGGCGCATGTCGGTGCCCGCTACCCCGATCATGCCGTGGGCATCGAGATCCCCACCGTCCGGGCCGAGCTGGCCGCACGGCGGCAGGTCAGCTTCGCCGAGGGTGGCGACACCATCGGCGGTGAGCAGACCCAGATCGAGCAGGCGGTCGCTGCCGCTCGCGGGGCCGACGTGTGCGTGGTGGCCGTCGGTGACCGCGCCGGGTTGTTCGGGCGTGGGACGTCGGGGGAGGGCTGCGATGCCACCGATCTGCGCCTGCCCGGGGCCCAGCAAGACCTCGTCGACGCCGTACTGGCCACCGGCGTACCGGTGGTGCTGGTGGTGCTCAGCGGTCGACCGTACGCGCTCGGGCAAGCGCTCACCAGCGCTGCGGCGATCGTGCAGGCGTTCTTCCCCGGCCAACTCGGCGGGCGGGCGATCGCGGAGATCCTCACCGGTGAGACGAACCCCTCCGGACGGCTCCCGATGAGCCTCCCCGCGCAGCCGGGCGCCCAGCCCGGCACCTATCTGTCCGCTCCGCTCGGCCGAGCCAGCGGAGTCTCGGCTATCGACCCGACACCGGCGTTCTCCTTCGGCCACGGGCTCAGCTACGCCACGTTCGACTGGGACGAGGCGGTGCTGACCAGTGGCCCGGAGTGGGACGTCGCCGGCACCGCGACCGTCGAGGTCACGGTGCGCAACACCGGGCGCCGGGCGGGCACCGAGGTGGTGCAGCTCTACCTGCACGACTGCGCCGCCCAGGTGACCCGGCCGGAGGCAGCGCTGATCGGGTTCGCCCGGGTGCCGCTGGCCGCCGGCTCGTCGGCCACGGTGCACTTTGACATTCCCGCCGACGTCACCTCGTTCACCGGCCGCGATCTGCGCCGCATCGTCGAACCCGGACCGGTCGAGCTCCGCCTCGCCCGGTCGGCGGCCGATACCGCCAGCACGGTGCAGGCCAGGCTGGTCGGCGCCGTGCGCGAGGTGGGGCAGGAGCGGGAGATGTTCAGCGCCGTCACCATCCAGGACCCGCGATGCCAGGCAGGGGGATGACGGCCGGATCGGCTACCTGCTCAACCACAGCGGCGCGGAGCTGCCGGTGACGCTGCACGCCTCCGGGACCGATCTGCGTTCCGGCGACCGGGTGGCAGGCGGCGAGCAGGTCACCCTCGCCACTGCGGAGGTGTTTGGTCTGGGTACTCGATCCGTCTGCGCCGCCTAGGTGATCGAAAGATTGCGCAAATTTACTGGGACGGATTGTCGGCACCCTCGGCGAGAAATACGCGCCATGACAGCAACTTCCCCTGTGCCAGGTGTTCAAGCCTTGGCTTCCGCCGGACAATCTGACTAGTATCGTCTGATAATGGTTGCGAAAGAGTTTCGAGAATCGCGCGATGCTCTGGCGGAGGGGTCCGTCGATCGTCGCCGGCCGACGCTGGGTGATGTGGCGCAGCGCGCCGACGTCTCTGCTCCCACAGTCTCGAAGGTGCTCAACGGGCACACCGACGTGTCTGCGGCTACCCGGAAGCGGGTGCAGCAGGTGATCGACGAGCTCGGCTATGTTCGGCGTCAGGCACGAGGCGCACCGGGGACGTCGGGCGTCGAAGTCATGGTCGATCGGATCGTGACACCGTATGCCGCCGAGATCCTTGGCGGAGTGACCTACGCCGCCGAGAACGTCGAAGCAGATGTGATCGTCGGCCGGTTCCACCGCTCGGGACCCGACCAGACGCCACTCCCACCGCAGGCATGGGCGCGACGACTGGCCAGCCGCGGGCGGTCGGGGGCGATCGTGCTGACCGCGCACCTGAGCCCGAGCTATGTGCGAGAGCTTCATCAGGAGCACCTACCGGTAGTTGTGGTCGACCCGCTCGACCTGACCAATCCGGAGGTGCCGAGCGTGGGCTCGACGAACTGGGCCGGCGCCTTCGCCGCCGCCGAGCACCTCCTCGGCCTGGGGCATCGCCGGATCGGTGCTATCGGCGGACGCCAGGACTCGATCGCTGCGAATGCGCGGATCTCGGGCTACCGGGCGGCACTGGGCGCAGCCGGGATCGCTGCGGCGGACGAGCAGGTGGAGTTCGCGGGCTTCGACTTCGACTCCGGCCAGGACGTCGCTCGAGGCTGGCTGGAGCGGCAGGAGCGGCCGACGGCGATCGTCGCGGCCAGCGATACCCAGGCGCTCGGCGTGCTCTCCGCGGCGGCGCAGCAGGGGCTTCGGGTGCCTGAGGATCTCAGCGTCGTGGGCTATGACGACACCCATGTGGCCCGCTGGTCCGTCCCGGCCCTGACCACTGTGCGTCAGCCGTTGCACGAGATGGGCCGAGTCGCGCTGCAGATGGTGCTCGATCTCGCCCAGGGTCTTCCGATCAGTGCCAGGCACATCGAGCTCGCCACCGAGCTCATCGTCCGTGACTCGACCACAGCAGCACAGAGCCAGGAGTAGAAGGAGGATCGATGAACGCTCGCCATCCGGCCCCCGAGACAACGCCGATCTGGGCCGATGCAGGCCGTAGCGTCCACGATCGCGTCGAGGGGTTGCTCGCCGAGCTCACCGTGGCCGAGAAGCTCGCCCAGCTCGGTAGCTATTGGGACGATCGACGCAGCACCGGTGAAATCATCGCACCCTTACAAGACGTCTTTCAGCAGGGACGCCCGTCCTTCGACGAGGCGGTCCAGGACGGTATCGGCCACCTCACCCGGGTGTTCGGCACGCGGCCCACGACGGCGGCCGGCGGCGTGCGGGCGCTGAACGCAGCGCAGCACACGGTGCGTTCCAGAAGCAGGTGGGGCATCCCCGCGATCGCCCATGAAGAGTGCCTCACCGGTTTCACCACGCTCGGCGCTACGGTCTATCCCTCGCCGCTGGCCTGGGGCGCGACCTTCGATCCGGAGGTGATCGAACTGGTAGGGGCAGCTATCGGTGCCGATATGCGTTCGGTCGGCGTGCATCAGGGCCTGGCGCCTGTTCTGGACGTCGCCCGGGACTATCGGTGGGGCCGGTTGGAGGAGACCATCGGTGAGGACCCCTACCTGGTGGGAATGATCGGCACCGCGTATGTTCGCGGGATGGAGTCGGCCGGTGTGGTCGCCACGCTGAAGCACTTCGCCGGCTACGCCGGTTCCCGGGGCGGACGAAACCACGCTCCGGTAGCCATCGGGCCGCGAGAGCTCGCCGACGTCGTCCTGCCTCCCTTCGAGATGGCGATCCGGTTGGGTGGCGCACGTTCGGTGATGAACTCGTACTCGGAGATCGACGGGATGCCCGTGGCGGCCGATGCCGAGCTGCTCACCCGGGTCCTCCGTGAGGAGTGGGGCTTCGAGGGGACGGTCGTCTCCGACTACTGGTCCGTACCATTCCTGAAGTCCAAGCACGGAGTGGCCGCCACAGTGGCGGAGGCGGGCGTGGTCGCGCTCCGGGCCGGGCTGGACGTCGAGCTGCCGGACACGAGCGGTTTCGGGCTCCTCGGGCCCCTCGTCGAGGACGGCAGGTTGGACGAAGCCCTGGTCGACCGCGCTGTGCGGCGAGTGCTGCGGCAGAAGGTCGAGCTCGGCCTCCTCGACCCGCAGCAGGAGGCGCCTGGCACGGCCGACGTCGACCTCGACAGCGACACCAACCGCAGCTTGGCGCGGCAGGTGGCCGAGGAGTCGATCGTCCTGCTGGAGAACCGCCAGGACCTGCTTCCGCTCGCAGACCAGCCTCGGCGGATCGCCGTCATCGGTCCGTGCGCGGACGACCCGCGCGCGTTCCTGGGCTGCTACTCCTATCCGATCCACGTCCTGGCGCGCCATCCCGAGTATGGTCTCGGCCTCGAGGTGGACTCGTTGCCCGAAGCGCTCGCCAGCGAGCTCCCCGCTGCCGAGATCGTCACCGCTCCTGGGTGCCCGCTCGCTGAGCCCGACCGCACCGGCATCGCCGATGCCGTCTCGCTCGCGAGCTCGGCCGACGTCGTCATCGCGGTGGTCGGGGACCGCGCGGGGATGTTCGGACGCGGAACCTCTGGTGAGGGCTCCGATGCCGTGGACCTCAACCTCCCCGGAGTCCAGGGAGAGCTGCTCGACGCGCTGCTCGATGCCGGAACCCCGGTGGTCATCCTCAGCCTCTCCGGGCGACCGTATGCGCTTGGCCGGTACCGCGACCGCGCCGGCGCCCTCGTCCAGGCGTTCATGCCTGGTGTCGAAGCAGCCGGTGCCTTGGCCCGCATGCTCTCCGGCCGCATCGATGCCGGCGGACGACTGCCGGTGGAGATCCCCGCGTCGACCGGCGGTGCACCGCACACCTACCTCGGCCCGGCGCTGCAGCACGACGGCGACCGCATCTCGAACGTGCGGGTCGCGCCCGCATTCCCGTTCGGTCACGGCCTGTCCTACGGCAGCACCCACTGGGAACCACTGGTCGTCGAAGACCGGGAGATCCCCATGGACGGCACGGTGCGCGCCTCGGTGACCGTGCGCAACACCGGGGACCGACTGGCCTGCGACGTCGTCCAGCTGTACGCCCACGACCCGGTAGCGAGCGTGACCCGGCCGGTCCGCGAGCTGGTGGGCTTCCAACGGTTGCGGCTGGACCCCGGGGCGAGCAAGACAGTGACGTTCGCCGTGCATACCGACAGGTTGTCTTTCACCCGCGGCCGGGCGGAGCGGGTGGTGGAGCCGGGGGCTGTGGAATTCTTCGCGGCGCGGTCGTCGCTGGAGGTGGTCTCGTCCGAAGTGGTCGAACTAGTGGGTCCAACTCGATGCGTGGCCCCTGGCCAGCGCGTCCTGACGACGGAGGTTGAGATTGTCTGAACAGTTCACTGCCCGGTCGTGGCCGATCGCGGCCAGTACGCTGCCCTTTGCCGGAGTCACCCGTGCGGGCCGGCTCCAGCACGAGGCTGATGCTGGTGAGTGGGCGGCAGTCTTCGATGAGGTGGCTGCGGCGGGGTTTGATCATGTCGATCTGACCGATAGCTGGCTGCGGGTGGGGGATGTGGCCGCCGAGCGGTATGGCGAGCTTGCGGCGGCGGCTGCTGAGGCGGGTGTGGCGTTCGGCTCGGTCTCGGTGATCCGGCAGAGCGTGATCCACGCCGAACGTGGTGCGGAGAACCTTGCCTACAGTCATCGCACGATCGAGGCGGCTGCTGCACTGGGGATCGAGACGGTCTCGGTGGGGTTGCATCAGGAGCTGAGTCCTGCCCAGCGTGAGGCGTTGTGGTTCTGGACCCAGCCGGGTCATCAGGACCGCCCGGAGGACTGGGACCTGGCAGTGGCGCGGTTGCGTGAGCTCGGCGATCATGCCGCACAGGTCGGGGTGCTGTTGTCGTTGGAGATGTACGAGGACACGTTCCTGGGAACGGGTGAGTCGGCAGTGCGCCTGGTTGAGGACATCGGTTCGGAGGTGGTGGGGCTGAATCCGGATATCGGGAACCTGGTCCGGTTGCACCGGCCGGTGGAGACGTGGCGCAGTCTGCTCGAGGCGACGCTGCCGTACACGAACTACTGGCATGTGAAGAACTACTCCCGCACCGAGGATCCCGATCGGGGTCTCTATGTGGCGCTGCCGGCGACGATGGAGAGCGGGCTGATCGACTACCGGACCGGTCTCAAGCTCGCGGTGGAGTATGGCTTCCAGGGCGTGATCTGCACGGAGCACTACGGCGGTGACGGGCTGAGCGTGTCTGCGGCCAACCGCGACTACCTGCGCCGGCATGCGCTGCCCAAGCGCGGCGACTATGAGCTGGGGCGCAGCCGGGTGCGCCAGATCAACCGGTCTGGGGCAGCGTCATGACGAGGCTGCACAACGATCCCGATGAGTTCGTAGCGCAAGCGTTGGAGGGTTTCCTGGCCGTGCACAGCGGCGCGGTGCGCGGGGTCGACGGCGGTGTGGTCCGGGCTCAGGAGATGTCCGAGGGGCAGGTCGCTGTGGTGATCGGGGGCGGGTCGGGGCACTATCCGGCATTCGCCGGCGTGGTCGGGCCGGGCCTGGCGGCGGGGGCGGTCTGCGGCAACATCTTCACCTCGCCCTCGGCGGGGCAGGCCTACCGGGTGGCCACGGCGGCCGAGGCGGGTGGGGGAGTGCTGTTCTCCTATGGCAACTATGCCGGTGACGTGATCCACTTCGGCAAGGCCGAGCAGCAGCTGCGGGCGGAGGGGATCGATACCCGCACGGTGCTGGTCACCGACGATATCGCCAGCGCACCGGCGCAGAATCACCTGGAGCGGCGGGGGATAGCCGGGGATCTGGTGGTGTTCAAGATCGCTGGTGCCGCTGCCGAGCGTGGCGATGGTCTGGATGAGGTCGAACGTCTCGCGCGGCTGGCCAACGAGCGCACCCGCAGCCTGGGGGTCGCGTTCGCCGGGTGCACGTTCCCGGGCGCGGACGAACCGCTGTTCACCGTCCCGGAGGGAATGATCTCCATCGGGCTGGGCATCCATGGTGAGCCCGGTATCCGTGATGTGCCGGCGATGGGCGCTGACGAGCTGGCCGCCACACTGACCGCGGAGCTGCTCGCGGACGTACCGGCCGATCGCGGTGATCGGGCGGTCGTACTGGTCAACGGGCTGGGTACGGTGAAGTACGAAGAGCTGTTCGTGCTCTACCGCGGGGTGGCCCGCGAGCTGGAACGAGCCGGGGTGAGCATCGTCGAACCTGAGTGTGGGGAGCTGGTCACGAGCCTGGATATGGCCGGGGTCTCGGTGACGCTGCTCTGGCTCACCGAGGAGCTCGAAGAACTGTGGAGTGCACCGGCACACACGCCGGCCTTCCGGAAAGGAACCCTGACCGGCACCGGCACCGGCACCGGCACCGGAGTGGGCATGGGCACCGGCACGGGAGTGGGCATGGGCACCGGAGCGGGCAGGGGCCGGGCCCAGCACCACCGCGCCCGCGCCTCGGCGGCGCCCCGGCCGGTAGCGGTGCCCGCGGCCTCGGCCCGCTCGCTGGAGCAGGCTCGGGCCGCGATCACGTGGCTGAGCACAGCGCAGACCACGCTGCACGAGCACGCCGAAGAACTGGGCCGCCTGGATGCCGTGGCCGGTGACGGTGACCACGGGGTCGGCATGACCCGGGGGATCGACGCCGCCCTGGCGGCCGCATCCGTAGCCGCAGGGGACGGGCTGCGTGCGCTGCTGGCTGCGGCCGGGGAGGCCTGGAGCGAGACCGCCGGGGGTACCTCCGGTGCTCTCTGGGGCGCCGCACTGCAGGCCCTCGGTCCGGTCCTGGACGACGTCGACCTCGTCAGCCAGCCGCGCACGTGGGGCACCGCGGCCCGCGCAGCCCTGGAGACCATTCAGCAGCTCGGCAAGGCTCAGCCGGGCGATAAGACCATGGTCGACGCACTCGACCCGTTCGTTCGCACGCTCGAAGAACGCCTCGGTGCGGGCGAGGCGCCGGTCACCGCGCTGAGCGCCGCGGCCGATGCCGCCACCAGCGCGGCCGAGCAGACCGCACGACTACGACCAGCCCTCGGGCGTGCCCGCCCGCTGGCCCAGAAGAGCCTGGGACACCCCGATCCCGGGGCGACCTCGCTCGCCCTGGTGACCTCCGCCGTCGCCAGCTCACTGGCAGGACCACAGCAGAGGCGACCTGACCTGACCTGACCAGACCGGCCAACACACCCAGCACACCCAGCCCCCGCCTCAGCTACTCGGTCGAACGCTCGGACACGATCGCAGCCATCACCGCCCACGAAGAGGAACAGACACGATGACCACACCCACGATCGCCATCGTCGGCTCCGGGTACATGGGCGGAGGCATCGCCCAGATCTTCGCCCTGGCCGGCCATCAGGTCCGCATCGCCGACGTCGACGCCGCCACCGCGCAGTCCAACTATCAGCGCATCCTCACCGAAAGTCGCGAATTCGTCGATGGCGGTCTGCTCGCGCCGGGCGCAACCGAGACGATCCAGACCAACCTGTCCGCGGCGAACACCATCGAGGAGGCGGTCGAGGGCGCCGACTTCGTCGAAGAGGCAGTTCCCGAGATCATCGAGATCAAGCACACGATCCTCGGCCGGATCTCCGCTGCGAACTCCAGCGCCACGATCGGGAGCAACACCTCGACGATCTCCATCGAGGCACTCGCCGGCGGGGTGAACGGCCCGGAGCGATTCCTCGGCGTGCACTTCTCCAACCCGGCTCCGTTCATCCCCGGCGTCGAGGTGATCCCGCACCCGGGGACCGACCAGGCGCGCATTCCCGGCGTCGAACACCTCCTGCTCGGCATCGACAAGATTCCCGCTCGGGTGAAGGACAGCACCGGGTTCGTGCTGAACCGCCTGCAGTATGCGCTGTTTCACGAAGCCACCCAGCTGGTCGAGGAGGGGGTGGCGACCACGGAGGACGTCGATGCGATCGTGCGGACCACGTTCGGCTTCCGACTGCCGTTCTTCGGCCCGTTCGCGATCGCCGACATGGCTGGTCTCGACGTGTACGACTTCTGCTACCGATCCCTGCAGACACGCTTCCCGGAGCGCTTCGCCACTCCTGAGTCCCTGACCGAACTGACGGAGGCGGGCAAGCTCGGGACGAAGACCGGGGGAGGCTACCGGGACGTCGACCCGGACCGGATCGCCGACCTGGTGGCCTACCGCAACCGCGCCTACGCACGGATGAAGGAGGTTCTGGCCGAGCTCGGCCCGTCGCCGTTCGAGTGACCTGGCTGCTGGGCCGCGTCCAGCTGCGGGAAGCCACGCCCGGGCATCGACCTGACCATCACATCTTTGCTTACAAGCACTCATGTTAGACTGTCTAACAATTCGTGCGACGAAAGTGAGCAGATGTGACAACGACGGATGCCCGACCCGCAGATGTGACGAGCGTTCGATCGCCGGAGTGGTATCACACGGCGACGCGGTGGACCCAGGTGACGTTCACCGACGATGACCCGGGGACCTTCGACCTCGATTTCTGGGTGGACCTGATGAAGCGCACCAGGTCCAATGCGCTGTGTGTGAGTGCCGGCGGATACATGGCGTTCTACCCCACGCAGCTGCCGTACCACCGCCGCAGTGCCAACCTTGGCGACGGCGACGCGTTCGGTGATCTCGTCGCCGAAGCGCGCGCACTGGGTATGCACGTGATGGCGCGGGTGGACCCGCATGCGATTCGTGCCGACGCCGCACAGGCTCATCCCGAGTGGCTCGCGCGAGACGAGGACGGCAATGCGATCGAGCACAGCTCGATGCCCGGGGTGTACTGGACTGACCCGTTCAGCACGTATCTGACCGAGCACATCACCGAGATCGCTCAGGAGATCACGCGCGAGTACGACGTCGACGCACTCTTCGCCAATCGCTGGGAGACCGTCAAGGGCGTCTCCTACTCGGAGCCGGTCGCACGGCGGTTCCACGCCGATACCGGTTATCACCTCCCGCGGGCGAGCGATCTCGAGGATCCGGCGTGGCCCGCCTACAGCGCCTGGCGCAGTCATCGGTTCAGCGAGCTGGTCGGCCGGTGGGACGATGCGGTCCGGTCGGTCAAGCCGCACGTGCGCTTCATGCCGAACCGCTCGGCGTCGCTCACCCGGGACCTGGTGCGCGAGCTGATCGAAGACCGCTACCCGATGTTCGTCATCGACAAGCAGGGCCGCTGGGATGATGAGCCCGCGTGGATCCCGGGCCAGATCGGCAAGCGCGCCCGGGGGCTCTGGCCGGACCGTCCAGCTGCCCTGCTCGCCTCCGTGGGCACCGAAGATCACGTGCTGCGGTGGAAGGACTCGGTGACGAACCCGCACGAGCTCCGCAGCTTCGTGGTGGACGGCTTCGCCCAGGGTGCGCGGCCGTGGTTCTCCAAGTTCAAAGCGGACCTGTTCGACCACCGCTGGGTGGAGCCGATCGTTGAGGCCTTCGACTGGCACGCACGCACCGAGCACCTGCTGGAGGGCCTGACGGTCACTGCCGACGTCGCACTGTTGGACTGCCGCGCCCCGCTCGGCCCCACGCCGTGGCAGCTGTCCGACCGACACCCGCGGGCGCATGAGGACGGCGTCTACCAGGCGCTGATCGAGGCCAGGATCCCGTTCGAGTACATCGCGGACGAGACGCTCACGGCTGAGCGCCTCGAGGGAATCAGAGTGCTCGTCCTGCACTCCGGATCCGACCTGGACCCGGAGCATGTGCAGATCCTGGAGGACTATGTCGCCCGGGGAGGCAGCATCGTCGCCGCCTACGATGCCTCGCTCACCGGCCAGAGCGATCGCCGGCTCGCCCTGGGCGAGACGCTGGGCGTTCGCCTGGTCGAGGACGTGCGCGGCCCGGTCAAGAACAACTACATCACCCTCACTCCGGGCCATCCGGTCTCGGCCGGCTACGACGGTGCTACCCGCATCGTCGGTGGTACCCGGGTGCTCGGGGTCGAAGCGGTCGACGATACCGAGGTGGCCTTTCGCTTCATCCCGGACTATCCCGACCTGCCGATGGAAGAGGTCTATCCCCGCAGCTTCGATGGCCCGCCAGCTGTGGTCACGCGAGAGCACGAGACTGGGGCGCGGACCGTCTACATTGCCTTCAACATCGGCGAGGTCTACTGGCAGGCACTGCAGTCCGACCATGGCCGGCTGATCGCGAACGCGGTGCGGTGGGCACTCGGAGGTACTTCGCCGCGGGTCGAGGTCAACGGCTGCGGGCTGATCGACATCGCGGTGCGCGAGGGCCAGGACCAGCTCGCAGTATCGCTGGTCAACCTCAATCACCCGATGGCGATGCGCGGGCAGCGGCACGAGACCGTGGCGTTGGTCGACCAGACGATCGTGGTCCGGTTGCCCGCGGGCGTCTCCTCGGTCACGGCACGCCTCGTGCTCGCCGATCAGGAGATCGAGGCCACGGTCACCGGCGGGCTCGCGACGATGCGCCTAGAGCGCCTCGACCTGTTCGAGACCGTCCACCTGGTGTGGTGAGGATGGCCGCGCAGACCGGCCCCTGGTGGCGTGCGCCGTTCCGCGGGTTCCAGACCAATCTCCGGCAGATCGACCCGAGCGGGCTCGATGTCGAGAAGGTGCTCGACACCATCGAGGAGTATGGCGCCGACACCTGGCTGCTGAGTGTGGGCGGCATCATCGCGAACTACCCCAGCGAGCTCGACTGTCAGACGGTCAACCCGACGCTGGCCCAGCGTGCTTCCGGGGACGTCATCGGTGACGCGGTCGCGGCTGCTGGCCGGCGTGGCATCCGGGTGCTCGCTCGGATGGACTTCTCGAAGATCGACCGGCGGCGGTCGGAGCGGTACCCGCAGTGGTGTTTCGTCGGCCCGGACGGCGAGCCGCAGGTCTACAACGGCTACCGCAGCGTGTGCCCGTCGAGTGCGTACTACCAGCAGAAGATGTTCGACGTCGTCGGGGAGGTGCTCGGCCGATACGACATTCGCGGCTTCTTCTTCAACATGATGCACTTCAACGAGTACGACTACTCACGCCGGTACCGGGGAGTCTGCCAGTGCGAGTCGTGCCGGGTGGCGTTCGCCGCCCATGCGCCCGGCGTTGCGCTACCGACCGGACCGTCGTCGTCCGGATACGCGACCTGGCGCAGCTTCGCGACCGAGACCTTGGAGGACCTCAACCAGAGGATGAGCGAGCACATTCGGTCGCTCGCGCCGGAGGCGGCCCTCCTGCTCAAGGACAACGCTGACGTCACCTACTACGAGGCCAACAACGCCGTAGGGCGACCGTTGTGGCACACGGCGACCGCCGAATCGGTGAGCGCCTCGCGCACAGCGGACCCGGAGCGCACGGTGTACGTCAACTGTGTGGGCTTCGTCGATATGCCCTACCGGTGGGCCGGCGAGGATCCGCACCACTTTGCCCAGTACCTCCTGCAGACGATCGCACACGGCGGCAGTCCCTCGACCTACGTGATGGGGCTGCCGGAGACGGGCGGGTATGACTGCCTGACGATGGGGTCCTGGATCACCCGATTCCATCGGGACAACACCGACATGTATGCGGGCCTGCGGTCGGCCGCCCGCGTCGGGCTGGTGCGGGGGACGGGCACGGGGACTGATGCCGCGCAGCGGCTCGCGGAGTTCCGTGGCTGGTACCAGTCGTTGCAGGAGTCCCACATCCCGTTCGATGTGGTCCGCCAGGACCTGCTGAGCGACGAGCTGGCGTCGCGCTATGACCTGTTGATCCTGCCGGCGCTCGGTGCGCTCGCTCCCGATGCGGTGGCAGCGGTCGAGGCGATCCTCGCCGCGGGCGGCACCGTGGTCGCGGTCGGGGACTCGGCGTGGCACAAGGGGGACCTGCAGATCGGGACCGCTGCGCCGCTTGCGACGCGAACGGCACAGTTCACTACTCAGGAATCGTTGTTCTCCCTGCACCTCCCGGTGGGCTCCGGGTACGCACCGGCGATCGGTGCCTTCGAGGTGCTGCAGGGGCGCGAGGGTGCCGAGGCGGACTGGTACGCCCTCGGTCGGTCGACCTACGGTCCGCCGGAGCTCTGCTACGGCAACGAGCCCACCCCGCACCCCGGTTGGCTGGCCGGAGCCGAGGGGCCCGGACAGCTCGCCCTCGTGCCCTGGCGGCCGGGGCAGGCCTTTCACGAGCTCGGTCTGCACCGAGTGCGGGAGGGCCTCATCGACAAGGTCCTCGAGCTGACCGGCCGTGCGGACCAGCTGCGGATCGAGACCGACCTGCCCGGGCAGGTGCAGCTGGTCCTCGGCCGCAACTGGTCCGGGGCCACGGTGCTGCATCTGCTGAACCGATCGGGCGATAAGCCCCAGCGGTTTGTCGAACCGCTGCCGATAACCCCGGGTGCGGTGCGTATCCCGAGTGATCGCGAGCCGGTACGGGCCCGCGCCCGGGTGGCTGGCGTCGACCTCGAGTGGACGTTCACCGGGACCCACGTCCAGGTACAGACACCGGAGCTGGGACTCTTCGAGGTGATTGAGTTAGACATGCAATCTTGACAGACAGTCTGACATGTATAAGTATTGCGGTACGACAGGCCCTGCGGGGCACTCACTTCCAATGACGGGAGAATCACCATGGTTGTGCTCAGTCGACGAAGCCTCTTCACGGTCGCCGGTGCTGCGGTCGGAGGCGGCATCCTCTCCGGGTGTACCGGTGTGGCCGGGTCCGGCGGTAGCGGCGGCGGTGATGGCGGCGGCGGTGCTTCCGGAACCGTGAGCTATGCGTTCTGGGGTAACACCGTCCGCGAAGAGAACTACCGGACGGCCTTCGAGGACATGGCCGAAGAGGTCTCCGACATTCAGCTGGAGATCGAGTTCGCGGACTACAACGCCTATCGCGAGCGGATGACCACCCAGATGGCAGCCCGCAACGTCGCGGACATCTTCTGGGTGCCGTCACCCGACGTGCTGACGTATCACGCGAACGACCTCTTCCGTCAGGTCGACGACATCGACTCTCTCGACCTCTCCGACTTCGACGACTCCGACATCGAGTCCTTCAAGCTGAGCGGCGAGTTCAACACGATGCCGTTCGGCGTGCACATCCCAGTGTTGCGGTACAACCGCACATTCGCCGAGGAGGACGGCGTCGAGATCCCCGACCAGTGGAGCTGGGACGAGCTCGCCGAGTTCTGCCTCGATTACAGCGACAACAATCCCCACGATCGGCGGGCTCTGTCCTACCGGGCGGACCACGACCTGTCGCTGCAGAACTGGCTACGGCAGCACGGCGAACAGTTGTGGACCGAGGAGGGCGGGCTCGGCTTCACCGCCGAGACCATGATCGCCTGGATCGAGTGGTGGGAGAGGCTCCGCGAAGCCGGTGCGACGACCTCGATCAGCGAGCAGGACGGCGTCGAGCCGAGCTGGGAGGACATCGGTGACATCACACTGCTGCACTTCGGCAACGCCAACCATGTGATCGACGATGCGGCGATGTTCCCCGACTTGGAGTTCTCGCTGATGCACCCGCCGGTGGCGTCCGACGCGGTCGCCGGGTACCAGTTCCTCTACACCCCACGGATGGGGCTGTACTCCGGTGTCTCCGACGACGTCGTGGAACCAGCCGGTCATGTGCTCAGCTACGTCATCAACAGCATCGACCTGCTCCGGGAGGTCGGCTTCACGATGGGAACCCCGATCAATCCGCGGGTCGCCGAGGAGTACCGCGAGTTCGCCACGCCCCTCGAGGTGGAGATGATCGACCTGGGCGAGGAGAACCGCTCCGCCGACCGAACCCCCTTCTACGAATCGCCGCCTGGCTCCAGTGAGTGGCGGGTCACGCTGCGGCGGGTGCTCGAGGGGATCATCGACGGCTCGACGACCATCCCGGCCGGAGTCGACCAGATGATGTCCGAGGTTACGGACAGCCTCGAGAGAGCGAGCTGACCGTCCGATGTCCCAGACGCTGACGGACTCAGCGAGGTCTGGGTCGCAAGCCGCGCCACCACCCCCCTCGCGGCGGAAGAGGAAGTCGTGGCGTCGTCAGGAGGGTGCTGCGCACGTCTTCATGCTCCCGTGGCTTCTCGGCCTGGTGCTGGTGACCGCGGTGCCGATGCTCGCGTCGTTGTACCTGTCCTTCACGAACTACAACGTGCTCTCCAGCCCTGAATTCATCGGCGGTGAGAACTTCGCCCGACTGGTCGAGGACCCTCGGTTCTGGAACTCGGTCCGGGTCACAGTGACCTATGTGTTCGTCTCGGTGCCTTTGCAGCTGGCGTTCGCGTTGTTGTTGGCCCTGGTGTTGGACAAGGGTCTGCGCGGACTGGCGATCTACCGAAGTGCGTACTATCTGCCGTCACTGCTGGGCGGTTCGGTAGCGGTCGCGGTGCTGTGGCGGCAGGTGTTCGGCCATAGCGGGCTGGTGAACCAGTTCCTCGCCCTGTTCGGAGTGGAGGGTTCGAGCTGGCTGCAGAACTCCGGAACCGCGCTCGGCACCCTGATCATCCTCAACGTCTGGACCTTCGGGTCGCCGATGATCATCTTCTTAGCGGGCCTGCGCCAGATCCCCGAGGAGTACTACGAGGCGGCCCGGGTGGACGGCGCATCGGCGGTCCGGCAGTTCAGCAAGATCACCGTGCCGCTACTGACGCCGATCATCTTCTTCAACCTGATCTTGCAGACGATCGGAGCGTTCCAGGCGTTCACGCAGGCACACATCATCAGCGGCGGAACCGGCGGGCCCTCAGACTCGACCCTGTTCTACACGCTGTACATCTATCAGAAGGCATTCGTCAGCTTCGACATGGGTTACGCCTCCGCCCTGGCGTGGGTGCTTCTCGCGGTGATCGGGATCATCACCGCGGTGCACTTCACCTTGTCCAAGTACTGGGTGTTCTACGGAGATTGAGATGGCTGAATCGACGATGACAGCGACGGAGCACCCGCCCACCTCCACGGGGCGGCTCGGCCAGCGTGCCTCGATGACGCAGCGCCGTCGGCGTAGCAGCATCCTGCGGCACGGGGGCCTGATCCTGTTCGGAATCTTCATGCTCTACCCGCTGATCTGGATGGCGGTCAGTGCTTTCAAGCCGGGGCATCTGGTGCTGACTGACCCGAGCATCATCCCGACCGAGCTCACCCTGGAGAACTTCAGGCTCGGCTGGGAGGTCGGGGAGTACACCTTCCTGGTGTTCTTTGCGAACTCGACGATCGTGGCGCTGAGCTGTGTCGCCGGGAATCTGATCGCGTGTTCCCTGACGGCGTATGCCCTGGCACGCCTGGAGTTCCGCGCGCGTAAGGTCTACTTCGCGATCGTGCTCGTCTCGGTCATGCTACCGATGCATGTGACGATCATCCCGCAGTACATCATCTTTGCGAATCTGGACCTGGTGAACACGTTCGTGCCGTTGATCCTGCCGAAGTTCCTCGCCACGGATGCGTTCTTCATCTTCCTCATGGTGCAGTTCATCCGGGGGATTCCTAGAGAGTTGGATCAGGCGGCGTGGATCGACGGGTCGGGCCCCTTCCGCACGTTCTGGTACATCGTGTTGCCCTTGATGCGGCCAGCCTTGATCACGACGGCGATATTCACTTTCATCTGGACCTGGAACGACTTCTTCGGCCAGTTGATCTACCTGACCGACAATGCGGTCTACACCGTGCCGGTGGCGTTGAATGCCCTGGTCGACTCGACGTCGAACCAGGGGGTGGGGACGCTGATGGCGATGTCGCTGCTGTCTCTCGCGCCGATCCTGTGCTTCTTCGCCTTTGCGCAGAAGTACTTGATCAAGGGCATCTCGACCACGGGCTTGAAGTGATCGAGATCGACCCGGAAGGGGGTCCGAGATGATCGACACGATCGTGGTCAAGCGGCCGGCGGCTCCGTCCGTTCAGCAGCTGAAGCAGGCTGCCGCGGGACGAGAGGTGGTGGAGATCGAGCAGGTGAGCGAGCAGAGCTGTCGGGCGAGCGGAGTCGACCCTCTCCGCGTCGGGGCGGTCCTCGGTGCCTCGCCCGGGGATGACCTGAGCTTCCTGCCAGCACTGCGGTGGGTGCACAGCAGCGCCGCCGGCGTGGATGCCTGGATGGCGGCTGGGGCGATACCGGACCAGGCACTCTTGACCTCCGCCGTCGGCAACGGGGCGGTCCCGCTCGCGGAGCATGCGCTCCTCCTGATGCTCATGCTGAACCGAGACGCGCCGCGGTGGTTCCGGGCGCAGCAGCGGCGGGAGTGGGACCGCTATGTGCACGGTGAACTTGCGGGGGCGTCTCTGGGCATCGTGGGCTACGGCAACAGTGGGACTGACCTCGCAGGGAAGGCCCTGGCATGCCATATGCAGGTCCGTGCACTGCGCCGGAGTGTAGGTCCGGCGCAGGACGGAGACGTCCGTCTGGTGTACCACCGGGAGGGGCTGGAGGAGCTGCTCCGGGAGAGCGACTTCGTTGTGGTCACCACCCCCCTCACCGCGCTGACCCGGGGCCTGATCGGTGCCGAAGAACTGGCGCTGATGATGCCGAGCGCGTTCCTCGTGGTGGTCTCACGTGGCGGCATCGTGGACGACGACGCGCTCCTCGCTGCGCTCCGAGAGGGCACGATCGCCGGCGCTGGCCTTGACGCGCATGGCGACGAGCCGCTTCCCGCTGACAGTGAGCTGTGGGACCTGCAGAATGTCATCGTCACTCCGCATAATGGCGCGACGACGCCCGGTACCGGTGAGCGTGGTCGCCAGATCGTGCTCGATAATGTCGCTCGCTGGGTGAACGGGGACACGCTGGTCAACGTGGTCGATCCGTCCCAAGGCTACTGAGGTTGGCCCGTGCGACAGGTAATCTTGCCTAGCAAGAGATGAGTGAGGGCCGTGTGGTGAGTCGGACAGGATTCGGCGCCCAGTGGCCACGACCAGTGGAGAGGATGCACGTGGCTACGTCGTCGCAGTACAAACTCGGACCATCCTCGCTAGGTGAGGCGCTTTTCGAGGCGCTGCGAAGCAGGATCATCAACGGTGATATCGCTCCGGGTGAAAAGGTGACGGAGCTTCGAGTCGCCAGCGAGTACGGTATCGCGCGACCGACCGCGAAGGCGTGCCTGGAGCGGCTCACCGCCCTAGGGCTTCTTCGCCGCGTGGCGCACAAGTCCGCCGTAGTGCCGCGGCTGACCGATGCTGAGATCAGGGACCTCTTCTTCAGCCGGTCGACTTTCGAGTCGACCGCAGTCGCGCATCTGGCGGGCAAGAAGAAGGTCCCGGAGGAGCTGACCCGCGCTCAGCAAGCGATGCAGGCAGCCGAGGCGCACGGCGAGTTCACCGAACTCGTCCAGGCCGACATCACGTTCCACTGGGGCCTCGTGCGAGGCTTCGAGAGTGAGCGACTGAGCCGCATGTACGAGATGATCTCCGGTGAGATCCAACTGACGATCGGGCAGTACCAGGCGCACCGGCGCACCACGCTCTCGACCGTGACTGCTGAACACCAAGCGGTCATCGATGCGATTGCCGTAGGCGACGTCGAGGCGGCGTGCCACGCGCTGGCGGGGCATATCAGCCTCGCCCGGGATCGGGTGCTCGCCGAGCTGCACAGCCACGACGTGCCATCGGCTTGACCGGCCTCACCCGCCGTACGAGCCGTCGCAGCGGTTGTCCGCCGTCCTCACCGCGCCTCAACGGCGCTCCGCCGTCCAGGTGAGCACCGAGCCCACCTCCCCGGCCACCAGCTCACAGGTGCCGTTGTACGCCTCGGCACGGGCCGCCAGGTTGGCCAGTCCGGAACGGCGGCTGCGGTGCGGATCGACTCCGGTGCCGTTGTCGCTGACCTGCACGGTCAGCCGGTCCACCTCGAGCTGGACGGCTGCGTGCACAGCAGTGGCACCGGCGTGCCGGGCGGCATTGGCGAAGCCTTCCCGCACCACCGCGACCACATCGTCGGCGAGGTCGCTCCCGAGTCGTTCCTCCAGCTGCGGGTCCTCGGCCAACGGGCCGTCGATGCTCAGCGTGGGCGCGAAGCCGAGTCCGATCCGCGACAGGGACTCCTCCCGCTGCAGCCGGACCAGCAGTGGGGACTCCTGGGCGTCGGTGCGCAACGTGCGCACGATCGAACGGATCTGGGCGACCGCCTGGTCCACGCCGGCCAGCGCCGACTCGAAGTTCTGCTCCGCCTGCGGGTCCGCGGTGGCCTGTGCGGCCGAACGCAGCTGCAGCTCGGTGGCGAACAGCTGCTGGATCGCTAGATCGTGCAGGTCCCGTGCGATCCGCCCCCGTTCGGCGAGCAGCGACGCCAGGTCCGCCGCCTGCCGGGACTCGGCCAGGGTGAGCGCCAGCGCCGCCTGCCGAGCGATCGACTCGGCGATGGTCAGCTCGTTCTCGGTGAACTCGGGGGCATCCTTGTTCCGGAGCAGGATGAACACGCCCAGCTTGCGGTCTGCGGCCACCAGCGGCGCGTACAGCGACGGCCCGTACCGGCCGAACTCCGGCACCCTCAACGGGCGCGCCCGGGCGAACGAGTCGACGATGATGCCGCGTCCGTCGGCCAGCACGGCCATCGCCCGGCCGTGCGGTGGCATGACGATGCCGATCAGGTCGCCGACGGGGTCACCGTCGGCGAACTCGATCACCCAGTCGCTGCCGACCCCGGGCAGCACGATCACTGCGGTGTCCGCGCGCGCCACCTGCCGCATCCGAACCGCGATCAGGCCGAGGGACTCCTCCACATCGGTGCCGGAGAGCAGCATGGTAGTGATCTCCTGCCCGACGGCGAGCCATCGTTCCCGGGTCCGGGCCTCGTCGTAGAGGCGTGCGTTCTGCACGGCGATCGCTGCCGCCGCAGCGAGCATCCGGACCTGGTCTGCCTGCTCGGCGAGGAACGGGCTGTCCCGCCCGGTGAGGGTGAGATTCCCGTAGGTCGCCTCCCGCAGCAGAACCGGGACCTCCAGGTACGCCCCGCGTCCAGCGGTCGATACCGGTTCCGGGTTGCCTTCGGTGTCCACGAACATCTCCACGTCACCCGAGGGGTCGATGATCGTGATCGCGGCATAGCTGGCACCGGTCAGGTCGCTGCTGGCTCGCACGAGGTTGCGCAGCGCTTCTCGGAGGTCCAGGTGCGAGGTGACCGTCAGGATGGCCTCGAGCACAGGGGCGCTCATCCCGGTCCGCTCACCGTTGCGAGCGCCGCTCGGCCAGCCATGCGTCCAGCTCCGCGTTCGCCTGGCGGCGCCACTCCTTGATCTCCTTCGCCCAGCGCGGGTACAGCGCCAAGGGGACCGGCAGGAAGGCGAGGATGAAGTACAGGGACGGCAGGCACAGCAGCAGGAAGATCACACCACCCACGGCCGTGACCTCGGGTGTCCGGATGCTGGCCATGACTGCAGCATCAAGCATCATCAGCGCGAAGGTCGGCGCCCCGAGCAGCACGCACCGCTCCAGCTGCCAGCTCCCGACGAGTGTCTCCGGCATCCAGAACCGAGCCGCCGCCGATCGTCCCCGCCACGCCCATACCGTCACGCCGAGCAGGGCCAGGGCGGCGACTGCCACCACCAGCGCGAGGAGATGCTGCTGCGTCATCCCTCGATTCTGCCAGGGCCGCGGGAACCAGGCCGCGGGCCGGGTGGCGGCAGTCTGGGGTCGTGATGGTTTCATGGTCGACGGCGGTGCTCGCCGGGCCTGCAGCGGCTCGCCGTGGCGGCGGGTCGTCTTCGGGTTCCAGGTAAGTACGTCCCCGCTGTGCGATACTGCTTGCGGTGACCGGCTCGACCGTACCTGCCGGTATCACCCAGCGACATCAGCAAAGGTAGTTGGGGTTGCGGAACACGCGCCGCCGAGAGGCTCGGCGCGGTCCGGGGCCGACCACCCGGCGAACGTGCCCACATGGCACGTGATGACGTTGGCAGAGGGTCAACGCGAGCACTCGCGAGGCCGGAGCATGAGGACTTGATGACCATGGAGGCCCGCACGGGCCGTGAAATCGCTGCTGAGCGCCAGGTGGGTATGGCTGGGGCTCGGTGGCACCCGGGAGTACCCCCGTGTCAGAAGAACAGAACACCGCAGAAGCAGCAGCGCAGGATGCTCAGGCGCAGTCGGCGCCGAGAGCTCGACGGTCCCGGCGGGCCACCGCACCAGTGACTGCACCCGAACCCGCGGCGACCGCCCCGGAACCCGGGGCGACCGCGCCGCCGGAGACAGCCGCTGAGCAGTCCGGTCACACTGCGGACTCCTCGGCCGCCGGCCACGAACAGGGTGCGGCCGCCGAGTCCGCACTGGTGGAAACCCCGGTGCAGGAGGCCGCAGCACCCGCCCGGACCACCCGGAGCCGCCGCTCCAGCCGGCCACGCCGCGCCACTGCGGAGGCGAGTGCGCCGCAGAGCGAGCCCACCGGTTCTGATGCCGCAACAACTTCAGCGGCCGAGCGGGACGCGGGGCATCCTCCTGCGGACGTGGCCGACGCCGTCGAGACCGCTGCGCAGACCACTCCGCCGGAGAGCGCCGACGAGCCCCAGAACGCGAAGAAGCGCCGGCGTAGCACCAAGGCCAAGGCCGCCGAAGAGATGGCGCCGTCGCTGGACGTGTTCGCAGCGTTCGGCGTGCAGCCGGACACCGAGCCGGCACCAGCGCGGGACGGATCCGCCGAGGAGTTGGCGATCGACATCGACCTGCCCGAGCGGGAGACCGAGGACTCCGACGAGGACAGCACCGACGAGACCGACGAGGAGGAGTCCGAGGACGACGCACCACGGTTGCCGGCGACGGCGCTGCTGTTCCAGGCTCCGGACATCACCGGCTCACGTCGCCGCGGACCACGATCGACCGGGTCGGAGGAATCCGGTGCCCAGTCCACCGGCGCCACCGCCAGCCAGGGGGACGACTCCGACGGTGACGCCGAGGACGGCGGCGACGGCTCGACCTCCACCGGCGATGACAGCGGCTCCTCCGGGGCCGGTAAGCGTCGTCGCCGGCGCGGTGGCCGCGGCCGGCGGAAGAGCCCCGGCTCCGGGGACGGCAACGACGCCAACGACGGCGACGCCGCTCACGACAGCGACGGCACCAGCGGTGAGTCGAGCGGCTCCACTGCCGCCGACGAGCAGTCCGCCAAGGACGCTGGCAAAGAGCCAGGCAAGGGCGGCCAGGCGGGCAAGGCCGAGAAGAAGGACACAGCGAGCGCGGAGAGCAGCGCCGACTCCGGTGGCGGCGACTCGACGGAGGAGTCGAACGGGAGTAGCTCCCGTCGGCGTCGCCGCCGGCGGGGCGGCCGGGGGTCGCGCAGTGAGAACGGTGGCTCCGGTGGCGATGAGGTCACCGCACTGAAGGGCTCCACCCGGCTGGAGGCCAAACGGCAGCGCCGTAAGGAAGGGCGGAACGCCAACCGGCGCCGTTCGGTGATCACCGAGGCCGAGTTCCTCGCGCGCCGCGAGTCGGTGGAACGCAGCATGGTGGTGCGAGCCCGCGACGGCAAGACCCAGATCGCGGTGCTCGAGGACGATGTCCTGGTCGAGCACTATGTGGCGCGCAAGTCGCAGACGTCGATGGTCGGCAATGTGTACCTGGGCCGGGTGCAGAACGTGCTGCCGTCGATGGAGGCGGCATTCGTGGACCTGGGCAAGGGCCGCAACGCGGTGCTCTACGCCGGTGAGGTGAACTGGGACGCCGCCGGCCTCGAGGGTCAGCCGCGCCGGATCGAAGAGGCGCTGCACTCCGGCGACTCCATCCTGGTGCAGGTCACGAAGGACCCGATCGGACACAAGGGGGCCCGGCTCACCGCACAGGTGACCCTGGCCGGCCGATACCTGGTGCTGGTGCCCTCCGGGGCGATGACCGGTATCTCCCGCAAGCTCCCGGACACGGAGCGGGCCCGGCTGAAGAAGCTGCTCAAGGAGATCGTCCCGGACGGGCAGGGCGTGATCGTGCGCACCGCCGCCGAAGGTGCCAGCGAGGAGGAACTGCGCCTGGACGTGGACCGGCTGACCAAGCAGTGGGCCGATATCCAGACCAAGGTGGGCCGCAAGTCCACCTCGGCACCGACGCTGCTCAAGGGTGAACCCGAACTGGCCACCCGGGTGGTGCGGGATGTGTTCAACGAGGACTTCAAGTCGCTGGTGGTCTCCGGTGTAGAGGCCTGGCGCACGATCTCGGGCTATATCGAGAGCGTCGCACCGGACCTGACCGACCGGATCAGCGAGTGGACCGAGGAGAAGGACGTCTTCGCCAGTCACCGGATCGACGAGCAGCTGGCGAAGGCGATGGACCGCAAGGTGTTCCTACCCTCCGGTGGTTCGCTGGTGATCGACCGCACCGAGGCAATGACCGTGGTGGACGTGAACACTGGCAAGTTCACCGGATCCGGTGGCACGCTGGAGGAGACGGTCACCCGGAACAACCTGGAGGCGGCTGAGGAGATCGTCCGCCAGCTCCGGCTCCGGGATATCGGCGGCATCATCGTGATCGACTTCATCGACATGGTGCTGGAGGCGAACCGGGATCTGGTGCTGCGCCGTCTCACCGAGTGCCTCGGCCGGGACCGTACCCGCCACCAGGTAGCCGAGGTGACGTCCCTCGGCCTGGTGCAGATGACCCGTAAGCGGGTCGGCCAGGGCCTGGTGGAGGCGTTCAGCGAGAACTGCGAGCACTGCAA
Source organism: Ruania zhangjianzhongii (assembly GCF_008000995.1). Classification (NCBI taxonomy): domain Bacteria; kingdom Bacillati; phylum Actinomycetota; class Actinomycetes; order Micrococcales; family Ruaniaceae; genus Ruania; species Ruania zhangjianzhongii. The sequence continues at coordinate 1,928,212 of NZ_CP042828.1, forward strand.
CGGCCGCGGCATCATCGTGCACTCCGAACCGGTCGAGTCCCGCTCCGGCGGCTCCGAGGCCGGTGCAGGGTCGGACGGATCTCGTTCTGGTCGGCGGCGCAAGTCCAAGAGCGAGGCGAAGGCAACGGCCACCCCGGCCGAACCCGAGGTGGACGACGAGCAGCGGGCGCAGGTGAAGGCCACCCTGGCCACGATCGCCGCGGCTGCAGCACATGCGCACGAGAGCGAAGAAGCGAAGGTGGACGCGCCGCCGTCGCCGACGGCTGAGGGTGCGGACACTGACGGCGGGCGCCCTGCGACTCCTGCGGCTGATGAGGCCGTACGCACCGATGATGCGGCTCCGGCAGCCTCCAGCGAGCCCCGCGGTGCTGACCAGCCTCAGCAGGCGGGGCCGGACCAGGGCGCTGAGGCGCGGAACGAGGAGCCGGACCAGGGCGCTGACCAAGCGCGGAGCGCAGCGCCGGCACAGGGCGCCGACCAGGCGCCGAGCGCAGCGCCGGACCAGGCGTCAACCCCGGAGGCGGAGCCGGACCAGAGCACCGAGGAGCCGGCTCAGAACACCGAATCGGCCAGCGCGGAACAGACAAGCACCGGCACCTCCTGACCGGGCCGAACGGCCCACCGGACGCGAACTGATTCCCCGGAGCACCAGTCGAGCGCCTCGACTGGTGCTCGGGGTCAGCTCATGCTCGGGTCAGTTCACCGGGGTCCGGCGCGCGAGCATCCTGTGCCACAGCCACCGGGCCGCCGCCGGCACGGTCGCGACCGCTGCCAGCGCGAGCAGGGTGAACGTGGCCAGTCGGCTGCCGGCCAGTGTCAACGGCACCACCATCAGGCACCACCCCGCCAGAATCACCATCCCGCGGGTGGGCGGGCCGAAGCTCGGCTGCTGCGTCGATTGAGTCCGCTCATCGAAGACGTCCTCGGTGACCGGCACCTGGTGCGCCTGAGCGTCGGCCACGGTCAACCCGGCCGCCTTGGCGAACCCGGCCAGACCGCCCAGATCGCCACTGGGGACCCACTGCGCGATCGGTAGGACGAACCGCCACCGGCCACCGTGGTCCACCAGCGCGATCGCCCAGGGCATACCGCCGTCCATCAACCGATGGACAGCCACCACTCCCAGGTGGGCGTCCGACGGGCCGGCCGCCCAGGCGATATGCCCTTGCGGTCCACGCACGCCGATGTTTGTTCCGTCGAACAGCAGCGCGGCACGTCCGGCGAAGGCGCGGCTGCCACCCGGGTAGCGGCCTGGGCGGTAGGCCGCCGTCATCCGCCGGGGGTGACGGTCCCGCAGGTGCTCGAACACCCACCAGAGCCAGGGTTCGAGCACCGCCACGATCGCCCAGAGCAGGCACACCCGCGCCCAGATCGTCTCCGCGAACAGATACGCGCTTCCCAGCCCGCCGATCCAGATCGCGGCCGGTGCAGCGCCGCGCACCACGTGGTTGATCACCGAGCCGGGCCCGGTGTCCTTGCGCCAGGTTTTCAGGCGTTGCTGGCGCCGCTTATGGGCTGCCTGCGGTTTGGCGGCCGTGCCCCGGTAGGGCTGATGGTGCGGCGCTGGGCGGAGCAGACGGATCAGTGCCCGTGGCTGATAGCCCGGGGTAGCCGGGGGCGAGGAGGTGGCCGGCGTACCGGTGGTGATCGGCGCCCGGCTCGGCGGATGCATCACCCCCCGGCGGATGGGTACGCCCAGTACCGCAGCGCCGTCGACGATTCCGGACACCTGCAGTCCCCACACCAACCTGTCCCGAGCGGCCATCGGCCGTTCCCCGGCGATGGTGGCCACCTGCTGGGCGATCTGCAGCTCCGGTTGGCTGAGCCAGTCCGCCACCGCGATCGCGCCCAAACTGTAGCCGTCGGCGTCGCACAGGTGCACCGCACCGAGCTCGTCCTGCAGCGCGAGCCGGGTATAGCGTTCGGCCGGGTCGTAGGCAGTGAGCACGGCTCGCGGCGAGGGCGGCACCACATGCATCAGCCCCGCGATGGGCACCTGGTCGCCGATCACCTCCAGACCGTCAGCAGTGGTGATCTCCATCCGGCCCGGCAGGAACAGCACCCGAGCCGCGCGGGCCCACCGCGCCTGCGGGTGCGCCCGCGGACTGCTGCGCAACTCCACCCGCGCCGAGCTGACGGCGCCGGTCGGCATCGAGGGGCGCTCGAAGTCCCACACCGCCGCGGTGTAGATGCTCACCGCCGCCTCCACCCGCGCGGCGAACTCGGCCACAGCCGCGGCCAGCATCACCCGGCGCAGTCCGGCACCGTAGGCGTAACTGCCCTGCTCCAGGTTCCGGATGGCGTTCAGCAGATGCGCGAGCAGCGGGGTGATCGCTCCCTGGAAGCCGTACACCGCCTCACCGGTGAGCCGAGGCGGCTCCCGGCCCACCCAGACGTCTTCCAGCATCGGTGCCTCACCCCAGGACGGCACCGTCGGTAGCGTGAGCACCGTCGCCTCCTGGGGGGAGAGCTGCCAGGTGTTCAGGGTCGCCACCGCGTGGGCGAGAGCGTGAGCGGCCGGTTCGAACTGCTCGCCGAACTCGCGTTGGTCCGCGGGCAGTAGCTGCAGCAGGTCGGTGATCACCTGCCGGGCCGAGGCCGCCTGCGCGCTCGTCCGCTGGAACGGGTCACCGCGGTCGGCCAGCAGCATCAGGGTGGCTGTGGTCGGGTACTGGGGCGGCACCGGGCGCTGCTCGTTCATCGGTGCCCACGTTATCGGCCCCAGCCGCTCGACCCCGGCCAGCGACATGGGGACTTCGGCCCGTTTCAGCGCTGCTCAGCACCCTCCCGCACCGTCCGGTTGTTGACCGGTGGTACCGGTGTTAGCGTCGAAGTCAGGTCGTCCCGGCGTGCATCGGAACGGCCCCAGGCATCGATCATGTGGACCACGGCGGTCGAGCGATGTTCAGCCCGGCGCTACGGCTCCGCATCATCCAGCGGGCCCCGTCCGTCTCGGACCTGCCCGCGCTTTCCAGCGAAGGAGCAGGACATGGCAACGAACCGAGCAGTCGCGTACAAGGGACCGGGCAAGGTCGAGATCCAGGACATCCCTTACCCCGAGTTCGAGCTCAAGGACGGACCAGGTGTCAACCCGGCGAACGTCGGGCGCAAGGTACCGCACGGCGTGATTCTGAAGACGGTCGCGACCAACATCTGTGGCTCGGACCAGCACATGGTGCGCGGCCGCACCACGGCACCGGCCGACCTCGTCCTCGGCCACGAGATCACCGGCGAGGTCATCGAGCTCGGGTCAGACGTGGAGACCCTGCAGGTCGGTGACATCGTCTCCGTGCCGTTCAACATCGCTTGCGGGCGGTGTAAGAACTGCAAGGAGCGCAAGACCGGTGTCTGCTTGAACGTCAACCCGGACGGGTACGGCAGTGCCTACGGCTACGTGGACATGGGTGGTTGGGTCGGTGGCCAGGCCGAGTACGTGCTGGTGCCCTACGCGGACTTCAACGTGCTGAAGTTCCCGGACCGGGACCAGGCGCTGGCGAAGATGATGGACCTGACCATGCTCTCGGACATCTTTCCCACCGGTTTCCACGGCTGCGTCAGTGCCGGCGTCGGCGTCGGTTCCACGGTCTACATCGCCGGTGCAGGACCGGTCGGGCTGGCCGCTGCGACCGGCGCGTTCCTGCTCGGTGCCGCCGTGGTGATCGTCGGCGACATGAACGCCAAGCGGTTGGAGAAGGCCGCCGCCTTCGGCTGCGAGACCATCGACCTGACCAAGGGCGAACCGGCTGAGCAGATCGAGCAGATCCTCGGCGAACCGGAGGTGGAGTGCGCAGTGGACGCGGTCGGGTTCGAGGCTCATGGCCACGGTGCGGACGCAGGCACGGAGAAGCCGGCCACCGTGCTCAACTCGCTGATGGACATCACCGGCTCCGGTGGGTCGCTGGGCATCATCGGCCTGTACGTCACCGGTGACCCGGGTGCCAGCACGGAGGCCGCGAAGAAGGGCTCGCTGTCCCTGAGCCTGGGCACCGGCTGGGCCAAGTCGTTGGCCTTCGTCACCGGTCAGTGCCCGGTGATGAAGTACCACCGCGGCCTGATGAACGCCATCCTGCACGACCGGGTGAACATCGGGAAGAACGTGAACGCCACGGCGATCAGCCTGGACGAGGCGCCGGCCGGCTACGCCGACTTCGACTCCGGTACGGCGGTGAAGTACGTCCTCAACCCGAACGGATACCTGGACAGCTGAGGATGTGACGGCAGTCGCCGGGTATCCAGGCGTTCCTCGGTGAGGTCATCACCGTCGCGCGGGACCAGATACCCGGCGGCTGCCGTCGTGTCCGGCGGGCAGGCTATCCTGGGCCTCACCTGAGCCGTTCTGCGCACTGAGGGAGAGCCAGGTCACGTCGTGGTGGTTTGCCCCATCTGCCCTGCCTCGCGTAATCTTGGACGGCGGTGCCCCAGTGCACCGCTGCCTGTGCGCGCCGAACGGCGTGGGCTCATGTCTGCGGCTCTGCCGCTTCGATGCGAGCGCGCGGGTGCCCAGATCAACGCGAGCGACAGAGATGAGCAAGAACGTGGTGTACGCGATCGTCAAGGCCGGCGGCCGTCAGGAGAAGGTGTCCGTCGGCGACATCGTCGTCGTGGACCGAGTGAGTTCCGACGCCGGCGAGTCCGTAGAGCTCAAGCCCGTTCTGCTGGTCGACGGGGAGAAGGTGACCTCGGACGCCGACGCGCTGGCCAAGGTCACCGTGACCGCCGAGGTGGTGCGGGACGAGAAGGGCCCGAAGATCTCCATCGTCAAGTACAAGAACAAGACCGGCTACCGCAAGCGTCAGGGTCACCGTCAGCAGCTGACCCGCCTGAAGGTCACCGGCATCAGCTGAGCCGACTGTCAGCTCAGACCAGCTTCTTAGAGACGAAAGGGCCACCATGGCAACGAAGAAGGGCGCAAGCTCCTCCAAGAACGGGCGCGATTCCAATGCACAGCGCCTCGGCGTCAAGCGCTTCGGCGGCGAGCGGGTGAAGGCGGGCGAGATCATCGTGCGCCAGCGGGGCACGCACTTCCACCCGGGCAACCACGTGGGCCGCGGCGGGGACGACACCCTGTTCGCCCTCGAGGGTGGCGCCGTGCAGTTCGGCTCCCGCCGGGGCCGCAAGGTCGTGGACATCGTTCTGGCCGACGCCTGAGTTTTAGTACCTCCGGCGGGGGCGCAGCGGCGAGACGTCGCTGGGCCCCCGCCGTTTTTTCTATCGTCGCCTCCTGGGTAGCCGTCGTCGGCCGAGCAGGTGGGCACTCTCACCGGAGGTGAGGAGATGACCAGCTTCGTCGACCGCGTGCTGCTGCACGCGCATGGGGGCGATGGTGGGAATGGCTGTGCCTCGGTGCGACGAGAGAAGTTCAAGCCGCTCGGCGGACCGGACGGCGCCAACGGCGGGTCCGGCGGAGACGTCGTGCTCGTCGTGGACCCGCAGACCACCACCCTGCTCGACTACCACCACGCTCCGCACCGGCGCGCCACCAGCGGTACCCAGGGCGCCGGTGACATGCGGACCGGGCGTAACGGTGAGGACCTGGAGCTCGCCGTCCCGGACGGCACTGTGGTCAAGGACGGCCGCGGGAACGTCCTGGCCGACCTGGTCGGTGCCGGCAGCAGGTTCGTGGCCGCACAGGGCGGGCGCGGCGGGCTGGGGAACGCGGCGCTGGCGTCCCCACGCCGCAAGGCCCCCGGGTTCGCGCTGCTCGGCGAGCCCGGCCAGGAGCACGATCTGGTGCTCGAGCTGAAGACCGTCGCCGATGTCGCCCTGGTCGGGTATCCCAGCGCCGGAAAGTCATCTCTGGTTGCGGCGCTCTCGGCGGCACGGCCGAAGATCGCCGACTACCCGTTCACCACGCTGGTGCCCAACCTCGGCGTGGTGCAGGCCGGTGAGCAGCGGTTCACCGTGGCCGACGTCCCTGGTCTGATCCCCGGCGCCAGCGAGGGCAAGGGCCTCGGTCTGGAGTTCCTCCGGCACATCGAACGGTGCGCGGTGATCGTGCACGTCCTCGACTGCGCCACCCTGGAGCCCGGGCGTGACCCGATCAGCGACCTGGACGTGATCGAGGCTGAGCTGGCCGCCTACGCCGCGGACCTGGAGATCAGCGGCGGGCGCACGCCACTGACCGAACGCCCGCAGCTGGTGGTGCTGAACAAGATCGACGTACCCGAGGCCCGCGATCTCGCCGAGCTGGTGCGTCCCGATCTGGAGGCGCGTGGCCTGCGCGTCCTGGAGATCTCGACGGCGTCCCACGAGGGGCTCCGCCCGCTCACCTTCGCCCTCGCCGAGCTGGTGCAGACCGCTCGGGAAGCCGAACCCGCCCCGGACCCGACCCGGATCGTGATGCGCCCGAAGGCGGCCGGCGATGCCGGGTTCACCGTGACCCGGCGGAGCACCGACCACGTGTACTACCTGGTGCGCGGAGACAAACCAGAACGCTGGGTGCGCCAGACCAACTTTGCTAACGACGAGGCGGTGGGCTACCTCGCCGACCGGCTCGCCCGGATCGGTGTCGAGCAGAAGCTGTTCGCCGCCGGCGCCCAGGCGGGGGACGAGGTGGTGATCGGCGACGGCCCGAACGGTGTGGTCTTCGACTGGGAGCCCACCATGTCGACCGGGGCGGAGCTGCTCGGTGGTCCTCGGGGCAGCGACCTGCGGCTGGAGGAGCGCCACCGGCCCACCCGTTCCGAGAAGCGGGAACAGTTCCACGAGCGGATGGACGCCAAGGCCGCCGCCCGGGATGAACTGTGGGCCGAAGGCGAGGACTCCGGCTCGTGACCGTGACCGACCGGACAGCTCTGGCCGACCCGGCCCGTGCCCGCCGGCTCGTGGTCAAGGTGGGATCCTCCTCCTTGACCGACGAGGTGGGGCGGCTGGACGTGGTCAAGCTCACCCGCCTGACGGACGTCCTCGCTCGCCGGATCGAGGCGGGTAGCCAGGTGACCCTGGTCTCTTCCGGCGCTATCGCCTCGGCGCTGACGGTGCTCGGGCTGCCCGGCCGGCCTCGGGACCTGTCCATGGCGCAGGCCGCAGCGTCGGTGGGCCAAGGGCTGCTGATGGCGCACTACACGCGCGCGTTCGCGAGCCATCGCCTGCATGTGGGGCAGGTGCTGCTCACTGTGGAGGACGTGATCCGGCGCAGCCACTACCGCAATGCCCAGAGCGCCCTGAACCGGCTGCTGGACCTCGGCGTGGTGCCGATCGTGAATGAGAACGATGCTGTGGCCACCCACGAGATCCGGTTCGGTGACAACGACCGGCTCGCGGCGCTGGTCTCTCACCTGACCCGGGCGGACGCCCTGCTGCTGCTGACCGATGTGGACGCCCTCTACGACGGCCCACCTTCCCGGCCGGGCAGCGCCCGGGTGCCGGTGGTGGCCAGCACCGCTGATCTCGACGGTCTGGAGATCACCGCACCTGGCAGCCGGCTGGGCACCGGCGGGATGGTGACCAAGGTGGAGGCGGCCCGGATCGCTACCGGTTCCGGGATCCCCGTGGTCCTCTCCAGTGCCGAGAACGCTGCTGCGGTGCTCGACGGTGCGGACCTGGGAACCTGGTTCGCACCCACCGGGCGCCGGATCCGCACGCGCCGGCTGTGGCTGGCACATGCCGCCCACACCCGTGGCCGGGTGATCCTCGACGACGGGGCGGTGGACGCGATCACCGTGGGGAAGAAGTCGCTGCTCGCGGCAGGAGTGACCGGGGTGGAAGGCGACTTCGAGGTCGGCGACCCGGTCGACCTGGCCGATACCCGCGGCGTGGTGGTGGCCCGCGGTCTGGTGGCCTACTCCGCCGAGGAGCTGCCCGAGCGGATGGGGCGTACCTCCGCGCAGCTGCGGGACGCGTTCGGGGACGGGAACGACCGCGAGGTGGTGCACCGGGATGACCTGGTAGCGGTGCGTGAGCCGCGCCGGATGGGGAGTTCTGCCGCCCGGTGAGCGGGCGCGAGGTGGCAGGATGGCGGCCATGCCTGCCGTGACCCTCGCCGACGACGACCTTTCCGAGGTGGTGCAGGCGGCGGACGCCGTCGCGATCCGCAGCCAGCGAGCCTTCATCTGGAGCATGCGGCTGCACTACACGCTGCTGGTGGTGGCTGCCGCTTGCGGCTCGTTCGCCTTCATCATCCCGGGGACCGATGCCGACGCTGTGGCCATCCTCGGTGCCCTCTGCTTCGGTACCAGCCTGATGCTGCGGGTGTACCGGAGCACGAAGGACTCCGAGACGCAGTGGCTCACTGCGCGCGCCGTGGCGGAGTCCACCAAGGGGGACAGCTGGCGCTACGCCGTCGGTGGCACGCCCTACCCGGAGGAGATGGACGCCCGATCGGCCCGCCGGTTGTTCCTGGAACGTCAGCAGGACGAGATCCTCGACCTGGGGGTCACTCTCGCGGACCAGGGCGCCGACCTGGCGTATCTCACCCCGGCGATGAAAAGGCTGCGCGCTGAGGACTTCGAGACCAGGCGGGAGTCGTATCTGACTGACCGGCTGGCCGACCAGTTGCGGTGGTACGCGAGGAAGAGCCAGCAGCACACCACGCTGGCGGACCGGTGGTTCGTGGGCATGCTGCTGGCGGAGGCCGCGGGCCTGGCCTCCGCAGTGGTCAAGGCGGCCGGACTGCTTGACCTGGACCTGCTGGGCATCTTCGCGGCGATGGCGTCGGCCTTCGGCGCCTGGAACCAGATGCGCCAGCACCGCCGCACTGCGGGTGCCTACCGGCGCACCGCCGCCACGCTGGCCACGCTGCTCGCCGGGGCGCGGGAGGACCTCACCGAGGAGGTGTGGCCGGCGTTCGTGGATCGTGCGGAGCGGCTGATGGGCGATGAGCTGTCCGCCTGGCAGACACTCCGGCTGGCCGAGGCGGGGCGTAACAGCGACGAGTCTGCTGCATGAGCGAGGCACCGCAGGGCGTGTGCACGAGGAGCACAGCATGAGCGCGAGGAGCGCCCGCGTCGGTACACGGAGGGACCCGGTCCGCATCGCCGTCACCGGGCACCGGTCCTTCGACGCCGCCGCCACCGCCTACATCACCGCCCGAGTGGGTGAAGTGCTCGATGAGGCCGTCGCCGGAGGCCGCCCGGCCCGGGTGGTGACCAGCCTGGCCGAGGGTGCGGACCAGCTCGTCGCTGCGGCGGCGGTGCAGCGCGGTATCCCGGTCGAGGTGATCATCCCGTCCGCCGGGTACGCCGAGAGCCTGCCCGCAGCCCGGGACCGGCGCCAGTACGCCGAGCTGCTCGCTCGTGCGGACTCCGTGCGCACTCTGGACCATCCGGAACCATCGCCGGCCGCGTACCGCGACGCCGGGATGGCGATGCTGGCCAACGCCGACCTGCTGATCGCCGTCTGGGACAGCGAACCGGCCCGCGGTGTGGGCGGGTCGGCCGAGATCGTCGCTCGTGCCCGCGAGCTCAGCCTTGACCTGCAGGTGATCTGGCCCCCCGGCTATCATCGGCCACGCTGAGACGGGGGAGTGGACGTGACGCGAGTCCTGGCCAAGGTGAGCCTGATGCTGATGGTGTGCTGCGCCGTCGTGCTCGGAAACGCCCTTCCCGCGGCTGCGGACGAGACGCCGGTGTGGGAGCCGGGCCCGGAATGGGGTACGGCCGAGTACACCGAGCTGCCCGAATGGGCCGCCGCGACCGGGTGCGACGCAGGTGAGCAGTGGACCTGGACCTCCGATCAGGGTCAGATTGCCTGGCGGATCATTCCGTGTGCGGAATCCGGGGCGGCAATGGGTGCCGGAATGTGGGATGAGCCGACCGGCAGGGAGCTCGGCGACGCCTCGGTGTTTGACCACTCCGACGATCGGGTGTGGTGGCTGCCCACCGACCAACAGATCGTCCGGCAGTGGGCGATGGACCAGGACCCGGAACGCGAGCACATCCTCGTGCGGGTAGCTGTCAGCTGCAGCAGCGACGCCGCGGCACAGTGCGCGCAGGAGTCCTCCTGGGTCAGTACCGAGATTGCCGCTGCGATGTCCGGAACACCCGCCGACAACCGGTTCGACCTCACTCTGGTGTTCGTGCTGGCCTTTGTTGGCCCTGGAATGCTCTGGGCCCTGCTGGTCCTGCCCTGGCGGCTCATCCTCGCGCTCCTGCGCCCGCGCTACACCATCGGCGACCACCCGCCGCGCGTGCAGGACCTGACCACCGCAGTCCGCTGGGCGCGGGTCCGGCGATTCATCCGCCGAATCGCTTGGGGACTGGCGCTCGCCGGAGTGCTGCTGGGGCTCGGCTTCGCGATCACCGGCACTTCGGAGCAGGCGCTCGGGATCACCGCGATCGCCGCCCTGCTAGTCGGAGTGCTGGCGCTGGCCTACAAAGTGGCGCCGCCCCACCCGGTCGAGCGCGGGCGCAGCGTCGCACTGAACCGGACCGGCTGGCGTGGCGTGCTCGGCGTACTGCTCAGCTCCGTGGCCTACGCACTGCTGCCAGTGCTGATTGCCGTGTACCTGCTGGCGCTCGCCTACGACGAGATCATGCCGGGCTGGCCGGTCACCACAGGCAGCCAGCTCGCCCAGCGACCGGAGCCGTTCGCGCGACTCTTCTACGGCTGGGGGGCCGACACGGGCACGATGTCGTTGGGCTTCATCTTCTTCGTGCTGCTTCCCGGGTTGATGGTGCTGTTCGCCCTGGATCTACTCGGCCAGCGCCTGCGCGCGGCCACAGTGGCGGACGCTCTCGCCCGGGACCGGCGCCCGCACTACCTGTACCTGCGCAGCTTCGACGAGGACACCCTGAAGATGCCGGGACTGCTCCGCCGCCGGGGTCTGATCGGCGCGCTCACCGTGTTTCGCAGGGTGCGGTTCGAGGAAGTGCTGGTCCGTCAGCTGTCGATGACCGGGCCGGTGATCGCGATCGCGCCGCCGGGGGCGAAGCTGCCACCGATCGGCGCGGCCCGGGCCAGCTTCAGCAACGATGAGTGGCAGGCGCATGTGGAGCACTACGCCCGCACCGCGCGGGCCGTGGTGCTCTCCGCCACCCCCCGGGAGGTGCGGGCCGGCTTCGGCTGGGAGATCGACCTGGTGGCCAACCGGATGGGCCACGGCCGGGTGATGGTGGTGCTCGGCCCCTGGTCCAAGCCGCAGCTGGTGAACCGGTGGCGGCAGTTCTGCCAGGCGGTGGCGCATCTACCCCTGTTCACCCCGATGGCGATGACCTGGGTACCGGCCGGGGTGCAGCTGCTCGCGCACAGCGACCGGCAGGGCTGGCGTGCCTGGGGAGCCCGCGGCCGCACCGACTGGACCTACACGATGGCCGTGGACCGGGCCACCCGGGAATACCTGCCGGACTGGTCCTGAGCCACAGCAGGGCTACGGTAGAAGAGATACTCCCGGACGGATGAGGAGACATGTCGGCGATCGTGGCGGCCCATGGCCCGTTCGACGAACGGTTGGGGCAGCGGATGCTCGCGCGGATGGCGCACCGGGGACCGGATGGGACCGGCAGCGTCGAGATCGCGGGCGCCTGGCTCGGCAGCGCCTATCTGTCCATCGTTGATCCGGACGGCGGCGCGCAGCCGCTGACCGTGGGCGCACCGGAGGTGGCGCTGATCGGCGACGGGGAAATCTACAACCATCGCCGGATCCGGGATCAGCTGGGGGAGAGCCGGTTTCGCACCGGATCCGATCTGGAGGCGGTGCTGCACCTGTTCCAGGACCAGGGCGTGGCCGCGTTCGAACAGCTGTGGGGCACGTTCGCGCTGGTAGGTGCCGCCGCAGACGGCCGGTTCGCCGCCGCACGGGACGTCCTCGGCATCTCCCCGCTGTACTGGGCACGGCGTGGGCAGACCGTCCTGTTCGCCTCCGAGCTGAAGGCGTTCGAGGGCGACTGGCGGCCGCTGGCCGAACCCTTCCCGCCGGGGCACTCCTGGACCCCCGCCGGCGGACTGGTCCCCGGACCGGCCTTTCCGGGGAGCTCCCCGGTGCTGCTGAAGAGCCGAGCACCGTCCGAGGAACCGCCCTCCTGGGTGTTCGACGCGCTGCGGGAGACGCTGGTGCGGGCCGTCCAGCGGAGCCTGCACGCCGTCGTTCCGGTGGGCATCATGCTCTCCGGCGGAGTCGACTCCTCGATCATCGCGGCCATCGCCGCCCGGCTGGCTGCCCGCCAGGGCGAGCAGCTGCCCACGTTCGCGGTCGGTCTGGCCGGCAGCAGCGATCTGCTGGCCGCCCGCACTGTGGCCGAACACGTCGGCACCGACCATCACGAACTGGTCTATACCGCTGAGGACGCGATCGCGATGGTGCCTCAGATCATCGGCGAGCTGGAGTCTTTCGACCCCACGCTGGTGCACAGCGCGGTACCCCATCATCTGGTCGCCGCATTGGCCGCCGAGCACGTGAAGGTGGTGCTGGCCGGTGAGGGGGCGGACGAGCTGTTCGCCGGATACAGCCACTACGGCCGCCATGACACCGGCGAAGCGCTGCACGAGGACCTGCTCGACACGCTCGAGGGCATGCACATCGGTGGGCTGCAGCGGGTGGACCGGGTAGCGGCGGCACACGGCATCGAACCGCGGTTGCCGTTCCTGGACTTGGACTTCGTGGAGCTGGCACTGGCGCTGCCGCCGGGGTGGAAGCTACTCGACGAGGGGCGGCCGGCGAAGTGGCTGCTCCGGCGCGCCTTCGACAGCTGGCTGCCGGAGGAGGTGCTCTGGCGCCGGAAGGAGCAGTTCGGCGAGGGGACCGGGATGAACACGGTGCTCGCCGAGCACTTCGAGGAGACGGTGAGCGCGGCGGAGCTGGCCGGTGCGGCGTCGGCTCTCGACCCGCCGCTGCGCACCCGGGAGGAGCTGGCCTACTACCGGATCTTCACCGCGGCGCTGCCCGGGATCGATGCCGGGCGCACGGTGGGGCGCTTCGCCGAGACGTGAGCGAGCGGCAGCACACGCACCGGGCCGGCCGTCACCGCGATGATGACGACCGGCCCGGTGCTGCTGCTGTGCGGACCTACTCCAGCAGGCCCTGCTCCTCCAGCCACTCCTCGGCGACGTCGCGGGGCTGCTCACCGTCGTTGTCCACCCGGCCGTTCAGCTCGGTGATCACGTCATTGGTCAGCGCCTCGCTGATCGGCGCCAGGATGTCGGCGATCTCCGGGTACTCGTCCAGCGTCTCCTGCCGCAGCGTCGCAGCACCGGCATACTCGACGAAGAAGCCCTGATCGTCCTCGAGCACGGTCAGATCGTTGGAGACGATGCGCGCATCGGTGGAGAAGACCTCACCGAACTGGCACTCCTGGCCGACCTGGGTGTAGATGAGGTTGAGGTCGAGCTCGACCACTGAGGTGAACTCGAAGCCGTAGGCCTCCTCGAGCCCGGGCAGGCCGTCGTCGCGGTTGATGAACTCGCTGGCCGCGCAGACGTTGCCCTGGTCCGGGTTCGCGGAGACGAACTCGGCCATATCGGAGCTGGTGGCCAGACCGTTGTCCTGCGCGAACGCAGCACTGGCCGCGATCCGGTAGGTGTTCTCGAAGTTGGCAGGTTGCAGCCAGGCGATGCCGTTCTCGGCGTCTTCCTCGGCCACTGCGTCGTACAGGTCCTCGGGCACGTCCTCGGTGGTGTGGCCGAGGATGTTCACCCAGCCGGTCCCGGTGTAGTCCCAGTAGATGTCGATCTCGCTGGTCTCCAGCGCCTCGCGGACGGTGGCGCTGCCGGAGATACCGGTCTGATCGGTGATCTGTGCGCCGGCGTTCTCCAGCGCCACTGCCGTGATCTGGCTGAGCAGGATGGATTCGGTGAACTCCTTCGAGCCGACCGTGAGCTCGGCGCCGGCCAGCGGACCGTCGGAGTTTCCACCGCCCGAGTCACCGCTGCACCCGGCCACGGCCAGCAGCACGGCCAGGCCTCCAGCAGCGACGGCGGCAGGTGTGCGTAGTGTTCTCATCGTTCGTCTCCTCGTGGTGGACAGTGGGTGGTGGGTGGCCGTCGGCGCGTCACAGTCCCCGCGGGCGCAGGACGTCCTCGGCGAGTCCGGCCAGGTAGTCGATGGTCAGGGCGAGCACAGCGGTGAGCACGGCCCCCACCACCTGCACGGTGAACCGGTTCGTGGTCATCCCGGCGACGATGATGTCACCGAGACCACCGGCGTTGATGTAGGTGACCAGAGTGGCGGTACCGACGTTGATCACCAGGGCGGTGCGGATCCCGGCGAGGATCACCGGTACGGCTAGCGGCAGTTCCAGGCGGCGCAGCACGGTGAACTTGGACATGCCCATCCCACGGCCTGCCTCGAGCACCGAGGAGTCCACCTGTTCCAGACCGACCATCGTGTTCAGCAGCACTGGCACGATCGCGTAGAGCACCAGACCAACGATCGCCGCCTGGAACCCGAGGAACAGGAACGCCACCGCCAGCAGCACCAGGATCGCGATCGTCGGTACTGCCTGTCCGAGGGTGAGCAGGGTGATCAGGTAGGGCTGGATCCGGCGCGCGAACGGGCGGGTGAGCACGACCCCCAGCGGCACGGCGATGATCAGGGTGAGGACCGTGGAGACTGCCGCGAGCTGGATGTGCTGCCAGATCGCAGCGGTGAGCCGGTCGGCGCTGAGTGCCCGCGCCTCGATGGAGTCGAGGTCCTTGCTGGCCACCCACAGGTACAGGGCTGCACAGGTGAGGGCCAGGATCGCGGGCATGACCAGGTAGCCGCCCCAGCTCCGCCTGGACTTTGCTTCGGGCGTCTGGGTGACGAGCGCCCGGGTGGGGGCGCCGGTGCTCATGGACTCTCCTGCAGGCCGGCGCGGGCCTCGGTGACGGCGGCAGCGCGCATCGACCGGATCGCGTCGGTGATCTGGTCGATGTCCACCACACCCTGGAACACCCCGTCGTCGTCGACCACGATGGTCACGCTGTACCGGGCGGTGATCAGCTCGTTCAGGGCATCGCTGAGCGTTGCCCGCGGCTCCACTGCCGGGTTGGTCGGCAGACCGATCTCGTCCAGGCGGCGCCCGGCACCGCGGCGCAGGTCCTCGGCGCTGACCCAGCTCACCGGACTGCCTTGTGCGTCGAGCACCAGCAGCGCGCTCTCCGGCACGGTGCGCAACTGTTCCAACGCGGCCTCGGCGTCAGTGTCGTAGCTGACTGTCGGCCACGCGCGCAGTTCGATATCAGCGACGTGGGTCAGGTTGAGGCGCTTCAGCGAGGCACCGCGGCCGATGAAGTCGGCAACGAAGTCGTTGGCAGGTGCGGTGAGGATCTGCTCCGGGGTGTCGTACTGAGCGATCCGGGAACCCTCTTGCAGGATCGCGATCCGGTCGCCGAGCTTGATCGCCTCATCGATGTCATGGGTGACGAACACGATCGTCTTGCGGACCTCGGCCTGCAGCCGGAGCAGCTCGTTCTGAAGCCGGTCGCGGGTGATCGGGTCGATCGCACCGAATGGTTCGTCCATCAGCAGGACCGCAGGGTCTGCGCCCAGGGCACGGGCGACGCCGATCCGCTGCTGCTGGCCACCCGAGAGCTGCTTGGGGTAGCGGCTTCGGTACTCCTCCGGCGCCATGTTGACCATCCGGAGCAGCTCGTCCACCCGAGCCCGGATTCGGGTGGCGTCCCAGCCGAGCAGCTTGGGCACGGTGGCGATGTTCTCCGCGATGGTCATGTGCGGGAACAGGCCGATCTGCTGGATCACGTAGCCGATCCGGCGGCGCAGCCGGTCGGCGTTCGTGGTGGTGACGTCCTCGCCGCCGAGCAGGATCCGCCCAGCCGTGGGTTCGATGATCCGGTTGATCATCTTCATCGTGGTGGTCTTTCCGCAGCCGGAGGGTCCGACGAGCACCACGATTTCGCCACGGTGGATATCCAGGTCGAGGGCATCGACGGCGTTGCGCTGCTGCCCGGGGTAGCGCTTGGTGAGGCCTTCCAGGCGGATCATCACGTCATCGCCGGCGGCGGGTGTCTGCGTCATCGGATTCCTTGGGACGTGGTGAGGCGGCGGGCGGTGTAGAACAGCAGGTCGAAAAGGACCGCGAGGATGATCACGCCGAGCGTGCCGGCGAGCACCAGGTGCACCGCGACCGGGGTGCCCACCCGGGCCAGGCCGGTGAAGATGAGGTTGCCGTAGCCGGGGCCGTTGACGATGGCGCCGATGGCGCAGATGCCCAGCAGCACCAGAGTGGTCACGCGGATTCCGGTGATGATCACCGGCCAGGCCAGGGGGAGCTCGATCTGCCGCAGCCGCTGCCACCGGGTCAGGCCCATGCCCTTCGCGGACTCGATCACCGCCGGGTCCACACTGTTCAGGCCGGTGACCGTGTTCCGCACGATCGGCATCAGCCCGTACATCGTCAGGGCCACGATCACCGGCCGGGCGCCCAGCCCGAGCGGGCCGAGCAGCAGGATGAACAGGGCGAACGAGGGCACGGTGAGCATCGCACCGGTAGTGGCCAGGACCAGGTCCCGGGCGCGCTGGCGCTGGTAGGTGAGCACGCCGAGGGCGATCCCGAGCACGGAGGCGAAGAGCACGGAGATGGCCACCACACCGGCGTGCCCCAGGCCGAGCTCGAGCATGTCGTCGCTGCGGTTGACCAGGAAGTCGAGAAACTCCATCGTGTCCTCCTTCCGGGGTGGGTCGTCCTGGGCTCCTACAGGTGAGTGGGCATGCGCCGCGAGTCTAGTGGCTGACCCGTGCTGCCACCGTTCGAGCGTATTGCTCGGCGTGGGCGTAGGCGTCCCGAGCCAGTGCCCGCCACAGCTGCACCGCCAGCCTGGGCCGGGCCTGCTCCAGGGTCTCGATCGTCTCCGCGTCCAGCAGCATCAGCTCGACCGGGCCATCGGCCTTCGCGGTGGTCTCCTGTCGGTCCTCCTCACCCAGGGCGAGGTCGCCGAACGTCATCCCTGCGGTGAGGGTGGCCACCGGTACTCGGTTCCCGCCGGCGTCGGTAGCGATGGTCAGGATCCGCCCGGTCAGGATGAAGAACACCCCGCCGAAGCGTTGCCCGACCCGGCGGATCACGTCACCGTCGGCGTAGCTGCGCAGGTGCATCAGCGCGGTCAGGGCGGTGATGTCCTCGGCCTCCAGCAGGGACAGGGCGGGTGAGTCCATCACCGGTACCCGAGCCCGCTGAGAGTCGGGAGTGCCGTACCGGAGGAGGAGCTGGTTCTCGCAGTGCGCGATCGCCAGCTCCCGGGAGTCGAAGGTTGCCACGGTCTCGGCGGACAGGGCGGGGGTGAGCAGCTCGTCCGGGTCCACGAGGATCAGTCGCCGCCCCTCTGCGGCGAACTGCTCGGCGATCCTTCTCAGCATGTCCAGCGCCACCCGGCTCACCTCGTCCAGGCGGTGCACATCGAGAACAACGAACTCGACGTCGTCAGCCAGGCCACTGAGCTCGCGCACCACGGACTCGGTGCCGGCGAAGTACAGGTCCCCGGCCAGCTCGATCACCACGGCGCGATGACCGTGTTCGGCGAGGATCTCGCTCGCCTCTTCGGTGCGGCGCGTCTTGGAGGGTTCGCGGTCGATGGTGTGGTGGGAGCGGATCGCGGAGCGCCCGGCCCGGGCGGCGCGGACGAAGTGCATCTCCATGTCCCGGGACACCCGCCGGCAGGTGGCCACACCGCGCACACTGTTGCCGTGCGGGTCCAGCGGCGGGGAGTACACCGCCAGCCCGGCCTGGCCCGGGAGCACGGCGATCACCCCGCCACCGACCCCGGACTTGGCCGGCATCCCCACGTTCGAGACCCAGTCGCCGGCATCGTCGTACATGCCAGCGGTCATCATCACCGACAGCACCCGCTCGACGGCCTCGATGCTCAGTGCTTCGGCCCCGGTCTCCGGGTTGGTGCCACCGTTGGCGAGGGTCGCGGCGATCATCGCCAGATCACGGCAGGTGACCTGGACGGTGCACTGGCGCAGGTAGGTCTCCAGAGCGGCAGTGGGGCGGCTCTCGATGATGCCCACCGAGCTGAGCAGGTAGGCCAGGGCGTGGTTGCGGTCGCTGTTGCGCAGCTCGGACTGATAGGCGCGGGTGCTGCGGCGCAACCGGCGCCCGGCGAACGCCGCGTAGGTCTCGTCGATGCGCTGGATCGCTGATCGCCCGCCGGAGCCCTTGATCATCGAGACCACGGCCAGCGCCCCGGCGTTGATCATCGCGTTCGCCGGTCGTCCGGTCTCCGGGTCGAGGGAGATCTCGTTGAACGGGTCGCCCGAGGGTTCGACGTCGATCTTTGCGTCCACGGACTCGATGCCGAGGTCGGCCAGCACCAGACCGTAGCTCAGCGGTTTGGACAAGGACTGGAGGGAGAACTCCTTGCTGGTGGTGCCCACCTGGTAGACGTAGCCGTCCACGGTGGCCAGGGCGATGCCGAAGTCGTCCGGGTCCACCGCACCGCGGGCCCCGATGCGATAGGGCGTACCCTCGCGCAGCTGCGCGATCTGGTCGTGCAGCTGGTGCAGGTAGGCGGTGATCGGAGACTCCATGAGGTGAGCCTAATCACCTCAGTGGCTCTCTACAGGCGGGTGTGCGCGCCGATGCCGTGGTAGGTGCGGTCGTGGTAGACCAGCGGCCGCTCGGCCCGGTCGATCTGGGCTTCCAGAGCGTGCAACGTGACCAGGTGGCTCTCCCCAGTGCGGACCCGATCGACCACCCGCGCGCGCAGCCACGCGGCGGCATCGGTCAGCAGCGGTTCCCCGCCGGGTAGCCGCTCGGCAGCCACCCCGGCGAACCGGTCCGTGCCGCGCCGGGCGAACTGGGCGGACAGGTGCGCACTGGCCGCATCCAAGAAGTGCACCAGCACGGTGTCCGCCTGCCGCAGCGCCTGCCAGGACGAGGAGCTCGAGGCGATGGCGAACGCGAGCATCGGGGGAGTGGCCGAGACTGAGATCACGCTGGTCGCAGTGAACCCGACGGGGCCGTGCTCCGCGGCCAGCGTGATCACCGCGACGCCGGCCGGGTGCTGGCGGAATACGCGCTTGAAGTCCTCACCGGCCAGCTGGTCGCCCGGTGCGCCGGCAGTCTCGGGCGCTGTGCCACCCCGGGCACTGTCGGACTCACTCAGTGCACTCACACCGCCACGCTAACCCGGGCCCGGCGGGCCTTGGCACGGGTGGTGGCGCATCTCACTTCGTGGGCGCGGATCGACACCTACTGATTGTTGACACGTCATCCATCGTGTCCGTAGAGTGTTGGTGTAGGTCTTGAGCGTCAATCAGATGGCCCCGGCCGGTTGACCGGCAACCCTCCACATGCGGTGGGGTGCCCCGGGTGACGACCTGGCCCCGTTCCTCTCCGGCGGGGCAAGCGCAGCACCGCCAGCGTTGCGGTACGAGTAGAAGGAACAGCACAGCCATCATGAACCAGGCCCAGCAATACGTGCCCGTCCTGCACGCCGCTACCTGCCTCATGTGCTGTTGCTCCATGCCGGCCTGAGCCGAACCTCATCCGGTGCCCCGGGCGTCTCGCCCCTCGGCCCCACCCCTGGTTCGCGCGTCGCACAAGGCTGACGGAGTGACACCGTCGGCGTGCCTCAGCGCAGCTGGGCCTTCCGCTCCTCTGGTTGCAAGGAACTCCCATGGCTTTCACGCGCTCACACCTGTCCGAGACCCGCACCGACTCCGTCGCTACGGAACCGGCGCCCGCCGCCCAGCCTCGAGCCGCTCGGCTCGCCCGCTCGCGCCAGCAGACCTCGCTGATCGCGCTCGACCTGTCCGGTGCCGGTGCGCCGCGGGAATGGCGCCGTGCCGCCGACTCCGACGCCGAGTCCTTCATCATGGGCCGGTTGGCCGGTCTAGCTTCGTTGGCCGATAACGGCGGCGTGGACCTGATCACCCTGGACGAGACCTTCCACGCTGCCGGTCTGCGCCGTCGCGATGACTGGCTCGACGGTGCGGTGGCCGCCTCCCGACTGTCCCGGCACACCACCGCAGCCACCCTGGTGGCTGCGGTGCCGCTCGGGCGTTCTCGCGCCGATCACGTGGCCGGGGCGATCGCCAGCGTGCACCGGGCCAGTGCCGGCCGTGCCGGGTGGCAGCTGGAGACCGGCGGGGGGCTCGCCCCCCGCGCGGTGGATTCGGTGATCAGTGCCTGGGGGGAGCGTTCGGCCCGCCCGCAGGTGGTGGTTCCGGTGCGAGATGCCGTCGACGGCGAGCTGGCGGCCGCCCGAGCAGATGTCGCCCGGCTCTCTGTGGCCACGTTCGAGGAGGCGCACGCCGCACGGACTGCGATCCGTCAGGCGGCCGCAGACTGGGGCCGGGACCCCGATGAGATCCGGGTTCTGGTGGACGTGCAGACCGTGGTCTCTGCCGACCGGCCGAGCGCGCGAGCCCGGTGGGACCTGCTCACCTCGTTGGAGACGCTGCCGCGGGCGGTCCCACTGCGTTCGCTGGGCACTGCTGCGGACCTGGCCGACCTGTGGAGCTCCTGGGTGCACCGCGGCGGCGCCGACGGGTTCACCGTGATCCCAGCCTCGGTGCCCACCGATGTGGCCGCGCTGGTGCACGAGGTGGTTCCGGCCCTGCAGGCGCGGGGGCTGCGCAAACCGCGCCGAGCGGCGGTGGACCGCCCGGCGACCACCCGCCGCACCGCCGCCCGGGCGACGGCGCGCGCCCGGGTCTGAAGCCGGCCCCGGGGGCCCGGTCTCCGGCGGTGCGCAAGCCGGCCTGAGACGGCCCGGCGGTCGAGGCGATCCGCGGCCTATCCTGGGAGGATGAGCGTGCAGACCGATCAGCGCCCGGGCACCGACGAGGGCGAGGAGCAACAGGCCCAGGCCGGCGTGCAGGAACTGGCTGTCCAGGCTCGGGCCGCCGCCCGTGCACTGCGCAGCGCCACCACTGCCACCAAGAACACCGCGCTGGAACGGATCGCCGACGCGCTCGTGGCCGCGGCACCGCAGATCATCGCCGCGAACGCGATCGACACCCAGCGTGAGTCCGACGCCGGGATGAGCCCGGGCCTGGTGGACCGGCTCCGGCTGGACGAGGCCCGCATCGCCGGTATCGCCCAGGCCGTGCGCGAGCTCGCCGCACTCCCGGACCCGGTCGGGGAGGTGGTCCGCGGCCAAAGTCTGCCGAACGGCCTGACCGTGCGCCAGACCCGGGTACCGATGGGTGTGGTCGGGATGATCTACGAGGCTCGCCCGAACGTGACCGTGGATGCCGCGGGACTGGCGTTGAAGAGCGGTAACGCCGTGCTGCTGCGGGGTGGATCGGCGGCGCAGGAGTCAAACGCCGTGATCGTGGCAGTGCTCCGCGAGGCGCTGGAATCCACCGGTCTGCCCGCCGCTGCGGTGGCGACCGTCGATCCCTACGGGCGCGCTGGCGCGCGGGCGCTGATGCGCGCTCGCGGACTGGTGGATGTGCTCGTTCCACGTGGCGGGTCCGGGCTGATCCAGACCGTGGTGCGGGAGTCGATGGTGCCCGTGATCGAGACAGGGGTGGGCAACTGCCACCTGTACGTGGATGCCGCTGCGGACCTGGAGCAGGCCTTGCCGATCCTGATCAACGCAAAGACGCAGCGGGTCGGCGTCTGCAACACCATCGAGACCCTGTTGGTGCACGAGCAGGTGGCGGCCGAGTTCCTGCCCTCTGCATTGGCCGCGTTGACCGCCGCGGGGGTGCACATCCACGGCGATGAGGCGACCGCAGCGCTCCTTCGGGCCGATGCCACGTTCTCTCCGGCTACCGACGAGGACTGGGGCACCGAGTACCTCAGCCTGGATCTGGCGGTACGCGTGGTGCCAGACCTGGACGAGGCGCTGGAGCACATCCGCACCTGGTCCTCCGGGCACACCGAGGCGATCTGCACCACCGACCTGCGCGCGGTGCAGCGGTTCACCACCGAGCTGGACTCTGCCGCCCTGATGGTGAACGCCTCCACACGATTCACCGACGGCGGCCAGCTCGGCCTGGGCGCCGAGCTCGGCATCTCCACGCAGAAGCTGCATGCTCGGGGCCCGATGGGTCTGGCCGAGCTGACCACCACCACCTGGATCGTGCAGGGCGACGGGCACGTGCGCCCCTGATCGCTCATTCGCCGACGGCTGCCGACGATCTTCGAGCCCAGGCGATCGCTTGAGTACCGATTTGCAGGTGGAGTACCGGAAATTCGGTACTCCACCTGCAAATCGGTACTCAAGCGGTTCGGGGTTGGACTGCCCGGCTGCGCGAGTCGGCTCCGGCAGGGAGACTGGGCAGCAGCAGACCATCGCCGACAGGGAGGGGACTCGCCGATGGCACGACCGGTCCGGTCCGCCAGGCAGCGCAGACTGCCCACCCCGCCGGCGCTGGTGCTGCTTCTCGGACTGCTGTGGGCGCTTGCTGGATGTTCCTCGCCCGGCACAGAGGGGGAGAGCGCCTCTTCTGGCACCGAGCAGACCACCGGCGCGGAGCAGACCACCGGAACCGATGCGGCCACTGGCAGCGATCAGGACGAGCTGAGCATCGCGGTGGTGGGTGACTCGATCACGCAGGCCTCGGCCACAACGTTCGCCCCAGGTGAACTGAGCGAGGACTCCTGGGTGAGTTACGCCGTCGGCGATCCGATCGAGCTGGCCGGCGGCTGGGCGCGCTGGGGCGCGACGACGGCCGAGATGGCCGCCCATGCCGGCCCGGTGGACGCGGACGTCCTGGTGATCCTGGCCGGCACCAACGACCTGGCGGTGGGTACGGAGACCGGCCAGGTCGCCGCCGATCTGCAGCGGATCGCGGACACGGTGGGTGCCGACCAGGTGCTGCTGTGCGGTGTGCCGCCGATCGATGCCCGGCCGGAGGTGGTGCCGCCGTTCAACGAATTCCTGACCGAGACGGCTGAGGCGAACGGCTGGGCCTGGGTGGACCCGGCGGCGGGCATCCGCACCGACGGGACGTTCGCACCGGGGATGAGTGTGGACGGCGTCCACCCCACCCAGGCGGGTGCCACCCAGATCGGCACTGAGGTGCGGGAAGTGTTGCTGGCCGAGTTCGGTTCGCCGGGCTGAGCAGCCCAGTGACCGATCCGCGGATGTGTGCGTGGCCACGCCGCTGGTGCCCGGCGGACATGCGACACTAGGAGGGGTGCACTGCCGGTGACCAGCATGGTCGCAGCGGTGCTCAGGCAGACTAGACAGATGGACATGAGAGGACGACGCCGATGAGCAGCTCCTTGCTGACCGTTGCCGCCGAGAGCGGCGAGCATGCTGCGCAGGGACTTTCGCCGATCGGGTTCGGTGTGGTGACGTTCGCGATCCTGGTGTCCCTGCTGTTGGCGACGCTGGCGCTGCGGAGCTTGAGCACACGGCACCGCAAGCGCTGAGATGGCCGGGAGACTGAGCCGGCTCAGTTGGTCACTTCCGCCACTCTCCGCAATGAGGTCACGCGATGATCAGTTCTGAGCGCACGCCCACCCGGGTGGGCATCATGGGCGGTACCTTCGATCCGATCCACCACGGCCACCTGGTGGCTGCGAGTGAGGTGGCGGACGAGTTCGACCTGGATGAGGTGGTGTTCGTGCCGACCGGTGCGCAGCCATTCAAGCTGGATCGGCCGGTGACCCTGGCCGAGCACCGCTATCTGATGGCTGTGGTCGCCACGGCATCGAATCCACGGTTCGGGGTGTCCCGCGTGGACATCGACCGGCCCGGCGTGACCTACACGATCGATACGCTGCGGGACCTGCAGGGGGAGTACCCGAACGCCGAGTTGTTCTTCATCACCGGGGCGGACGCCCTCGGGCAGATCCTGTCCTGGAAGGACGTGGACGAGCTGTGGCAGCTGGCGCACTTCGTCGGCGTGACCCGGCCCGGGCACCGGCTGGACACCGAGAACCTGCCCAGCGGGGAGTACTCGCTGCATGAGATCCCGGCGATGGCGATCTCCTCCACCGACTGCCGGGAGCGGGTGCGCGCCGGTAAACCGGTGTGGTACCTGGTACCGGACGGTGTGGTGCAGTACATCGGCAAGCACGGGTTGTACAAGGACCCGGCGACCTTCCACCAAGGTCCCAAGGAGGTGCAGGTGTGACACAGCAGCCACCGACGCCGCCGAGCGGGGAGCGACGTCGCCGGCGGGATGCTGAGCGCAAGGCCGCGCAGGCAACCGGAGAACATGAGCTGAACCAGCCGATGTCGCGGCGGGAACGGCGAGCCCTCGACGAGGCGCTGGCCAGTGGCGCGCTCGAGCTGACCCCGGACGGCGAGTACGCGCCTACCGGTGAGCTGCCGGTGACCACGACCGGGCAGCACGTGCTCTCCGGGTTGGACAGCGGGCGCTCCGCTGACTCGGCCAGCTCCGGCGCGGAAGCGAGTGTTGTCGAGGCCAGCGAGGCGTCGGCGCAGCCCGCGGGCGATGCTGAGCCCCCGCGGGTGGCTGAGCCCTCACCGGCGGCCGAAGTGCCGGAGCGGCACAGCTGGCGCGATACCGCGCAGGAGGTGGACGCGTTGCGTCCGCCGCCCACGATGGACAAGATGCCCGACGGCGGAGCCTCCGGGGATGGGGATACCTTGCCCGGCGCTGGGGGTGCTGCTGGTAGCGCCGCTTCTGCTCGTAGCGCAGGTTCTGCCGATAGCTCCGGCTCAGGGGCGTCTGAGCAGGCTGGTGCGTCGGCTGGTTCTGCAGAATCCGCTGACGATCCGGCCGATGCCGATGCCGATGCCGATGCCGATGCCGATTCTGACACCGACACCGACTCCGACACCGACACCGGCATCGGGCAGGTCTCCCGTCGTTCGCTGCGCGCGCGGCAGGCGGACACCGGTGCCAGCGCCCCGGAGCGGCCCAGCGAGCGCACGGCGACCGGCCGCCGCCCGGCGATCCGCCCGCCGGCCAGCGCGCAAGGCACCCGCACAGTGGACGCCACCGGGGAGCTGACCTCGATCCAACGCGCTATCCGGGACATCAACGCTGCACCGGAGGAACTGGGTCACCTCCCGGCGGTGGAGAACGTGGCCGCAGACGAGGCGCCCGCTGACTCCGATGACGTCGTGGCTGCTAGCCCGGTGTCGGCTGGGAGTCCTCAGACGCCCGTGGCCGCTTCCGGTGAGACCTCGAGCGGGGCCAGTCCCGCGGAACCGGAGGAGACCGCTTCCGCTGAAGCGTCGAGCGGGGCCAGTCGCGCGGAGCCGGAGGGGACCGCTTCCGCTGAAACCTCGAGCGCCGACAGCCCGGTCACGAGCGCCACCTCCGCCGGTTCGTCCGATGAGGACGACGCGGACGACGCGGACGCCGAGGACGAGGAGGAAGTCGACGACTCGTTCGACATGAGCCCGCGCTGGCCCAGCCTCGCCGCGGTGGCCGCTGCTGAGGGTGCCACCACCGAGAGCTCCGCCGGAGAGGATGTCGCACCTGAGCCGGCCGCCGACGCAAGTGACGATCCGGCCGCCGATGATCCGGCTGCCGCCGGTGCGAGTCCGGCGGAGGCCAGGGTCGCTCAGAGCTCAGGGAGTTCCCCGGAGCAGACCGAGAGTGCGGAGGATGCCGCCGCCGACGAGTCGGACGATGCCGAGGAGGACGCCGACGACGAGCGGCACACGCCGCGCGTGCTCCAGGTGTTGTACTGGTTGGTTCTCGTGCTCGCTGGCCTGGTGCTCGGCCTGCTGGTCTGGCGGATGGCGACCGGGGACCTGTTCGGCGATGACGATGCCCTCGCGCTCGCCGGCACCCTCCTGCCGCTGCGTCAGTAGACTGCTGTTCGACCGACCCCAAGGAGACCTGTGCCCGCCGATGACCGTTCCCGTCACCTGGCCGTGGTGGCCGCTCGTGCCGCCGCCGACCTGAAGGCCCGGGAGGTGATCGCCCTCGACGTGTCCGAACGGCTCGTGCTCACCGATGTGTTCGTGGTGACCTCCGGCTCCACCGAACGTCAGGTACGCGCGATCGTGGACACCGTCGAGGAAGCGATGCACGCCGAAGGCGTCAAAGCCCTCCGCCGCGAAGGTGTGACCGAAGGGCGTTGGGTGCTGCTGGACTACGGCGACATCGTGGTACACGTCCAGCACGACGAGGACCGCGTGTTCTACGCACTGGAACGGCTGTGGAAGGACTGCCCGGTGGTGGAACTCCCGGAGGATGCCCGCGGCGCAAGCGGGGAGAGCGGCGAGAGTACGGCCGAGGCGTGAGCGCCTCGACGGTACTGCTGTGGCGGCACGGGCAGACCGACTACAACGCCGGCGGCAAGCTGCAAGGGCAGGTGGACATCGCTCTGAACGAGATCGGACGCGCGCAGGCCGCCGCCGCGGCCGAGGTGCTGATGAGGGTACAGCCGGTACGTATCGTCAGCTCGGACCTGAGCCGGGCGCACGCTACCGCCCAGTCGCTGGCCGAGCGGGTCGGTATTGACGTGCACCTGGACGAGCGGCTGCGCGAGCGCGGGTTCGGGGAGTGGGAAGGCCTCACGCATCCGGAAATCGCCGAGCGGTGGCCGGAGCAGTTCCAGGTCTGGACCGGTGGCGGTCACCCGGACGGGGTCGGCGCCGAGACCCGCGGTGGCACGGGGCAGCGACTCGCCGCGGCAGTGCGCGAGCAGGCCGCAGCCATGGACGGCGGTGTGTTGGTGGTCACGTCCCACGGAGCGGCGATCAGCTCGGGCATCACTAGCCTGCTCGGTCTGGATGCCGAGGATTGGCGCGGAATCACGGGCCTGGGCAACTGTCACTGGTCCGTCCTGCGGGAGAATCCGGGGTCTGAACCGGACTGGCGCCTGACGGCGCACAACGTTGGGCTGGAAGGTCCTGATTTCACACACGGGCCGAGCATCCGCTAACCTGTATCCGGCCCGCGAGGGTCGCCCGACTCGGGGCTATGGCGCAGTTGGTAGCGCGCTTCCATGGCATGGAAGAGGTCGGGGGTTCGAATCCCCCTAGCTCCACGTTTGTGAAGTCTCGGGACATCGTTCGCTGGTGTCTCGGGACATGGTTCACGTGGCAGGGCCCTGGTTTTTTCCGGGGTCCTGTTTCTTTTTCTGGTAGCCGCGGGTGAGGTCGATGGTGAACTCGGCCAGGGTGGTGTTGGTCTCGAGGTCGGCGACGAGGACGTTGTCGTGGTCGATGAGGAGTCGGACGGCGCGGCCGTTGTGGGCTCGTCCGAGGCCGAGGTGGCGCATCTTGCCGGCGTGGCGCAGGGAGATCTTGCCGTGTTGGTCGACGCGGTCGGTGCGCACGGTGTATCCACCGGGGCCGAGTGGGGTGTGGGAGCGGCTTTAGGGGTGGCGGCGTAGGCCTCGGTTGGGGTCTGGCGGTTCAGCGCCCGGTGGGGTCGTGCGGTGTTGTACCAGGTGTGGAAGGTGTGGAGTTGGCTTTGCAGGGCTGGGATGTCGGGTGCTGGGGGTTGGGCGCTTAGCCAGCGTTTGAGGGTCTGGTGGAAGCGTTCGATCTTGCCCTGGGTCTGGGGGTGGTTCGGGGCGCCGTTGAGCTGGCGGACGCCGTGGTCTTGCAGGGTGCGTTCGAAGGAGTTGAGGGTCTTGATGGTGCGCCGGCCCTGGGCGAAGCGGGTGGTGAAGACCATGCCGTTGTCGGTGAGCATCGCGGCGGGGGCGCCGTAGGTGTTGGTCAGGTCGAGGAAGGTCGCGGTGACCAGGGGGCCGGTGACGGGGGTGAGTGCGCGGGTGGTGAGTAGGAGGCGGGAGTGGTCATCGAGGAAGTTGAGGATCTCGGTGTCGGTGCCGTCGGCGAGGGGCCAGTGGGTGAAGTCTGCTTGCCACATTTGGTTGGGCTGGTCGGCGGCGAACATGTGCCAGGAGGAGCGGGGGCGTTTGCGGGGTTGGGGGGTGACCAGGGCATGGTCGCTCAGGATGCGGTGGATGGTGGCGCGTGATGGGCAGGGTAGTCCTTCGCGTTCTAGGCGCATGGAGATCGTCATCGCGCCGGCGTCCTGGCCGGTGGTGGACAGTTCATGGCGCAGTTCCACGATGCGGGCCAGGACGTGGGCGGGTGTGGCGTGAGGGCTGTGGTGGGGCCTGCGGGAGCCGGGGTCGAGGGCGTCCAGGCCTCCTTCGCGGTAGCGGGCCAGGAGGATCTGCACCCAGCGACGGGAGACGCCGTAGCGGCGTGCAACCTCGGCAGGTCGTAGCCCGCTGTCGATGATGGACAGCACGATCACGCGGTTCTTCGCCATCGCTCATTGTGTGAACGATGTCCCGAGACATCACCAGACCCCGGCCGCGAAGGATGTCGCGAGACAGATGCGAACTATGTCGTGAGACCAGACACCCCTAGCTCCACGTTTGTGAAGTCTCGGGACATGGTTCACGTGGCAGGGCCCTGGTTTTTTCCGGGGTCCTGTTTCTTTTTCTGGTAGCCGCGGGTGAGGTCGATGGTGAACTCGGCCAGGGTGGTGTTGGTGTCGAGGTCGGCGACGAGGACGTTGTCGTGGTCGACGAGCAGGAGCAGCCGGGCCTCACCATCGAGACCCGGCAGGGCCGGTCGATATGAGTCAGCAGAGGCCTCAGATCAAGGACGCAAGCATTGCAACTAGCACCAGGAGAAGTAAGCCCACGTAGGTCCACGCGTGTGCTCCGTCACGGATGCGGGGTGGTCGACGACGCAAGGCCACAATGACAGGAACGGCGCCAAGAAGGAGAAGCGCCGCAGCGCCGAGGTCTACGATCCCGACCGCGAACACGGCTCCGTGGATGTCCGCTGTGTGTTGGGCGGCGAGGAATACGAGACTGGCCGGAACGCTGATCGTGAGTGTAAGCGGATTCGCCAGTGCTGTGGCCTGTCCCATAGGGAGGCCGGAGCGGCGTAGAACCGGGACGGTCATGACGGATCCGCCGACTCCGAGGAATGCGGCAACGGCTCCGATCGGTGTGCCTAGTACGGTCGGGATCGCGATCCGTGTGGAGGCGCCTTTCGCGTGGCCGGCGGGGCGGAGGAACCCCGGTCGAGCGAGGACATCAACGATGGTGAGCGTGAGGTAGAGAACGAAACCCCATGAGGTGATCTCAGCGGGGACGGCCAGCGCGAGTATCGCGCCGAGTAGTCCGCCGAGAGCGAGCAGGAAAAGGAGAGGTAACCGGCCGCGCAATCGTGCGAGTGTCGAACGGTGCGTGGACGAGGTGGCCACGGACGCGTTGATCACCATAACGACTGCCGAAGTCGCCACCGCGACTGTGCCCGCTGCGCCACCGGCCGCGGCATCAGCCCACACGATGACAGGTACGGTGACGAACCCGCCTCCGAAGCCGAACAGCACGGTCGTCAAGCCGGTCAGGATGCCGATGAGAATGAGCGCGAGGACTGTCACTCACCCCATTCCAGCCCGCCCCGCGCCTACAGGCATTCGACTGCCGGGCAGATATCATCGAGTTTCAGCCAGTAGTCTGTTGATGTGCGGAATGTGAAGCTCGCAGAGGTGGATGCTCTACCGGCCGCAGTGCTGCCGATCGCGACTGTCTATCCACCGGACCACCTGCTGATTTGGCATGAGCACCGCCGCGCGCAGTTCCTCTGCGCGGCGACCGGGACGATGCAGGTTGAGACCGATGAAGGCGCTTGGACGGTGCCGACCGAGCGCGCAGTACTGATCCCGCCACACACGCGACACCAGGTGCAGATGCTCGGTGTGGAGACCAACAGCCTCTATATCGACCCCGCAGCTGTCCCCGAGTGGCCGAACGCCTGTCGCGTGGTCGAGGTCGGAGCTTTACTACATGAACTGCTGCGGACTGCAGTCGACATCGACCCTCGAGGCGAGATCGGCGAGCGCGACAGCACGGTGCTCACTCTGATCCTGCACGAATTGTCCCGACTCGCCGAAGTTCCCCTGCACGTGCCGATCCCGCCCGAGGAGCCGTTTGGTCGCTTGTGCCGCCAGTACCTCGCGGTTCCGGACCTCGCTGTTGGGAACTCCCAATGGGCGCGCGAAGCTGGGATGAGCGAGCGGACGCTGACCCGCAAATTCCGCGACGAGATCGGGATGAGCCCTGCAGCCTGGCGGTCCCGAGCCAGACTCCTCGCCGCCATCCCGCTCCTGCGTCACCAGAGCGTCACTGACGTGGCCGCCCGACTCGGCTACGCGACGCCCGCAGCGTTCTCCTACGCCTTCACTCGTGCTTTCCATGTCGCTCCATCGCGACTCAGCCGCTAAATTGCAGGTGAATGCTTGCCGCCGACTGAAGAGGCGGAGACTTGTCCGGCTGGTCCGCGATCCAAATGTGAGCCAAACCAGAAAGTCAGAGGGCACGGTCGGGCTGGTCCTGTTCGAGATCGAAGTCGTCGAACCCCTGACCGGCGTCCCCGGCCTGCCGGCGCTGGCTCCGTGCTGGTCGCGCTGGTGATCGGCCCAGCAACCACCTAGCCACCACGCCCGAGCGCGTGTGCTTCCCGAGCGACGGCTCCCGCGTCGGATCGTGCGCCGGCCTCGACGACCACCGTCGCGGAAGATAGCGCCGCGAGCAGGCGGCCGCGGGCGATGAAGCGTGCCGGGTCGGGGTCGATCCGGGTGGCATCTCGCTCGTCAGCAGCCCGACCTCGACGACACCTTGCAGCAACTCGCTGTGCCCGTGGGGATAGGGACGATCCAGGCCTCCCGCCAGGACCGCGATCGTCACCTGGATCGAGCGCACTTACCACCGCCGTCGGCGCCAGGACGCTCTCGGCCGGTTGACCCCCATCGAGTACGAGACCATCATGACCGCACCAGCCACCCGGGATCGGTCAGCCCGCCCGGATGCCTCGGCCTCACCAGCTTCGTCGGCGCGCTCGGTCAAGCAGCCTCACGAGCGTCGGATGCACCTTTGAAGGAACAACTGGGTAGAGTTAAGGGCGTCTGATGTGGTGCCCAGCGCACTGGCAGACCTCACACTCCAGCCCGCTCGCGCGTCTACGGTGTGATGACGATGAACGAGCCGTTCGAGAAAGCCGTCCAGCGGCACGGCGCCACCGTGCTCCGGGTCTGCCGTGCCGTGCTCGGAGCCGGGCCGGATGCCGACGACGCGTGGTCGGAGACCTTCCTCGCGGCCCTGCGCAGCTGGCCCGACCTGGACGAGGCCACGAACGTCGATGCGTGGCTGGTGCGGGTGGCCAAGCGCAAGGCCGTGGACATCGCCCGCAAGCGGGCACGGCATGCGGTCCCGACCGGTGAGTTGCCCGAGCAGCCGTCCCGGGCCGGGATCCCGGGAGCTGGTGACCACGAGCTGTGGCAGGCCGTCGCGGCCCTGCCCGAACGGCAACGGCTCGCGCTCGCCTACCACTACCTCGGCGGGCTCGCGCACGCCGAGACCGCCGAGCTGATCGGCGGGAGCGCCGCAGCCGTACGCCGAGCCGCCGCCGATGGCATCAAGGCCTTGAGACAGCAGCCGTCGTTCGACGAACCCAGGAGAGGAGCAGACCGATGACCGAGAAGACCGAGAGCGGCCCCGGCCGCGAGGAACGACCCGGCGAGGGCGGTCCGGAGCGCCTGTTTCCCGTCTCCGCGACCGAGCTGGACCGGCTGCACATCCGCCTCGTCGAGCGCGCGCAGGACGAGGAGCTGCTCGACGTCGCCTACCGCACGATCGACTCCCCGGTCGGGCCGCTGTTGCTGGCGGCGACGGCGAAGGGGCTGGTCCGGGTGGCCTACCAGCGCGAGGGGTTCGAGGCGGTGCTGGACACACTCGCCACCAGGGTCAGCCCTCGGGTGCTGGAGTCCCCGGCGCGACTCGATCCGGTCGCCACCGAGCTGGAGGAGTACTTCACCGGTACCCGGCACAGCTTCGACCTGGCGCTGGACCACACGCTGTCCACCGGCTTCCGGCAGCTCGTGCAGCGTCACCTGCCGCAGATCGGGTACGGCCACACCCAGACCTACCAGCAGGTCGCCGCCCTGGTCGGTAATCCGAGGGCGGTCCGCGCCGTCGGGAGCGCCTGTGCGACGAACCCGCTCCCGGTGGTGGTGCCCTGCCACCGCGTGCTGCGCACCGACGGCAGCCTGGGTGGCTACATCGGCGGACTGGCAGCGAAGACGGCGTTGCTCGACCTGGAACGAGCCGCCTAAGCACAGGCGGATCCGGCCCCGGGCGGATCCGGCTATCGACGCGATAGCCAGAACAGGGGTTCCGAGAACGCGGTGCTGCCGGGAGAGTGGCAGGCAGTGAGCAGGACGCCTTCTACTGAGGAGTACAGCCCGTGACCGCCAGGACGTTCACTGTGAACGAGCGCACCTACACCATGCCGGACGCCCCGGTCGTGGTCATCTGCATCGACGGCAGCGAACCCGAGTATCACCTGGAGGCGATCAAGGCCGGCAGGATGCCGTGGCTGGCCAAGACCCTGGACGCTTCCGGCTCCTCCTGGGAGGCGCACTGCGCGATGCCCGCGCTGACCAACCCGAACAACCTGTCCATCGCCACCGGTCACCCGCCGGCGGTGCACGGCATCAGCGGCAACTACATCTTCGACACCGAGACCGGTGAGGAGGTGCTGATGAACGACTCGCGCTTCCTGCGGGTCCCGACGATCTTCGGCGCCGCCAACGATGCCGGTCTGGACGTGGTCGTGGTGACCGCGAAGGACAAGCTGCGCCAGCTGCTCGGCGCCGGCGTCGTCGAGTCAGGGCCCAGCCTGGAGGGCACCGGCGAGTTCGTGGCCCCGCGCCGCACCGGCATCTGCTTCTCCGCGGAGAAGGCCGATCGCGCCACGCTGGCCGAGAACGGCATCGAGAATGTGCTCGACCTGGTCGGTCGCCCGCTGCCGAGCGTCTACTCCGCCGACCTGAGCGTGTTCGCGCTGGCGGCCGGCGTCGAAATCCTCGAGACCCGCGGTGCGGACCTGATGTACCTCTCGCTGACCGACTACATCCAGCACAAGCACGCCCCCGGCACCCAGGCCGCCAACGACCTGTACGCCGAGATCGACCGCTACGCCGCTGCGCTGGACGCGCTGGGTGCCGTGGTGGTGCTCACCGCCGACCACGGGATGAGCGCCAAGACCGATGCGTCCGGGGCTGCGAACGTGCTGTTCGTCGAGGAGGAGGTGCGCCGCATCCTCGACAGCACCGACGTCGAACCCGGTACGGACGACCTGCGGGTGATCCTGCCGATCACCGACCCCTACACCGTGCACCACGGTGCGCTCGGCTCGTTCGCGAGCGTCTACCTGCCCGAGGGGGCCGATCGGGACGCCACCATCGCCGCTCTGCGGGAGATCCCTGGCGTGGAGAGCGCCCTCTCCCGCGAGCAGGCGGCCGAGACCTATGCCCTGCCCGCCGACCGGATCGGCGACATCGTGGTGCTCGGGACAGCAGCGACCGCCGTCGGCCGGTACGCCGCCTGGCACGATCTCTCCGGCCTGGACGCACCCCTGCGCTCCCACGGTGGGCTCGGTGAGCTGCAGATCCCGTTCCTGATCAATCGCCGACTGCCCCGACCGGAGCAGCTGAGCGTGCCGTTCGGCCAACCGGCGTACGTGCACAACTACGACGCGTTCTGGGTCGCGACTTCCCTTCTCACCCAGCACACGGCAGCTCCGGCCGCGTGACCGCCGGTCCGGCCTCGAGCGCCGGGCCCGATGAAGACAGGTGACGACGATGTCCAGTACTACGCAACGCCCTGCCCAGCTGCAGGAGGTCGGCGAACGCGGGTACTCCCGCTGGAAGTGGCGAGTGCTCATCGGGGCGATGCTCTGCTACCTCTTCTTCTATACCGGCCGGCAGACGTTCGGGTTCGCCATCCCGGGCATCGAGGAGGAGTTCGGCGTCGACAAGGCCGCCCTGGGCTGGGTCAGTGCGGCGATGCTTTGGTGCTACGCCGCCGGGCAGGCGATCAACGGCAACCTCGCCGACAAGTTCGGCGGCCGCAAGCTGATGACCCTCGGCGCCATCCTGTCCACCATCCTGAACTGGGCGACCAGCTTGTCCATCGGGGTCAAGTCCCTCGGGCTGTTCTGGGGTCTGAACGGTTACGTGCAGGCGATGGGCTGGCCCTCCGGTGGCAGGGTCATCTCCAACTGGTGGGGGCCGCACGAGCGCGGTCGGGCGTTCGGGTTCTACACCCTTGCCGCGGGGATGGCCTCAGTGCTCGCCTTCGTGAGCTCGACCGTGATCGTGGAGATCCTCGACCTCGTCTGGCGGTGGATCTTCCGCCTGCCCGTACTGCTGATGTTGGTCGGTGGGATCACGTTCTACCTCCTTGCTCGAGACAACCCGCACGCGGCCCGGATCAAGCCTCCGCCGTCCTACGCTGACCAGGCCGAGAAGTCCGAGACCGGGACCACCCAGGCGAAGACCGGGCGCTCCCTCGACCGGTACAAGGCCGTGCTGCGCAACCCGAAGATCATCATCACCGGGTTGGCGATCGGCTTTCAGAACTCTGCCCGCTACGGTCTGCTGATCTGGGTCCCGGTCTACTTCCTCGGCACGAACTGGGAGGAAGCAGGCGCCCAGGGGGCCATCAACCCGGCTTGGATCTCGGTGGCGCTGCCGGTCGGGATGGCCGTCGGTGCGCTGGTCAACGGACAGCTCTCCGACCGGGTGTTCGGCTCCCGCCGGGACCGGCCGATCATGATCTTCATGGCACTCGGTGCCGTCTGCGCGATGACGATGTTCCTCGCCCCGCTGGGCACGGTGGCCGGCATCGCCGTGCTGTTCCTGACCGGCTTCTTCGTCTACGGCCCGCAGTCCTCCTTCTGGGCCCTGTGCCCGGACCTGGCCGGGAAGCGGCTGGCCGGGACGGCCACCGGGATCGTGAACTTCTTCGCCTACCTGTTCGCCGGTATCGGCGAGCCGGTGATCGGAGCCGTGATGGACCACACCGGCAATACTGGCCTGGTGTTCCCGATCGTTGCCGGTGCCTGTGTGGCCAGTGCGCTGATGGCCTCGTTGATCCGACGCTGAGGAAAGGCAAAGGACTGCTATGACGCCCAGGACTACGGCCACCACTCCCACCACCGAGGGATCTGACCTCGCGCAGAGCGGCACCGCGGCCATCTGGTCGGGTACTGCGGACCGGTTCGCGATCGAGCCAGTGCCCCTGCCCGAGCTCGCATCCGGTGAGGTGCTGGTCCGCACCGAGCTCGCCACCATCTGCGGTAGCGACCTGCACACCATCAACGGCGACCGGGACACCCCACTGCCCACTGTGCTCGGGCACGAGGCGATCGGACACGTGCTGGCCACCGGCGGGGGCGTGCTGGCTGCGGACGGGCGGCCGGTCACTGCCGGGGACCGGATCACCTGGACGATCGGCACCTCCTGCGGTCTGTGCCGCCGCTGCCGGCGCGGCATCGGTCAGAAGTGCGAGCAGGTGCGCAAGTACGGCCACGAGGCGATGGACGAGCACTGGCAGTTCAACGGCGGGTTCGCCAGCCTGGTGCACCTGATTGCCGGAACCGGGCTGGTGCACCTGTCCGAGGAGGTCCCCGCAGCAGTGGCTACACCGGCGAACTGCGCGACGGCAACAGTGACCTGCGCGGCCCGGCGGGTGGACCTGGCCAGCGACGATGTCGTCGTCGTGCTCGGCTGCGGCATGCTCGGACTGACGGCGATCGCCTACGCGAAGGATGCTGGGTGCGAGACGGTGATCGCCTCCGACATCGATCCGGAGCGGCTGAAGCTGGCCAGCACTGTGGGCGCCTCCCACACCGTGGCTCCCGACGAGCTGGCAGCCACCACCGCAGCACACGGCGCCGACGTCGTCATCGAGCTGTCCGGCAACAGCCACGCCGTGCAGTCCGCGTTCGACCTGATCGGCCTCGGCGGCCGGATCGCGCTGGTCGGGTCGGTCTCACCCGCCCCGGAGATCAGCTTCGAGCCGAGCGGCTACGTGAGGAACCTGACCACGGTGGTGGGCAGCCACAACTACCGGGTCGACGATCTGGTGGAGGCGGTCGCGTTCCTGGAGCGCACGCCCGCCCAAGCCACCTTGGCCGGTCTGGTCTCGGTGCCCTACCCCCTGGCCGAGATCGAGACCGCGGTCGAGGCTGCCAACAGCGGCGCCGCACCGCGGGTCGCCGTGGCCCCGAACTGACCCGCCCTGAACCTCTGAGGAGTACCCCGTGACCCAGCTGGACCTGACCCAGCCCCTGGACTTCGCCGTCGAGGACCATCACGTGCAGAACTACGTGGCCGGCCACTGGACGCCGAGCAGCACCGGCCAGACCCGGCCGAACCTCAACCCCGCCGACACCCGGGACGTGATCGGGGAGTTCACCGAGTCCGGGGCGGCCGACGCCCGGGCCGCCATCGACGCCGCCGAGGCGGCGCAGGCGGACTGGGACGCGCTCGGTCCGATCGGGCGGGCCACTGTGCTCACCCGGGCTGCCCGGCTGATCGAGGAACGGATCGACGCGTTCGCCGCAGCGATCACCCGGGAGCAGGGCAAGCGGTTGTCGGAGGCGCGTGGTGAGGTCACCCGCGGGCTGGCGATCCTGGAGTTCCACATCGGTGAGGCCCGGCGGATGAACGGGGAGACCACGGCCGCCGAGGAGCCGCGGACGATGGTGCTCACCTTCCGCCGTCCGATCGGCGTCGTCGGCCTGATCACGCCGTGGAACTTCCCGCTGACCATCCCGATCTGGAAGGTCGCACCCGCGCTGCTGTCCGGCTGCACCGCTGTGCTGAAACCGTCCCCGCTCACGCCGCTGACCGCGGCACTGCTGGTGCAGGCGTTCGCCGACGCCGGAGTCCCCACCGGGGTGCTGAACCTGATCCAGGGCGACCGGGAGGCGGGGGAGGCGCTGGTGGCCGATCCGCGTGTGGCCGGGATCTCCTTCACCGGGTCGCTCCCGGTCGGTTCGGCGATCAACCGGGCCGGTGCCGGGCGGCTGATGCGCACCCAGCTGGAGCTGGGCGGCAAGAACGCGCTGATCGTGTTGGCAGACGCCGACCTCGATGCGGCCGTGGAGGCGATCATCCACGGTGCCTACGGCCAGTCCGGCCAGCGGTGCTCGGCCACCAGCCGGGTGATCGTGGACCGTGCGGTGCACGCGGAGCTGATGGCTCGGCTCACCCCGCGGGTGGAGTCGATGGTGATCGGGCCCGGCAACCAGTCGGATGCGGACATCGGACCGGTGGTCAACGACGAGCGCCACCGGGCCTGCCTGGCCGCGATCGAGGGTGCGATCGCCGCCGGGGCCACCCTTGCCGCGGGCGGTGGTGCCGCCGAGCTGGACCAGACCGGCTACTACATCCGGGCCACGCTGCTGGACGATGTGGCCTGGGACTCCGAGCTGGCCCAGGAAGAGGTCTTCGGACCGGTGCTCTCGGTGATCACCTGCGACGGGTACCAGGACGCGATGCGGATCTCCAACTCGGTGAAGTACGGCATGTCCGGCACGATCTTCACCCAGAACCCCTCACTGATGTTCCAGGCACTGCAGGACTTCGAGGCGGGGATGCTGCACGTCAACCGGCCCGGGGTGGGCGCCTACTCGCACCTGCCGCACATGGGTGCCAAGGCCTCCCAGCTCGGCGCGCCAGAGTGCTCACCCGAGGTGTGGAACTTCTACACCGACCTGCGCTCGGCCTGTATCCGCTACTGACGGCTCGGCTCGGCTCGGCTCGGCCAGGAGCCGGCCGGGCTCAGTACGGCCAGGAGCGCACCGCACGCAGCTGGGCGACGAACGCCTCCTCCGGCGGTGTCAGGGCATGGTCGGCGCGGCGCACCAGCGAGATCGATCGTCCGGGCGGAGGCGGGTCCACCTGCAGTGCGATCAGCAGGCCCGCCTCGCGCTCGCGGCGCACGATGTGCTCCGAGAGCAGCGCGATGCCCAGTCCTTCGGCTGCCGCCTCCTTCAGTGTCTCCGGGCCCCACAGCTCCCACCGGTCCGCCGACTCCAGACCCCAGGACCGCAGGATGTCCTCCTGCAGCCGCCGGGTGGCCGACCCCTTCTCCCGGAGCAGGAATCGTTGACCGGCGAGGTCACCGGGGGAGAGGGCCCGGCTGGCCAGCGCGGAGCCGGCCGCACCGACCAGCACCATCTCCTCCCGGAACAGTGGTTCCGCCTCGAGCGGTTCCTGCGGCTGGTCGATGCACAGCCCGAGGGCCACCTCACCGCGCATCAGCCACTGCTCCACCACCGCCTCGTTGCCCACTCGGATCTGGCACTCCACCTTCGGTGCGCGCTCGGTGAACTCCGCGACCAGCCGGGGCAGCAGGTAGGTGCCGATCGTCGTCGTACCGGCCACCACGAGCCGGCCCGCCTCCAGCCCCTGGAAGCGGGCCACGGCGTGCTCCAGCGACCCGAGCAGGTCGAAGATCTGCCGGGCGTGCTCGACGACGACGTCCCCCGCCGGCGTGGTCCGGGCACCGTGCGTGGTGCGTTCCACCAGCGGTACACCGAGCGAGCCCTCCAGGTTGCGCACGTGGTTCGAGACGGACGGTTGGCTCATGTAGAGGCTGCGGGCGGCGCCGGAGAATCCTCCGGCCTCCACCACGGCGACCAGCACCTCGAGCTGGTTCAGGCTGACCATGCCCCCATCCTGGCCTACTGCAGGGAGCGGTGGTTTCAGCGTCGGCCGGCGCAGGGCACGCAGGTGCGGGCGGCGGGCCGGGCCAGCAGCCGGTCCTGCGGGATCGGCTCACCGCAGCGCTCACAACGGCCGTAGCTGCCCTCCGCGATGCGCGCGAGGGCGAGCTCCAGCTCGGCGAGCTCTCGTTCGGCGCCGGCCAGCATCGAGCTGGCCTGGGAGCGTTCGAAGGCGATCGTCGATCCTTCCGGATCGTGTTCGTCGTCGGTCGCGCTCGACCGCGTCGCCTCGAGGATCGAGGAGACGTTCCCGGTGAGGGACTCGATCAGAGCTGCGGTGCGTTCCCGGTCGGCCACCAGCCGCCGGTGCAGCTCACCACCCGGTTGTGCGCTCACAGGGTTGATCCTATTCCTCGTGCGGTGCGCAGCGGCTGGAGGTGCCGGGCTGCCTACGATGAGGCGGTGAGCCTGGACCAGTGCGCGGCGCCTACGCCCGCAGAGCGAGTGAGTACGCCGAGCTGCTCGGCTCGATTGAGGCCACGGCGCCCGCCGACCGGGAGCTCATCGGCAGTTGGGCCGCGCGGGTGAGGGGACCGATCGTGGACCTGGGCTGCGGTCCGGGGCACTGGACCGACTTCCTGCACCGCGCAGGTGCGGAGGTGATCGGCCTCGACCCGGTCGAGGAGTTCGTGGTGCACGCCCGGCGCCGGTTCCCACACGTCACGTTCGGCCTCGGCGGCGCGGAGCGGCTCGACCTCCCGGACGCCGGCCTCGGTGGCATCCTGGCGTGGTACTGCCTGATCCACACCGATCCGCACCACCTCAACCCGATCCTGGCCGAGCTCGCCCGGGTGCTCCGGCCGGGCGGCAGCCTGTTGCTCGGATTCTTCGCGGGCGCGCAGCTTCGGCCGTTCGCGCACGCGGTCGCCACCGCCTACTTCTGGCCGGTCCCAGAGCTCACGGCTCGTCTCGAGGACGCCGGGTTCGTGGTCACCGAGAGCCATACCCGCACTGAGGCCGGGTCAGGCCCGCACGGCGGGATCCTCGCCACCCGCACGGGCGATCACACACTCGTAGGGCGCCATTGTCGGCCCGCGGCCGTTCCCGGGGGAGCCGAGCACGGTCTCGGCCGTCGGCAGCCCACGGGGTCGCCGCACGGTCCGGTCGGTGAGGTTCACCTCGATCAGCCAGGTAGCGCCGTCGACGGCGGTGCGTAGCCACCCGAAATAGGTCCGGGACCGAGGTGCGAGAGGTCGGAAGGCGCCCCGGGTGAGCGCCGGTTCGGCGCGGCGCAACCGGATCAGCTCCCGGTGGAAGGCCAGCACCGAGTCCGGTGCCGCCTCCTGTTCGGCCACGGTGAATCCGGTGGAGTCCTCGCGTCCGTGCTGCCACGGTGTGCCGGTGCTGAACCCGGTTGCCGGTCCGGGCTGCCAACGCATCGGCACCCGGGCATGGTCACGGGCCCCGGGCAGGACCTGTGCGAGTGCCGCGGCGTCGCTCAGGTCATCGGCGCGGAGCTCGTCGAGCCGGTTCAGCGACTCCACGTCCTGCAGGTCCGCCACCTGCAGATCCTGGTTGACGGCGGCGATCTCCTGGCCCTGGAACAGGAACGGGGTGCCGGGAAGGGTGAGCTGGATCGTGGCCAGTGCCTTCGCCAACGCCGAGCGCAGCTGGGGGTCCCGGTCCTTGCCGCCGAGCACCTTGGACAGCATCCGAGGGTTGTCGTGGTTGTCGAAGAACAGCGCGATCGCATCACCTGGGCCCACCCGGGCCAGGTAGTCCAGGTAGTACGCCTTCAGGTAGCCGAGGTCGTAGCGGTAGTCGTCCCAGCGGACCTGCCGCGGGCCGTCCAGCACATCGAAGTTGAACACCAGGTCCAGCTCCTCGCGGCGCGCGTTGCTGAGCAGACGCGCCATCTCCACCCCCACGCCTGGCGTCTCGCCGACCATCACGCCCACCTCGTCCGGCGGCAGCGCTGCGCCGAGCGAACCGTCCGCACGTCGCTCCCGCACGGTGGAGGCTGGTGGCGGGTCGCCAGGAGCGCGGGTGAATCCCTCGACTCGCAGCTCGTGCAGGTGCCGGTGCAGCCGCGGGCCGAAGAAGTAGTGCTCGATCCCGGGGAAGCCCATCAGTTTTCCGATCGCCTCGTTACCGTCGGGCAGACCGGGCCGTTTGGAGATGTAGTTGATCACGTCCAGCCGGAAGCCGTCGATCCCGCGGGCCCGCCACCAGCGCACGATCTCGGCGACCTCGGCCCGCACCTGGGGGTTCTCCCAGTTCAGGTCCATCTGACCGGGTGCGAACAGGTGCAGCGCCCACCGCCTCGCCTCGGGGATCCAGCGCCAGGCGCTGCCGCCGAAGAACGAGGCCCAGTTGTTCGGCGGCGGGCCGCTGCCGTCCTCCCCGGGCGAGCCGGGCAGCAGGTGGTAGTAGGCCCCGTACGGGCCCTCCGGGTCCGCCACGGCCGCGCGGAACCACGGGTGCTCAGCGGAGGTGTGGTTGACCACCAGGTCAAGGAGGATCCGCATCCCACGCTCGTGGCAGCCGGCGATCAACTCGTCGAGGTCCGCCAGCGTGCCCATCTCGGCCAGCACCGCGCGGTAGTCCCGCACGTCGTAGCCCATGTCCTCGTTCGGGGAGTCGAAGATCGGGGAGAGCCACACGCAGTCCACGCCGAGGCCGGCCAGATGGTCCAGCCGGGCGAGCAGCCCCCGCAGGTCACCGATGCCGTCCCCGTCGGAGTCCGCGAACGAGCGCGGGTAGACCTGGTAGAACACGGCGTGGCGCCACCACAGCGACTCCCGGTGCGCCCTGGGCCCGGCGACCTGTTCGAGCACGGTGGCTGCGCCGTCGCCGTGATCGGCGAGCACCGTGAGCAACGAGGGCACGAACTCCGAACCCAGCACCGGCCGGACGAGACGGGCGAGCGCGCCCAGCGGCAGGTTCGCCGCCACCGGGTTGCGCACCCAGAACGAGGATCGGCCCAGCTGCAGCAGCACCTTGTCGATCGCGTCCCGGCCGACCGGGTGGGCGTAGACGTCCTTCAGCCGGGTGCGGGCATCAGCCTTCATCGCCACCTCCTGCGGGTATCGGTTGCCCCTCGGCGTCGCCCTGCTCGCCCAGTGCTGCCTCCCGGGTGCGGAGCTCGGCCACGATCGAGGCATAGGTGGCTTCGTCCAGCCGGTAGCGGCGGGCGAGGATCAGCCAGCTCAGTACCACCAGCAGCATCGGCAGCACCATCATCGCCACCTTGAAGGCGGCCGCACCACCGGCGGTGATGTCCGCCGCACCCTCGGCGTCATTGATGCCGGACAGGATCAGGGTGGCACCCACGGCTCCGCTGCCCAGGGCGCTGGCGGCCTTGTAGATGAACGGTTGCAGGGAGAAGGTGACCGACTCGTTGCGCCGACCCAGCTTCCACTGCCCGTACTCCACCGAGTCGGCGATGAACATCAGCATCAGCAGCTGGATGAATGCCTGCCCGCTGAACAGCAGCACCCCGGCGAGGCCCACCAGCACCATCGTGGAGCCGGCCACCAGGAACACCGTGTACCCGGCCACGCACAACCCGGTGGCCAGCAGGTGCACCCGGCGCCGGCTCAGCCGCGCCGAGACCAGCGGGAACACCAGCAGCCCGGTGATCTGCGTGATGCCCAGGATCGCGGCGAACACCGAGTACATCCCGGACTGGCCGTAGATATAGGTGAAGTAGTACAGGCCCAGGCTGGTGGTGATCGTGTACCCGGTCATGAACGCCACCATCGCCAGCGTCACCCAGAGCAGCTGGTCGTTGCCCACGATCACCCGGAGCAGCTCCCGCAGCGGGGTGTGCGCCGCGGCCCGGCCGCTGACTCGCTGCCTGGTGGTCAGCAGGGTGATCGCCTGGAACGCCAGCATCACCACCACTCCCGCCGCAGCGAGGGTGAACCAGGCCCGCTGGGCGGACCCGAGCACGTCGGTGAGCGCCTCGGTGACCGGAACCAGCGCGACCACCAGGGCGAACACGCCGACGTTCGCGCACACCCTGGCCACCACCCCGATCCGCTCCCGTTCGGGCTGCCTGCGGGACAGCGAGGGCAGCATCCCCCAGTAGGAGATGTCGTTCACCGTGTAGGCGACCTCCCAGAGCAGATAGACCCCGATGAACACCACCACGAACGCCGGACCGGTCAGGCCCCAGTCGGAGAACATCAGCAGGGTGGCACCCGCCCAGGCGAGCGCGCCGCCGGCGATCCAGGGTTTGAACTTCCCCCACCGGGTGCGGGTGTTGTCCACCACGTAACCCATCACCGGATCGTTCACTGCGTCGAACAGGCGCATCACCACCAGCACCACGGTGATGGCACCCAGGGTCGCGTTCGAGACCTGGACCACCTCGGTGAGGTAGACCAGCAGGAACATCGTCACCAGCGTGGCGACCATGTCCCGCCCGAGGGTGCCCAGCCCGAAGCCCCAGATGTTGCGCCGGCGCATCGGCGGTTCGGCGGCGACGCCGGGGGAGAAGGTCACGCTCGCAGTCTGCCAGCACCGGTCGGTTCTCGTGGCCGCGTCGGTAGACTCGGGTGCGCCATGCACCACCTTCCCACCGGGGCACCGGACCGTTTGCTCGATGCCGGCGCAGTGGCTGTCCTTCAGAAGCCCTCGGCCAGGCGATCTCGCTGGTGGTGGCTGGTGGCGGTGGTGGCCGTGTTGTTGCTGGTTCTGCCGATGCTGATGTACGTCTTCGCCGAGGGTAAGCACTCCCTCGGTGGCAACCGCCTGGACCACCTCCTCGGCCGGACCGAGCAGGTCACCGCCCAGGTGGACTCGGTGCAGACCGTTGGCTACTGCGGCAGAAAGTCGCAGTCGCGGGAGCAGTTCCGTATCGAGCTGAGCTGGAGCGCCGGTCCGCCGCCCGGGCACAGCGCCTACCTGATCTGCAACAGTGCGCCGGTGGTGGGGCAGAGCATCCCCGCCTGGGTGGACTCGGGCGGCTATGTGCAGCTCGAGTCACCCACCGAGGTGCGGCTCGGGATGGGCGCGATCGGCCTCGGTCTGGGCCTGCTGACAGTGGGCACAGGGGCCGCGATGCTGGTGCCGGCCCGTCGGCAGCGGCAGCGGCTGCTGGCCGCCGCCGACACACCGCTGCTGCCGCCCGTTCCCGTGATCGCCGGGCGCAATGCCAGCAGGAGACGGGGCTTCGGCTTCCGCCCAGCGCCGCAGTCGGCGGGGCTGGCGCCACCGATGTGGGCGATCGCGATCCTGTACGCAGCCCCGGGCCATTCGCCGAAGATCACCAGCACCCGGCAGGTGAAGGGGGCATGGCACTTTCGGGCCGGCCTCGTGCTCGAGTCGGGCCGCCAGCTGGGCGTGTTGGAACGGGGGCAGGAACGCTGTTGGGTGGAGGCGCGGCCGCTGCGCTGACCACCGGGGTTGTCGTGCTCCTCGAGCTGGGAGACTGCCACTATGACGACGGCTGAGGGGTGGATGGAGCGTCGTCAGGTCCCGCTGTATCTGGTCGCGCTCGCAGCAGGTGCTGGCCTCGGTCTGCTGGTGCCAGGGGTCACCCGTGTGTGGGAAGTG
Organism: Ruania zhangjianzhongii; assembly: GCF_008000995.1. Classification (NCBI taxonomy): domain Bacteria; kingdom Bacillati; phylum Actinomycetota; class Actinomycetes; order Micrococcales; family Ruaniaceae; genus Ruania; species Ruania zhangjianzhongii. The sequence goes on from NZ_CP042828.1 coordinate 1,972,042, forward strand.
GCGATCAACCCGGTACTCGCGCTGCTGATGTACCTCACCTTCCTCGGCGTCCCGTTCCGCGCCATCACGACGGCGGTGCGAGACCGGCGCTTCCTGGTCACCGCCGTCGTGGTCAACTTCGCGGTGGTGCCCGTCCTGGTCTTTGGTCTCACCCGGTTCGTCGCGCACGAGCAGGCCGTCGTGGTGGGCATGGCGTTCGTGCTGCTGTGCCCCTGCGTGGATTACGTGATCGTGTTCACCGGGCTGGCCGGCGGCGCCCAGGACCGGCTGCTGGCGGCCACACCGGTACTGATGCTCGGGCAGATGCTGCTGCTGCCTGGCTACCTGTGGCTGTTCGTGGGCGGTGAGGCAGTGGCAGCGGTGGACCTGGGACCGTTCGTCACGGCGTTCGCGGTGATCATCGTGCTCCCGCTGGCAGCCGCAGCCCTGACCCAGCGCGCCGCAGTGCGGACCCGGTGGGCCGCGGCGGCGCAGGAGCGAGCGCTGTCCGGGATGGTTCCGGTGATGATGCTGACCCTCGGCATCGTGGTCGCCTCGCAGATCGGCGGCGTCGGGGCCCGTCTCGGCGTGCTCGTGGTTCCTGCGCTGGTGTACGTGCTCTTCGCGGCGCTGATGGTGCCGATCGGGATCGCGGCCGGAAGGATCGCTCAGCTGGACCTACCCGCGCGCCGGGCAGTGGTGTTCACCGGCGCCACCCGGAACTCTCTGGTGGTGCTGCCGCTCGTGCTCGCCCTGCCGGCTGGCTACGAGCTCGCCCCGCTGGTGGTGGTCACCCAGACCCTGGTGGAGCTGGTGGCCATGGTGGTGTTCGTGCGGCTGGTGCCGCGACTGGTTCCAGCGGACGGGCCGCTGGCGTCGCGCTGACCGGCGCTGCCCGGGCCGAGCCACCGCGGCTACTTGCGCCGGATGTACACCTGTTTGCGGGTGCGCGCCACCACGGTGCCGTCGGTAGCGGTGATGTCGTTGCTGAACCAGTGCAGCACCTTCTGCCCGCCCTCGGCAGCGGAGCGCAGCTCGTCGATGGTGTCCTGGCTGAGGGTGAACTCCGCAGTCACCGCGGTGCGGCCCGGCGCGAGGAACTCGATCTCGGCGCTGCGGTCCCACACCGTGTAGCCGGGCCCGAGGTTCTGTGCCACCAGGATCGTCCAGAACGGGTCGGTCATCGCGAACATCGTGCCGCCGAACTGGGTGCCGAAGTAGTTCGACGTGAGCAGATGCTTGGCCAGCCGGACCTGGACGTGCCGAAAATCCTCGGACAGGCGACGTATCCGGATCCCGCTGAACAGGAACGGTGGCCACGCGTTCATCAGTAGCCGGAGCTGCCGAGGAGACCGGGCGAGGCGCGCCAGCGCATGCTGGGTTTGCGACATGTGACTGGCCCTCCCTCGCCTCGGCCTAGCGTACTGCGGCTCAGAGGTTGATCGTCACATTGCCCTCTTCGCGCAGCCCGGTGAGAATCTCCTCGGCTGCAGCGTTCTGCTGCTGGGTGACGGCCTGCTGGGCGAGCTGGTCACGCATCTCCTCGAAGGGAGGGACCTCTCCACCCTCGCCACCCTGTCCGGACTGCTCCATCTGCTCGACATAGCCCTCGTACTGCTGGCGCAACTCATCCTCGGAGGGTTCGCTGATGTCCGCTTCGGACTCGATGTAGCCGAGGACCTGGAACTGGTCGGCGGCCTCGGCGCGGACGTCCTCCTCGGTCATGCCCTGCTCCTCGAGCGCGGCCACGACCTCGTCCGCCGAGCCCATCCCGCTCTGTGCGGCGATGTCCTCGAGCGTGCTGTTGATGTCCTCCTCGGTCGGTTCGATACCGGCCTCGTCGGCTGCCTGGGTGAGCAGCCGGTTGTCCACCATCGTCTGGGCGACCTGCTGCTTCAGCTCGTCCTGGTTGACCTCCTCACCGCTCTGCTGCTGCATCATGGCGGCCTGCTGCAGCTGGCTCTCGTAGTCCGCGGCGAACTCGTCCCGGGTGATCTCCTCGCCGTTCACCTCGGCGACGACGTCCGGTACGTTCTCCAGATCGGCCTCGGGTGCCTGCATGCCGCCCTCGGAGGGAGCAGCCGCTGGATCGCTCGCGGCCTCGCTCGGCTGTTCGGAACCGCCGTTACCGGAACCGTCATCTCCCGAACTACATCCGGCCAGCGCCAGCAGTGTGGCCACGCCGACCGCTGTCAGGGGGCGCGTGATCTTCATGGTGTCTCCTCGCTCTAGGTGCGCGAACCGATGAGCCTAAGTGGCTAACCTGGGGACGCCTCTCACCTGGTGTTCAGGTAACGCCCAGGTTCGCTCGCGGGATGGCAACGGCTCAGGTCAGTGATCCTCGAGCGCCGCCACCAGTTTGAGTGTCGCCGAGGTGGCCGAGGGGCTGGACGTCGGCCCGACGGCGGCCAGGCTGGCGACCAGGGCCCCGATCTCGGCGACGTCCAGGACCACCGTCGCTCGCCGGGCCGTGACCGGCAGTGCGATTCCGCCGGAACGTCCTGGCCGAGAGCGGAACGGCACGCCTGCGTCCCGGAGTCGCTCCAGGTCGCGCTCCACGGTCCGCACCGACACCTGCAGCCGGTCGGCGAGCTGACCCGCCGTTCTCCACCCGCCGCCGGCCAGGGTCTCGATCAGTGCCTGCTGGCGCTCCACCCGACGCAGCGCCAGGTGCCCGTCCCGGGACCGGGCGGCCAGGTCGTCACGTGTCTGCATACCGGTATCCAATCACCGACACCAGCCTGGCGGGATATCCGCCTAACCTGCGAACTATGGATCACACCGACCAGACCAACGAGTTCTTCGACCGCTACGCCCGCGCCCTGCTCGCCCGGGACGCCGAGCAGATCGCCGACCTGTACGCGGTCCCGGCACTGATCGTCTCACCCGGCCAGTCGATCGCGGTGACCGACCGGAGCCAGACCCGGGACTTCTTCGCCGCAGGGATGGCCGGCTACGACGACGTCACCGATGCCGCGGCCGACGTCGCGGTGCTCGCGCAGACCGGGCACAGCGTGTGGGCGGACGTGACCTGGCGCTACGACGGCGACCCACGCGAGCGGTACCTGTACCAGCTCGTGGCCGTCGACCACGGCTGGCAGATCGCCGTGCTCACCCCGCTCGAGGCCTGAGCACCCCGGCCACCGCCGTCGATCTGGGCGGCTCTGGCACCCTACGTCTCCGGCGTGCTGCTCTCCTTGGCCGCGGTCCGGCGGTAGAAGGCGGCGAGCATCGCCCCGGACAGGTTGTGCCAGATGGAGAACACCGCACCCGGAAGCGCGGCGGCGGGGGAGAAGTACTGCGCGGCGAGCCCGGCCGCGAGACCGGAGTTCTGCATGCCGACCTCGATGGAGATGGTCCGGGCGGAACGGATCGGTTGGCGCAGCAGCCGGCCGGTGCCGTAGCCGAGCAGGTAGCCCAGACCGTTGTGCAGCACCACCGCCAGCAGCACGAGCAGGCCGGCGGAGACGATCTGCTCGGCGCTGTTGGCCACCACCGCGGCCACTACCAGCGAGATCGCGACCACCGAGACCCACGGCAGCACTGGCAGGATCCGGTCCACCAGGCGGGAGAGCAGCAGCCTGACCACCAGGCCGCCGATCACCGGCAGCAGCACGATCTTCACGATCGTCAATGCCATGTCCGCGGCGCTGACCGCCATGTACTGCCCCGCCAGCAACAGCGTGAGCAACGGAGTGAGTAGCGGTGCGAGCAGGGTGGAGATCGAGGTCATCGTCACCGACAGCGCGGTATCGGCCTTGGAGAGGTAGGTGATCACGTTCGAGCTGGTGCCACCGGGGGCGCAGCCCACCAGAATCACCCCGGCCGCGAGCTCGGCGGGCAGCTGCAGCGCGAACGCGATGCCGAAGCCGACCAGCGGCATGATCGCGAACTGGGCCACCACGCCGATCAGCACCGGCAGCGGCCGGCGGGCCACCAGCGCGAAGTCCGGGATGGTCAGCGTCAGCCCCATCCCGAACATGATGATCCCGAGTAGCACGTTCACCCACGGCAGCAGCACCAGGGACGGGCCCGGAGCGAGGAAGCCGATTGCGGCTGCGGCCAGCACCAGCAGCGGGAACACGGTCACCGCCACCCGGGCGGAGCGGTCCTCCCGCCCCGCGGACTCGGCGGGATCTGACGACGACGTGGAGCGTGCCATAGAGGTCAACGTACTGCCTGGCGCCCGCCGCAGACACTGAACAGGCGGGAGGTCTGGCGACGGACCGCTCACCGGCCGCCGTACCGGCCCGACCAGTCTGGCGGGACGGAGGAAATTCGAGTGCGTCCACAGGGTGCAGGGGCCATAGTCTGAACCGTCGCTACGAGCACCGAGGAGACCTCATCGTTCCGTTCACGTTCACCACGCCGATCGAGACCGAGCGGCTGCGGCTGCGGCTGTTCACCCCGGAGGACGCGCCCGCCGTGCACGCCTACCTGTCCCGCGAGGATGTCTGTCAGTACCTGCTGCACTCCCCTCGCACGCTCGAGCAGGTGCAGACCAAGCTCGCCGACTACGCCCAGCGCACGCAGCTGGTGAAGGATCAGGACTTCCTGCAGCTCGCCGTCGAGCACCAGGAGAGCCAGTCGGTGATCGGCGAGATGGTGGTGGCGTTGCGCAGCACGGCGAACCAGACCGCCGAGCTCGGCTGGGTCTACCACCCGGACCAGCACGGAAACGGGTATGCGAGCGAGGCGGCCCGCGCGCTGCTGGCCCTGGGCTTCGAGACGATCGGTCTGCACCGGATCATCGCCGAGCTGGCACCGGAGAACACCAGCTCGGTGCGGCTGTGCACTCGGCTCGGGATGCGCAAGGAGGCGCACTTCGTACGGGACCTCCTGGTGGACGGCGAATGGGAGGACACCGGGGTGTTCGCCCTGCTGCGCGAGGAGTGGAATGCGGCCCGGCCCGGCCCGTCGATGTGACAAGGTGTCGGTGTGAACCTGCCGCACGATGACATCGACCCCGACGGCCTGCTCGAGTACTCAGTGGTCTTCACCGACCTGTCCCTGAACCACATGTCAAAGCGGTTCGTCGGGGTGATGCAGGAGACCATCGACATCCTGCTCGGCACCTACCAGGCGCACAGCGTGGCGGTAGTGCCGGGCGGCGGCAGCTATGCGATGGAGGCCGTCGCCCGCCAGCTCGCCACCGGTCGGCGTGCCCTGGTGCTGCGCAACGGGCTGTTCTCCTACCGCTGGTCGCAGATCCTGGAGATGGGCTCGATCTCCTCCGAGACCACGGTGCTGTCCGCCCGGCCAGTCGAGGACCGGCACCAGGCGCCCTGGCAGCCGGCACCGGTGGCGGAGGTGGTGGCAACGATCCGGGCCGAGCGCCCGGAGGTGGTGTTCGCCCCACACGTGGAGACCGCTGCCGGCGTAGTCCTGCCGGAGGACTACCTGCGCGCAGTGGCTGAGGCCACGCACGACGGCGGAGGGCTGTTCGTGCTGGACTGCGTCGCCTCGGGTGCGCTGTGGGTGGATATGCGCGATCTGGGTGTGGATGTGCTGATCACCGCGCCGCAGAAGGGCTGGAGTGGCTCGCCCGGCGCAGGGTTCGTGATGTTCAGCGAGGCCGGCCATGCCGCCGTGGGTGAGACCACCTCCACCAGCTTCGCCGCCGACCTGAAGAAGTGGCTCTGGATCGCCGAGGAGTACCGCGCCGGCCGCGCCCCGTACCACGCGACCATGCCCACGGACACCCTGACCCACAATGTGGCGCTGATGCGCCAGACCACCGAGCGCGGACTGGAGGCGCTGCGCGCCGCGCAGACCGAGCTCGGGACGCGGGTGCGCGAGCTGCTCGCTGCCCGCGGGCTACCGTCAGTGGCGGCGGACGGGTTCGCCGCGCCCACGGTGGTGGTGGTGCATACCGACGACCCGGGTCTGCGCAGCGGCGCCACGTTCAAGGAAGCAGGGCTGCAGGTCGCGGCCGGAGTTCCGTTGCAGTGTGGGGAGGGGGAGGACTTCTCCACCTTCCGGATCGGCCTGTTCGGACTGGACAAGCTCGGCGACGTCGACGGGACCGTGGCGCGGCTGGAAGCGGCGTTGGACCAGATCGGGGTCTGAGTCGGACTCGCATCCAGGTCGTGACGTCAGCCCCCTGTTGCGGCATCCACCTGGAGGCTTACCTGCTGATGCGGAGGCGGACCACGTCCGTGCGATTCAGGGTCACGCCGTAGGCCAGCACCTCGCCGCGGCCGCTCGTCGTGATCTGCGTTGCCCGGAGTACAGGGGCGCCCACCTCGATCCCGAGCGCCTCGGCATACTGTTCGTCCACCGAGACTGCTTCGAAGTCCGTCTGGGTATGCGCCACGATCCCCGGGATGTGTGCGTTCAGGGTGGCGTACAGATCGGATTCGATGCTGAGCATGGGGGAGGGGTCCAGATGAACGTCCCTGACCGTCGGTGGCATGTACTCAGCCATGATGGCGCTCGGCGTGCTGTCCACCGCGAAGGAGCGCTCCACCTGCCAGCCTCGCGTTCCCTTCGGTAGCCCTAGTGCCGCGGAGGCAGGCTCTGGCAGGTCACGCTCGACGCAGGTGGCCGAGGCGAGGGTGACCGCGTGCCCGCTCGCCTCGACCCGGTCTCGATAGGAGCGAATCGTGGCCATGCTTAGCCGTGCAGAATCCTGTGGTGGAGCGACGAATGTGCCGCTGCCCCAACGCCGTTCTACCAAGCCCTCCGCGGCCAGTGTTCCGAGCGCTTCGCGGATCGTGCTTCGGCTGACCTTGAGCTCAGCGGCTAGTTGTTGCTCGTTGGGGAGCTTGGCGTCCGCAGGGTACGCACGTTCGATCTGTGTGCGTAGCCGAGCGATGGTTGCGGCCACAGCGGTACGCGGTCTACTCATTCTTGGTCGTCCTGTCGAGTGGTAGTGGGCTGGCGTAGACCTACCACACCTGCGCCAGAACCCGCAGTGAGTTTCCGCCGAGGACCTTGCGGATGTCCTCATCGGAGTACCCGTTCTTCACCAGCCAACCAGCAATGTTCGGGAAGTTCTCCGCCGGGTTCTCCAGGCCGGAGACGTACTCGACCTTCTCGTACTCGACGATCTCGTCGGCCTGCTGGGCGTAGTTGCTGGCGTAGGCCCGGTGAACGGCGACGTGGTCGCCGAACATGGTGTCCGGACCGAAGGTGACATGGTCGATGCCGACCAGATCCACGCAATAGGTGAAGTGGTCCATCACCGACTCGAGGGAGTGCCGGGGGTGAGCGTCGGAGAGCGTGGTGTGCGGTGCGGCTTCCAGACCGATCACTCCACCTGCTTCGGCGCAGGCGACGATCACCTCATCGGGCTTCATCCGAGGGATCGGCCAGACCGAGCGGGCACCGGCGTGTGTGATCATCACCGGCACCTGCGAGTGTTCGATCACGTCCAGGCAGGTCTGGTCCCCGGAGTGCGAGATGTCGATCAGCATGCCGAGTTTGTTCATCCGGTCCACTGCACGTCGACCGAAGTTGGTCAGGCCGCCATCGTTGCGTTCGGAGAGCCCGGAACCGAGCATGTTCGCCTGGGAGTAGGCGATGCCCATCTGCCGTACGCCGAAACCGTAGAGCATATCGATCCGGTCGAGTTCGTTCTCGATCATCGAGGCACACTCGAGACCGGCGATGAGGGCGATCTTGCCGTCCCGCTTTGCGGTGAGGATGTCATCGACCGTGAGCGCATGCCTGACCAGACTCTGCTTCGCGAGGTCCGCGAGGCGGAAGCCCAGGGCATAGATCATGTCGTCCCACTTCCAGCCGTGCTGGCTGGTGATGCAGGAGGCCCCGGCCATGAAGTTGTCGATCACCGCTGTCAGGCCGGAGTGGGCGAGGCCTTCATAGCCGGTGCGTTGCCGTCCGGTCTGGTTGTACTGGCGGATCTGCCCGCCGTCCTCTGGCAGCACGATCGCATGCTCATGCAGGGAGAAGACGATCTCCTCGTCCAGGATGCGGTCGACGCGTGCTTGCTGCTGATCGTCCAACTGGAGGTCATGGGCGGGCACTCGGTCGAGCTGCTTGGCCAGCTCGAACGGCTGATAGTCCTTGTCGGCCTCCAGGTAGCTGTAGGCCCGGTAGCCGTCGTACTCGTGGGTGCGGCGAAGCATTCGTGTCCTTTCAGGACGTCGTGAGGGTGAGCGGAAAGTGACAGGCGACTGTGCGGTTCGCAGCGTCGTCGTCGAGGTGGCGTAGGGCAGGCTCTGCGGAGGCGCACAGGTCCTCGGCCCGCCAGCAGCGGGTACGGAACCGGCACCCGCTGGGTGGATTCACCGGGCTCGGCGGGTCGCCGGGCAGCAGCCGCCTCTCCTGCCGCTGAGTCGGGTCAGGGATCGGCGCCGCCGAGACCAGAGCATCGGTGTACGGGTGCTGGGGCTGGTCGTAGACGCTGGTCGCGTCACCTAACTCGGCCATCCGGCCCAGATACATCACCCCGATCCGGTCGGAGATGTGCCGGACCACCGAGAGATCATGAGCGATGAATACGTAGGCCAGCCCGAGTTCTCGTTGCAGTCGCCGGAACAGATTCACCACCTGCGCCTGGATGGAGACATCTAGTGCGCTGACTGGCTCGTCGCAGACGATCACCTCCGGATCAAGGGCGAGCGCACGGGCGATGCCGATCCGCTGGCGCTGCCCGCCGGAGAACTGGAACGGATAGCGGTCCAGGTGCTCCGGGTTCAGGCCGACGAGCTCGCAGAGCTCCTGAATCCGGGATTCCCGTTGCCGCCGGGGCAGCAGGTCGGAATGGATCTCGAACGGCTGCAGCAATGTCTCGCGGATGGTGCGCCGAGGGTTGAGCGACGAGTAGGGATCCTGCAGCACGATCTGGATCTTGCGGTGCAGATCAGCCCCGCGATGGGCGTGCACGTCCCGCCCGCGATAGCGAACCGTGCCGGAGGTCGGTCGCTCTAGTCCGACGATGGTCCGTGCGAGCGTGGACTTGCCGCAGCCGGACTCGCCGACGATGCCCAAGGTTTCGCCACGGCGCAGGTCGAAGCTCACCCCATCCAACGCCCGCACCATCGGCCGGTTCGGTCTCGGGAGACCACCGCGCATCGGGAAATGCCGGGTCAGTTCGTCCACCGAGAGGACGATCTCAGGCGACTCCATGGAACACCTCCTCACGGCGATGGCACGCACTCAGCCGGGGTCCGTCGTCGACGGTGAGCATCTCCGGGCGGTTGGTCGCACACTTGTCGATAGCGGCATCGCAGCGCGGCTGGAAGGCGCAGCCTGACGCCAGCCGCAGCAGATTGGGCGGTGCGCCCGGGATAGCCCACAGGTCGTCCGACCGGCTCTCCGGCCGTGGCATGGATTGCAGCAGGCCCCGGGTGTACGGATGCGCCGGGGCGGCGAAGACTTCCGGAACTGTGGCAGCCTCGACCCGGCGTCCGGCGTACATGGCACAGATCTCGTCGGCCACCTCGGCGACGACGCCAAGATCATGGGTAATCAGGATCAGGCCCATGCCGCTGTCCTGTTGTAGTTGCAGCAGGAGCTCCATGATCTGCGCCTGGACGGTCACGTCCAGAGCAGTGGTCGGCTCGTCCGCGATCAGTACCTGCGGGTCCAGGGCGATCGCCATCGCAATCATGATCCGCTGCCGCATACCGCCGGAGAACTGGTGGGGATAGTCCTTCGCCCGCTCCCGTGGTGCTGGGATGCGCACCCGGTCCATCAGCTCGATCGCCTGCTCCCAGGCAGCCTTACGCCGCATGCCGCGGCGTACCCGCAGCAGCTCAGCCAACTGCGAGCCGACCGTGTACACCGGGTTCAAAGCTGACAATGCATCCTGGAAGACCATGGCCAGGCTCTCGCCGTTGACCTTCCGGCGATGCTCAGCGTCCACGGTGAGCAGGTCTGTCCCGTCGAAGACGACCGTGCCACCGGTGATCTGGGCTGGGGGAGTGTCCAGCAGTCCCATGATGGCCTGTGCGGTGACCGACTTCCCCGAACCGGACTCACCGAGCACCGCCAGCGTCCGTCCGGCGTGCACGTCCAGCTCGATGCCCTGTACCGCGGGCACCACGCCGTCTCGGGTGTGGAACTCCACCGACAGGTCTCGCACTGATAGCAATGGCTGCGCGGTCATGAGGGTCCGATCCCAGCCCGGCGCAGGAAGTCCCGGACGGTTGACTGGAACAGTTCCGGCTCCTCCAGTTGCGGGGAGTGTCCGGACTGCTCGAAAACCACCAGCTCAGCACCATCGACGCCGTCGGCGATGACCTGCGATGCGGCGACCGGGGTGCGCCAGTCGTGCCGTCCGACGGTCACCAGCGTCGGCACGCTGATCTCCCGCAGCCGTGGCACGAGGTTGTAGGTGGGCATGTTCTGGCCGAAAGCGGCGTTGTGGGTGGCGTAGTGATAGCTGGTGCTACCTGCCTTGCGCTCAGTGGCGGCCGGGTCATAGCTGTAGTCGTACAGCGGCAGGATTCCGCGCCAGTAGCGTTCGAACTCCTCGTTGCTGGTGAAGTTGCCGGTGCCGATGCGCTCGATCACCCACTCCTCGATCTGCACCCGGTCGGTGGCGCGAGCGCGTTCGACCGCGAGGTAGTCGAAATCGGTGTTGGCGGCAGTGTCGCGGAGCACGAGGGCTGCCACCTGGTCCTGGTGCGCCAGGGTGTACTCCATGGCGAGGAACCCACCGTAGGAGCCACCAGCGATAACGATCTGGCCCAGGTCGAACCGCTCGCGCAAGGCCTCGATGTCGGCCACCCACTGCTCGTGGGTGAACGGAGCTGTCTCGCTGGAGGCGCCGGAGCCACGGGCGTCGAAGGTGACGATCCGGAAGGAGTCGGCGAACGGGCCGAACGAGCGCACCGGCTCGGCTCGGGAACCCAGGCCCGGTGCGCCATGGTGCACGACCATCGCGGGGGCATCGTCTGGCCCGAGGACTTCGACGACCAGCCGGGCGCCGTTGATCTGTTCGGTGTAGGTGCGGCTCGGCATCAGGCAATCACATTCTCTTCTAGGGAGCGCGGGTAGGCGGTCAACCGACGTGGGGCGCCTTCGGTGACCAGGACAGAGTCCGAGATCCGGTAGCCGCCGTGACCGGGTACGTAGACACCGGGCTCGCAAGACAGGAACATCCCAGGTGCGAGCACAGTGTCGTCGCCATCGTCCAGCCACGGGCCCTCATGGTTCTGTAAGCCGATCCCGTGCCCCTGCCGGTGCCGGATGTGCTCGCCCAGTCCACCGTCGCGGATCACGTCTAGGCAGATCTGGTTCGCCTCGGCGCAGGTGCGCCCGGCCCGCATCGCGTCGGTACCGACGCGCTGGGCCGTGGCGGTCACCTCGAAGTAGCGGCGCTGCTGATCGGACGGCTCGCCGAGGATGAACGTGCGTTCGGACTCCACGAACCGACTCGCCGCGGCGGCACCGAGGGACAGGATGAGGGTGTCGCCGGCCTGCAGGCGGCGAGAGCTCGGTAGACCATGCGGTCGGGCAGCGTTCGGGCCCGCGTACACCAGGCCACCGGCCAGTTTGGTGGTGAAGATGACGTGGTCGAACCGGCGATACATCTCCTCGGTGCCGAAAGTGATGACATGTCTGGCGATCTCCCCCTCAGTGGGCAGAGTCTGCTCGCGGCGCCACGCGTCCTCGATCAGCGCCCGCCCCGCGCGGAGCATGTCATCACAGACCTCGGCGGCCTGCTCGTGGAAGTAGATCTCCTCAGGATGTTTGATGGCGCGCATCGCAGCGATCCCGGTGAACGGCTCGAAGGTCGAACCGTGGAGCAGCTGTTGCCAACTGTCCAGGGTCGCCACCGAGACCCCAGTGGTGTAACCGATTCTGGCTCCGGCCAGCCCTCGGACGGTGAGCGCTTCGGCAAGATGCTGCTCGGCACTGACCACTCCGGGGAACTCCGGATAGGCCACCAGGTCGATATCGACTTGCTGGGCCGCGGCGTACTCCACATCCAGGTGCGGCACCACGCAGAAGTCTCCACCAGGCGTCGTCCCGAACCACAGGTAGACCGGACGTTCGGTCACGGCGTAGAAGAAGCCCATCAGATAGGCGACGTCAGCGGGGTGGGTGACCAGAACGCCGTCGATCTCGGCAGCATCCAGACGCTGACGCAGATCAGCGCGGACTCGCTGGTAGAACTCGGTCGGAAGGCGCACGGTCAGACTCCCTTGGTGCGCGGGTCGCGCGAGTCGTTATAGCGGATGCCGGCGATCGTGGCGGAGAGCACCAGCAGCAGGATGGCCAGCGACGGGAACAGCGTTTGCCACCAGGCGGTGGCGATCACTCCGGAGCGCTGGGCGTTCAGCAGCACCCGACCCCACGACCAGGTGCTGGGATCACCGAGGCCGAGGAAGCTCAACCCGGCCTCAGAGATCACTGCACGGGCCGCGGTGAGGAGGACGCTGACCACGATCAGCGGTGTGACCGCGGGCAACAGTTCGTGCGCCATGATCCGGATCGGACCTGCACCGAGGACTCGCGCGCCGTCGATGTACGGCATCCCCGCCACCACCAGAGCATTCGACCGGATCAGACGCGCGACCTCCGCCCAGGAAAGCACCCCGATCACGACGATCAAGGTGCTGACGCTCGGCCCGGCCAGTGCCGTCACCAGGATCATCAACGGCAACATCGGCAGGGAGAGCATCACGTCCGTGGCGGTGGTGACCAGGGGGTCGAGGAACTTGACGTAGGCGCCGAGCAGACCCATTGCCGTCCCGATCACGATCGCGATCAGGGATGCAGCGATACCGACGGTGATCGAGATCCTCGCGCCCCAGACCACCTGGGCGAACACGTCCTGGCCGAGGTCGTCGGTGCCGAACCAGTGTGCACCGGACGGTGGCTGCAGGATGTCGGTGCCCAGTCCGCTGGGGTTGGGCACCAGCAACGGGCCGAAGATGGCAGTCAGTACCAGAGTGCCCAGCACGGCGGCGGGCAACCAACCCCCGGGTCGACTCCAGAAGCCGTGTCGGTTGCGCCTGCCCCGCCGTGGCTCAGGTGTTTCGGTGGTGAGTGTGTCGATGGTCGCGCTCATGTGCGGATCCTCGGGTTCAAGAACATGGCCACCATGTCGGTGATGAGGTTCGCGACGACCACGGTCACCGCGAGCAGCACAAAGGCTCCTTGCAGGACCGGGTAGTCGAGTTGCTGCACGGACTCGAAGATCAGCCGTCCGACACCTGGATAGGCGAAGATCGTCTCGGTGAGCACTGCGCCACCCACCAGCGTGCCCAGCTGCAGACCCATCAGAGTCAGCGCCGGAAGGATGGCGTTGCGCAGAGCGTGCCGCCAGACAATCCGCCTCGGCGGTAGCCCTCGGGACTTGGCGCTCTTGATGTAGTCCTCGCCGAGCACCTCGAGCATGTTGGTCCGCAGCGTGAGCGCATAAGGCCCGATCTGCACCAGCATCAATGACAGGAGGGGGAGGGCCAGATGATGGAACAGGCTGCCGTATGCCGCAAGACCTCGGGTGCTCCGGTCGATCGCGCCACCGATGGGAAAGAGGTCCAGGTTCGCGGCGAAGACCACGAGTAACAGGATCGCCAGGCTCGGGACGAAAATCGCATTGCTCGTGGTGCCGAGGAACTGCACCACCTTGTCGATCTTCTTGCCCCGCCCGACGGCTGCGTACACGCCGAGCGGAATGCCGGCCAGTACGGTGAGCACGAACGCGGAACCGGCCAGGAGCAGTGTCCAGGGCAAGCGTTCCAGGAGGATTTCTGTCACCGGTGCGAGTTGCCGGAACGAGACCCCCAGGTTTCCGGTGACCAGTTGGCTCAGATAGAGGCCGTACTGCACGTGCAGCGGCTTGTCCAGGCCGTACCGCTCCCGCAGGGCATCCTGCATCTCGGGGGTCATGTCCCCCTCGACGACGAGAAGGGTGGGGTCCGCGGGCAGCAGCCGGAGCAGGAAGAAGGTGATCGTGACGGCGATCCAGATCGTCAGGACCGCACGGAGCACCTTCTTCGCGGCATAGGAAGTCACCGGAGCGCACCACCCTTCTCGTCGTTCACCAGTCCGTCGCCGTTACTGCGCTGCGGTCACTTGCGACAGGGAGTAGCCAGTGACCATTCCGAGCAGGTCGCTGGGCGAGGGCTGGAACCCGGTGAACCTGTCTGAGCGGTAGGCGAAGTGGAAGTCCTCCACGTACAGCGGGGTCAGGAGTGCCTGATCGTGCACGTAGGCATCGATCGCCTGGATGCGCTCCACGAACTGATCGTGGTCGACGGTGGTGGCGGCCACGTTGACCAGTTCGTCCAGCTCCGGGTCCTCGACCAGGTTGTAGTTGATCCCACCCGGGTTCGAGGAGAGGTAGGTGCTGCGGAGCTGGTCCATCGGGTTGTCGAACACTCCCCACTGGGACAGGTCGATCTGGTAGTCACCCTCACGGGTGCGTGCCAAGAAGGTGTTCCGCTCGATGCACGCCAACTCCAGCTGGATTCCAGCCTCCGCCGCGTCGTCACGGATGACCTCAGCCACCCGCGTCAGGTTGGCGTTGCTCTGGTCGCACACCATCTCGAAGGTGAGATCATCGAAGAACCCGTCACCGTCGGAGTCGGTGTATCCGCTGTCTTCCAGGAGGTCACGGGCTGCCTCCGGGTCGAACGGGTAGCGCTCCAGTTCCGGGTTATCGAACTCCGCGAACACCGGGGAGATCGGACCCACCATCTCCTGACCGTGCCCCTGCAGCACTGTGGCGATGATGGCCTCGGTGTCGACCACCATCGACAGTGCCTGGCGTACCTCCTGCTCGGCGAGCAACTCGTCGGTCACGTTGTAGGTGAGGTGCGCGAAACCGAGTGAGGCGACAGTCTCGATGCCAATGTTCGGGTCGGACTCCAGGCCGGACAGCGCAGAGGCGGGCGTGGGTGACGCCATCAGATCGATGTCACCGTTCTGCAGGGCCAGGATCATCGTGTTCACGTCCGGGTAGACGACGTACTCCACCGTCTCGACGGCGGCGCCGCCCTCAGGGGCGTACGGGTAGTTCTCGTTCGCGCGCATCGTGTAGCTCTGGCCTGCGTCAGCGGACTCGAGGATGTAGGCCCCGGCGCCGACCCAGTCGGAGTCGTTGGCAAACGTGGTGACGTCCTCTTCGGCGAAGATGTGCTCGGGGGCGATCGACATCCAGAAGCCGACTCCCTCGGCGAACGGTGCGTACGGTTCACTCAGCCTGAAGATCACCGTGTGGTCATCAGGAGCCTCGATGGACTCGACCCAGGTGAGCTTGGCAGCGACGTTGCCGAGCTGATGCTCCATCGTCGCCTCCGCGCTGTACACCACGTCCGCAGAAGTGACCGGCTCGCCGTCGCTCCAGACGAAATCGTCTCGGAGGGTGAAGATCACGGTGCGACCGTCGTCCTCGTATTCATAGCCACTCGCGAGCTCCGGAACCTTCTCCGCATTTTCGTCGATGCGAAGCAGGTGGGGATACATGGCATTCAAGATCCAGTTGTCCGTCTTGGACAACGACTGGAGGGGGTTGAAGTTCGCGACATCGGTGGTGGTACCGATGCGCATTGTCAGGGACTCGCCATCGCCGGCGGCCTCGTTCTCGGGGGTGCCTTCGTTGAGAGCGCACCCGGAGAGCATCAGCGCTGCTACGGCTGCGATCGCGGCGGCGCCGTTGCGCAGCCGTGAGGTTGTGTTCTTCACCAGACTTCCTTCAGTACTCGGAGGATGTTGGTGCCGACGACTTTGTGGATGTCGTCATCGGACCAGTCGTGCTTGACCAGCCAGCCGATGATGTTTGTGAAGTTCTCGGCTGGATTCTCCACACCTGCGACATAGGGGACGCGGGGGTGGCTGACGTGCCCGTGGGCACGTCCGATCGTGAGCTGACTCGAGAACGAGTCGTGCAGGCCGACGTGGTCACCGAAGTTGGTGTCCGGGCCGAAGGCCACGTGATCGATTCCGACCAGATCCACGCAGTACTGGAAATGGTCCATGACCGACTCCAGCGAGTGCTCGGGATGGTCGGGGGAGAGGGTGGTGTGCGGTGCGGCCTCGATACCGATGACCCCGCCACGGTCGGCGCAGGCTTTGATGACCTCGTCCGGCTTCATCCGGTTCGTGGGCCAGAGGCCGCGCGCGCCGGCGTGCGTGATGAAGATCGGTACCGCCGACGCATGGACGGTGTCCAGGCTGGTCCGATCAGAGG
This sequence comes from Ruania zhangjianzhongii, assembly GCF_008000995.1. Taxonomy (NCBI): domain Bacteria; kingdom Bacillati; phylum Actinomycetota; class Actinomycetes; order Micrococcales; family Ruaniaceae; genus Ruania; species Ruania zhangjianzhongii. The sequence continues at coordinate 1,988,135 of NZ_CP042828.1, forward strand.
AATGCGAGATGTCGATCGCGATCCCGAGCTTGTTCATCCGCTCGACCGCACGGTGACCGAACGCGGTGAGCCCGCCGTCAACCTCCTCGGCGAGACCGGTGCCGAGCTGGTTCGCCATCGAATAGGCGATGCCCATCTGGCGCACGCCCAACCCGTACAGGACGTCCAGTCGGTCCAGTTCGTTCTCGATGGCAGTAGCGGCCTCGAGACCGGCCACGCAGGCGATCTTGCCTTCCTGCTTTGCGCGCTTCACGTCCTCGACGGTGCGGGCGAGAAAGACGAAGTCTTGTTTCGCGATGTCAGCGAAGCGCAGGCCGAGGTCGTAGAGGACGTCGTTCCATTTCCAGCCGTTCGCGCTGGTGACGGTGTTCGTCCCGTTCATGAAGTTGTCGAAGTAGGCCGACATACCGGATCTTGCTAGCCCGGCGAAGCCGAGCACGTTGCGACCGGTGCTGTTGTACTCCCGGAGCTGATGCGGGTCGGTGGTGAGCACCTTGGGGTGCTCATGCAGCGAGATGACGTGAGCGTCGGAGATGATCGAGCGCACCCGAGCCTGCTGTTCCTCGTCCAGGCCCAGGTCGTACCCCGGCACTCGGTCGAGATCGGGGGCGACGTCGAAAACGCGATAGTCGACGTGCGGCTCCAGGTAGTCGAAGGACTGATATCCCGTGTAGTTCGGGTGGGGCTCTTGCGGCATTGCTCTCCAGTGGTCGGACCTCTGACCATGCAACCTAGACGAGTTCGACGCATGACACAAGGCTGTCCGATGGTCGAGATGCGGTAGGCGCAGGGCTGTGGTGACACCGCTGTCCTGATCGAGCGGGCGGAATCACTGACCACGCAGGGCCGCCGTGGTCGGCGATGGCCCGGCCGTTTGCGGTCGACTATGGGAAGCCCTGGCGCCAGGGTCGGGTCGCGCATATCCGAACGCTGGTCGTCTGGTCCCTGCCGTCGTCAATAGGCTGACCCGATGTCACTCGGTCGCGGATTCGGCGTGCTCTGGGGCGCGAACGCCCTGTCGAACCTGTCCGACGGCCTCGCCTTCGTGTCAATGCCCCTGCTCGCGGCCTCGATGACCGACGATCCCCGCCTGGTCGCGGGACTGGCTACCCTCTACGCCCTGGTCCGCCTGCTGGTCGCGCTACCGATCGGCGTCTGGGTGGACCGGGTCAACCGCCGCACCCTGATCGTCGCCGCCAATCTGATGCGTGGTCTCGCCCTGCTGGGGCTGGCGCTGACCATCCACTTCGGCGTGTCCACGCTGGTGCTGCTGTACGCGACGATGGCGGTGGTCGGGACCCTGGAGAGCCTGGCCGACAACGCTGCGGTGGCTATCTTGCCTTCTCTGGTCGACCGCGAACGACTCGACTCCGCGAACGGGCGCATTGCGGCTGCGCAACTCGTCGCCGACGAGTTCGCCGGCCCTCCACTCGGCGGCTTCCTCTTCGCGTTGGCGGCGGCTGCGCCGGTCTTCGCGATGGGTGGGCTGTGGGCCGTTGCCGGTCTGGTCGCCCTCGCATTGCCGATCCGGCGCTCGTCCGGGTCGCCCACAGCCGCGACCACCCCTCGACCCTCGATCTACGGCGAGGCACGCGAGGGGATCGCCTGGCTGGCGCGCGACCGCATCGTAGGCAGTCTGGCGCTCATCGGAGCACTCGCCAGCGTCGGCTACATGCTGCCCTTCTCGATCCTCGTTCTGTTCGCCCAGGAGTCTCTCGGGCTCAACGGCACCGGCTACGGACTGCTGCTCGCCGTCTCTGCCCTCGGTGGACTGCTCGGCTCGTTCCTCGCGCCCCGCCTCCGCAAGCGCCTCGGCTACCGGTGGACGATCGCGGCCAGTCTGCTGCTCGGGGCGCTGACTCTCGGCGGTCTCGCCCTGACGACCCACCCGATCGTCGCCGGTGTGCTGCTGGCGCTGTACATCCTGCACGCTGTGGTCTGGAACATCTGCTCACTCTCGCTGCGGCAGCAACTCGTCCCCGATGACCTGCTCGGACGGGTCGGCGGCGCCGCGCGCGTTCTCGGGCTCGTGGGACTGGCCGCCGGCTCCGCGCTCGGCGGGCTCCTGGGCGCGATTGACCTGGCGACTCCGGTCGCCATCGGAGCGGCAGTATTCGTGGCCTGCTGCCTCGTCGCGGCGGTCACGCTGCGGGGCGAGCTGACACCCGACACCTAGGCCAGAGTCGGGACTAGCGACGCCGACGCCAAGGCGAGGTAGGTGAACGGTGCGGCATCGACGGATTGCGGCTACTACCGCTGGGCGAGCCGCGCGGTCAAGCCTGCGGCGGCCCGTCCTCCCGGTCCACCGCTCCGACGAGCTGCTGCAACTTCGCCCGTGGCACGCCGGCGTCGGTGACCAAGAGCTCGGCCAGCCCGGTGATGTAGAGCATCATGTCGTCCACTTCGCCCTCGAGCTCTTCGATCCGGCGGTGCGCCTCGGCCAGTGCAGCGTCCTGGTCGGTGGAGCGCTGCTGGTTCCTGCTCCGCATCGCATCGATCCGTCCGCGGAGGTGGCCCACGTTCGCCTGGACATCCTCGATGTCCATGTGGTTGCCGATGTCGCCTAGCAGGAGTGTGCGTCCCCAACCCATCGCTGTTTCTCCCTTTCGCTGATCGGTAGCGGTTCCACCGTCGGAGCCGTCCTCACTATCGCAGGTGCCCCTCTTGCTCGCTCCGCTGCCGAGGTGTTACGGTCCTGGAATCGATTCCACTGGAATCGTTTCCAGTACAGATGACGGTACCGCTGCGGCTGCCGTCAACGACGTTCGGGAGGTGCAGTGATGGGCAAGGTGACGCTTGCCGATGTTGCCCGCCGGGCCGGTGTCTCGCTCGCATCCACGTCGCGGGCGCTGAACGGCCAGGTGGCCAGTGCTGCCACGGTGGAGAAGGTGCACCGGGCTGCGGCCGAGCTCGGCTACATCCCGGATTCCTCCGCCCGTAGCCTGCGCACCCGCCGCACCGGCCAGCTGGCCTTCGCCGTCGCCGACATCGGCAACCCGGTGTACGTGGAGATGATGCGCGAGATCGAGTCGGTCGTTGCCGCCGAGGGCTACCGGCTGGTGGTCTCCCGCACCGGTGACGCCGACGCCACTCTGGATCTGGTCCGGGATCTGAACCGCGGCTACGTCGACGGACTCATCCTTTCCCCGCTGCGAGTGGCCCCCGCCCTGGTCGAGGCGCTCGAGCAGTCCGCCGTGCCGACCGTGGTGGTCGGCCGACTGCCCGAGGACGCCCGGGTGGATACGGTGATGGCCGACTCCGAAGGCGGTGTCGCCCTCGCCGTCGATCACCTGGTGCGTACCGGCGCCCGCCGGATCGCGTTCCTGAACGGCCCCGCGGAGACCACTCCCGGACGGGCCCGTGCGACCGGGTTCCGGGCGGCCACCGCCGATCGGCCAGAGGTGGTCACCGGGGAGTTCCACGCAGAGGACTTCACCATCGACGCCGGATATGCGGCCGCCACGCAGATGTTCAGCGCCGAGACCGCCGAGTGGGATGCCGTGATCGCGGTGAACGACCTGGTCGGTATCGGCACCCTGCACGCGGCCCACGAGAGCGGTCTCGCCGTTCCGGAGGACGTCGCCGTGGTGGGGATGGACAACACCTCGCTCGCCGATGTCTGCCACCCCGGGCTGACCAGCGTCGATCTCGGCTCGGTCGCCCGCGGGCGCAAAGCAGCTCAGCTGCTGCTCGCCCGGATGGACGACCCCGCACTGGCGGCACGCGCCGTGCGAGTACCTCCCTTCCTGCAGGAGCGTGGCTCCACGGTGAGTGCCCAGACCAGCCCACACACGAACGACCTGGCCGAACGGAGGGCACGGTGACCGCGACCGCCACCACCCACGCTGCGCCGTCGCCGGCTGCCGGCCGGAACGGCAAGACGCGTGGACCCCGGCAGCGTGCGGAGCGACGCGAGGCGATCGCCCTCGTCATCCCCGCGCTGCTGCCGATCATCGTATTCTCGGTGATCCCGCTGCTCGCCGGTGTGATGCTCGGCTTCACCGACGCCACCCTGGCGCGCAACGCCGACATCAACTTCGTCGGTGTGGACAACTTCGTCGAGCTGGCCGGCGACGCGAGGTTCTGGAGCTCGTTCGGCATCGGCATGGTCTGGGCCACGTCGGTAGCCGTGCTCACCGGGGCGTTCGCCCTTGGACTGGCTTCGCTGCTGAACTCACGGCTCCGGTTCAAGTCGCTCACCCGGATCATCGTGCTCATCCCGTGGGCGATGCCCCCGGTGGTGACCGGGATCCTCTGGCGGATGATCTACGACGTCAACTCCGGACCGCTGAACGCGGCGCTCGGCTGGTTCGGCCTCGGCCCGATCAACTTTCTCGGCGACTTCTCCACCGCTCTGCCGGCCGTGATCGTGGTCGGGATCTGGTCCGGGCTACCGCAGACCACGGTGCTGCTGCTCGCCGGGATGCAGTCCATCCCCGCGGAGCTGCACGAGGCAGCCGCGATGGACGGTGCGAACGGGTTCCGCCGGTTCTGGCACGTCACCCTGCCCGGGCTGCGGTCGGTCCTGATCGCGATCACCAGCATCGACTTCATCTGGAACTTCAACGACTTCGGGATCATCTACGTCCTCACCGAGGGCGGGCCGGGCGGCCGGACGATGACCCCGCCGCTGTTCACCTATCTGGAAGCGTTCCGCAACCGTGAGATCGGGTACGCCTCGGCGATGGGTGACGTGCTGGTGATCGCGGTGCTGCTGATCCTGTCCATCTACATCGTTGCCCAGTTCCGGCAGCAGAAGGTGGGGCGGTGATGAACAGCAGTCCTCTGGTGCGCGCGGTGCAGTACGTGCTGCTCGGCGTCTTCCTGCTCTTTCTCGGTTTCCCGGTGCTGTGGATCCTCTCCGCGTCGTTCAAGTCCTCGGCCGAGCTGAACTCGCTCTCGGCCAACCTGATCCCGCAGGAGTGGGTGTTCACGAACTTCTCCGAGGCGATGGAGCGGCAGAACCTGCTCGTCTCTGCGGGGAACTCCCTGCTGGTGGCGGTGTGCACGATGGTGATCGGGGTGGTCCTCACCCTGCCGATGGCCTACGCCCTGGCGCGGCTGCGCGGGAAGCTACGGGCGGCCGGCACGGTATGGATCCTGGCCACCCAGGTGTTCCCGCAGATCCTCATCATCATCCCGCTGTTCCTGGTGCTGCGAACCCTGGTGCTGAACGACACCCTGTTCGGTCTGATCCTCGTCTACGTCACCTTCACCCTGCCGTTCACGCTGTGGATGATGCAGGGGTACGTGGCCGCCATTCCGCGGGAGCTCGAGGACGCCGGGGCGATGGACGGGGCCGGCAGGTTCCGGGTGCTGGTGCACATCGTCTTCCCGCTGCTGCGCCCAGGGCTGATGGCCACGGCGATGTTCACGTTCGTCTCGGCGTGGAACGAGTTCTTCCTCGCCCTCGTGCTGCTGCAGAGTCCGGAGCTGTTCACGCTGCCGATCACCCTGCGCTCCTTCCTCGGTGCCGAGGGGCAGACCCAGCTGGGTCCGCTCGCTGCCGGTGCCCTGCTCGCGACCATCCCCTCGGTGATCGTGTTCTCCTTCCTCCAGAAAAAGCTCACCGGCGGGATGCTCGCCGGTGCCGTCAAGGGCTGACGCAGAAGCCGGCCCGGAAAGGTACTTGACATGAACAAGCGCGTACTCGGCGTCGTCGCCACCCTGGCGGCCGGCACCTTGGCCCTCACGGCCTGCCAGCAGGGCAGCGCCTCCGGCGGAGGCGGTGAGGACGCCGACGGTGTGGTCACCCTCCAGTTCCAGTCGCTCTCCGACCAGCCCGCCACCCAGGAGGCAGTCCAGTCCGCGGTGGACTCCTGGAACGAGGACAACCCGGAGGTGCAGGTACAGATCATCCAGGCCGGGTGGGACGGTGCCTACGACAAGCTGGTCACCCAGTTCACCGGCGGCACAGCACCGGACATCATCCACTTCGAGGCCGCCAGCATCGTGCCGTTCGCGATGGACGGCTACCTGGCCGACCTCTCCGGCGGGCTAAGCGAGGAGCGCACGTCCGACATCTCCGAGGGCGTGTGGGACTCGGTCACCGTGAACGACGAAGTGATCGCCTACCCCTCCACGATGCAGTCATACATGGTGTTCGCCAACGCCGACCTGCTCGAAGACGCCGGAGTGGAGATCCCCACCGGCGACTCGATGACCTGGGACCAGCTGGCCGAGATCGCCGAGGCCACCACCACTGAGGACACCTACGGCCTCGGGTGGGGCCTGGGCTCCCCGGCAGCCACCGTGATGACCCTCGCCCCGGGCTTCGGCGGCGACTTCTTCTCCGGCACCGGTGAGGACGTGCGGATCGACGTGTCCGACGCCGAGCTGGAGGTTCCCGAGCGGATCCACGAGATGGCCTACGACGACGAGTCCCTGGACCCGGTGAGCCTGACCCAGTCCGGTTCGGATGTGCTCGCCTCGTTCTACGGCGGCACTGTCGCGATGACCGTGCAGGGCTCCTTCCAGGCGGCGAACATGGCTACCGACGCTCCCGAGGACATGAACTGGGTGGCGCTGCCGCCGCTGGCCGGCTCCGAGGGCCCGTTGCAGGCCGCGAACCCGCAGACCTACTCGGTGAACGTGGACTCGCCGAACGTCGATGAGGCGATCGCGTTCCTGGACTACTTTGCCTCCCCGGAGACGATCGCGGCGATCGCGCAGGCGGATGCCCTGATCCCGGCCTCCGAGTCGGCTCAGGAGATCGTTGCCACCGAGACCGGCGGGGAGAACGGCTGGGACCAGATCCTGGCCAGCGCCGCCGGCTTCGAGGGGGCCCCGTTCCTGCAGGCGGACGGGTACGCGGAGTGGAAGGACACCGTGCTCAACTCGGCGCTGCAGCAGTACCTGGGTGATCAGATCAGCTCCGAGGAGCTCGCGCAGCAGCTCACTGACGGCTGGCAGAACTGACCCACCCCCGCCGGGAGGTACCCCCTTCGCTTTGCCGCATTCGGTCGCCTGCCGATGGGCCTGGGCGACAGAACGCGGCAAAACGAAGACAGGGCGACAGAACGCGGCAGAACGAGGTCGCGCGAGACGAGCATCAACAAGTGGAGGAACACAACGTGAGTTGGCTTCAGGACCGGGTGGCGGGTGTGCTCGCCGGCGCCGCTGTGGGAGATGCGCTCGGCGGCGCGACCGAGGGGTGGACCCCGGAGCAGATCGAGGAGCGGCATGGTGGCCGGGTCACCGGGGTCGTCGGCCCGTTCCTGCCCGACTGGCGTACTGCCCGCCCGATCGCCCCGTATCACAAGGGCGACGGACACGTCACCGATGACACCTTGATGACGCACGCGCTGGTGGAGGTGTATGGCACCAGGCGCAGCCATCTCACCGCCCACCACATGGCCAGCGACTTGGTGCCCTTGATGATCGGCGAACGCCGTTGGGTACCCGAGCTCGAGGACGAGGCACTCATCCTGCAGCGGGTGTTTCTCGCGGAGAAGTGGCTGGTGGCCAAGCTGCACTACGGCCACGCCGACCCGCGCGAGTCTGGCGTGGGCAACATCGTCAACTGCGGCGCGACGATGTACATGGCTCCGGTCGGCCTGGTGAACCTGGGTGACCCGGCAGCGGCCTACGCCGAGGCGATCGACCTGGCCGGAGCGCACCAGTCCTCCTACGGGCGCGAGGCTGCCGGCGTGTTCGCCGCTGCGGTGGCCGCTGCCTGTGCGCCCGGAGCGAGCGTGGCCGATGTGCTCACCGCCAGCCGAGCCCTGGCCAAGGACGGCACCGCCGCCGCGATCGAGGCGGTCCTGACCGCCGCCGAACAGTTCCGCGCCGCCGGTGGGTCCGACGATCCGCGCGAGCTGAACCGGATGCTCCGCGCGGCGGTAGCTCCCTATGACACCGTCGGGGAGACCTACCGGGCTCCGGCGATGGACGCCCGCCTGCCGTCCCGGACCAAGTCGATCGAGGAGCTGCCGGTGGCCCTGGGTCTGGTGGCGGCCCACGAGGGCGACCTGCGCGCCGCCGTGCTCGATGCGGTGAATTACGGCCGGGACTCGGACTCGATCGCCACGATGGCCGGCGCTATCTGCGGCGGCCTCGCCGGTCAGGCCGCCGTGCCTGCTGAGTGGCTCACCGAGGTGACCCACGCGAGCAAGCTGGACCTGGACGCCGTCGTGGCATCGATGACCGAGACGGTGCGGGTCGTGGCTGCCGACGATGCCCGCCGAGCTCAGGAGCGGGCCGGCCTGCTCGAGGCGGTGCTGGGGGCGACGGCGTGAGACTCACCTGGGCTCAGCCGGAGGACCTGGTGGCGCACGAGCTGGTGGCGCTGCGAGAGCAGGGTGCCGACGAATCGGCGCTCGCCGCGGCTGCAGACCGGTGGCAGGCGGGTGGCGGGTCGGTGCTCCCCGAGCGTGCCGGTGCCAGCGCGAACCCGGCGTCCCCGCAGCTGCGCGCCCTCGCTCGCGAGGTGCTCGCCGAGCTTGCCGCGCTGCAGCCGGTCAGTGCTGGCGAACCCGATGAGTGGAGCGCCATCGCGGCACTCCTCCCAGCCAAGAGCAGGCCGGCGACGGCGGAGCTCACCGGGGCGGCATCGCCGCACCTGGCGGAGATTGGCCGGGTGCGAGGTGCCTGGTGGGGTCGGTCCGTGGGCTGCCTGCTCGGCAAACCGGTGGAGAAGATCCCGCGGGAGGGGATCGAGGAGATCGCCCGCGCGACCGGAACCTGGCCGATCACCGGTTACTTCACCGCTGTCGGCCTGCCCGAGGAGACGGTGGCCCGGTGGCCGTGGAACCGCCGCTCCGCGCCGACCTCGCTGCGCGAGAACATCAACGGGATGCCCGAGGACGACGACCTCAACTTCCCACTGCTTGCCCTGGACCTGCTGGAGGTGCACGGCGCAGACCTGACCACGGCGGACGTTGCGCAGTCCTGGCTGGCGAACCTGCCCGCCGGCCGCGTGTTCACCGCGGAGCGGGCCGCGTACCGGAACCTGCTCGAGGCCCGCCCGGTGCCGGAGACCGCCACGCACCAGAACCCGTTCCGAGAGTGGATCGGTGCCCTGATCCGCACCGACGTCTACGGCTGGGCCCACCCGGGCAACCCGATCGCCGCGGCCGAGCTCGCCTGGCGAGACGCCCGGCTCAGTCACACCCGCAACGGCCTGTACGGGGCGATGTGGGCAGCCGCCCTGTGCTCGTCGGCGCTGGTGGCCAGATCGGTGGACGAGGTGCTGGACGCGGGGGAGTCGGTACTGCCCCCGGACTCTCGGCTGGCCGCCGCAGTCCAGGATGGCCGCCGGATCGGGCTCGCGCTGCGCGCCGGCTCGGTCACGGAGGCCGAGGCGCTGGACCACCTGCATGCGGGCTACGGCCACCTGCACTGGGTGCACACCCTCAACAACGCGGCGCTGATCGCTTGCGCGCTCGCCGCCGCCGGCCAGCCGCCCGCCCCCGCGGGCCAGCCGCCCACCCCCGCGGGTGACCTTTCCGTCGCGAGAACGCGATCTGGCGACGAGAATGTCACCCACCGGGAGGCGCCGCCGGTGGACTTCGGCCGTGGCATCCGGCTGGCGGTGGCCGCGGGCTGGGATACCGACTCGGCCGGCGCCACTGTCGGTTCCGTGCTCGGCGCCCTGGTCGGCCAGGACGGGATCGACCCGGCCTGGACCGCCCCGCTGCACGACCGGCTCGCCACGTCGCTACCGGGCGCCCCGGAACGTTCGCTGACCGAGCTCGCCGACCGCACCCGCGCCCTACCGGGGAGGATGGGCAGATGAACGTCGTAGTGGTCGGCAGCGTGAACACCGATGTGGTGGCCCGGGTGGCCCGCATCCCCAGCCCGGGGGAGACACTCCTCGGCTCGGACCTGGCCCGCTACGGCGGGGGTAAGGGGGCGAACCAGGCAGTTGCCGCGGCTCGGGCCGGCGGGGCGGATGTCGCGTTCGTCGGTGCCGTCGGCGAGGACCCCGACGCCGACGCCCGCCGCACCGCGCTGGAGGCCGACGGGATCGACACCACCGGACTGGTCACCGTGCCCGGTCCGACCGGCACCGCGCTGATCACCGTGGCCGATGATGGGGAGAACGCCATCGTGGTGGCCGCCGGCGCGAATGGCGCCCGTGAGCAGCTCTCCGCCGGTCAGCTCGAGGTCCTCGCCCGCGCCGAGGTGGTGATCACGCAGCTCGAGGTACCGATCCCGCTGGTACTGCAGGCCGGCCGGCGCCGCCCGAAGGGCAGCCTGTTCCTGCTGAACGCCGCCCCGTCCACGGCGATGACCGACCCGGCCACCGCCGCGGACCTGCTCGCCGTGACCGACGTGCTGGTGGTGAACGAGCACGAGCTCGCCGATATCGCCGGAGGCATCGGCACCGAGGCTGCGATCACTCAGGTCACCGGGCAGGTGCGGGTACTGATCGTCACCCTCGGTTCCGCCGGCGCCCTGGTCGCGGTCGGCACCGAGCGCCGCGAGGTGGCCGCGTTCGGTGTCACCGCGGTGGACACCACCGGCGCCGGGGACACCTTCTGCGGCGTGCTCGCCGCCCGGTTGGCTGGGGTCGCAGAGTCTGGCGCCGATCCCGATATCGACGTCATCGCCGAGGCTGCCCGGGTCGCCTCGGCAGCCGCCGCACTCGCGGTCGGCACCGCCGGTGCCCAGGAATCGGTCCCCACCGCAGCGGCTGTCGCCGCACAGCTTGCCCGTACCCCGCACGCCACGTCCGCAGGAGAGAACACAGCATGAGTGGTGGTTTCGACCCGCTCGTCCCCCGACCGATCGACCTGCCCACCGAGGTTCCGCTCGATGCGGACCTGACCGCCGGTGAGCTGGCGGAGACCTTCGACGAGGCGAAGATCTTCGCCGCACCCGGCAGCCTCGCCGATCCACCCGATGCGGCTACCCTGGACCAGTGGCGCAGCCAGCTGCGCTCCTGGCGGGCCGGTGCACACCGGCGTTACGGATCGCCGTCGCGCTATGACCGCCCCGAGGCGCAGTGGACCGCCCAATGCTTCACCGTGGCGCAGGTCTGGCTCTGGGACGAGTTGTTCTTCGACTTCGAGGCCCAGTGCTTCACCCCGCAACGGTTCCTCGCCGACGCTCAAGCGCGGTTCGGCGGTCTGGACGGGATCGTGCTCTGGCACGCCTATCCGATCATCGGCATCGATGACCGCAACCAGTGGGACTTCTACGACGTGCCCGGTCTGGCCGAGGCAGCCGCCACGCTCCATGCGGCTGGGGTGGCCGTCTTCGTGGACTACAACCCGTGGGACACCGGCACCCGCCGCGCCCAGGGCACCGACGCCGAGGAGCTCTCCGCGGTGGTGCGCCACCTGGACGCCGACGGGGTCTTCCTGGACACGATGAAGAAGGCTGACCCGGAGTTCGTCGCCGCCCTCGAGGCTGCGCGCCCGGGAATCGGCCTGGAAGGGGAGTCCAAGCTCGTCACCGAGCGGATCGGCGACCACGCCCTGTCCTGGGCGCAGTGGTTCGCCGACTCGGAGATCCCCGGAGTCCTGCGCGCGCGCTGGTTCGAACGCCGGCACATGCAGCACCACATCCGCCGCTGGAACCGGGACCACGGCGCCGAGTTGCGCTCCGCCTGGCTGAACGGCGTCGGGATGATGGTCTGGGAGGTCGTCTTCGGCGTGTGGGTCGGCTGGAACTCCCGTGACGCGGCCACCTTGCGCCGGATGCTGCCGGTGCAGCGCACCATGCACTCCTGGCTCACCTCCGGGGAATGGACTCCGCTGGCGGTGTGCGCGCCACCGGTGTTCGCCTCGGCGTTCGAGCTCGACGGCGTCACGCTGGTCACGCTGGTGAACACCAGCGGCGAGGACGTCACCTATCGCACGGCCGGCTCGGGCTCCTGGCTCGCCCTGCATGAGGGCGACGGCGTTGCCCACCCGGGAGCGGTCACCCTCACCGTGCCCGCTGGGGGCGTGGCCGCCGTCGTGCAGATCGCCGACGGCGTGACCTGCCCGGCTGAGGTCACTCACCTGGCCAAGGTGCTCGCCGGTGAGCCGGCAGTGCTCGATGCGTCCTTCCCGCACCGCCGGGCGCGGCGGCTGAGCCCGCCGCTCTGGTCCGGTCAGCAGGCCGACCCGGAGATCGTGGCGGGGTTGCATACCGGCGCCGTCGCAGTGCCCGCGGGAGAGCAGGTGCTCACCGTGCGGCACCGCCAGCGCGAGACCGGAATGTACGACGGCGCTCCGTACGTCGAGGAGTGGAAGCCGCTCCCGCCGCGGCTGCACGACCAGCGCACGCTGGAGCGCGCGGTGACGATCGGCGCCGGGGTGCACGTCGGTGCCCGCGAGGTCTCCGCGGCCGACTACGCACGGTTCCTGGCCGACCTGGGCGAGACCGGCGATGGTGACGGTTCGAACGGTAGCGAGGTTGCGCCGTCGACGGCCTCGGACACCGCACCGGCCACCGGGGTGACGTTCGCCCGGGCGCGGCAGTTCGCCGCCTGGGCCAGCGGCCGGCTACCGACCGAGGACGAGTGGCAGCTCGCCGCCGCGCAGGACGGCTTCGAGCGCCGCACGCCCGCGGTGTGGAACTGGACCGAGTCGGAGTTTTCTGACGGCCGGACCCGGTTCGTGATGCTCAAGGGCGGCGCCGAGCACCGCAGCGAGGGTTCGGACTGGTACGTCGACGGGGGAGTGCAGGAACCGGAGTTCGCGCTGAAGTTCCTGCTCCCCGGGCTTGGCGTGGACGCGTCGCCCTCGATCGGGTTCCGCGTCTGCTGGGATCTCGCGGAGGAGGACGCGCAGTGACCGCGCCGCTGGAGGACCTGTTCGTGGTGGACGCCTCCACCTTGTTCGCCGGACCGATGGCCGCGATGCACCTGGGCGATATGGGCGCCCGGGTGGTGAAGGTGGAGCACCCACGCCGTCCGGATCCCTCCCGGGGGCACGGGCCGGCGAAGGACGGCGAGAACCTGTGGTGGAAGACCCTCGGGCGGAACAAGCAGACCGTGACGCTCGACCTGCACACCGAGAGTGGACAGGACGCGTTCTGCCGGCTCGCCGAGCGGGCCGATGTGGTGATCGAGAACTTCCGGCCGGGCACCCTGGAACGCTGGGGACTTGGCTACGACCGGCTCGCCGCAGTGAACCCGCAGCTGGTGCTGGCTCGGGTGACCGGCTTCGGGCAGAAGGGCCCGTACCGGTCCCGGCCCGGCTTCGGCACCCTGGCCGAGGCGATGAGCGGGTTCGCCGCGATGACCGGAGAAGCCGGCGGGCCGCCGACGCTGCCGCCGTTCGGCCTGGCGGACGGGATCGCGTCCCTGACCACCGCGTACGCGGTGATGACGGCGCTGCATGCGCGCTGGCGAACCGGTCGCGGCCGGGAGCTGGACGTGGCGATCATCGAGCCGATCCTGGCGATGCTCGGTCCGCAGATCACCCGCTGGGACCAGCTCGGCGCCGTGCAGCCGCGGACCGGGAACCGCTCGGCGAACAATGCACCGCGGAACGCGTACCTGACCGCGGACGCGAAGTGGGTAGCGGTGAGTACGTCCGCGCAGTCGATCGCCGAGCGGGTGATGGAGCTGGTCGGCCGGCCGGAGTTCGTGGCCGAGGACTGGTTCTCTTCGGGGGCCGGGCGCGCCCAGCATGCCGATGAGCTGGACGACGCCGTGGGTGGGTGGATCGCGCAGCGCTCCCGGGATGAGGTGGTGGCCGAGTTCGAGCGCGTGCACGCCGCGGTGGCGCCGATCTACGACGCCGGGGACATCGTGGCCGACCCGCAGTTCCAGGCACTGGGGACGGTGCACCGGATCGAGGACCCGGTGCTGGGGGAGATGGCCATGCAGGGGCCACTGTTCCGGATGTCCGAGGGCGAGCCGCGGATCGAGTGGACCGGGCGGGCTCCCGGAGCGGACACCGACGCGGTGCTGGCCGAGCTGGGCTTCTCGGCCGCGGAGATCGCTGCGATGCGGGAGACGGGCGCATGCTGAGCTCGTTGTACGTGCCCGGCGACCGGCCGGACCGGGTGGCCAAGGCGCTCGCTTCCGGCGCGGACTGTGTGATCGTCGACCTGGAGGACGCGGTGGCCGCGTCGCAGAAGGAGGCGGCGCGGGACTCCTTGGCTGAGGCGCTCGGCGACGCTGCCGATGCTGGCGGTGTTCACGGAAGCGGCCCAGCGGTGCAGGTGCGGGTGAACGCGCGCGGTTCGGCGTGGCACGAGGCGGACCTCGCCGCAGTGGCTCTTCTGGATGAGGCGGTCGGCGTACGGGTGCCGAAGGTTTCCGGTGCGGACGATGTGGCGGCGGTCCAGGCGGCGTTGCCCGGCCGCGAGGTGCACGCCTTGATCGAGACGGCGCTGGGCGTGGAGCACGCCTTCGAGATCGCGTCCGCCGGGGTCGCCTCCGTGGCGCTCGGCGAGGCCGACCTGCGGGCGGACCTGGGCCTGGCGGCGGGGGAGGAGGGTGAGCCGGGCCTGGCCTGGGTGCGCTCACGCCTGGTGGTGGCGGCTGCGGCCGCGAGCCTACCGGCGCCCCAGATGAGCGTCTACGCGGATGTGCGCGACCTCGAGGGGCTCGCGCACAGCTGCCAGCGCGGGCGCGCACTGGGGTTGGTGGGCCGTACTGCGATCCACCCGGCCCAGCTGCCGGTGATCCGGGACGCGTTCGCGCCCACTGACGCCGAGATCAGACGCGCCCGCGAGATCATCGACCGGGTCGGCGCCGCGGAGGCGGACGGCTCCGGGACCGTGGTCCTCGAGGACGGCACGTTCCTGGATGTGGCGATGGTGCGGGCCGCGCGGCGGATGCTGAGCATATAGCACGCCGTGCTACCGAGTGCTATTCTGAGTGAATGAGCACCGGTCCTGAGATCAGCCAACGTGACCTCCGGATGCGGTCGAAGGAGATCATGGACGCCGTGGAGCGTGGCCAGACGTACACGGTCACTCGGGACGGGCGTGGCATTGGTGAGTTGATCCCCATCCGTGAACCTCGGCGATTCGTCTCCCGGGAGGCGTTCGCTCGCAGTTCGAGCCGTGCGCCAAAGGTAGACCTCGAGGCGTTCCGCCGGGACCTCGACGCCGCTGCCGACCCGATGTTTGACGATCCATATGCGCGCTGACGAGACCAGGGGTTTGCTCGACACCAACATCCTGATCCTCTGGCGGTTGGTCGATCCGGAAGCGCTACCGGCGGAGATGGCGATCAGCGCGGTGACACTCGCCGAGCTGTCCGCGGGTGTCCACCTGGTCAGCGGTGCCGCCGTTGCCGAACGGGCGAAGCGGCTCGAGGTCCTTCAGCGAGTGGAGCACGAGTTCGATCCGATCCCGTTCGGGGCGGAGGCCGCGCGCGCGTTCGGGGGCTTGACCGCGGCCGTCCAGGAGATCGGTCGCACACCGCGTCGACGCACCGCCGATCTGATGATTGCGGCTGTCGCGGCAGCCGAGGGACTGCCGCTCTACACCGCAAATCCACAAGATTTTCGCGGCCTGGGAGAGTTCGTCGACGTCATCGAAGTCCCAAGGCCAGTGTGAGCGCCGAACTAGGCTCGGCTGGCGACTCGGTCACGCACATGACCTCACGCGTGTGCTCCCGCGGCATCGCCGATGAGCACCCACCCTGGTGAGTACTCGGCCACCTCATAGGTGTCGTTGCGCTCAGCCAGGGCGTGCGGGCCGTAGATGGCCGAGCCGTCGGCGAGGTAGAGCCCGGGAGTGATCGCCCACAGCGCCGCGACTGCCGGGTGCGGTGCCTCTGCCAACTGTCCAACGTGCTCGGCTAGCTCGGCAGTGGCCTCCTGGTCTGGGAGGACCCTGTTGCCCTCGTTCGGTTCGCTCACCACTGCACCGGGGGTAGCGGTCGCCCCCTACCGGACACTGGCGTACACCTGGACCGTTGGCCCCACGTGCACGGCCGCCGAGTCCCGCGCCGCCAGCATCGCCTTGCTCGCCAGGGCGACCAACTCCGGCTCGCGCTGCAGTCGCCCCAGTACAGCCGCGAGGCCCGCCGCATCGGGTGACAGCGCTGCGAAGCCGCCGCCGGTAGGCACCGCCTCGGCCAGGTCCGGGTCCGCATAGAGCACCGGCAGCCCGGAGGCGATCGCCTCGAGGAACACCATCGGTTGGTTGTCGAAGTCCACCGAGGAGCTCACCAGCACATGGCTGTGCTGCATCTCGGCCAGTACCTCCTCCTGCGGCACCGAACCGCCCAACCGTACCGGCGCACCCTCTGCCGCCCGCGCAGTCGCCCGCCGGGCCATGCCATCGCCGAATATCGTCCCCTGCACCGCGCCGCCCACCTGGCGCACAGCGTTGACGAAGACCTCGGGCTGCTTCTCCGGCGACAACCGGCCCACCCACAACGCGCGCAGTGGTGCACCTGGCACCAACTCCCGCACCGAAGGCTCACCGACCACCTCCAGCACGGTCGGCTCTACCCCGTTGGAGATCACAGTCGTTGGCGTTGTCACCCCCACCTCGGCCAGTTTCTGCGCGAAGTGCGCCGACGGCACCACCACATGGTCACTAGCCTGAGCCTGCGCCACCATCAGTCGCCACATCCGCCGCGCCACCCGCGTCGCGGTGTACGGCGACTCCGCGTCCACGTGCACCCCCGAGTGCGGTACCTGCCGGTGGTGCAACCAAGCCAGCAGGGGAGTGGTCAGGGCAGGCAGCGGGAGCACCGAAGCGGTGAACACATCGATCCGGCCATGCATGGTGTGCACCACGGGCAGGCCCACCTCGCGCGACACCCGAATCCCGGAGAGCGCCGCGAACATCTCCGAATGGGTGTGCACCACCTCCACCCCACGGGCTGCGAACTCCGCACGCAGAATCTCCCGCACGCGCCGCGGCGGCCAGGCGAACGGATACCCATCGGGCCGGAACCCAGCAGAGATCGGTAGCGTCACGACGGCCGGGTCCGCACTCGGCTCGTCCGCCGGGCAGAAGACGGTCACCTCGTGCCCGGCCAGTTCCAGCCCCGCCCGCAGCGCCTTCACCGCGGTCTGCACCCCGCCCAGCGTCGGCAGGTAGTAGTCGGTCACCAGGGCGATGTGCACCCGCCGATCGTAAGGGACCAGATCGCACAGGACGCGTTGCGGTACCGATGCGATCTGTTGACAGATATCTGATATCTGGTATTTACTCTGGGCATGACACACGAGGAGGTGAGCCTGGGCAGGCTTCCGCTTTCACATCAGGCTCAACGTCGAATCAGGCAGTACATCGTCGATCGAGAGTTGCGTCCCGGCGACGTGTTGCCCAATGAGGGTGAGTTCTGCCAGATGCTCGACATGAGCAAGTCGTCGGTGCGGGAGGGGATCCGGCGACTCGAGATGCTCGGCATCGTGGACGTGCGCAGGGGTCGCGGCCTCTACGTCGGTGCCTTCAACTTGAAGCCCGTTATTGACGCGTTGCCCTACCAGCTCACCGTGGACGAAACACCGCTCCACGAGATTCTGCAGGTCCGCGCTGCGATCGAAGAGGGGCTGATCATTCAGGCGAGCAGGCAGCTCAGCGAGCGTCACCTGGCCGACCTTGACGATCTCGTGGCACAGATGCGTGAGCAGTCCCAGGCAGGTGAGGTGCCACCGGAGGTTGACCACGCCTTCCATCTTGCTCTCTTCGCGCCGTTGGAGAACCAGATGCTGAACAAGCTCATCGAGACGTTCTGGGAGGTCTACGCACGTTTCGCGGCCACTGCCACAGCACCGATCAACCATCACGCCGTCGAGGACCATCACGAGATCGTCAGTGCGATCCGCAGCGGTGACGATCAGCGGATGACTCGGGCGGTGGCAGTGCACTTCGCGCCGATCCAGAGCACCGTCGAGTCCGTTCCCACCCCTTCTCCCGAGGAGCGGCGAGCATGAATCTGGCCGGAATTCACCCAGCGTTGATCGCCACGTACGATGATAAGGGTGCCCTCAGCATGGAGCGGCAAGCGGCGCTGATCGACCACGTGCTCGGCCAGGGTGTCGACGGGGTATTTGTATCCGGCTCGACAGGCGAGGCATACCTGCAGAGCGTGAGTGAGCGGCAGGAGACGATCTCGGCTGCGATCGAGCAGGTAGCGGGGCGCGGTCCGGTGATCGCCCACACCGGCAGCCTCGATACCCGCACCACGCTCGCCCTGACCGAGTACGCCGTTGCGGCGGGTGCCGATGCGGTCAGTGCGGTCACACCGGTCTACTACCACTATGAAGAGGCACAGTTCGAGGCCTACTTTCGGGAGGTATCCGCGGCCGCAGGCCAGACACCTCTGATCGCGTATCACATTCCTGGACGAAGCCACGTTCAGCTCTCACCCGACTTCTTCCTCCGGTTAGCCGATGACGGCGTACTGCAAGGTTTGAAGTACACGGCAACGGATCTGTATCCGCTCGCCGAGGTGGTGCGGCGTGCCCCGCAGGACTTTCTCGTCTACAACGGTTCCGACGAGGTGCTCCTCGGTGGCCTGGCGCTCGGTGCGCATGGCGGCATCGGCTCCACCTACAACGCGATCGGCCGCGTCTACCGGCGCATCTTCGACCTAGCCGCAGCTGAGGATCTCACCGCCGCCCGTCACCACCAGACGATCGCGAACCGATTTATCAGCGAGATGAACAACTACGACTTCCTCGTCTTTCTCCGGCAGGTACTGCGCCACGACGGTGTGGAAACTGGCCACGGACGAGCCCCGCTCCCGACAGTCACTGATGCTCAGCAGCGCGTGATCGATGACGTGCTGTCCACGTTTTCCGCCAAGGAGTCCCACCGGTGAGTTCTACCCACGATGCCGCCCAGCCGTTCCAGGTCTCGGGCGTCGTTCCTTCCCTTGCCCAGATCGGTGATTTCGGGCCGCCGCGCACAGAGATCGGCGTTGGTGCGCTGATGCCGTGGAACGGCGTGCTGTACGTGCAGAACTACAACTCGCACAAGGCCCGTAGTGGCTCTGGCGTCAGTCTGCGGCGGATCAGCGCAGACATGACGATGGAGGTGGTGCCAGAGACCCTCGGGGTGGATGGCACCTATACCAACCGCTTCGTGCACTACCCGACGGGCCGGCTGGTGATTGGTCCGCAGGTGATCGAAGAGGACCACACCATCCACGTGGTGCCCGAGTTGCAGGAGCACCGTCTCTGCGGCACCACCCACCACCTCCAGCACCCGGACACCCACGTCTATGTGCTGACGATGGAGGGATTGGTCTTCGAGCTCAACATGCTCACGCTGGAGACCGCGCAGGTCTGGGACCTGAACGAGGAGCTGAACACCGAGGGGGAGTGGAAGGTCCACTACAAGGACTGCTACACCGCCTACGGCCGATTCATCGTCTGCTCCAACGAGTACGGAGAGGCGGAGTGGGCCGGGGAGCGCAGTCGCGGCCGGCTGGCCGAGTTCGACGGCGAGACCTGGCGGATCCTGGCACGCAAGCCCTACACCGCCATCGCCGGACGTGGTGAGTTTGCCGGTACGATCTTCGCCTCGGGCTGGGACCGGGCCTCCGCGATCCTTGAGGTCTACACCGAGGCTGATGACAAGTGGACCCGCTACCGCCTCCCCAAGGCCTCACACACCTTCGACCACAAGTGGCAGACCGAGTGGCCGCGGATCCGCGAGGTCGAGCACGAGCGGCTGCTGCTGGACCACCACGGGATGTACTACGAGCTGTCTCCGTGGGCGTACGGCGGCCGGATCTGGGGCGTGCGCCCCATCTCCACCCACCTCTGGGTGCTCGGTGACTTCTGCTCCTGGCGCGGCATGCTCGTGATGGGCGCGGACAACGCCTCACCAAGCACCGGGCACAACGCCACTACTGCCGAGCCCCAGTCCGGTCTGTGGTTCGGCAAGACCGACGACCTGTGGTCCTACGGCAAGGCCGCGGGCTGGGGTGGTCCATGGTGGGAGGACGAAGTCGCCGCGGACGCTCCTTCCGATCCCTACCTGATGACCGGGTTCGACCAGAAGGTGCTCCACCTGCAGAACCACGGCAGCACCGAGGCCTGCGTCACCGTGGAGGTCGACCCCCGCGGTGACGGCAGCTTCGGCGTCCACCACGTCCTCACCGTCGCGCCGGGAGAGTTGAGCTCCTACGTCTTCCCGGCAGGGTTCTCCGCCCACTGGCTACGGCTGGTCAGCGATCGGGACGCCGTCCTGACCGCCCAGCTCTTCTACACGTGAGCCGGCCTGATGACCGGACTGGCCGCAAGCACTAGCACCCCCACCGTGCGGCGCCGCCGCGCCGTCAGTGACCGGCGGGCCTTCGCTGGGTGGTGGTTCCTCACCCCGTTCCTCATCGTCTTCCTGATCAGTTTCGTCGCGCCCATCCTCTACGCGGTCTACCTCAGCGTGTTCCGTAGCCAGCTGATCGGCGGAAACGCCTTCGTCGGCCTGGAGAACTATGCGCGCGCCCTTCAGGATCCACAGTTCTGGTCGGGGGTCGGGAGGGTCTCTCTGCTCCTGGTGCTGCAAGTACCGCTGCTGCTGATCATTGCGCTGGCAGCGGCACTGGCATTGGACAGTGGCAAGTTGCGCGGGATGGCATTCTTCCGGATCTCGATCTTCTTGCCCTATGCGGTTCCTGCCGTGGTGGCGACCCTCATCTGGGGGTTCATGTACGGTACGAACTTCGGCCTGGTGGGCAACCTCAACGATATCTTCAGTACCAGCCTGCCGAATCCGCTCGCACCGAGCAATGTTCTTGGTGCGATTGCGAACATCCTGATCTGGGGAAACGTCGGCTACAACATGCTGATCTTCTACGCTGCGCTTCGTGTGATCCCGACCGAACTCTATGAGGCTGCTGCGATTGACGGTGCCGGTCAGTTCCGAATTATCACCGCGATCAAGCTTCCGGCGATCCGGGGAGCTCTCGTGATTGCCGCCATCTTCTCGATCATCGGTAGTTTCCAGCTGTTCAACGAGCCGCAGATCTTGCAGCCCATGGCGCCCAACGCGATCCCGACGTACTTCAGCCCCAACCTCTACTCCTACAACCTGGCATTCAGTGGCGGGCAACAGAACTACTCGGCGACCGTGGCCATCATCATGGGCGTGGCGACGATGGTCGTCGCTTATGCCGTGCAGCTTCGTGGCATGCGGAAGGGGAACTGACCATGGCCGTTGTCACGTCGACGGCCCGGCGCCGCCGCAGCCGAGCGAGGCAGACCGCTGGGGCCAAGCGCAGCTGGGGACTGACCCTGGGGACCGGAATCGTCCTCATCTACAGCGTGCTTCCGCTGATCTGGCTCATCGTCAACGCCACCAAGACGCAGCAGGACCTGCGCAGTTCCTTCGGTCTGTGGTTCGCCCAGGACTTCGCGCTCTTCGACAACATCGCGCGAGCGCTCACCTACGACGACAGCGTGTTCATCCGCTGGTTCCTCAACACGCTGCTCTACGTGGTTGCCGGCGCCGGCGGGGCGACCCTCATCTCGACCATCGGTGGGTACGGCCTGGCCAAGTTCGACTTCGCCGGCAAGAAGGCGATCTTTGCGGTGATCATTGGCGCCGTGGCCGTGCCTGGTACCGCTCTGGCAGTACCGACGTTCCTGTTGTTCAGCTCGGTCCAGCTCACCAACAACCCCCTGTCGGTCATCATCCCCTCGCTTGTTGCACCGTTCGGTCTTTACCTCATGTGGGTCTACAGTACGGACGCTATCCCGGTCGACCTTCTCGACGCCGCTCGGATCGACGGCGCCGGTGAGTTCAAGATCTTCCGCAGGATCGGCCTGCCTCTCCTGGGCCCGGGCATCGTGACCGTGCTGCTGTTTACCACAGTGGCGAACTGGAACAATTATTTTCTTCCATTGATCATGATCCGGAACCCCGATTGGTACCCGTTGACCGTGGGAATCAACTCGTGGAACACGCAGGCATCCACCGCCGGTGGCGAGGCGATATTCGACCTGGTCATCACCGGGTCCCTGTTGATGATTATCCCGATCATCGTGATCTTCCTCTATCTCCAACGCTATTGGCAGTCGGGCCTAGCCGCAGGAGGCGTGAAGCAGTAGTCCCGATATCTCGCTCGTCATCGACGAGCGCACAACGAAGTGAAAGGAAATGTGCTGTGAAACTCAAGAAATCACGACGCACCACGATCGCTGTTGCCGGCGTTGCCGCATCCGCGCTTCTGCTCGCCGCCTGTAGCTCTGGCACCGATGGCGGTGGCGGCGATAGCGGCGGTGCCGAACCCATCGATGCTGAACAGGTCGCCGAGGAGGGCGGCGACTTGCTCATCTGGGGATGGGGCAACGCGATGGAACCCATGGTCGAGGGCTTCATGGAGGCCTACCCGAACGTCAATGCCGAGCTGGTCAACGTTGGTACCGGAACCGACCACTACACCGCCGTGGAGAATGCCATCCAGGCGGGATCGGGGATCCCGGATGTCATCGTCATGGAGTACCAGGCGGTTTCTCAGTTCGCGCTGAACGGTACGCTCGCCGACCTGTCCGGCTACGGGGCGGACCAGTACACGGATACGTTCACACCGGGCACCTGGGACGCCGTGCAGTTCGACGACGGCATCTACACGCTGCCGATGAGCTCGGGTCCGATGGCGCTCTTCTACAACCAGTCGGTCTTCGATGAGCACAACATCGACGTCCCCGAGACCTGGGAGGAGTTCCTCGAGGCAGGGCGGGCCTTGAAGGAGGCCGACCCGAACGCCTATATCGCCAACGACACCGGCTCGGCGAACCTGCTCCAGGGACTGATGTGGCAGCAGGGCTACCAGCCCTACCAGGTTGACGGCGAGAATGTCACGATCAGCTTCGACAGTCCCGAGGTGGAGAACTACACCGCGTTGTGGCAGCAGCTGATCGACGAGGACCTCGTGGCCCCGATCAGCGACTGGAGCGACGAGTGGTACCAGGGTCTGGCCGATGGCACGATCGCCACGCTGGTCTCAGGTGCCTGGATGCCCGCGAACTTCGAATCCGGTGTGCAAGGTGCGGCTGGAGACTGGCGGGTGGCGCCGATGCCTCAGTGGGAGTCGGGAGCGCAGAGCTCTGCCGAGAACGGCGGATCCGGCCTGGGCGTCGTCGACGCCTCGGAGAACCAGGAGCTCGCGTACGCGTTCGTCGAGTGGGCGACCACCGGTGACGGCGTCCAGACCCGGCTGAACGACACGTTCCCCGCGACCACTGCTGATCTGGAGTCTGAGGAGTTCCTCAGCCTGGAGTCGGACTACTTCGGTGGTCAGCGCATCAACGAGATCTTCGCCGAATCGGCTGCGAATGTGCCTGAGGGTTGGTCGTTCCTGCCCTACCAGGTGTATGCGAACTCGATCCTCAATGACAACATCGGCACTGCCTACACCGGTGATACCCCGCTCGCTGAGGGCCTGCAGAGCTGGCAGGACGCCCTCGTGGCCTATGGCCAGGACCAGGGCTTCACGGTGAACGGATGAGGCCGGCGATGACGCGGAAGGGACCACAGATGGTGCACCGCAGACATGGTGCACGAGCGAGGGTCGGCCTTCGGTCGGCGATCGCCGCACTCGCCCTCGGCGCGCTCGGAGTGACGATGGCCGTGACGCCGGCCACCGGCGCACCGGTGGAGCCGACCGATCCAGGCGATGCCGCGGAGGAGGTCGAGTTCGCCGAGGACGTGATCTTCGAGCGCGGAGAGGACGGCTACTTCTGCTTCCGGATCCCCGCAGTAGTCGAGACCAACGACGGCACTCTGCTGGCGTTCGCCGAGGGTCGGCGCAGCAGCGGCTGCGACGACTCCGGCGACATCGATACGGTCCTTCGTCGCTCTCAGGACGGTGGCGATACCTGGGGACCGATCGAGGTCGTCTTCGATGCCGGCGTCGACACCGCGGGTAACCCGACGCCGGTGGTGGACTCCGACAGTGGCCGTATCGCTCTTATTACCACCCACAACCCGGCGCTGAATCACAACCTGCGCACGCCCTACCTGCAGTACTCGGAAGACGATGGCGCCACCTGGAGTGAGCCTGAGGACATCGGTGACGACATCACCGACCCGGACTGGGAGAAGTGGCTGGCGACTGGTCCGGGTGCCGGAATCCAGCTCGATCACGGCCCGCACGCGGGCCGGATGGTCATCGGGATGAATCACGAGGGCTACATCTTTGGTTCGGAGTCCCACCAGACCGGGGCCAGCCTGGCCTACAGCGATGACGGCGGACTGACCTGGCAGCACGGCGCTGAGGCCGACCTCGACCCTGCCGAACTCAAGCCGCAGGAACTGACCCTGGCTGAGCTTCCCGACGGCCAGATCCTGGTCTCGGGCAGGGACCAGCACGGGGCGGCCGAGGGCACCCGGGCGTTCACCACCAGCTCCGACGGTGGGGAGTCCTTCGACGGTGCCTTCGAGAACGACCCTGACCTGCAGACGCCCGTCTCGCAAGGGTCGATGACGAGTTTCGTGGACGCCGACGGCACCGAGCGAGTGCTGTTCTCCGGAGGTTCACATCCCCGCTCCCGCGTCGTCCTCTCGGTGCGGTCCTCCTTCGACGGCGGCGCCACCTGGCAGACCTGGGACGAGGGGCGCGTAGTCAACTGGGGCAACGCGGGCTACTCGGACCTCCTCGCCGTGTCGGACGGCACCCTGGCTCTCGCCTACGAGACGGGCGAGGAGGACGCCTACCGGGAGATTCGGGTCGCACGTTTCAACAGCGCCTACCTGGACTCTGCGAACGAGGAGGCGCCCGGCGTGATCGAGCACCCGCCCGGGCCGACCACTCCGGATGTCTCTCCGCGTGAGAACACCGCCTACGTGCGCGGCGAGCCGCACATCGTCGACGGTGTCCACGAGAGCGCCTTCGAGTTCGACCTGGCCGCCGGCGACGGCGACTTCGACGACCGGGTGGACGTGCCCTACGGGCCTGATGTCGATCTGGACGACTCGGACTTCACCATCTCGACCTGGTTCCGGTACGGCGAGGAGAGCCATGACCAGACCCTGGTCTGGGCATACCACATGGGCAGCGGGCTTCCCGGCCTGTGGATCCGCGCCGAGCCTGGCTCCGACCGGGTCCGGGCCATGCTCGGCACCGAGACCGGTGATCTGACCCTGACCACCGAGGGTGCCTACAACGACCAGGAGTGGCACCACCTCGCCATGACCCGCACGGCAGACACGGTCCAGCTGTGGGTCGACGGCGAAGTCGCCGCCGAAGGCTCGGCACCGCAGGGGTCGATCACCAGAGGTGGCGAGTTACTCGGCATTGACGGCTTCTTCTTCGGCCAGCGTCTCGACGGCGTCAACCGGCTCGCCGGTGCCATGGACGATGTCCGCATCTACGACGTCGCTCTCGGCACCCAGCAGATCGGTGCACTGGCCGACGGCGAGACTGGGCTCGATGCTGAGGAAGACCTGCGCCTGCATCTCCCCTTCGATGAGGTCACCGATGGCGATGAGCCCTCGGATCCGACCGAACGGCTCACCCGTCTCGCGGACGCCGTGACGGAGTACGTGGCTGCCGGTGATATCGAAGGCCCGGTGGTGAACCGTCTGACACGCGCCGTGGAGCAGGCGCAGCGGCATTGGGAGAATGATCGGTCCAGGCCTGGGATCAGAGCGCTGGAGCGTTTTGTCCGCGGCCTGGAGAACCCGAACAACTCCGACGCCGTGACCGAGGCAGCCAGCATCGACCTGCGGGACCAGGCCACTGCCGTCATCGACAACTGGTAGCCGCGGGCCATCGCGACCGAGTGGGGCCGACGTGGGTGGGACTCACCCTCGTCGGCCCCACTCCCAGGGGTTGATGACCTGGAGGCCACAGCCGTCGAAGGCCGCATGTTATTTCGGCGCTCGACGCGTGTGTGCGGACAGGTTCCGGACCGTCAACGTGGCAATGGTCCCGCCAAGGATGCATGCGATGCCAGCAATGCGCGCACCGGAACCTTTCATAAGATGCTCGGATGACGACAACTGCACTGGTCACCGGGGCGAGCGGGTTCCTCGGCGGCTACGTCGTCAGCGAGCTGCGCGAACATGGCTACCGAGTGATCGCCACCGGCCGCAACTCCGCCGCCCTGCCCACCGGCGGGCCCACGATCGCCGGGGACCTGGATGCCCTTGCCACCACCACAGCCCCCGCCGACCTGGTGATCCACTGCGCCGCCCTCTCCACCCCCTGGGGCCGCTGGGCCGAGTTCGAACATGCCAACGTCACCGGCACCGACCGGGTGCTCACCTACGCCCGCCGCAACGGCGTGCGCCGGATCGTGCACGTCTCCTCGCCGAGCATCTACGCCGCTGCCCGGCACGCCACGAACATCTCTGAGCACCAGGTGGACCCCGGCAACCGGTTGAACGGCTACATCCGCTCCAAGATCGCCGCCGAAGCCCTGCTCCAGCGCAGCCGCCAGCACTCCGGCAGCCCCGAGATCGTCATCCTCCGCCCCCGCGGGATCATCGGCGCCGGCGACCCCAGCCTGGTACCCCGCCTCCTCGAGGTACACGAGAAGATCGGCACCCCACTCTTCGACGGCGGCCGCGCCCTGATCGACCTCACCTCCGTGCAGAACGTCGCCACTGCGCTCCGCCAGGCCGCTGAGACCCCCGGCATCGACGGCGAAGCCTTCAACCTCACCAACGGCGACCCCCGACCGTTCCGCGACCTCCTCGACCAGCTCTTCACCGTGCTCGGCCGGACCCCGCGCTACCGCAGCCTGCCTACGCGGCCCCTCTACGCCGTCGCCGGCCTGCTGGAGAAGATCTACGGACACCTGCCCGGCTACCCCGAACCCCCGCTGACCCGCTACACCCTCAGCACCATCGCCTACGCCCAGACCCTGGACATCACCAAGGCCCGCACCCTGCTCGGCTACGCGCCCCACGTGAGTCTGGACGAGAGCCTGGCCGCGTATGTCTGAGCTGCGCGCCTACACCTGCGGTCGCACCCAGCACGACGTCGCTCAGCTGATCGCCGGCCACCCTCGCGAACGACGCACATTTGCGTCCACGGTGTTCTGCTACACGTCCGGGGACCGCCGCGTCCTGTTCGACACCGGCTACGCGCCGCAGCCCTGGCGCACCGGTCTGGCCGGACGCCTCTACCAACGGCTCCTACCGCCGGACCTGCCACCGGAGCAAGAGATCGCCGCCCAGCTCGACCCGGCCAGCATCACCCATGTGGTGCTCTCCCACCTGCACCCGGACCACATCGGCGGCCTGCGCCACTTTCCCCACGCCGCCCTCGTCCTACACCGCGGTCTCCTCGCCACGCTCGCGAACCCCCGGCTGCGCGAGGGCCTGCTCCCCGGCCTGCTCCCGGACTGGTTCGCCGACGCCACCCGCGATCCCGGCACCGTGATCGTCGACCAGTTCACCCCAGGCCCGTTCGGCCTGGACACCTGTGACCTGTTCGGCGACGGCAGCTACCAGCTGGTGGACCTACCCGGGCACGCCCGCGGCCACCTCGGCGCCCTGATCGAGGGCCGTGTGCTGCTCGCCGGGGACGCCGCCTGGGGCCGGGACCTGCTCGGTGAGGTGGAACAGATGCGCGCGGTGCCGCGCTGGATCACGCACGACGGCGCAGCTCACCTGGCCACGTCCGGTCGCCTCCTCGAGGCCGAACGCGGGGGAGCGCGGCTGCTCTTCTCCCACGACGACCACCCCAGCGGGGTGAACCTGCTGTGAGCAAGCTGCGCACCGCCGTCGTGCTGGCGAAGACCCGATGGGGCCCGCGCCCGCGCACCCGCGCGGCCCTGGAGCGCTACCAGCAGCGCCGGATCCGCAAGCACCTGCGCTTCCTGCGCGCCCGCTCTCCGTTCTACGCGCACGTGTACGCCCTCACCGACGCGCCGGTGATGGACAAGGCCATGATGATGGCGCACTTCGACCGGCTGAACACAGTCGGCGTGCGCCGCACCGACGCCGAGGCCCTGGCCCTGGCAGCCGAGCGCAGCCGCGACTTCGCGCCGATGCTGGACACGATCGCCGTCGGGCTGTCCTCCGGCACCTCCGGGCACCGCGGCCTGTTCCTGGTCAGCCCCGCCGACCGGGACGCCTGGGCCGGCACTGTCCTCGCCCAGACCTTGCCGCCGGGGCTGACCGGGCACCGGATCGCCCTGTTCCTGCGTGCGAACAACGCCCTGTACGAGACGGTCCGCTCGAAGCTGGTGGACTTTCGCTACTACGACCTGACCGTGCCGATCACCCAGCACCTGGCGGACCTGGCCGCGTACGCCCCGACCATCCTGGTGGCGCCACCCTCGGTGCTGCGGCTGCTCGCCGACGCCGGCCACGAGCTGGGCGACCTGCAGCGGGTGTACTCGGTGGCCGAAGTGCTCGATCCCGGCGAAGCCGAGACCTTCGCCACAGCGTTCGGCCAGGAGCGCCTGCACCAGCTGTACCAGTGCACCGAAGGCTTCCTCGCCCACACCTGCGCCCGTGGGGTGCTGCACCTGAACGAGCAACAGGTGCTGATCGAGCCGGAGTGGCTGGACGAGGACCGGTTCGTGCCGGTGGTGACCGACTTCTCCCGCCGTACCCAGCCGATCGTGCGCTACCGGCTGAACGATGTGCTGGTCGCTCGCCGGGGCCGGTGCGCCTGCGGCAGTGTGCTGCGCGCGATCGAGCGGATCGAGGGCCGCGCGGACGACACGCTGCTCCTCGGCGGCGCCGTGGTGTTTGCCGACCTGGTCTCCCGCGCGGTGATCGCCGCCGACGGGTTCACCGAGTACCGGGTGGTGCAGACCGGGCCGGCGAACCTTGAGGTGCACCTGGACGACCTGTCGGCCGCTCCCGCGGTGCGCGCCGAGCTCGATGCGCTCTGGCAGCGGCTCGGAATCGTGGCGCCGAGCACCGAGTTTCTGCCGTATGCTGCCGATCCGGCGGTGAAACGGCGCCGAGTACGGAGGGACTGGCAGGGGGCTGAGGATGCGGCAGTGTGAGATCGCAGGGTGGGGGACCGACCTGGCCGAGCGGGTGGTCACCTTCGGCGATCAGACCCGCTACCGGATCGCCGACGGCGTCACCCAGCTGGACATGCTCGCCGCCGCGGCAGGGCGCGCGCTGGACAAGGCCGGGCTGGCGCCCGAGGACATCGACTGCGTGATCGGTGCGGTCGCCGGGGACCTGCAGCCGATCCCGTGCACTGCTGCGCTGGTCTGGGAGCGGATCGCGCCGCGCGCTTCGGTGGCCGCCTTCGACGTGAACTCCACGTGCACCAGCTTCGTCACGGCCGTGGATGTGGCCTCGCGCTACCTGGCCGACGGCGAGTACCAGCGGATCCTGATCATCTCCGGGGACGTGGCCTCACGCTTCCTCAACCCGGACCAGCCGGAGAGCAACGAGCTCTTCTCCGACGCTGCCGCTGCCGTGGTGCTCACCCGCGGCCAGGACCCCGAACGCGGGGTGCTGACCAGCCTGCAGCGGACCTGGGCCGAGCACGCCCACGACACCGAGATCCGGGGCGGCGGCAGCCTGCTCCCGCCACACGACTACGCCCGGCACGACCGGGCCGACTACCAGTTCGACATGGACGGGCGCCGCGCGCTGCGGAACATGGTGCGGGTGCTGCCGGAGTTCTTCGACACCTTCTTCGCTCGGCTCGACGCGCAGGCAGGCCTGGGGTTGGCGGACGTGGATCTGGTGGTGCCGCACCAGGCCAGCCGGGCACTGGGCCTGGCGATGCACAGGATCGGCGTCCCGGCCGAGCAGTACGTGGACTGGGTGAGCGAGGCCGGCAACATGGTCTCCGCCTCGGTGCCGTTCGTGCTGGCCCGCTGCCTGGATTCCGGGCGGGTGCAGCGCGGGGACGTAGTGGTGCTCTGCGGCACCGCCGCCGGGCTGACCGCGAACGCGCTCGCGCTGCGGCTCTAGCGGGGCAGGACTATCGCGCGCGGCGACCTTGCCTGGCAGCGGGCGGACGGAAGCTGGGTGTCGGTGGAGATGGACGGCTATCACGTGCACTCCAGGTTGTGAACCCGTGACATCGCGACCACAGGCGCACCCTCGCGGCGGCATGCCCGATCTCTCACCCGATCTCTTACCCAGCCCGCTGGATAGCACAGTGCGCGAATCTTGGCAACGACTAGCGCAACGGACAGGAAAGCGCATACCATCGTCGCCACAGTGTTGTGAATGCGCTTTCCACGGGGAGGACAAAGATGTCAGCACAACGATGGCAGCAGGCGATGAGGTCTCTGCTGACCGCAGGACTGGCCGCAGCGGTCGGAGTTGGTGCGCTTGCCGCGCCGGCTGCCGCGGACAACCCGGCCCCCGCGCAGGAGAACAGCTTTACCGAGCTGCTCGACTTCGAGGGCTACACCCGCGACGGCCTGGACGGACAGGACGGGTGGTCGGCATCTCCGGCCGCCCAGGTGATCGCGGACCCGTTGAACGGGAACAACCAGGTGCTGGAGATGGTCGGCGGGTCGAACTCGGCGCACCGCGCCATCCCGGAGATCGCGGACGGGCAGACCGGCACCGTGTTCTTCCGGTTCCTGCGTACCGAGACCGTCGACACTTCCTTCGGCATCACCGACGTCGATGCGCCGTCGACCTTCAGCGACAGCCGCGCCTACGTGAACAACCAGAACGACGACACCATGCTGGTGCGTGACGGTGGCGTTTTCGAGCCGGTGGGCAACTGGGCGCAGGACGCCTGGCAGTGCGTGTGGATCGTGGCCGACAACGCCGCCGACGAGGTGGCGGTGTACAGCCAGGGCGGGTCCTACGAGGAGATCACCCGCCTCCCTGAGGGCGCCGAGGAGCAGTTCTCCTTCCGGGAGGGCGTCTCCGGGGCACTGGACCGGTTCTTCTGGATCAACGGCGCCAGCAGCGACGGCCAGCTCACCCTGGACGACGTCGCGATCGACACCGCCGGTGAGAACCTCACCAACCCGACCGGCGACCCGGGCAAGTGCGCCTACACCGGGGAACAGGAGCAGCCGCTGCTGAACCCGCTGCCCGACCCCGGCCTGTCCACCCTCGGCATCGAGGTCACCGAGCTCGCCCAGCTCCCGGAGTCGCACACCACCCCGGAGACCCAGGACCAGCGGCTGATCCGGCACAACCGGATCACGCACCTGGACGAGGTGCCGGACGGCTCCGGACGCCTGATGGTGCCGGACATGAACGAAGTGCTCTACCTCGTGGACAAGGATTCCGGGGAGTACGTGCCGTACCTGAATGTGCGGGATGAGTTCATCGACAACTTCCACAACCACGCCGGGCTGGGCACTGGTTTCGGGTTCGCGGAGTTCCATCCGGACTTTGCCGAGAACGGAATCTTCTACACGGTGCACACCGAGGGCGGCAGTGCCCTGACCGAGGACGAACCGGACTTCCCGGGCTATGGCAACACCGCCTTCCACAGCGTGATCACCGAGTGGACCGCCACCGATCCAGCCGCGGAGACGTTCGAGGGCACCAGCCGCGAGCTGCTGCGCTTCCCGTTCGCCGGCCGAGTGCACACCGTGCAGCAGATCGCCTTCAACCCCACGGTCGAACCCGGTGACGCCGACTACGGCAACCTGTACATCCTCGCCGGCGACGGCGGGAACGGTGTCGGCAACGGCAACCCCCAGGACCTGAGCACCCCCCAGGGCACGATCATGCGGATCGACCCGCTCGGCGAGGGCAGCGCGAACGGCCAGTACGGCATTCCGGAGGACAACCCGTTCCTGGACGAGCCGGGCGCACTCCCGGAGATCTACGCCGTCGGGATGCGTGACCCGCACCGGATCAGCTGGGACCTTGGCGGGGACCACGCGATGTACCTGGGCCACATTGGCGAGTGGCAGGTCGAGTCGATCTACGAGGTGCAAGCCGGAGACAACTTCGGCTGGTCCGACCGGGAGGGCTCGTTCCGGGCCGAAAACCGGCAGATCTTCCCGCTGCCCGAGAATGACGCCGAGCTCGGCTACACCTATCCGGTCGCGGCCTACGACCACAACCGGGACCCGGGCCAGACCGGTGACGCCGGTGTCGCGGTGAACGGCGGCTTCGTCTACCGGGGTGACATCCCCGAGCTGCAGGGACAGTACCTGTTCACCGACCTGGTGCGCGGCTGGGTGCTCTCCGCTGACTCCGAGGAGATGGTCCGTAACGACGGCGACATTGCCGACCTGGCCACGATCGAGGAACTGCGGGTCTTCGCTGACGGCGAGGAGACGACGTTCCAGGAGCTGGTCGGCGACAGCCGCGTGGACCTGCGCTTCGGCTCTGATGCCGAGGGTGAGCTCTATCTGATCGCCAAGGCGAACGGGACGATCTGGAAGGTCACCGGGGCACACACGGTCGGCGCACAGTCGCCGATCGTGCTCCCGGAGCTTACCGAGAACGTGGTGGCGCACTACGACTTCGACCACCCGGTCGAGGGTGCGTCGACGTTCGAGGCGGACCAGGGCACCTCGGGCACGCAGATCGAGCTGGTCAACGGCGGTGTCGAGATGCGCGTCGCCGATGCGGCCTATCCAGGTGCCGGTGAGGCGCTGCAGACCCAGCAGATGAGTCCCACTGAAGCCTCCAACGATGACTGGAAGGCGGGGGTGCACAATCCCGGCGGCGTGGAGTCACTCTCCGGGTTGGCCGGGGTGGACGAGACGTCGGTGATGGGCTGGTTCAAACCGACCGGCCTGCACCCGGCGCTGAACAGCAACTCCGACGATCCGGACGATCACTACAACGCGATCGGGCTGGCGGGTGTGCTCACCGGCGACTCTGACGGGCACGCGGTGCGTGCGCTGCTGGAGGTGATCGAGGTGGACGGCGAGCTGCGCCTGGTCGGCCTGGCCCGCCGGGTCGACGGCGAATCCTCCTGGACCTATGCGGCGAACCTGCCGTGGGAGGAGATCCTGGCGCGCGGGGAGTGGGTGCACCTTGCCGCCACGTTCGACTTCGCCGCCGGGGAGATGCAGCTGTACATGAACGGTGAGCCGCTCGAGGGCGACTACACCCGTCCGGACAACCCGTGGGGCGAAGGATCCACGTCACCCAGCAACCCGGCCGGTATCAAGATCGGCGGGAGCTTCCCGCAGAACAACCGGGAGGCGAACCCGTTCAACGGCCGGATGGACGATCTGATGTTCCTGGATACGGCACTCACCCCAGAGCAGGTGGCCGGCCAGTACGCGATGTTCGACGTCCAGCCGGTGGACCCGCCGACGATGCCCAGCTGTTCCTTCGGCACCGAGCTCACCGATCTGATGGCGGGGGAGAACTGGCAGCCTCGGACCCCGGAGCTGTGGGAGTTCCCCGGTGAGGAGATCATCCTGGCCGAGGCAGGCAGCAACCCGGGCGACGGGATCCGGCGTCCGTTCGAGTACGCCCTGCTGGACTCCGAGCCGTTCGGCTCGGTGCAGCTCGAGGCGGACGTACGCCTGGACGAACCGGCGTCGGTGAACAACCGGGACATCATCCTGGTCTTCGGCTACCAGTCGGACACCGAGTACTACTACGCGCACCTGTCCCAGGACAACACGATCTACGCCCACAACGGCATCTACAAGGTCGACAACGCCGACCGGGAGCGGATCGACGATCAATGGGACGGCAGCGTGGGTGCACCACCGGCGGTCACGGACGAGGAATGGCATGGCGTACGCCTGGTGCACTGCGCCGAGACCGGTGAGATCGCCGTCTGGATGGACGGACTGGACCGGCCGCTGCTGACCGCCACCGATGACACCTTCGACTCCGGCCTGGTCGGCTTCGGCTCGTTCGACAACATCGGGCGGATGCGGGACCTGACCGTCTCCGTGCCGGCGGATGGCGCCAGCCTGCAGGTGGAATCGGAGCAGGTGCAGGTGGGCGAGTCGGTGACGGTGACCGGGAGCGGGTACGAGCCCGGTGAGGTGGTGCTGCTGCGCATCGACGGCCGCGGCGGCGTGCTCGGCAGCGCGGTCACGGACGCCGACGGAGGGTTCGAGACGGAGGCGCAGATCCGTCGGAATGTTCGCCCCGGTGAGTATGAGCTGGTGGGCACCAGCCGGCCCACGGGCACGGTGGCATCGACCCCGTTGGAGGTGCTGCCGCGCTGACCAGTTCACGAGGGTGGCCTGGATGTCGAGGTCTCGCGAGAACTCGACATTTAGGTCACCCTCGCTGCCGACCTAGACTCAGCAGGTGTGACCCGCCCCGCCATTCCCGCTGAGATCAAAGTGCTCGTGGCGGCGGCCTTCGTGATCGCCGTCGGCTTCGGCCTGGTCTCCCCGGTGCTACCGGCCTACGCCCGGTCCTTCGATGTCGGCGTGGCCGCCGCCTCCGTGGTGGTCTCCGCATTCGCGTTCTTCCGGCTGGTCTTCGCCCCCGCCGGTGGCGCGCTGGTGGACAAGCTCGGGGAGCGGCCGGTGTACGTCACCGGGCTGATCATCGTCGCCCTGAGCTCCTTGGCGACGGCGTTCGCCCAGTCCTATGTGCAGCTCCTGCTGGTCCGGGGGCTGGGTGGGATCGGCTCGACGATGTTCACCGTCTCGGCGATGTCCCTGGTGGTGCGGCTCGCGCCGCCGTCGATCCGGGGGCGGTGCACCTCCGCGTATGCGACGGCGTTCCTGCTCGGTGGCATGCTCGGCCCGGTGTTGGGCGGGCTGCTGGCCGAGTTCGGGCTGCGAGTGCCGTTCATCGTCTACGCCGTGGCCCTGTTCGTTGCTGCGCTGGTAGTGGCCGTGCGGCTGAAGGGGGCGAGCCTTCGCCCGGAGCAGCAGCGGGTGGAGCAGCCGCCGATGCGGGTGCGGCAGGCGTGGGGCAACTCGGCGTTCCGGGCGGCGATGGTCTCTGGGTTTGCGAACGGTTGGTGCAACTTCGGTGTGCGAGTGGCGGTGCTGCCCCAGCTCGCGGTCGCGGTGCACGATGAGCCCTGGGTGGCAGGTGCGGCCCTTGCCTGTGCGGCAGTGGGTACGGCTGGCACTCTGCAGTTCTCCGGGCGTTGGGCGGACAGCGCCGGCCGGCGGCCGCTGGTGCTCACGGGGCTATTGGTCACCGCGATCGGCCTCGGGCTGATGGGTCTGGCCGATGGACTGGTGCTGCTGATGGCACTCTCGGTGTTCTCCGGGATCGGCGGGGGCCTGCTCAATCCGGCGCAGCAGGCAACGTTGGCGGACATCGTCGGCAACGACCGGTCGGGGAGCAAAGTGCTCGCCACGTTCCAGATGGCGCAGGACACCGGTGCGATCCTTGGTCCGATTTTGGTGGGGTTGGTGGCGGACCAGTTCGGCTTCGGGTGGGCGTTCGTGGTGACCGGCGCGGTGGCGCTGGCGGCGATGCTGCCCTGGTTCTCAGCGGAGGAGACCGCGCCGGTAGAGGTGGACTCACCGCGGCAGTGATCGTGGGTGGAGGCGGAAAGTTATCCACAAGCGGCTGACGCGGGCTAGCCGGGTGTGGCAGGGTTTTCGCCATGGTGAGCCGACGGGGGCGAATGCTGTGGGCACTAGCGGGGTTGCTGGTGCTCACTGGGTGCACGCCGGCTGAGGGGGAGGAGACGACGACCCCGACGGTGTCGGAGAGCCCATCGGAGTCCACCGAGCCGGCGACCGACGATCCGACCGGTGACGATGATGCCTCGGGTGGGGACGATCCGAGCGAGGATCCGTCCGAGCCGCCGGAGGTCGAGGCGCCCGAGCGCCCGGCGGAGATGGACGAGGAGACCGTCGACGGCGCGATCGCCGCGGCGAAGTACTTCGTCAATCTCTACCCATACGTTTACGCGTCGGGTGACCTTGCTGAATGGGACGCGCTCAGTGACGAGGGCTGTGGCTTCTGCACGAACGTGCGGGACCGGGCCTCAGAACTGCATGACGAGGGGGGCTTCAGCGTTGGTGGGGACGTTGATATTTCGTCCTCCGATGGGGGCGGTCCATTTGAGGAAGACGTGTACACAGTTGAACTCGCCGTAACGATTGGTGCGTCAGAGTTCGTATATCCAGACGGCACGCGCACACCCTATTCCGCCGTCGAGGATCCGGAGTTTCTCCTTTCAATGCGCTGGGAATCCGAGGGCTGGTTGGTGCTCGGAGTGGTCGCAGGAGACGACTCGTGACAGCAATAGCAAGTTGCGTGCTTGCTCTCGGACTGGTCTTGACCGCAATGGCTCCCTCTGAGGCGGCTTCCGACGCGACGGTGGACTGGTTGGATGAGGACGCTGACGATTCTGGTGTTCGGGCCGAAGCGATCCGTTCGTGGGAGGACACGAAGGGTCTCCAGGCGGCGGGTGGCGCAGACAACTCAGGCACACCCGCCCCGCAGGTGGGCGTATGGATTCCGCCGGTGAGTGGGTCGGCGCCCGAGGAGGAACAGTCCGGCCCGCTGGTGTGCATGGTCATGGACGACCGGCCACAAGTGTCGTACATCCCTTCATGTGACGAGGTCATCGAAGAACCAGAAGAGGACGAGGACGCCGAGGAGGACGAGGACGCCCCCGAGCAGGAGGAGTCCGAGCCGATCATCATTACCGTCACCCGCTCCGACTTCGCCGAACTTCCGCTCCAGCTCCCCACCGTCCATCTGCAGCCCGAACGAGACTGGTTCCTGGTGAACCTGGACACGCTGGTGTACACCGACGGCGCACCGCAGATGCTCGAGACCACGGTGCTCGACGTCCCCGTGCGAGTGCGGGCGACTCCGGTGGAGTTCAGCTGGGACTTCGGCGACGGGTCCGCCCCGCTCGTCACCACGAACGCCGGTGCGCCGTGGCCGGCGGACGACATCTCCCACGCCTATCAGCGTGAGGCCGAGAACGTGGCGATCACTCTGACCACCACATGGTCGGGGGAGTTCCAGGTGGCCGGCCAGGGGCCGTGGATCCCGATCGCGGGCACGACGAGTACCCAGAGCCAATCCGCGCCCTTCCGCATCGATGCCGTCGAGACCCATCTCGTCGCCGAAGGCTGAGAGCCCCGGCTCACCCGCCTCCGCGGGAGTATCGTGGCGGGATGGGCGTGGGCCTGGTCCACGAAGCCCGGCGCGCGTGCGAACACCACGCCTGGCTGGATGCCTGCGTGCTGTTCACCCAGGCCGACGGCGAAACGGCACTGCTCGCGGCGGACCTGGATGCCTGGGCGGTGGCCGCGCATCTCACCGGGGACCACCAGACGGCGGAACTCGCCTGGGGCCGGGCGCACCACGGTTGGGTCGACCAGTCAGACCCCAGCCACGCCGTCCGTAGCGCCTTCTGGCTCGGCCTGACCCTCGTTCTCGCCGGTGAGAACGCCCGCGCTGGAGCCTGGTTCGCCCGGGCCGGGCGCCTGCTCGAAGACACTCCGGACACCGGTGCCGCCGACTATCTTCGTCTGCCGCTCGCGCTCCAAGCCCTGCACGGCGGCCACCCGCGCGATGCGCTCAGCACCTTCACCCTCATCGCCGGGAGGGCCGGGAGGGCCGGGAGGGCCGGGAGTGCCGAGGGCGTCGGGACCGCCGCGACCGCCGCGACCGCCGCGACCGCCGAGCCCCCTGGCGGCGCGGCGGACCGCGACCTGGCCACGCTCGCTCGTCTGGGACAGGGCCAGTCCCGGATCGCACTCGGGGACGCTGCCGCAGGGCTGGCCATCCTGGACGAGGCGATGCTCGCCGTCACCGACGACGATGTCACCCCGCTGGTCGCGGGCTTCGTCTACTGTGCGGTGATCCTCGCCTGCCGGGACGTGTTCGACGTGCGTCGGGCGCAGCAGTGGACCACGGCGCTGACCGACTGGTGCGCCCGGCAGCAGGGCATCCAGCCCTACCAGGGCCAGTGCCTGGTCCACCGGTCCGAACTCTTCCAGCTGCGCGGCACGTGGGTGCAGGCCCTTGCGGCGGCCGACGACGCCTGTGCCCACCTGGCCGGCCGGCCGGGGGACCCGGCCCAGGGGATGGCGCACTATCAGCTGGCTGAGCTGTTGCGGCTGCGTGGCGAGTTCAGCAGGGCCGCGGACGAATACCGGGTGGCGGGCACCTGGGGCCACCCGGTGCAGCCCGGGATGGCGTTGTTGCGCTTGGCCGAAGGGCGTATCGACGACGCACTGGCGGCTACCGGTTCGCTCCTCACCGAAGCGCAGGAGCCGGCGGCCACGATCCGCGCCCTGGCCGCCTGCGTCGAGGTGGCGTTGGCGGCAGGCAAGGTGGAACTGGCGCGCCGGCACCTGGAGGAACTGGTCGCCGGGGCGGAACCGGTCACCACCGAGTTCCTGCGGGCAACGTGTGAGTTCGCTCGTGGCCAGGTGCTGCTGGCCGAGGGAGAGCCGGAGGCAGCGGCGGTAGCCTTGCGCGCCAGCACCGCGGCCTGGCGGGATCTGCAGGCGCCGTACGAGGCAGCACGCGCCACGATGTACCTCGGCCTCGCCTGCCACACCCTCGGTGACCGCGATTCTGCCGACCTCGCCTGGGCCGGCGCCCGGGAGCAGTTCACCGCGATCGGTGCGGTCACCGATCTGGCCCGGCTGGCCTCGCTGAGCACCGGTCAGGCGGGCTCGGACCGGCGAGCTCCGCCGTCGGCGTTGACCGGGCGAGAAGGGGAGATCCTGGTGCACGTCGCGGCCGGGGAGACGAACCGGCAGATCGCCACCGCGCTCGCGATCAGCGAGCACACGGTGCGCCGCCACCTGCAGAACGTCTTCGCGAAGCTCGACCTGCCGTCCCGGGCCGCCGCCACCGCGTGGGCCTACCGCCATGACCTGCTGCCCCGGGACTGAGTGGTACGAACAAACCACGCCCGCGGAGCTGGGGTGGTACGAGCGGGCGATGACCCGGTGCGGCTCACCGCCTAGCGTCGAAGCTCCAAGGCAAAGGAGCCGATCATGACCAGCACCGACCCGACCAGCACCGACCCGACCAGCGACCAGATCCGCCACGCGTGGGACGCGATCGCCGTCAGATTCGACCAGTTCGTCACCCCGACCGCCACCGACAACGCCGAGCTCACCCTCACCCACGCGCCGCTCGGCACCGGCACCCGTCTGCTCGACGTCGCCTGTGGCAGCGGCGCGCTGGCGATCCCGGCCGCCCGCGCCGGCGCAACGGTGACCGCGGTGGACATCTCACCGCAGATGATCGAGCTGCTGAGCACCCGGGCACGGGCCGCCGGCCTCACCGTGGACGCTCGCGTGCTGGATGCGCACGCGTTGGACCTTCCCGATGACGCCTTCGACGTCAGCGTCTCCCAGAACGGCGTCACGATGTCCGCCCGGCTCGGCCGCTGCCTGACCGAGATGGCACGGGTGACGCGCCCCGGCGGCACCGTCCTGGTGGCCGCGTTCGGTCCACTACCTGCGGTGGAGTTCCTCAGCATGTTCTTCGCCGGCGTGCGGACGGCGGTCCCCGAGTTCGTCGGTCTTCCCACCGATCCGCCCCCGCCACCCTTCCGGGTGGCCGCACCGCAGGCGCTGGCGGAGAACCTGATCGAGGCCGGAGTGCGGGACGTGGCGGTGCACCAGGTGAGCTGGGATACTCCGGTCGCCTCGGCCGATGCGCTGTGGGACGAGGTCACCGCGTCCAACCCGCTCGGCGGACAAGTCGTCGCTGGCCTGGACGAGGGTCACCGGACCGAGGCGCTGGCCGTGCTGGACGGCATGCTCCGCGAGCGATTCGGTGGGTCACCCGGGGGAGTGCTCCGGGCGGCGGTGAACGTCGCCGTGGGCACGGCGTGACTGGGCGCTCACCGGGGCAGCCGGAGGGACACGCCGAAACGGCCGGGGAAACGAGGCGTCCAGCGGCTGAAGAGCCCATGCCACAATTAGATGCGGCGGAGGTTGCGTAATAGGCGCTCCCTTCTATAAGTTTGGCAAGGCAAACCTCACTTCCCACGCTCGGGTGACTCCCGCCGTCCGAAGTGAGAGCGGCCTCAGCCACGCGCGCCGACGTGCGCCCACTCCGTCCCGGAAGGACCCCAGTGTTCCGTTCCACTCGCCGCGCCGTCATCGCCGCGGCCGCACTCGTCGCCGTCGGTCTGACCGCCTGTTCTGGCGGCACCGAGGCTGCCGACGAGCCCGACTCCACCGACGGCTCCGCCGCCACGGAATGGAGCCCCGTCACCATCGAGCACGCCCTCGGCACCACCACGATCGAGGAGCGGCCGGAACGTGTCGCCGCCATCGGCTGGGCGAACCACGAGGTCGCCCTCGCTCTGGGCATCGTGCCGGTCGGTATGCCGACCACCCCCTGGGGCGACGACGACGGCGACGGCGTGCACCCCTGGGTGGAGGACACGCTCACCGAGCTCGGTGCCGAGACCCCGGCGCTGTTCGACGAGACTGACGGCATCGACTTCGAGGCCGTCGCGAACACAGAGCCGGACGTGATCCTCGCCGCATACTCCGGCCTCAGCCAGGAGGACTACGACACCCTGTCCCAGATCGCTCCCGTGGCGGCCTACCCCGAGACCGCCTGGGGCACCCCGTGGCGGGAGATCGTGGAGGTGAACGCGACCGCCCTGGGTATGGCCGAGGAGGGCGCAGCGCTCGTCACCGAGATCGAGGACAAGATCGCCGCCGCGGTGGCCGAGCACCCCGAGCTTGAGGGTGCCACCGCGATGATGGTCACCCACGTGGACCCGACCGATCTGAGCGAGATCAACTTCTACAACGCCTACGACACCCGCTCCCAGTTCTTCGAGGACCTGGGCATGACGATCCCGCAGAGCTTGATCGACGTCTCGACCGATCCGACTGTGTGGAACGGCAGCGTCAGCACCGAGCAGGCAGACGTGTTCTCCGACGTGGACGTCTTCGTCACCTATGGCGGCCAGGAGCTGATCGACGCTCTCGAGGGTGACCCGCTGCTGTCCCAGCTACCCGCAGTAGCCAACGACGCCGTGGTGAGCCTGCCTGGCGACGGTCCCCTCGGTACCGCCGCCAACCCCACGCCGCTTCAGGTGCTGAACTCCGATCTGGTGGAACAGTACGTGGCGCTGCTGGCTGACGCGGCCGATAACGCCTAGGAGCACTCCGATCGTCACCGTCACGTCCGCGCCACCCGCCGCCGACCGTCCCGCAGCCCGCTCGCTGCGCCGGTCGCGGCGGGTGCGTGTGCTCGCACTGCTGGCGCTGACGGCGCTGGTGGCGGTGCTCATCGGGGTCTCCGTGTCGTACGGATCACGGGCCGTCGGCCTGGACGATATCCTCGCTGCGCTCGGTGGCGCGTCCGATGGCTTCGACCAGGGCGCCGTCGCGCGGCGGATCCCGCGTACCTGGCTGGCGGTGATCGCCGGGGCCGGGTTGGCGGTCTCCGGCGCGGTGATGCAGGGCGTGACTCGCAACCCGCTCGCCGACCCCGGCATCCTCGGCGTGACCACCGGGGCCTCGCTCGCGGTGGTGATCGGGATGGCCTGGTTCGGGATCGCCACGGTCACCGCCTACATTACCTTCGCCATCGTCGGCGCGGGCGCGACCGCAGCCCTCGTCTACCTGATCGGCTCCCTCGGCCGAGACGGCGCGACCCCGCTGAAGCTGACTCTGGCGGGCGCTGCCACCACGGCCGCCCTCGCCTCGTTCGTCACCGCGGTGGTGCTGCCTCGGCAGGATATCGCCGAGGGGGCGACGTCCTGGCAGATCGGCGGCGTCGGTGGCGCGACGGCTGCGTCGATCGGCACAGTGGCGCCATTCCTCGCGGCCGGCCTGGTCCTCTGCTTGCTGATGGCTCGGGGTCTGAACACGCTCGCTCTCGGTGACGATGTGGCCACCGGGCTCGGGGAGCGGGTCGGCTGGACGAGGGCAGTGGCCGCCCTGGGTGCGGTGGTGCTCGCCGGAGCAGTGACCGCCGTCACCGGCCCGATCGCCTTCGTCGGTCTCGTGGTGCCGCATGTCTGCCGCCTGATCGCCGGGCCCGACCATCGGTGGTTGCTGCCGCTGAGCGCGCTCGGTGGTGCCGCTCTGCTCACCGCGGCCGATGTCCTCGGGCGAGTGGTCGCCCGCCCGGAAGAGGTGGACGTCGGGATCCTGGTGGCGATTGTGGGAGCACCGGTCTTCATCGCGATCGTGCGCCGACACCGGGTGCGTGAACTGTGACCGCCGTCCAGACCCGGGAGGCTGCGCACGCCCCGCAGGGTTCGCACGCGGAGGCAGTGACGCGGGTGAGCGCCGGCCGCCTGGGCCGGTCCCGGCGCCGCCGCACGGTGATCACCGTTCTCCTGCTCGTGACCGCAGGGGCGTACGCGGCGAGCCTGATGGTCGGGCACACCTTCTACTCGCCCGGGGAGGTGATCGGCGTCATCCTCGGCCAGGAGGTGCCGGGGGCCTCCTTCACCGTCGGCACCCTCCGGCTGCCACGCGCGTGCCTGGCGCTGCTCGTCGGGCTGTGCTTCGGCCTGGGCGGGGTCACCTTCCAGACCATGTTGCGCAATCCACTGGCGAGCCCGGACATTATCGGTATCTCCTCCGGGGCCAGCGCGGCAGCCGTGTTCTCCATCGTGGTGCTCGGGTTCACCGGTGCCGCGGTCTCAGCAGTCGCCATCGTCGCTGGGCTCGCAGTCGCGCTCGCGGTCTACCTGCTCTCCTACCGCCGCGGAGTCGCGGGGACCCGGTTGGTATTGATCGGGATCGGTGTCGGCGCGATGTTCAACTCCGTGGTCTCCTGGGTGCTGGAACGCGCGCCCCAGTACGAGCTGCAGG
Source organism: Ruania zhangjianzhongii (assembly GCF_008000995.1). Lineage (NCBI taxonomy): Bacteria > Bacillati > Actinomycetota > Actinomycetes > Micrococcales > Ruaniaceae > Ruania > Ruania zhangjianzhongii. The sequence goes on from NZ_CP042828.1 coordinate 2,030,542, forward strand.
AGGCCATGCGTTGGCTCACCGGCAGCCTGAACGGCGCCCGGTGGAGCGATGTCGTCCCGGTGCTGGGCGCCGTCGCCGTCCTGGCACCGGTGCTGCTGGCCCAGGCGCGCAATCTTGGCGGGCTCCAGCTCGGCGACGACTGCGCCATCGCGCTCGGCATCCGGGTCGAGCGCACCCGGATCGTAGCCATCATCGCCGCGGTGGGGTTGATCGCTTTCGCGACGGCGGCGGCCGGCCCGATCGCGTTCGTCGCCTTCCTCTCCGGTCCGATTGCTGCCCGCATCGTCGGTCCACGCGGTTCCCTGCTGGTGCCGGCGGCGCTGGTGGGGGCCGTGCTGGTGCTGGTGGCCGATCTGGTGGCCCAGTTCGCGCTGGGCACCCGCTTCCCGGTCGGTGTGGTCACCGGTGTGCTCGGTGCCCCCTACCTGCTCTACCTGATCGTGCGCATCAACCGGGCCGGAGGTTCGCTATGACCCATCACCGCACGCTGGAGGTCGATCACCTGACGGTCGGGTACCCCGACCGGACGGTGCTCTCCGAGCTGGACCTGACCGTCCCGCCGGGCGCGATTACCGCAGTGGTCGGGGCGAACGCCTGCGGGAAGTCGACGCTGCTGAAGTCGATGTCCCGGCTGCTCGCCCCCCGTGGCGGGCAGGTGCTCCTGGACGGCAAAGCGGTGCACCGGATGCCCGCCAAGGAGTTGGCCCGCACCCTCGGACTGCTGCCGCAGTCACCGATCGCCCCGGAGGGGATCACCGTGGCGGACCTGGTCGGGCGCGGGCGGCACCCGCACCAGAAGCTGCTCGCCCGGTGGTCCGCCGCCGACGATGAAGCGGTCGCCCAGGCATTGGAGGCCACCGGCACCGTCCAGCTTGCCGACCGCCCGGTGGACGAGCTCTCCGGCGGGCAGCGCCAGCGGGTCTGGGTGGCGATGGCGCTGGCGCAGCGCACCGACCTGCTGCTGTTGGACGAGCCGACCACCTTCCTGGACGTGAGCCATCAGATCGAGGTCCTCGACCTGCTCACCGACCTGAACGCGAGCCGCGGGACGACGATCGTGATGGTGCTGCACGACCTGAACATGGCCGCCCGGTACGCCGATCACCTGATCGCGATCGCCGACGGGGGAGTGCACACCGCCGGCAGCCCCGGAGAGGTGCTCACCGTGGAGATGGTCGCCGAGGTGTTCGGGCTGGACAGCGAGATCATCACCGACCCGATCTCCGGGAAGCCGCTGATGCTGCCCCGCGGCCGCCATCACGACCGGGTGACGGCGCAGGCGTAGCGGTCGTGAGCCGGCTCGGTCGGCACCGGGTGCACCGGTTCGTGCCCGCGGAGCACGAGTCCGCGCCGGAAGTATCGAACGGGTGGGGTCGCGCCGAGCAGGTGTCGACCTGTGAGCGGGGCGGTGTTGTGCCAACCTGGACCGTGTGAGCACTCCGATCGGCGACTACGCCCTGCTGGCCGACCTGCACACCGGGCCGCTGGTCTCGCGCCACGGCAGCATCGACTGGCTCTGCCTGCCCCGGTTCGACTCCGCTGCTGTGTTCGCCGCGATCCTGGGCACCGAGGAACACGGCCGCTGGCTGATGGCCGCGGCTGAGGGGACCGTGACGGACCAGCACTACGAGCCCGGAACCTTCGTGCTCCGCACGCTCTGGCGCACCGCCACCGGGGAAGCGGAGGTGATCGAGTTCATGCCGATCGCCGACGACCGCGCCGACCTGGTCCGCCAGGTCCGCTGCCTGTCCGGGCACGTGCGCATCGAACACGATCTGCGGCTGCGCCCGGAGTACGCCAGTGCCCTGCCGTGGGTGCACCGGATGGACGGCGAGGACCCGTTCCTGCGGGCGATCGCCGGTCCGGACGCGTACGTGCTTCGCGGCCCCTCGCTGGAAGCGGGGGACAACTGCCACACCGGGTCCTTCGATCTGACCGAGGGACAGACCCATGAGTGGGTGCTCACCTGGGTGCCCTCGCACGCCGAGGATCCGGAGCCGCTGGACGTCACCGAGGCGCTCACCCGCACCCGCAGCTACTGGCAGGACTGGAGCAAGCAGATCAGCGTGGCCGGCCGCTGGTCCGAGGCGGAGCACCGATCGCTGCTGGTGCTGCGTGCGCTCACCCACGCCGAGACCGGCGGCATCGTGGCGGCACCGACCACCTCGCTGCCGGAGGACCCGGGCGGGGTACGCAACTGGGACTACCGGTACTGCTGGTTGCGCGACTCGGCGCTCACCCTGGAGGCACTGCTGCTGCACGGGCGCACCGAGACCGCGCTGCACTGGCGCAACTGGCTGCTGCGGGCGGTGGCGGGCGACCCTGAGGACCTGCAGATCATGTACGGCGTGGGCGGAGAGCGCTGGTTGGACGAACGCACGCTGGACCATCTGCCCGGCCACCTGGACTCCCGGCCGGTACGCATCGGCAACGGGGCTGTCACCCAGTTCCAGGCCGACGTGGTGGGCGAGGTGCTGATCGCCCTGGCCAAGATCCGAGACGCCGGACTGGAGGAGGATGACTTCTCCTGGCCGCTGCAGCGCAGCATGCTCCGCTACGTCACCCGGCACGCAGACAGCAAGGACCAGGGCCTGTGGGAGATGCGCGGCGACCCGCACTACTTCACCCACTCGCGGGTGATGATGTGGGCGGCTCTGGACCGGGGCGTGCGCGCGGTCACCGACACCGGCCTGGACGGACCGGCAGAGCAGTGGGCCCAGCTACGCGACCGGCTGCGTGCGGAGATCCTCAGCGAAGGCGTGAACGCCGAGACCGGCGGCTTCACCCAGACGTACGACAACACCGAGGTGGACGCCTCGCTGCTGCAGATTCCGCAGACCGGGTTCATCGACTACGACGACCCCCGCATGCTCGCGACCGTGGCGCAGATCGAGCGCGAGCTGAAGCAGGACGGGCTGCTGTTGCGCTACCGGACCACCACCGGCACCGACGGGCTGTCCGGGCACGAGTACCCGTTCCTGGTCTGCTCGTTCTGGCTGGTGGAGCAGTACGCCCACACCGGGCGGATCGATGACGCCACGGCGCTGATGGACCGTCTGGTCGGCCTGACCAACCATGTCGGGCTGCTCGCCGAGGAGTACGACCCCGCCGGAGACCGGCAGATGGGCAACTTCCCGCAGGCGTTCAGCCACCTCGGCCTGGTCCGCGCAGCCGACGCGCTCCAGGCAGCGATCCAGAACCACGAGCCGAGCGAGCACGACCTGCACCCCGCCGTCGACCCGGAGGAGTCTCGATGACCGACACCACGCTGCTCATCCTCGGCGCCTCCGGGGACCTGACTCGGCGCCTGCTGCTGCCCGGGATCGGTTCGCTCCTGGAACGAGAGCCGCACCGCCCGGTGCGGATCGTCGGTGCGGACCGCGCCGAGCTCAGCACGCAGGAGTTCGCCGACCGGATGGGGACAGCACTCGCCGAGGGTGGCTGTGTCGCGGATGTGGTGGACCGGGTCCGTGCGCAGACCTCCTACTACCCGATCGACGTCACCGACCCCGAGGCGCTCGGTGCGGTGATCGCGGAGCTCTCCGGCAGCGAGCGGCTGGTGGCCTACTTCGCGCTGCCGCCGTCGGTGACCGAGCGCGCCTGCCGGGCGATGCTCAACCTGGACCTGCCGGAGTGTCTGCACCTGGCGATGGAGAAACCGTTCGGCCACGATCAGGCCAGTGCCCGGGAGCTGAACAAGATCGTTGCCCGGCTCGTCCCGGACGAGCGCGTGCACCGAGTGGATCACTTCCTCGGCAAGTCGTCCGTGGTGGACATCATGGCCCTGCGGTTCGCGAACCGGATGCTGCAGGCGGTGTGGAGCGCGGAGCACATCGAGAGCATCGAGATCGCCTACGACGAACAGCTGGCACTGGAGAACCGCGCCGGCTACTACGACCACGCCGGCGCCCTGGTGGACATGATCCAGTCCCACCTGCTGCAGGTGATGGCGGTGGTGACGATGGAACCGCCCGCCGAGATCAGCGACCGGGAGGTACGGGATGCGAAGTCGGCAGTGCTGCGCGCCACCCGCCTGTGGGGCGACGACCCGGCTGCTGCCAGCCACCGCGGCCGCTACACCGCCGGCACAATCTCCGGCCGGTCGGTGCCGGACTATCTGGACGAGGACGGCGTCGATGCGAATCGGGACACCGAGACGATGGCCCAGGTCACCGTGGAGGTGGCGAACCAGCGCTGGGCCGGGGTACCGATCACGCTCCGCTCCGGCAAGGCCCTCGGCGAGACCCGCAAGCATGTGGTGATCACCTTTGCCGACGTGCGCCACCTGCCCGCCGGGTTCGCCGGCGCCGATCCCAAGGACCGGCTGATCATCAGCCTCAGCCCGGACGTGATGGAACTGCACCTGACCACGAACACCGCGGCCGACCCGCTCGCCCTGGAACAGAGCGTGCTGCGCACCGACCTCCGGCATGCCGAGCTGGAGGCCTACGGCGAAGTGCTCGCCGCGATCCTGGACGGTGAAGTGATGCTCTCCGTGCGTGGCGACGCGGCCGAGGAGTGCTGGCGGATCACCGACGAGGTACTCGCGGCCTGGCGCTCCAAAGCGGTGCCGATGACCGACTACCCGGCCGGCTCACCGGTGCCGACCGACTGGCATCCGGCGTTGGGCTGACCCCGCCTACTGCGCCCCCGGCGGCCGGGAGGTGTGCAGCACCAACGGCTCCCGTTTGCGGTGCACGGTGAGGTAGCGCAGTCCCTCGGATCCGGCCTGGAACGCCCGCCGGGAGCGTTTCGGCAGCCAGAGCAGGCCACCGGCGGCAAGGTCGATCGCCCCGGTCTCGGTCTCCAGCCGGCCGGAACCCGCGATCACGTGGATGAGCACGTCCACATCCGGTCCCCAGTGCTCGGCGATCGCCCCTCCCGGCGCCAGCGCGATCACGTTCGAGTCCAGGTCGCGCTCGCGCATCCGCAACGAGAACACCGCCCCGCCGGTCTCCGGCGCGTCGTCGGCGATCCCGCCGGTATCGGCCAACTGCCGTGGCAGCGGCGTCGAGGCGAGCTTGGTGATCCGGATCCGCCAGTCGCGCAGCTCCCGGCTGAGGTACTCCCAGCCGTAGCCCGGACCGTAGTCCCGGTCGAACTCCTCGTGCAGATGCTTCGGGTCATGGTCGTTGACGAGCACGAACGACTCGGCCACGGCCAGGACGTCGTAGGCGGCGAAGATCGTCGGATGCTTGTCCGGTTTGCGCATCCCGCGCACGTCCAGCACGCCGTCGGTGAGTTCGGACGCCATCGTTCCTCCGGGTCGGTCGGGTTCAGTGCGGCAGAGAAGCCCTCTAGTTTGCACAAGGTGGGATTGTGTAAACTCTAGGTCATGACGTACGTGATCGGCCAACCCTGCGTCGATGTGCTCGACAGGTCCTGTATCGACGAGTGCCCCGTGGACTGCATCTACGAGGGCCAGCGGATGCTGTACATCCACCCGGACGAGTGCGTGGACTGTGGCGCCTGCGAACCGGTCTGCCCGGTCGAGGCGATCTACTACGAGGACGACCTGCCCGGGGAGCTGGAGCCCTACCTCGCCGATAACGACGCGTTCTTCTCCACGATCCTGCCCGGCCGCTCCGAGCCGTTGAACTCACCCGGCGGCGCCGCCAAGCTCGGCGCGCTCGGTGTGGACACCCCGCTGGTGGCCTCAGTGCCGCCGCAAGGTGAGGTTGCTGGATGAGCGCGAGGAGCCCGCGCGGAGGTAGCGCGAGGAACGAGGGCTGGCGGAGCCGGGCATCGCAGTGCTCAGACCGGAGACCCCGGTGAGAGCCCCCACCCCGGATGCGACGACTCCTCCGGTCGCTTCGCGCCGGCAGGGTGTGCTGCGCGTGCTCACCGAGGCGCACCGGCCGCTGACCAGTGCGGAGATCGCTGAGCAGCTCGGGGTGCACAAGAACACCGTGCGGTTCCACCTGGAGTCGCTGATCGCCGCCGGACAGGTGGAGCGCGCCGAACTGGCCAGCTCCGGGCCCGGCCGCCCGGCGCAGGCGTTCCGGGCGGTGCGCGGGATGGATCCCGGCGGGCCCCGCCACTACCAGCTCCTTGCCGGCATCCTCACCGAGGCGCTGCGCAGTGAGCCGGACGGCACGGCACGGGCCATCGAGGCCGGCCGGGCCTGGGGTCGGCGAACAGCCGCCACGGCGGCTGACCCGATCGCCGGAGTGGAGGAGGCGGTCGAGCAGCTCGTGCACCTGTTGGACACCTTCGGTTTCGCTCCGGAGCACGACGGCGGACCGCACCGCGAGCACGCGCAGGCGCCTACCGCTGTGGCCGCCTCGGGTAGCCACGGCCGGCCGCCGGCCCTCGCGCCGCTGGCGGTGCGGCACTGCCCGTTCCTGGAGCTGGCCGCCGGCCACCAGGAGATCGTCTGCCCGGTGCACCTGGGTCTGATGCGCGGTGCCCTCGAAGCCTGGGGCGCCCCGGTGCACGCCGAGGCGCTGGAGCCGTTCGTCGAGCCCGATCGCTGCCTGGTGCACTTGAGCGCCAGCGCCAGCGCCAGCACCAGCACCGCCGCCAGCACCAGCACCAGCACCGCCGCCAGCACCAGCACCAGCACCCAGGAGAAGTCATGATGCAGGCCGAGAACCTCACCGAGGTCGCCGCAACCCAGGTAGCCACAGCACGGGCCGCCGGCAGCGGCCGGAGCACGCAGACGGTGGTCGGCGGCCAGGGTCGGATGCTCCGGCAGGCGGTGATGGCCCTCGCCGCTGGGCACGGGCTCGGCGAGCACGAGAGCCCCCGCGAGGCCACGTTGCAGGTACTGGTCGGCCGGGTGCGACTGACCGCGGGGGAGCAGACCTGGGAGGGTTCGGCCGGGGACCACCTGATCATCCCGGACGTCCGGCACGATCTGGTCGCCCTGGAGGACGCGGCAGTGCTGCTGACCGTACTCACCGGTCGATGACCAGCCCGACCACCTCCTCCGGTGAACGCACCGGTGCCCGGAGAGCAGCGCCGTCGTGGGCCTCGATCCTGATCGGCTACTCCTGCATCGTGGCCGGCGGGCTGGTTGCGGCCGTGACCGGGCCGCTCGGGCTGGAACGCGGCAGCTGGGTGGCCGCCTATCTGGTGCTGGTCGGGGGAGTGGCGCAGCTCGCCCTCGGCTGGGTTCCCGGCGAACTCGGCCGGGCAGTACCGGTGCGCAGCGCGTGGGTGCAGGTGGCGGCGTGGAACGTGGGCAATGCCCTGGTGATCGTCGGCACGCTCACCGGTGTGCTGATCGGAGTGGACGCGGGCAGTGTGCTGCTCGTCCTCGCTCTGCTGCTCGCCATCCTCGGCACCGTGGGGCCCCTCGGCGCACCCGCCCCTCGTCCCGGGCGGTGGCGCCGGCTGCTCGGCCGGGCCTACCTGGGCTTGTTGGTGCTGCTTGCGGTGAGCATCCCGGTGGGCATCGTGCTCGCACACCTGCGCTGAGCTCCCGGCTCCATAGATCGATCTCGCAGCCAGCGTGCGACCGGGTGGAAACTTCCGGCAACTGAACGGTAGATCGATCTAACCTTTGTTACGGTGGAGGGATTATCCAGGTCGGCGAAGACGGAGGCCCCCGCCATGCAGAAAGTGAAGTTCCTCAGCCCGCGCGAGGCGGCCGACCTGATCGCCGACGGCGACGTCATCACGGTCAGCTCCTCCTCCGGCCTGAACTGCCCGGACGCGACGCTGGCCGGGATCGGCCAGCGGTTCGCCGAGACGTCCTCTCCGCGCGACCTGACCACTGTGCACCCGATCGCTGCCGGGGACATGTACGGCATGCCCGGGATCGACCACCTCGCCCGGCCCGGACTGCTGCGCCGGGTGGTCGCCGGGTCCTACCCGTCCGGTCCGTCCTCGGTGGAGCCGCCGAAGATCTGGCAGATGATCGTCGACGAGCAGGTGCACGCCTACAACTTCCCCTCCGGGGTCCTGTTCCAGCTGCACCGCGCGGCGGCCGCACACCAGCCCGGCATCCTCACCGACGTCGGCACCGGCACGTTCATCGACCCTCGCCAGCAGGGCGGCCGGATGAACGAGACCACCCCGGCGGACTTCGTCAGCGTGAGCGAGGCCGGTGGCAAGGAGTGGCTGTACTTCTCCTGCCTGGTGCCGAACGTGGCGATCGTGCGTGCCACCACAGCGGACGAGTACGGCAACCTGACCTTCGAGGAGGAGGGCTCGCCGCTGGGCGCCCTCGACCTGGCCTATGCTGCGCACAACAACGGCGGGCTGGTGATCGCGCAGGTGAAGCGGGTGGCCTCCGGCGGCAGCCTGGACCCGCAGAAGGTGCGCATCCCCGGAATCCTGGTGGACGCCGTCGTGGTGGACGAGAACCAGATGCAGGCGACCGCCACCGCATACGACCCGACGATCTCCGGCCAGCTCCGGCGCCCGGCCGGCGAGCTGGACCCGATCGAGTTCTCCCTGGAGAAGATCATCGCCCGCCGCGCCGCCACGGAGCTGCATGACGGCGACACGGTCAACCTGGGTTTCGGCGTCTCCGCCCTGGTGCCGCACGTGCTGAACGAGGAAGGGCACGGCTCCGAGGTCTCCTGGGTGCTGGAGCAGGGCGCTGTCGGTGGGATCCCGCTGCTGGACTTCGCCTTCGGCTGCTCGCAGAACCCGGACGCGATCATGCAAAGTGCTGACCAGTTCACCCTGCTGCAGGGCGGCGGCTTCGACCGCACCTTGCTGTCCTTCCTGCAGATCGACGCCACCGGCAACGTCAACGTGCACTACCTGCCGGGCCGCCGGCACGTGACCGCCGGCGTGGGTGGCTTCGCCGACATCACCGCGCACGCCCCGGAGATCGTCTTCGTGGGTTCGTTCACCGCCGGCCGGCGAGAGATCGAGCTGACCGGGTCCGGAGTGGACATCCGTTCCGACGGCGCGCACACCAAGCTGGTGAACGAGGTCACCCAGATCACCTTCAATGGCCAGCAGGCGCTGGCGCGCGGGCAGAAGGTGAAGTACGTGACCGAACGCTGTGTGCTGGAGCTGCGGCCGGAGGGCCTCACCGTCACCGAGGTCGCGCCCGGCGTGGACCTGCAGCGGGACGTGCTCGACCGCAGTGATTTCGAGCTCCTCGTGGACCCGGATGTGCAGGTGATGGACGCGAACCTGTTCGCCCTCGGCCCGATCACCCTCGACCTGACCCCGCGCGGACGACACCCCCGGCTGCAGGCCGCCAGCACCGCCGAGCCTGTTGCCGCCCGCTGAGAAGGAGCCGAGATGACCAGCCAGAACACCCCGCCGGAGGGCCGCACCACGTGGTCCATGGACGAGACCGGACAGGTCGCCACCATCCTGGTGGACCGGGCCGCGAAGCTGAACGCCTTCACCCCGACGATGCTCACCGATCTGGAGCGTGCGGTCGCCGAGGTCGAGGCTTCCGAGGCCCGGGTGGCGCTGGTGCGCACCGCGGGGGAGAAAGTGTTCTGCGTCGGTGCGGACATCACCTTGTTCTCCCAGCTGACCTCGGTGCAGATGTGGCGGGACTGGATCGGGGTCGGGCACCGGGTGTTCAACGCGCTGGAAGCGTTACGCTGCCCCACGATCGCGGTGATCGATGGTCTCGCCTTCGGCGGCGGGCTCGAGCTGGCGCTCGCCTGTGACTTGCGGATCATTGCCGACGGCGCCCGGCTCGCTCTCCCCGAGACCGGCCTGGGTACCGTCCCCGGCTGGGGCGGGGCCGGCCGGCTACCGAAGCTGATCGGGGCGGCCCGGGCGAAGGAGATGATCTTCGCCAGGCACGAGATCGAGGCGGCCCGGGCGCTCGACTGGGGTCTGGTGAATGCCGTCGCTCCCGCTGAGCAGCTGGAGGAGACGGTGCAGCAGTGGGTGACCGACGTGCGCGCCAGTGCACCGGTGGCCAACGCGCTGGCCAAGCAGCTGATCACTGCCTCCCTCGAGGGCGCCTCCCCGCATCTGATCGAAGGCCTCGCCGGTGGGCTGAGTCTGGCCACTGAGGACCTGCGCGAAGGAGTGAGCGCATTCACCGACAAGCGCGACCCGGAGTTCACCGGCCGCTGACCGTGGGGCGGGCCCGAACCCGCGATCCGCGCTGAGATCTCGGGCGCAGACCGGGCCCGGCGGTTATCCTGACTCGCAGGAGTCACCGATGACCGAAACCCACATTCACCACGGCGATCAGACGCTCATCGCCTCAGTCCAGCGAGCGCTGCGCGTGGTGGATCTGGTGGCCGAGGCGTCCCGCCCGCTGCCGGTCAAAGTGATCGCTCGCTGCACCGGTCTGAGCCTGGGCACCGCCTACAACATCGTCCGCACCCTGGTGCACGAGGGCTACCTGGTGCACGAGGTCGACGGGGTGGTGCTCGGCGACCGGTTCCCGGGGCTGCGTCTCGGCGATGACGAGGGCCTGTTCCTCGCCCGCGTCCGCGGCACCCTGCGGGCGGTGGCCACCGAGCTGGGCTGGACCGCCTACCTGTCCCGTTACGACGACGGGGAGGTCAACCTGGTGGACATCGTCGACTCGCCGGCCAACCCGCGCCTCGACCTGTGGGTAGGCCTGCAGGACAGCGCGCACGCGACAGCGCTCGGCAAGCAGATCCTCGCCGAGCTGAGCGAGGTGGACCGGATCGACTACGTGCACCGGCACCGGCTGGACGAGCTCACCCCGCACACCATCAGCGACCGGCGCACGCTGCTCTCCCAGCTGGAACGGATCCGGGGCACGGCGCTGGACCGGCAGGAGTACGCGATCGGATTCACCTGCCTGGCGGTCCCGGTGATCACGCCGGAGGTCACCGGTGCACTGGCGATCTCGGTACCGGCGCACACCTCCGAGGCGGAGATCTCTGCGCTCGGTGCGCGGCTGAGCTCGTACGGTTCACGGCTCTCGCTGCACCTCGGCGCCGACCAGTTCACCATGTGAAAAGTAGGGGCTCGTGGCGCGGGGTGAGCCCGACCTACTGTGACGGCAACGCCACCGGACGGTGATCCGGTACCCGCACAGTGCCCTGGCACACCGCCCCACGGAGGTCCGCAATGACGCCGCATCCTTCTCTACCCGCAGAGGTTCGCCTGGACCTGTACCGCACGATGGTGCTGATCCGGACCTACGAAGAAGCCATCCTGGGCGAGTATCACGCGGACAAGTCTCCGGGGTTCGACATCGGTGCGGGGCTGATCCCGGGGGAGATGCACCTGTCCGCCGGGCAGGAGCCGGTTGCCGCCGGGATCTGCGCTCACCTCAGCGCTGATGATGCGGTGACCGCTGCGCACCGCCCGCACCATCTGGCGATCGCGCACGGGGTGGATCTGCGCCCGATGACCGCAGAGATCTTCGGCCGCACCACCGGACTGGGCAGAGGCCGGGGTGGGCATATGCATCTGTTCGACCCGGCCACCCACTTCTCCTGCTCCGGGATCGTGGCCGAGGGGCTACCGCCGGCGCTCGGCCAGGGCTTCGCGTTCCAGCAGCGCGGCAGCGACCGGGTGGCGGTCGCGGTGGCCGGTGAGGGGGCCGCGAACCAGGGGGCGTTCCACGAGGCGCTCAACCTCGCTGCACTGTGGAAGCTGCCGGTGGTGTTCGTGATCGAGGACAACGACTGGGGCATCTCGGTACCCCGGGATGCGTCCACGTCGGTGCCCTCCAATGCCGAACGTGCGGCCGCCTACGGGATGCCCGGCGCCCGGGTGGAGGGCAACGCCGTCGAGGAGGTCTGGGAGGCGGCGGGCCTTGCGGTCGAACGCGCCCGGGAAGGAGGAGGACCAACGTTGCTGGAGGTGCACACGCTGCGTCTGTGGGGTCACTTCGAGGGAGACGCCCAGGCCTATCGGCCCGGTCTGGACGTGGTGGCCGATCAGGACCCGATCCCGGTCTACCGGGACGAGCTCCTGGCAGCGGAGGTGCTCACTCCCGCCGACGATGCCCGGATCAGGGAGGCGGCCGGCGGCCGGGTGGCCGATGCCATCGCTTATGCGAAGGAGTCCCCGGTGCCGGCCGCCGCAGATGCACTCGACTACGTCTTTGTGGAAGGAGCACGGTCATGACCACCCTGGATGAGGCAGGGATCGCAGCCGAACCCGATCCCGGTACCCGCAAGCTCTCCACCGCCAAGGCGATCCAGGAGGCGATCGCGGGGGAGATGCGCACCAGCGACGACGTGTTCGTGATGGGGGAGGACGTCGGCTCCTACGGCGGCATCTTCTCCTCCACCACCGGGCTGATCGACGAGTTCGGCCCCGGGCGCATCCGGGACACGCCGATCTCGGAGACTGCCTTCATCGGGATGGGCATCGGGGCAGCAGTGGAGGGGATGCGCCCGATCATCGAGCTGATGTTCGTGGACTTCTTCGGTGTCTGCATGGACCAGATCTACAACCACATGGCGAAGATCCATTTCTTCTCCGGTGGCAATGTGCGGGTACCGATGGTGCTGATGACCGCGACCGGCGGCGGATACTCCGACGGTGGCCAGCACTCTCAGTCGCTGTGGGGCACGTTCGCGCACCTGCCGGGAATGAAAGTGGTGGTGCCCTCCACTCCCTATGACGCCAAGGGTCTGATGACGGCCGCGATCCGCTCTGACGACCCGGTGGTGTACATGTTCCACAAGGGGGTGATGGGGCTGCCGTGGATGAAGAAGAATCCTCGTTCGATCGGACCGGTGCCACAGCAGAGGTACGAGGTCCCGATCGGCAAGGCTCGGGTGGCCCGGGAGGGCAAGGACGTCACGATCGTCACCCTCTCCCTGTCCGTGCACCACGCCCTGGATGTGGCGGAGAACCTGGCTGGCGAAGGTATCGACGTCGAGGTGATCGACCTGCGCAGTGTGGTCCCGTTGGACCGGGAGACGATCCAGGCGTCGGTGGCCAAGACCAGGCGGCTGATCGTGGTGGACGAGGACTATGAGTCCTTCGGGCTCTCCGGTGAGGTGATCGCCTCGATGACCATCGCCGATCCGACGCTGTGCTCCTACGCCGCCCGGGTGTGCGTACCGGACGTCCCGCTGCCGTACGCCCGCGACTTGGAGTATGCGGTGCTGCCCACCCCGGCGCGAATCGAGCTCGCCGTGCGCGAGGCGGTGTCCTGATGGCCGAGGTGCGGTTCCCGCAGATGTCCGACGGGGACGAAGGCACCGGGGTGGTGGCCACCTGGTACGTGGCCTCCGGGGACGAGGTGACCACGTCAACCCTGATCGCCGAGGTGGCGGTGGACAAGGTCGACGCCGAGGTCTACCCGCCGCAGAGTGGGGTGATCACCTTGCAGGTGGCAGAAGGGGTGGAGGTGGCCCAGGGCAGCCTGATCGCCACGATCGAGTAGCCGCGCGCCTGCTCAGAGCACCCCGGGCCGCGCGGCCCCGTAGGCGGAGACCAGCTGCACCACCTGCAGGCAGAGCAGCACCACCAGTGGGCCGGTCCAGCTGCCGGTGGCGTCGTGGAGCGCGCCGAGCAGGAACGGGCCGAGCGCTGCGAGCAGGTAGCCGAAGGACTGCGCCATTCCGGACAGCGAGGCTGCATGCCGATGGTTGCGGGTACGCAGACTGAACGAAGCCAGGCAGAACACGATCCACGAGCCGAGTGCCATCCCGAGCAGCATCGACCAGAGCAGGGCCCAGGACGGTAGCAGCAGCATCCCCACGAGCCCGGTCACGTTCAGCGGCACCAGGACGGCGATCAGACCGCGCTGGTCGCGCTGCCAGCGCTGGAGCACCGCAGCGGTGGTCAGGTTGCCGATGATGCCGCACAGCTGCAGCACGCTCACGTGGATGCCGGCAGCGCTCGCGCTGATGCCCTGCGCCTGCTCGATCTCCGGCCACCAGGTGATCACCACGTAGTAGAGCGTCGATTGCGTGCCCATCGCCACCGTGATCAGCCAGGCGGTGGGCGAGCGCCAGGGCGAGAAGTTCTCGACCGGTTGTGGTGCCGGGGCGGCGTCCGTACCGGGCCCGGCCGGGCCCGTGGCCAGGGCCTTCACCGAGACGCCCCCGCGCAGCCGCGGACTGAACACGGCGAACGCGATCAGTGCCAGCCCGGCCCAGACCCCCAGCGCCAGCCGCCAGGTCGAGTCGGTCAGCCCGGCCAGCGGCACAGCCACGCCGGCGCCGAGCGCGGCGAACACCGACTGCACGGCAGAGTAGGCACCGGTGTACCGCCCCGCGTCCAGTGGGAAGTCCCGCTTCAGCAGTGAGGGCAGCAGCACGTTCGCCAGTGCGATCGCCAGCCCGAGCAGCACCGTGCCCAGCCACAGCGCCGGCAGCCAGGGCACCGACCGAGTCACGATCCCGGCGGCCAGGATCAGCAGCGCAGCCCCCAGGGTGCGCTCCAGGCCGAACCGCACGGCTATCCGCGGCGCGACCGGCGAGAACGCCGCGAAACACAGCAGCGGCAGCCCGACCAGCGCCGAGGCGACCATCGAGGTCATCGAAAGATCCGCCCGGATGTCCCCGATCAACGGGCCGACCGCCGTCAACGACGCCCGCAGGTTCGCCCCGATCAGCAGGATCCCCACCAGAGCCAGCCCGATACCCACCTGACGCTGCGCGGGCGAACGGGAGCCAGGAACGCGCGACACGGAACCTCTCAGTGCTGGGGGCCCTCGCTCGCGTCGATGCCGTGACGGCGCGCGTGCAGCAGGCGGACCTCGTCCGCCAGCTGCTCGTCCGGCCCGGCCACGTCTGCAGAAGGCGCGACGGTGGTGATCGGCAATCCTCGCACGGGCGGCGCCGCCACGCCCCAGCTGTCCAACCACTGGCCCAGCTGCGCCGAGCTTGCGGCGTAGACGATCCTGCCCAGCCCGGCCCAGGCGTGCGCCGCTGCACACATCGGGCAGTGCTCACCGGAGGTGTAGACGGTGGCCCGCGCCCGGACCTGCGGGCTCAGGTGGGCGATCGCCCACTGGGCCAGGGCCAGCTCGGGATGCGCCGTGGGGTCGCCACTGGCGATGCGGTTCCGGTCCGCCCGTACGACGGCGCCGCTTCCGTCCACGAGCACCGAACCAAACGGTTCGTCCCCAGCGTCGAGAGCCTGCTGCGCCAGTGCCACGCAGTGACGCAGGTGGCCTCGGTCCTGCTCGGACAAAGTCGAGTTCTCCATCTCGCTGATGGTAGACCGGTTCTGTGACAAGCGGATCGGTCTGGCGTCTGCCCGGGATGGGTGCTGTCGCGGCGATGAGTGCGGTGAGCTTCGCCGGCTTCGGGATGCTGTTCGCGACCGTGCCGATGTGGGCCGTGCGGGCCGGGGCGGACGCGGCCGGGGCCGGTGCGATCAACGGTGTGCTGATGCTGGCCACGGTGCTCACCCAGACGATGATCCCGTGGTCGTTGCGGCGGCTGGGCTGGGCCGCGACCCTGACCATCGGCCTGCTGGCCCTGGGCCTGCCGTCGTTCCTGTTTCTGCTCAGCGCCGATCTGTGGTGGCTGATGCTGCTCTCCGCCGTCCGCGGCCTGGGCTTCGGCGTGCTGACCGTGTGCGGCTCCGCGGCGATCGCCGAGCTCGCCCCGCCGCTGATGCGAGGTCGCGCCGTGGGGGCTTACGGGTTCGCGATCTCCGCACCGCAGATCCTCACCATGACCGGTGCCCCCTGGCTTGCCGAGCAGGCCGGGTTCGCCGTGGTGTTCGTGCTCGGCGCTCTGCCGGTGCTCGGTGTGCCCGGTGCCCTGCTGCTGGCTCGCACCCTGAACAGCCAGGATGCCCGCAGGGGCGCTGCGGGGGGTTCGGCTGATCCGGCGAGCACAGCCGGTGCCCCGCACAGCAGCCGTCCGTCGATGGCTCTGGTGCTGGTGCTGGTACCGCCGGTGGTCATTCTGCTGCTGGCCACCAGTTCCGGTGGCGCCCTGCTCACCTTCCTCCCGCAGATGCTCACCAACGCCACCCTCGCTCTGGCGGGCCTGTTCGTGTTGCTCACCGTGGCCACGGTGAGCCGCTGGTGGATCGGCTCGCTGGTGGACTCTCGCGGCTCCGGCGGTCTCACCTGGCCGCTGCTCTCGGCTGCTGCCGCCGGGCTGGTGCTGATCGGCACCGCCCTGCCGGGCCTCGGGGTGGGCGCGATCGCGAGGATCCTCCTCGGTGCGGCACTGGTGGGGCTCGCCTACGGCGGACTGCAGAGCCTGACCCTGGTGCACGCGTTCGAACGTGCCGGGCCGGCCAACTCCCGCCTGGCTAGTACCGCGTGGAACATCGGTTTCGACTCCGGTACCGGGCTGGGCTCGGCAGTGGTGGGCGCCCTGGCTACCGGGTTCTCCTACCTGGTCGCTCTGCTGGTGGTCGCCGGAGCGTGTCTGGTCGCCGCGGTGCTGCTCGCTGTGCGCCGAGAACCGCGCGGAGGCGGCCAGATCGCTCCTGGGTGATGATGGGCAGATGCGGAGTGGACGTGTCTATGACGAGGTAAGCGACGACGACGGCACCCGGGTCCTGGTGGACCGGGTCTGGCCCCGGGGCATCCGCAAGGAGGACCCACGGGTAGGTCACTGGCTCAAAGACGTGGCACCCAGTGACGAGCTGCGGAAGTGGTACGGCCACGACCCGGACAAGAACAAGGAGTTCGCCACGCGGTACCGCGCCGAGCTGAAGGAGGACCCGGCCGCCGGGGCGCTGGACGAGCTGCGCGATCTCGCCCGCCAGGGTGAGGTCACCCTGGTCACCGCCACCAAGGACGTCTCGCTCAGCCAAGTGCCGGTGCTGCAGCAGGTCGCAGGGGTGTGAGGCGTCGGTGAGCAACGTCGAGACGAAACCGGCGGAGATGGTTTGTGCTGCCGACGACGGCGCACCCGCCTCGGCCTCGGACGTCACCGTTCGTATCCTCACCCCGCGCGAGGTGCCGCTGGGTGGACCGCGGGCGATGACCGTGCGGCGCACCCTGCCGCAGCGGGCGCTGTCCCTGATCGGCGCCTGGTGCTTCTTGGACCATTTCGGTCCGGACGAGGTGGCCAGCACCGGGGGGATGGATGTGCCGCCCCACCCGCACACCGGGCTGGCCACGGTCAGCTGGTTGTTCTCCGGGTCGATCACGCACGCCGACAGCGCCGACCACCTGGCCCGGGTGGCGCCCGGCCAGCTGTCCCTGATGACGGCCGGGGCCGGCATCTCCCACTCGGAGCGGTCCACCGCTGATACCGATGTGCTGCACGGGGTGCAGCTGTGGTTCGCCCTGCCGGAGCGGGCCAGGTTCGGGCCTCGCCGGTTCGACCACTACGCCCCGCCGGTGCTGACCGGCCGGGGCTGGTCGGCGCAGGTGTTCCTCGGCAGCACTCTGGGAGACAGCTCGCCGATCGCCACCGCCACCCCGATGCTGGGCGCCGAGGTGCGGCTGGAACCGGGCTGCTCCCTGACGGTGCCGGTGGACAACGGCTTCGAGCACGGTGTGCTGGTGGACACCGGCGAGGTGAGCGTGGACCAGACGCCGGTGCCAGCCGGACACCTCGGGTACCGGCCGGCGGGGCAGGACCAGCTCCGGCTCACTGCCGGTGACCAAGCGGCACGGGTGCTCCTCTTCGGCGGCGAACCGTTCGAGGAGAAGATCGTGATGTGGTGGAACTTCGTCGGCCGCAGCCACGAGGAGATCGTGGCGTTCCGCGCTGCCTGGCAGGACCAGATCGGCCGCCCGGAGCAGCCCGACGAGACCGCGCAGCCCGACGAGACCGCGCAGCCCGGCGAGACCGCGCAGCCCGGCGAGGTCGCCCCCGAGCAGTCCAACGAGGCCGGCGGCGCGAACGCGCCGGTAGCTCCGCCGTCGTACGGGTTACCTCAGGACGACCCGGGCGAACCATTGCCGGCCCCCGTGCTGCCGAACGTGCGGATCCGCCCGCGCGAGCAGCCCAGGCAGGCCTGAAGCGCTCGAGGCGACGAGCGCGGCGCGACTACTGCGGGTACCCGCCCTGCGGGGGCTGACCGTATCCCGGCGGTGGCGGGGGCTGCTGCCCGTACCCAGGCTGACCCTGCGGAGGCTGCTGCCCGTACCCGGGCTGCCCCTGCGGGGGCGGCGGGGGCTGCTGGCCTTGCGGCGGCTGGGGCACCTGTGCGTCGTAGCCAGCGGCCGGCGGGGGAGTGGCCGGCTGGGAGATCGCCGGGCCCTGCGACGCGGTGCTGCCGCCTTGGGCGAACTGCGCGGACTGCGGAGTGTGGCCCTCTTCGTCCTCACCGAGCGGCACCACGTGCACCGCGGTGCCGTAGGCACAGACCTCGGAGAACGCCTGCGCGATGTCGCCGGTGTCGAAGCGCATCCCGATCACGGCGTTCGCACCGCGGCGCTGCGCCTCGGTGGTCATTCGGTTCATCACTTCCTGGCGGCTCTCGTAGACGAGCTTGGTGTACTCGGTCACTTCACCACCGCCGAAAGCGCGGAAGCTCGCGGTGAAGTTCTGCCCGAAGTTCGCCGAGCGGACTGTCATGCCCATGACTTCGCCCATCACAGCCTCGATGCGGTAGCCCGGGATCTCGTTCGTGGTCACTACGATCATGTGCCCATCCTTGCATCCACTCCGCGGTGGGTGGTGGATATCACCGCGAATCGGATTCCGTCGCCGAGGCCAGGGTCGGCAACTTCCGGCAACCAGGGGGCAGGCCGAGGGCGGCCCTCTACGCTCGGGGGATCTCATCGTCAGGAGGGACGCGCAGTGCCAGATGCGGTCAGGTTGGGAATCGTGGGCTACGGAGCCCAGGGTTCGGTGTATGCACGGATGATTGCCGACGGGGAGATCCCGGGGATGACGCTCGGCGCGATCGCCGACCGGAACTCCGACCGGCGCGCGGTGATCGCGCAGGAGTACTCCGGCACCCCGGTGTACTCCGGTCACGAGGAGCTGATCGCCGGCGGTGAGGTGGATGCGGTGGTCACCACGCTGCCGCACTACGACCACCCGGCCGTGGCGATCGCGGCCCTCGACGCCGGGCTGCACGTGCTGGTGGAGAAGCCGGCGGCGGTGTTCACCCGGCAGGTCCGGGAGCTGATCGAGGCGGCCGAGGCGAAGCCGGAACTGACCTTCGCGATCATGTTCAACCAGCGCACCAACCCGCTGTACCGCCGGATCAAGGAGATCGTCGACGCCGGTGAGATCGGTGCGATCCGGCGCAGCAGCTGGACCATCACCACCTGGTGGCGGCCGCAGGGCTACTACGAGCAGTCCGGCTGGCGGGCCACCTGGGGTGGTGAGGGCGGTGGTGTCCTGGTGAACCAGGCGCCGCACCAGCTCGACCTGTGGCAGTGGATCTGTGGCGTGCCGAAGTCGGTGTTCGCCAAGGCCGCGTTCGGGTTCCGCCGGGATATCGCGGTGGAGGACGAGGTGACCGCCGTGGTGGACTACGGCGACGGCGTGACCGGGGTGTTCATCACCGCCACCCACGACCTGATCGGCACCGACCGGTTCGAGATCCTCGGTGACAAGGGCAAGATCGTCGTCGATGGTTCCAAGGTCGCCACGGTGACCCGGCTGTCCAAGGACGAGCGGGAAATCTCCGCGAGCATCACGCCGGAGGACGTGCGCAAGATGTTCCGCGGTGAGATGCACCTGGAGCAGTACCAGCAGAGCGAGGAAGTCTCCTTCGACTCCGCCTGGGGCTCTCAGCACGGGGAGGTGCTGCGCAACTTCGCCGCGCACATTCTCGACGGCGAACCTCTCCTCGCGCCCGGAGCGGACGGTATCGCTGGGGTCCGGTTGGCGAACGCCATCCACCTCTCCGCCTGGCTCGGCAAGGAGGTCCCGATCGACTTCGACGAGGACCTCTACCTGGCTGAGCTCAATCAGCGCATCCGGGACGAGGGGCAGTTCCCCGAGCGCTGAGCGACGCTGGTCTCGGACTGCCAGGGTCGAGGCTGCGCCCGGACGCTCGATCCGGTCCGGGCCGCCTCGTGCAGGAGCAGTGCCAGGTAGGCGTCTTCGCACGCATCCGCCAACGGGTAGAACGCCGATCCTCCGCGCACGTGCTCCACGGTGCGCAGCAGGCACTCGCCGAGCGCAATCTCGTCATCGGAGAGACGAGCCGGAGCAAACCGGTTCTCCGCGAGCAGGTCCGGGCCGAGCCGGATGTGCCGGAGATGGGCGCCTTCCAGGTCACCATCACGACCAGTCTCGTCCCGATCCAGGATGGTCCGCGCGACCTGGCCGGGGGCCACATAGTGGGAAACGACGTCATCGACGATCTCGCCATCGGTGCCACGTACCCACATGTGCCGGGTGCGCAGCGGTGACACGTACTGCTCGGAGCCGAACGCATAGTGACCGGTGCGTTCGGACCAGCTGAGCCGACCACTGAGAACCTCCTGTTCGATCAGGACCGGCTCGTCCCGCCAGCTGTCTCGGGTGCGTACCGACCGGACGTTGTCCCTCTCGGTGCGGGCCTCGATCGTGACGTCTTCGAAGCCGACGCTGAGGAGGAGCCTCAGCATCGAGACCGCGTGGTAGTCGTGAGCGACGGACACTGAAGCAGAACCGACCTTCCCGAGCAGGCCAGAGTGTGCGATGGCGAGCCGTGCCGCGTGCTGGGGTTGAAACTGGTACTGCTCGGACACCTGCACCTGGTGGCCGCGCAGCTCGCCGTAGATCCGGAACAAGGCATCGCGGTCCGCTGCCGGCGGAGTCTCCAGGAGCATCGGTGTGCCGGCGTCGCGGATCTGAATGGCGAGCCCTGCGACCGCCTCCCGCGGCACACAGACGAATGCTGCCTCCGGATCCCCGGTTCCGAGCGCCTCGGTCAGGTCGGTACGCACCGGCACCCCCCACTGGGCGCGGACCCGTTCAGCCGACTCGGCGGAGCGTGCGTAGACGCAGGTGATCTGCACCAGGTCCGGGCGGGCGTGAGCGACCCGGAGTGCGTAACTTGCCCGCCAGCCGGCACCGATGACGGCGATGCGAGCCGGTGCGTTCACCACAGCCAGGTGTCTTCGGGTGCGGCCAGGTCTGCGATCTGCGACCAGAACTCCTCGGGGATGTCCTGGGTGCTCAGGGCCACGGAGCTGTCGATCCGCTCCGGCCGCGACACTCCGAGCACGGTCGAGGTGATCCGCGGGTCCCGAACCGAGAACTGGATAGCGGCTGCGGGCAGCGGTACCTCGAACTCGGCAGCAAGTCGCTCGATCGCCTCGATCGCCGCCACGACCCGAGGCTCCGCGTCCCGGTAGCCATAACGCGCACCGGCACTACTCATCCCGCGAGCGAGCACTCCGCCGCCGAACACGGCCGCATTCAGGACTGCAACGCCGTGCTGGACCGCGCTGTCGATGAGCTCGTCGGCGGACCGGTCGACCAGGGTCCAACGGTTATGGGTGAGCACGACGTCGAAAGCACCGGTCTCCACGAACTGACGCAGCATCCCCACCGGTCCGCCGGCGACTCCGATATGCGCAGCGACGCCCCGCTCCTTCAGTTCGAGCAGCGCGTCGACTGGTCCGCCGGGTGCCATCGCGGCCTCGAAGCCGATGTGTTCCGGGTCGTGCAGGTGGAGCAGGTCGAACCGGTCCAGGCCTAGCCGTTCCTGACTCTCCTTCGCCGACCGGTACATCCGTTCGGCGCTGAAGTCCCCGGACTCCAGGTCTCGGTCCAGTTTGGTGGCGAGCGCGAAGTCTTCGGGCAGACCGCCGCGTTCAGCGATCGCGACACCGATCCGGCGTTCGCTCTCACCTGCCGAGTAGCTGTTCGAGGTGTCGAGGAAATTGACCGGTCCGTCCATGGCGGCGCGAGCCGTTGCTACGCCACGTTCTGCCGGCGTCTCGTAGCCGAAGTTTCCAGGCATCGAACCGATCGGCCCGCCACCGATGCATAGCGAGGTCACACTCAGCCCGGTACGCCCGAGCGGTCGGCGGTCGAGGACGTTGTGGTGCGCCATGGGGTGTTTCTCCTTCGGGTCGGTGATGTCAGGCGAAGAAGCCCGCGTCCTCGGGACGCAGGCGGGCGGTGAGTGCGTCGCGGTCCAGTTCGAGGCCGAGCCCGGGGCGGTCGCCGACCTCGATGAAGCCGTCGGTGACGATCGGCGTGGGAAGGCCGTCGACGACGTCGTACCACCATGGTTCTGAGGCGACGGGATACTCGAAGGCGATGAAGTTGTCCGGGAGCGTAGCGCTGACCTGAATGAGCGCTGCCAGGCCGAGAACGCCGTCGAGCACACCGTGCGGAGCGATCGCTACGCCGTGCAGGTCGGCGTACTCGGCGACCCACTTCAGCTCCGCGAGGCCGCCCACGTCGCACGGGTCGGGACCGATGACCCGGACCGACTGGGTGGAGATCAGGTCGATGAAGTTCTGCCGCAGGTAGATCTGTTCACCGGTGTGGGTGGGGGTGGACGTCGCACTGGTCACCTCGCGATATTGCTGCGAGTGGACCCAGGGGACGTAGTCACCGGTGATCAGATCTTCCACCCAGGCCAGGTCATAGGGCTCGACCGCTTGGCAGAACCGGATCGCATCGGCTGGCAGGAATCCGGGCCCGGCGTCCAGGGCCAGACCGATGTGCGGCGGCAGCGCTTCACGCATCGCTGCCACGCACTCCACGAGGTGAGTCATTCCCCGGGAGCTGACCACGCCACGGTTCGGGTGGCGCGGCCCCAGCCGTTGTTCGCCATAGTGGAAGCCTGGGACGTGCTGCGTCATGAACCCGTGAAACGCGACTCCTTCCTTCACCAGGGTGAAACCCTCGTCGGCTGCCGCCATCTGCCGCATCTGCTCGGCGTAGTCCTCAGGGTCGAAGCCGGTGGGTTCGCTGCGCACACCGCCGTTGTAGACCCGGACGCGATCGCGGACCTTGCCGCCGAGCAGCCGGTGCACCGGGAGCCCGGCTGCCTTCCCAGCGATGTCCCACAGGGCGATCTCGATCGCGCTGACCATGGCCCCCCAAGGCTTGTGCGCGCCGAACCGGCGGATCTTCGCCACACATCGCTCGACCAGTGTGGGATCGCAACCGGTCAGGAACTCACGATAGGTCGCGACCATTGGGGCGACGAAAGGCTTGGACGACTCCACCGGGCCGAACCCGTCGATCTGCTCATCTGTCACCACGCGGACGAGCGGCACACCGCCGATCACCGCACATCGGATATCCGTGATCCGCATCTGTTTCCTACTCTCTGGTCCCGTGCAGCCGGAACACTCGAACGCCGAACGGTTCTAGGGCGACCGCCTCGGCGGCATCCTCGCCGATCGTCGTCTCCTGCGGAACCTCGGCTCCGGTGTTCGTCGCGATCTCCGCGCCGAGCGACGCTCCGTTCGGAAGGGAGATCTGGACGTCCACGGGCTCCGGCGACTGAGAGGTGAGCCAGAGCAGCTGGTCTGTTCCCGCCGCCATCTGGCGGGCGTGCACCCGGGGGTCGTGGGCGCGCGCACGGTTGCTGAGACCGGCTTCGGTAGCGAGTGCGTCGTAGAGCTGCCAGGTGTGCTCCGGGTTCACTCCGGATAGCCGGGAGGCCATGTGCTCCATCGGGTAGGTGCCCAGGATGAACTGACCGGCACCGACTGCGTTCCGGAGCAGTACCGGGCGGCCGTGGTCGTCTTCCCACAGCACCTCCGCGTCGGTGGGTCGCACCGGGAGGTAGGACCGGGAGTGCTCAGTGCCAGCGGACCGAAAGGACAGCGTGCGGCCCGCTGGGATCTCGCCGAACGGACGAACGGTACGGACGGTCACGGCGTCGTCCTCGATCGGTTCGGCCAGGCCGTAGCGCAGCTGGTGTTCGATACCGAACATCTCGTTCATCTCATACCACCACGGGCCGCGCTGCCAGCCGCCTTCGCCGGCGCAGTAGGAGACGTACACGGTCGCACCTGCCTCCGCGAGCTCGCGCAGTCGCTGCCAGGTGGTAGTGAGCAGATGCTTGACCGATGGCACGAGGTACAGGTCGTGCTCGCCGGACAGGCCGTCTGCGGCACGTTCGATCGTCAGCGGGAGGTCGGCCTCCCAGGCGGCGATCCACGCCTGACGGAGTGCGTCGAAGATCACCGCACCATCGCCGGCCGGAGTCATCGGGTAGTGGTGCTCGAGGAACGTCGGCACCACGAGTGCTGCCCCGGACCTGGCCGGGGCCAGCGCGGCAGTGTCGACCTGATCGAGCACGGCCGAGAAGGCAGCGAGTTCCCGGAGGGTGCTCTTCGGGCGGCCGCGGGAGTCGGTGACCCCGAAGTAGAGCTCGAACGCGTGGTGACGGTAGGGGTCCTGGTCCCAGAGATCGCCATAGTCGGTGTTGTTCCAGGCGAGCCATCCTCGGGTGCCGGTGATGAGCGTCGAGTGCAGCACTTGTCGGTAATACTGGGCCGCTTGCTCCGCCGAGACATAGGCGGAGGTGACGCCGAACTCCTCGAGCACCACGGGTTTCCCGGTGAACGCGAGCAGCTGGCCGATGAATGCCGCAGTGAGCAGCTCCCGCGACTGGTCGTTCTCCATCCGGTACACGTGCGGACCGACGAAGTCGCCCATCGGTGCCAGGTCGCGCACCCGGAACCCGTTGTCCCGTCCGGTCACCTCGATGCCCCAGGCACCGTCTCCGGTGGAGACCGGCTGGTGGCCACCTCCGGCGCGGACGGCCTGGGTCATGATCTCGGCCCATGCGCTGACCACGTCGCGGTCCGCGGCACTGCCGCGCCCCTCCGGATCTCCGAAGATGGGCATCTCGTTGGAAAGTAGCCAGCCGGTGATCGCTGTGTGGTCCTGGAGCCGGCGGGTCGACTCGCGGATGTACCAAGCCTGCCTTCCCAGTAGCCAGGGATCGCGGTAGAGGCTCCGATCGCCCCGCCAGGACGGGCTGAAGTTCTCTCCGGACATATGCCCCACCAAGAAGGTAGGGATCGTCTGGAGGCCGACCTCCTCGTGCAGGTCGAGGAAGTCCCGGTAGCGGCGGTAGAGCTCCTCATCCAGCGCATCTGGCGCCGGCATGAAGTCCGGCCAGAAGAGGAAGGTTCGCGTGGTGTCCAGCCCGTGCCGACGCAAGGTGAGGAGTTCCTCCCGCACGATCGCATCGTCGTACTGCGTCCACATCCGTGGACCGCCTGCCCGCGACCAGAAGTTCACTCCCAGCCACGGCCTGCTTGGTGTCGTCATTCCTCGTCCATCTCTATCGGTTCCGTCCTGTCGTGATCCGCATGAGCGCTACCCCTTCACCGCACCTCCGGTGAGCCCGTTCACGAGGTAGCGCTGCAAAGCGACGAAGGCAATCACCAGTGGGACGGTGAGCACGACGGAGGCGGCCATCGTCGCGCCCCAGTCGACGTCGAACTCCGAGGAGAACTCGGTCAGCGCGATCGGTGCGGTGCGGGACTGGCCGCTCCGTGTCAGCACCGAGGCGAGCACGAACTCGTGCCAGGACTGCAGGAAGGCGAACATCCCTGCGGCGGCCAAGCCAGGTCCGGCTACTGGCAGCACCGCGTAGAGGACCGCGTCCATGCGGGAGCAGCCATCGATCATCGCCGCCTCTTCGAGCTCGTAGGGGATGGCGACGATCTGGTTCCGGATCATCCAGGTGACCAGCGGAAGGGTGATCACCAGGTGGGCGAACGCGACGCCGAGCACCGTGTCGTGGAAGCCGATCGCCGTGATCATCTGGAACAGCGCGAGCAGCAGCACCGTCAGTGGGATCATCTGCCCGAGCAGGATGAACAGCGAGATCGATCGGGCGCCGCGGAACCGCAGCCGGGCCAGAGCGTATCCGGCGCTGGTGCCCAGGGTGAGGGTGAGCAGGGCAACGATGAGACCGACCACGATGCTGTTCCGCAGCGCCTCCGGCATCGAGGAGGCGGTGAACACGGTCACATAGTTGTCGAGGGTCCACTCGTCCGGCAGCAGGGTCGGCGGAATGGTGAAGATCTCCGTGGCCGGTTTGAACGAGGTGAACACCATGGTGGTGATCGGTGCCAACGTCCAGAGCAGGATGACGGCCAACCCGAGCCAGACGACGATGCGTGTCCCTGGCTGGCGCAGCTTTCGTCGCCGTGGAGCGGTCACTGCGGTCATCACTCGTCACCCGCCTTGATCGATCGGACGTAGATCAGCGCGAACACCGCGCTGATCAGCAACTGGACGCAGGCGATCACTGCCACCGTGGTGTCATCGCCATTTTGGAAGGCGCGGTAGAGCTCGACCGGAAGGATCGTTGACGCACCGACCGGGCCGCCGGCGGTGGACACCCAGATGATGGTGAACGCGTTCAAAGCGAACGTGACCAGCATCAACGTGGCGATCGCCGCTGTGGCATTCACCGCCGGAAGCGTGATGTGCCGGAACAACCCCACGGCATGAGCGCCGTCCAGGCGTGCCGCCTCGTATCGTTCGCCGGGGATGGAGGTCAGTGCTGCGCCGAGCAGCAACATGACGAACGGTGCGGTCGACCAGACCTGTACCGCAGCGAGTGCGTACAGGACGATCTCCGGATTGCTGAGCCATTGCACCGGCTGGTCGATCAGCCCGAGGGAGACCAGGGCGTGATTCAGAAGCCCATAGGTGGAGCTGTAGCCCCACTTCCAGATCGTGGCCCCGACGACCCCGGGGATGATCCAGGGCACCATGAGGATGCCTCGCCACAGCCCGGGCCAGCGGACATGTCCGCTTTGCAGGATCAGCGCCGCAGCGAAACCGATCACCATCGCGCCGACCACAGAGACCACTGTCCAGATCCCGGTGCGGCCCAAGATCTGGTGGAATTGCGAGGATCCCAGCAGGCTTCCGGCGATGGCACGGCCCTCGGCGCTCGCGGCCCGGCTGATGACGACGACGATCGGCACCACGGTCAGGAGTGCCATCGCCACCAGCGTCGGGCCGGTCAGCGCGTAGGCGCGCCGTTCGACGACGAACGTTCGGGCCATCGCTCAGTCGCCGCCCAGGACGGAGTCCGCCTGCTCCTGGAGCGCGGCCGCTGCTGCTGCGGAGTCCTGCTGGTCCAGCGCCACCGACTGGAGTGCGGAGTAGACGTCCGGGATGAGTTCGCCCCAGGCGGCATCGCTCGGAGCGGGCACGCTGTCAGTCGTCAGCTGCTCCAGGTGAGCCGCAGCGTCTGGACCGGTGAACCGCTCATCGTCAGCGGCGCTGACCCGTGCTGGGAAGCTCTCGGTGAGGGCAGCCATGTTTTCGGGGCTGGTGAGGAACTCGACGAAGTCGCGAGCACCTTCTGCGTTCGGCGCCTCGGCCGGGATCATGTAGGCCCAACCGTCAGCAATCTGCGGACCGGGGCTGACGGCAGTTTGTACCGGCACACCCACATCCTGGATCGGCGCGACATCGAAGAGACCGCCCAGGTACATCGCGATCTGTTCGTTCTCGAACAGCTGCCGTACCCCAGTGTTGTCCACTTCGAGAGAGCTCGGGCTGGCCCAACCGTCGCGCTGAGTGCCGCCAATGATCTCGATTGCCCGCTCGGACGAGTCCTGGGTGATCGACAGGCTGCCGTCACTGATTTCGGAGCCGCCGTCGACGGCGAGCCCGAGGTAGCGCAGCGCGGCGTTACCGTCCTGACCCAGCGGCCAGGCGATACCTGCGTGTTCGTCCGTGGTGAGCTGCTCGGCGGCGGCGACGTACTCGTCCCAGGTGGTCGGTACCTCCACACCGGCCTCGTCGAGCATGTCCGGGTTGTAGACCAGTGCGATGCAGTCCCACCGGTAGGGGATGGCGTACACCGAACCGTCTTGGCTCACTTCCTCGAGGGACCCGTCGATGAAGTCTTCCTCCGGCATGTTCGTGCCGAACATGTCGCTCAGGTCGGTGACCGTACCGTCGGCGGCATACCGGTTCACCCGGGACGCCAGTTCGATGATCACGTCCGGGGTGGTCCCCGAGTCGAGTGCCGTGCCGACCTGCGTGGGCAGTGAATCGTTCGTGGTCTGAACGATCTCTATCGAGACGTCCGGATTCTCCTCTTCGTACGCCCTGGCCAGCTGGGTGGCTACCTCTTCGTCCCAGTTCGGGACCCACCATTCGATCGCGTCGTCCGACCCGCTCGATCGTGAGGTAAACCAAACGGCTCCCACGACCACCAGCACGACCGCGACGACTGCCGCACCGAGGATCTTCGTCCGTGACTGCATGCCCGCTCCCTTGCGTTGTGTCTCCTGAACAAAACCGGTTTCGTAACCGTAGCAGATGTTCTGAAGATTGCGGAGACGCTTGACGAAGTCGGTCATAGGTGCATCGGTTTTGCTTGTATTGCTTGTGTCATACTGAGCGAACTCGCCTCCTCAGACCGTGAGGATCGTCAAGATGTCAGGGAGGACATAGTGCTTCGCGTTGGTATCATCGGTACCGGTTTCTGGGCTGTGCATACACATGGCCCCGTGCTTGCCGCACACCCGGACGCCGAACTGGTAGGCGTGTGGGGGCGGCGCAGCGAAGCGGTCGCAGCCGCCGCCGAGGAGCTGCACACTCGTGCCTTCGACGATCTGCACGAGATGCTGGCTGTCGTCGACGCCGTCGTCCTCACCGTGCCGCCGACGGCGCAGGTGGATCTGGCGCTCACCTGTGCAGCAGCTGGTAAGCATTTGCTGCTGGAGAAGCCGTTGGCCCTTGACCCAGATGATGCGCGCCGCATCGTCGACGCGGTTCGAAGGGCGGACCTCGCGGCGCTGGTCTTCTTTACCTCGCGCCACCGTCCCGAGCAGGCGGCCTGGATCGCCAGTGCCGCGCAGCGTCAGTGGTCTACCGCGCGTGCGACCTGGACTGCGAGTCTGTTCGAGCCCGACTTCGAACCGGATCCGGACAACTGGCGGCACACTGCTGGTGCGCTGTGGGACGTTGGGCCACATGCGCTCTCGGTGGCGCTGGGTGTCCTCGGCGAGGCGGTCGAGGTGTCCGCCGGACCTGGTCCGGGGGACATGGTTCACCTGATCGTGCGGCACCGTTCTGGTGCCTCGAGTACGGCGACGCTCAGCCTGACCACACCGCCGGCAGCTAGCGAGAGTCTGTTCGCTGCCTATGGTGAGTCCGGGATACTCACCATGCCCGTGCCGTTGTCCACGCCGCAGGAGGCTGCTGCGTGCGCGATCGGAGATCTCGCGGAGATGGTGCGGTCCGGTGAGCGTGATCACCCTGCGGGCATCGACCTCGGGTATCAGGTCACCCGCACATTGTCCGCGGCAGGTGAAGCCCTGTCCCGCGGCTCCCGCGTCCTGCTCGACTGAGGAGTCAATCGGAGGTGGGGGCGGGGCGGCCCGTCAGGCATGCTGTGCCGGGCCGGTACTCCCACGCACGACCAACTGTGGGTCGGGCATACCCTGCCATCCGTGGTCGGGGGTGGTGACCGTCACGCCGAGGGAGCTGAGCAGGCGTCGTGCGCAGAGTTCGCCGAGCCGGATGACGTCTTGGCGCACGGTGGTCAGTGCCGGCGTCAGCCACTGACTCATGGAGATATCGTCATGGCCGATCACCGACAAGTCACGAGGGGTGCTGAACCCGAGCGTGCTTGCCGCCTGTGAGCCCGCTACCGCCATCATGTCGTTGTCGTAGATGATCGCGCTGGGGCGCTCCGGCTGATCGAGAAGCCGGACGGTTGCCTCCGCGCCGCGGCCCGGCGAGAAGTCGGTGCGAGGCATGCCGACCACGGCGAGCCCGTGCTCTGCGACGGCGGCAAGGAATGCCTCCGTGCGGTACAGCACATGGGATCGGTCCTGCGGACCGGTGACATAGGCAATTTTGCGGTGCCCGAGTTCGGCGAGGTGACGAACAGCGTCGCCGATCCCGCCGCCGGGCTGACCGCTGCCGACCCATGGCAGGTCGGTGTCTGCCCACGGCCTCGAGACAATCACCGCCGGCAGGCGGAGGGAGCGGACCGTATCCAAGCGAGGGTCGCCGATCCGTGTCTCGGTCAGGAACACGCCATCGACCCGCTGGGAGGCTGCCAGGTCGGCATAGGCGGCGCGTTCGCTCGCCTCGGTGGGATGGTGCCCGATCTTCAGCAGCAGCCAGTACCCGTGCTCCGTCAGTTCTCGCTCGATCCCGGAGAGCAGGTCGACGAAGTATGGATCGGCGCTCAGCAGATCCGGTGAGCGGTTGATCAGGAAGCCGATCGCACCCGAGCCGCCTCGGGTCAGTGCGACGGCGCGGGCACTTGGCTGCCACCCCAGCCGGGTCGCCACGGAGAGTACGCGGGCGCGGGTCGATTCCGATACACCCTCTTGACCGTTGATCGCCTTGGAGACCGAGGCCTTTGATACTCCGGCCAGCGCGGCGATGTCGGCAATGGTCGGGCGACGGCCCTCGCTGGTGTCTCTGCTCACGTCGCTCCCCACGAAACTGTTTCTTGGTCCGACGGGTTTAATGCCAGTCAAATGGTATCGGGAAACTATACCGGTTTCGTGCGTCTCAGCTGCTGATGCCGCCGCCGTCCGCCCCTGCCGCCCGAACATCCCGCCCCTTGCACTCCGGTGGGCGAGCACCAGGTCCGTCAAGCGAGGCCGGCTGGTTGCTGAGCAGCCGCGTGTCGCTCTTGCCTTGGTTACCGAGTAAGTCGTAGGTTACTCGGTAACCATTCGAGGAGGACCCGTGTCCGTGAAACAAGGCCTGTTGGCGTTGCTGAGCGAAGAACCGATGGGCGTGGCGCGGCTGCGCAAGCAGTTCGAAGCCCGCACCGGTGGCACCTGGCCGCTGAACATCGGCCAGGTCTACACCACGGTGCGGCGCCTGGAGCGGGACGGGCTGGTCGCCTACGCATCGGACGAAACAGCCGAGACGGACGTTGACCGCTACCTGCTCACCGACGAGGGCCGGGCGGAGGCCGACGGCTGGTGGCAGACCCCGGTGCGGCGCGGCGCGCCGGAACGGGATGAGCTCGTGATCAAAGTGGCACTGGCCGCCACCGCGCCCGGAGTGAGCGTGCGGGATGTCGTCCAGCGTCAGCGCACCGAGACGATGCGCGCATTGCGGGACCTGACCAAGCTTGCTGCGCGGATCGATCCGGCGAGCCCGGCCGACCTGTCCTGGTCGCTGGTACTGGACAACCACATCTTCACCGCCGAGGCAGAGCTGCGCTGGTTGGACCACATCGAGTCGCGCGCCGAACGTGCGGCGCACGCAGCCACGGATCCCTCGACCGCTTCCGCGGAAGCGCCGAAGGCCGCCCGAACCGGTCGGGCGAAGAGTCGGAGCCGGCGATGAACGCGCAGGCCGCTCCGGTGCTCCTCACCCTGGAGCGCGTGACCCGGATCCACGGTGCGGGCGCGCAGGAGGTGCGGGCGCTGGACGCGGTGGACCTGACCGTGCGGATGGGCGAGCTGGTGGCGGTGATGGGCCCTTCCGGATCGGGGAAGTCCACGTTGCTCAATCTCGCGGGTGGACTCGATACGCCCACTGACGGCACCGTGCAGTTGGCCAAGGACACCCTCTCGGATCTGAACGCCAAAGGCCGGGCCGCGTTACGCCGTCGCCGGATCGGATACGTGTTCCAGGACTTCAACCTCATCCCGGCACTGACCGCCGCGGAGAACGTGGCGTTGCCGCGCGAGTTGGACGGGCTGCGTTCCCGGCGTGCTCGCCGGGAGGCGCTCGCGGCACTGGCGGACGTGGAGCTGGAGGACCTGGCCGACAGATTCCCGGACGAGCTCTCCGGCGGCCAGCAGCAGCGGGTGGCGATCGCCCGCGCACTGGTCGGCCCGCGCCGCCTGCTGCTCGCCGACGAACCCACCGGTGCGCTCGACTCGATCACCGGGGAGGCGGTGATGCGGGTGCTGCGCGCCCGGGTGGACGCGGGTGCGGCCGGGTTGCTGGTCACCCACGAACCCCGGTTCGCCGCCTGGGCCGACCGCACCGTGTTCCTCCGTGACGGCATCGTGGTGGACGCCACCGAGCCGGACGAACCCGAGTACCTGCTCAGCGCTGCCGGCTCCGGTCCGCGGCATCGGGACGGCCGATGAGGCGCTGGCTTGCCCGCTGGCGCGCGGCGCTGCGGATCGCCCGGCGGGACGCCTGGCGCAGCAAGGGGCGCACCGTGCTGGTCGTGCTGCTGATGATGCTGCCGGTTGCGGCCGGCACCTTTGTGGTCGGCGTTCTGAGGTCAAGCACGCCGACCACTGCGACGACGATCTCCTGGGAGATGGGCGACACGGCGCAGGCGCGGCTGGCGCTGCCCTGCGCGGCCGAGGTACGCACCCCCACGAAGCAGGACGCCTCCGGTATGGGGGCGTGCGGAGCGGGTGGTGCGGATCTGGGTGAGCTGACCGAATCGGAGTTGGCTGCTGCGGTGCCTTCGGGCGATGGTGTGTCACCTGCCGCCGAGGCATACCTGGACCTGCGCACCGATCAGGCGCTGATCGACGGCGCGCAGGTCCTGGAGACCGACACTTCCGCGGTGCCCGGGCTGCTCGGCGAGGTGACCGGGCATGCGGTTCCGGCCGCAGGTCAGGTGGTGCTGCGCAGCGGTGTCGCCGAACGGCTCCAGGTCGGCGTCGGGGACTCGGTCGAGCTGATGCTCGGCGAGGAGCCGGAGGCGGTCCAGGTGGTGGGTATCGGCACGAGCACCTCCCGCACGGCCGCGTTGCTCGGCCCGGGCACCCTGCCCGACGGCGGAGCCCAGCCGGTCTGGTTCGTCACCGGGGACGCGCCGGTCACCTGGGCGGACGTGGTGCAGTTGAACGCGATCGGTCTGGTGGTGATCAGTCGGGCGGTGCTGAACGACCCACCTCCGCCCGCGGAGGTCTATGGCGGGATGTTCGGCGGCATAGCCGGTGACGGCGGCCGGCTGGCGGGCACCCTGCTGGCTGTGGGCGGGCTGGTCCTGCTGGAGATCATCCTGCTGATCGGGCCGGCGTTCGCCGTGGGGGCCAAACGCAGCGCCCGGTCCCTCGCGCTGGTGGCGAGCGCCGGCGGGGAACCAGCGGATCTGCGCCGGATCGTGCTCGCCGGCGGTGTGGTGGCCGGACTGGTCGCGGCCGTGCTCGGCATGCTGGTAGGCACGGCAGCGAGCCTGATCGTGTACGCGGTCCTGGTCGATTCGCAGACCCCGGCGGCGAACTTGGTGATCCCGCTCTGGGAACCGGTGGCTATCGGGGCGATTGCACTGGTGTTGGGCGTGGCCGCTGCGTGGTTCCCGGCCCGTAGTGCGTCCCGCGCGGACGTGGTGACAGTGCTCGCCGGACGTCGCGGTGAGCAGCCCGCACGGCACCGGGTGGCCTGGATCGGCCTCGGGCTAGGAGCCCTGGGCGTGGTGCTGAGCATCGTCGCGGCGGTCACCTCCCAGCCGGTGCTGCTGGCCGGTGGGGTGATCGTGCTCGAGCTCGGCCTGGTGATGGCCGCAGGCGCACTGGTGGCCCTGGCCGGACGGCTCGCCCCGCGGTTCGGGGTGGCCGGCCGGTTCGCGCTCCGGGATGCCCACCGGCACCGAAGCCGGACCGCACCGGCAGTGGCGGCAGTGCTCGCCGCGGTGGCTGCAGCCACGGCGGGCATGATCTGGATCACCAGCCATGCACAAGTCCAGGAGCAGGTATGGAAGCCGGTGGCCGCCGACGGCACCGGTCTGCTCAGCCTGGATGAGTGGGGTGCTTCGGCCGAGGCTCTCGATGAGCAGTACCAGCAGGCCACTGAGGTGATTTCTGCGGCGTATCCGGAGGCGGTGATCGCGCCGGTGCAGAACCTGACCAGGACCGATGAGACCGCCGGCCCCAACCCGGTTGCGATGCCGGACCCGGAGACCGAGTGCCCGGACCCCGCGTTGATGGGTCCGGACGCCGCGGATGAACGGTGCCGGGTCATCCCTACGATCAGCAGTGGCTACAATTGGGCGTACAGCCTCGTCGATGACGGCACGCTGGTGGGCAGCCTTGGACTGGCCGGTGCGGACGAGGCCGCCCGTGCCCTCGCGGACGGGCAGGTGCTGACCAATGATCCGGACTCGATCTGGCCGGACGGTAACGTGCACGTGGCGTTTCGCGGCAATGGCCCGGAGCCTGTGACCGAGGAGATCGTTGTTCCGGCTCACTTGGTGGACTGGAGTTCGTTCCAGTTCAACTTGGTGTTGTCGCTGGCGGCGGCCGAGGAAGTCGTTGCCGCGAACGAGGAGTGGATCGCCACCCAGCCCGACATCGATGCCGTCGAGGCCCGTTTACACGTGGCGCCGATCGGTGCGGCGATCACCGGGGTCGATCTGACCCAGGCCGATGTGGACGAGTTGAACCGGCATCTCAGTGACGTGGAGCCGAACGTGCGGATCGCCGTCGAAGGGCAGATGAACCAGCAGAATTCCGGCACCACCATTCTCATCGTGATGGGCCTCGCGCTGTTCGTCGCGCTCGCCGCGACCGGGCTGAGCGTCGGTCTCGCGGTCGCGGACTCCCGGGCGGACCTGGCCACGCTTGCGGCCGTCGGTGCGAGCCCGCGGATGCGCCGGCGGGTCACTGCCGCGCAGGCGGGGGTGATCGCCGGGATCGGCACCGTCACCGGCGTGGTCACCGGCCTGCTGCTGGGCTACGTCCTCGGGCTCTGGCAGGGCACCGATGCGAACTTCGGGTCGATGTGGCAGACCGTGGTGCCCTGGCTGCCGATCGCCGTGCTGTTCATCGCCCTGCCCCTACTCGCCAGCGGTGCCGGGTGGTTATTCACCCGCTCCCGCCTGCCGGTCCGGCGGCGGATGGCCTCATGACGGCCGCGGTCGCACTGGGAAGGAGGGTCCTGGTGCGACCGCGGCGAACTCAGGCAAGGCGGCCTGCGCGGTGGGCACGTCGGCCCGCCGGGACGGCCAGGTGGTCAGCCGGTCGGCCCGTACAGCCGAGCGATATCGGGGGAGTCCAGCCACCTCGAGTAGGCCGCATCCTGCGGCCACCCGTCGGGTACGTCCTGCCACTCCTCCTGTCGGCCATAGGGAAGCAGGTCCACCAGGGGGAAGGTGTGGCTGAGCTGTACGTCCCGCCTCCGTTCGCGTTGCTGACGCAGGCCCTGGACCAGATGGCCGCTACCGGTCTGCTCAGTGCATCCGCGCGCCAGGAGGCCGAATGGCCCTGCTGGGCGGCGGTGCACGGCTTCGCCCACCTGGTCAGCGACGGGCCGCTGCGCAGCGCCCCGGATGTGCACCGGCGCCGCCTGGCGGAGGCCACCGTGGACGCGATCATCGATGGGGTGTGCGCGGCCCCACCAGCCCGGCTCAGGTGGCCGACACCGCTCGCACACGTGAGGATCGAACGGTGAGCACCGAGGAGAGGGCAGATCGATGACCGAGCGAGCAGACGTCGTCGTGATCGGGATGGGCCCCGGCGGAGAGCACGTGGCCGGTGAGCTGGCCGCCGACGGCCTGGACGTGATCGGCATCGAGGCGAACCTGGTGGGCGGAGAGTGCCCGTATTACGGCTGCATCCCGTCGAAGATGATGATCCGGGCCGCCGATGCGCTGGCCGAGGCGCGGCGGGTGAACGAGGTAGCCGGGCGGGCGGAGGTGCAGCCGGACCTGGCTCCGGCGGCGAAGCGGATCCGCGACGAGGCCACCACGGACTGGGACGATCAGATCGCGGCCGATCGGTTCACCGAGAAGGGCGGACGGCTGATCCGGGGCCGCGCCCGCCTCGTCGCGCCGCGCACGGTGGAAGTAGGTGACGAACAGATCCAGGCACGCCGCGCCGTCGTCCTCAATACTGGAACCTCCCCGGCGATCCCGCCGATCGACGGCCTGGACCAGGTGCCCTACTGGACCAACCGGGACGCGGTCCGCACCACCCGTGCGCCGGAGTCGATGATCGTGCTCGGCGGCGGCCCGATCGGCCTGGAGTTCGCGCAGGTGTTCGCACGCTTCGGGACCCGGGTGAGCGTGGTGGAGGCCGCCGACCGGCTGCTGCCCGGCGAGGAGCCAGCCGCGAGTGAGGTCATCGCGCAGGCGTTTCGCGCCGAGGGGATCGAGGTGCTCACCGGCGACGGCGTAGCCTCCGTGCGTAGCGACAGCCAGGGGATCAGGGTGCAGGTCGGGGCGCGGGAACTGGTGGCGGAGCGGCTGCTGGTGGCCGCTGGCCGGGACACCGGGTTGGGCCGGCTCGGTCTGGACGCCTACGGGCTGGATACCTCGGCTCGGACCCTGGACGTGGATCGTTTCTGCCGGGTGCTCGGCGTCGACGGGGGGCCGGTGGAAGGGCTGTACGCGATCGGTGACGTCACCGGCAAAGGCCCGTTCACGCACATGTCGATGTACCAGGCGGAGATCGCGCTGGCGCACCTGCGCGGGGACGAGAGCCTCGACGCCGAGTATCACGCCGTGCCCCGGGTGACGTTCACCGATCCGGAGGTCGGCGTCGTCGGGATGTCCGAAGCCCAGGCGCGCAAGCAGGCAGTGCCGGTGCGCAGCACGAGCGTCCAGGTGCCCACCTCGGCGCGGGGGTGGATCCACGGAGTGAGCAACGACGGCGTGATCACGTTGGTCGCACACGCCGAGTCCGGGATGCTGCTCGGCGCGACCTCGGTGGGCCCGCGCGGGGGAGAGGTGCTCGGTCTGCTCACCCTCGCGGTCCAACAGCGACTCCCGGTGCACGCGCTGACCCGGATGATCTACGCCTACCCGACCTTCCACCGGGCCGTGCTGGATGCGGCCAAGCAGTGGCTGGCGGAGGGCTGAGCGCGAGCGAATCAGAGGGCAGGGCGGCACTCGTCTCGCCGGGAGCGCTGCCGGTTCTCGCGGTACATCAGGACCGGTTCCGAGAGCCGGGCGGCACGTAGACTGCCCCCATGTCCGGCTGCCTTGCTCGTCGTCAGGTCCTGCTTGCCACCGGTGCCGGTGCGGGGGTGTTCGCGCTCGCCGCGTGCACTGAGGACACCTCGTCGGCCGAAGAGCCCCAATCCGGTGTGGTACTGCTGAGCCTGAACGAGCTGGAAGTCGGGCAGGCGCAGGTGGCCACGACGGACGACGGCGTCGCGGTCGCCGTGGTTCGCACCGGTGAGGAGGAGGTCCGGGCATTCTCCGCGATCTGCACCCACCAGGGCTGCGAGGTGCGGGCCGAGGAGGAGGACCTGTACTGCCCGTGCCACGGGTCGCGGTTCGCGCTGGCCGATGGTGCGGTGACCGCGGGTCCCGCCGAGGACCCGCTGCCCGAGGTCGCGGTGGAGATTCAGCAGGGCAACGTCGTCACCCGCTGATCACGAGCGCACCCCACAAGGTCGCGAAATGTCGGGCACCGGTGACCGAGTCTGCGCGACCTTAAGGCGGTGGTCACGTTGGCTCGCTGGGCGCGTTCGCCTCGAGGAAGCGGTACACCTCGGTGTCGTCGACGCCGGGGAAGCGCCCGGACGGCAGCGGTCCAAGAATCTGCGCATGGGAGACGGCGCTCGGCCAGGACGCCTGCTGCCACCGCTCGCTGAGGGCCTCGTCCGGACGGCGGCAGCAGCCCTCCTCCGGGCAGGTGGAGGTCGCGCGGCGCTTGGTCTCCCGGCCGCGGAACCACTTGGCATGGGCGAACGGCACCCCGACGGTGATGGTGAACTCCCCGGAGGAGGTGCTGCCCGTCTGGGTGGAGCACCAGAACGTGCCGTCCGGGGTGTCGGTGTACTGGTGGAACTCCGTGGTGCGGGTCCGGCGGGCGAACGCCGCCCGGGCTGCCCACTGCCGGCAGACCAGCTGCCCCTCGATGGCGCCGGTGACATCGGTAGGTAGCGCGACGCCGTCGTTCTCGTAGCCCTTGTAGAGGGCGCCGTCCTCGCCCACCCGCAGGTAGTGCACCGGCATGTCCAGGTGCGAGGTGGCCAGGTTGGTCAGCCGCAGCGCGGCGAAGTCATGAGTGACCCCGAACGCATCACGGAAGTCCTCGATGGCCAGATCCTTGGCGCGCTGGCGGGGGAGGAGGAAGTCCAACGCGGCGCTGCGTGGGATCAGGCAGGTGGCGGCGAAGTAGGCGATCTCCACCCGCTGATAGAGGAAGTCGGCGTAGCTGGCCGGTTGGGTGTGCCCGAGCAGCCGGTGCCCGATGGCCTGCAGGGCAAGTGAGCGCAGACCGTGCCCGCCGGGGATCGATGCCGGCGGGAGGTAGATGCGCCCGTTCTCCAGGTCGGTGACCGTGCGGGTGGAGTGCGGCAGGTCGGGGACGTGGATGATCTCGAAGCCCAGGGAGCGGGCCAACGTGGACACGGTGGAGTGGGTGAGTGCGCCGGAGGTGTACCCGGCCTTGCGGATGACCTCTTCGCCGAGTTCTTCGATCTCCGGCAGGTAGTTGCCTCGCGCCCGCATGTCCAGACGCATCTGGGTGTTCGCTCGGCGTGCCTCCTCCGGAGTGGCGATCGCTTCCGCCGCGCGGCGGCCGAGTTCACGGTGCAGTGCGACCAGAGACTCCAGTACCGGAAGCGGAAGCGTTCTGGACGGGCGGACCGCCGGCGCGCCGAGAGAGGCGAACAGGGGGGAGGACTGGGAGCGGTGCAGCTCGATCTCCAACGCTGCGCGCCGGTCCGGGGGAGGAGCCGGCTCCAGCAGCTCGGACGCACTGGTGCCGAGGGTGCTGGCGATCGCCTGGAGCAGGGACAGCCGCGGCTCGCGCCGGCCGTTCTCGATGTGGGAGAGCTGGCTGGCGGTGGTGCCGGTCGTCTCGGCCAGCTGGGCCAAGGTGAGCCGCCCGCGGGAGCGGAAGTGCCGGATGCGCTTGCCGAGGGTGACGGGGTCGGTGTGCTCATCAGCCATGAGGTGACGATACGGCAACTTCAGCCAATATTGCCGGCATTTCGTGCTTCAAGAGTGTGGGGAACTGCAGGAAAGTTGACGTACGCCGTCGGTAGCGCTCACCCGCAGCACCACTGGTCCGCCGCCGCCGGCAAGTCCCACTGGCAGCACCCACCGGCAGAACGAAGGGCACATGATGAGCACCACGCTGGATCTGCAGTACAGCACTCGCACCCGCACCCGCCGTGACGTGGCCACGAACGGCCAGGACCGCACCCCCGCCCGCCGTGACGTGACCACGCACGGTCCGGACAGCACCCAGTCCCTGCCCACTCCGCGACGTGACGAGGGATATGCACTGCCCCGCGGGATGGCGGCAGCCCGCGACTTCGTGGCCGCTGTAGCAGAGTTGACCGGGCCGGACGCCGTCGTCTGGTGTGATGGCAGTGAAGCCGAGCGTGACCGGCTCACCGAGGAGCTGTGCCAGGCGGGCACGCTGATCCGGCTCGATCCGGAGCTGAGGCCGAACTCTTTCCTCGCCCGGTCGGACCCGAAGGATGTGGCCCGCGTGGAGTCGGCGACGTTCATCTGCTCAGCGGAGGAGTCGGACGCTGGGCCGACGAACAACTGGCGGGATCCGGCCGAGATGCGGGCGGAACTCCTGCGCGTGTTCGCCGGCAGTATGCGTGGGCGCACGATGTACGTGGTGCCGTTCTCGATGGGTCCGGTCGGTGGGCCGGCGTCCAAGGTGGGTATCGAGATCACCGACTCCCCGTATGTGGTGGTCAGTATGCGGCTGATGACCCGGATGGGGGAGGCCGCCATGGATCAGATCGACGGCGGAGCCGAGTGGGTCCCGGCGGTGCACTCGGTCGGGATGCCGTTGGTGACCGACGGCGCAGCTGTGCTGCCCGATGTGCCGTGGCCGTGCAACGAGACGAAGTACATCACCCACTTCCCGGACGATCGGGAGATCTGGTCCTTCGGCTCCGGCTACGGCGGGAACGCCCTGCTCGGGAAGAAGTGTTACGCCTTGCGGATCGCCTCAGTGCTGGCCCGGGACGAGGGATGGCTGGCTGAGCACATGCTGCTGATTCGGCTCCGCCACGCCGACGGGCGGCAGTTCCATGTCGCCGCGGCGTTCCCCTCGGCCTGTGGGAAGACCAATCTGGCGATGCTGCGCTCGGTTCTGCCGGAGTGGACTGTGACCACACTCGGCGATGACATCGTCTGGCTGCGGCCTGGTGAGGACGGCCGGTTGTGGGCGATCAATCCCGAGGCTGGGTTCTTCGGGGTGGCACCCGGGACCGGAGCGGGCACCAACCCGACTGCGGTGGACACTCTCACCCATGACGTGATCTTCACGAACGTGGCGCTCACCGACGACGGTGATGTGTGGTGGGAGGGACTCACGCCCGAGGCGCCGGAGCATCTGATCGACTGGGTCGGCCAGGACTGGACTCCGGAGGTCGGCGCGGAGACCGGCCGGCCGGCGGCGCACCCGAACTCGCGGTTCACGGTCTCGGCGGCGCAGTGCCCGATGATCGATCCGGACTGGGATGCCGGCGAGGGCGTTCCGGTGGACCTGATCCTGTTCGGTGGGCGCCGGGCGAGCAACGTGCCCCTGGTGACGGCGGCCGAGGACTGGGAGCACGGGGTGTTCTTCGGGGCGACGATCTCCTCGGAGCGCACTGCTGCTGCGGAGGGGGCGGTGGGTGAGCTGCGCCGGGACCCGTTCGCGATGCTGCCGTTCTGCGGGTACCACATGGGCGACTACTTCGGGCACTGGCTGTCGGTCGGGGAGCGACTCGGCGACCGTGCTCCGCGGATCGCGGCGGTGAACTGGTTCCGCAAGGGGGCCGATGGTTCCTTCCTCTGGCCCGGGTTCTCCGAGAACGCCCGCGTGCTGGACTGGTTGCTCCGGTTGGTCGACGGTGAGGTGACCGGGCGGCAGACACCGCTCGGAGTGGCGCCCGCTGACGGCGAGCTGCAGCTGGACGGGCTCGACCTGCCGGCGGCTGACCTGGACGAGCTGCATCGGGTGGACCCGGCCGCCTGGAGCGAGGAGGCGGACCGGTGCGCGGGGTACTTCGCGCAGTTCGGCGACCGCTTGCCTGTGGCGATGAGCCGGCAACTAGCCGCGCTGCGGGAACGGATGAGCTGATCGCTGGGGCCGCTGGGAGGGTGGCCTCCCGGGCGGGCACGTCGGCGGACGCCTACCCTGAATACTCAGGCGCGGGTGCCAACCTCTGCGGCCACATGTGCGAGCACCTCGGTGAACGTCTCCACGCTCTGTGCTCCGGACACGCCGTATTGGCCCTCGAACACGAAGAACGGGACGCCTCGAACACCCATCTGCTGAGCGTGGTTGAGGTCGCGCTGCACGTCGGTGGCGTAGCGCTCGGCGGCTAGGTCAGCCAGCAGCCGCTCGCTGTTGAGGCCGACCTCGGCGGCGAGCTCCGCGAGATCCGCGTCGCGCCCGATGTGCCGCCCCTCGCTGAAGTAGGCCCGGAACAGCCGCTCCAACAGTTCCGTCTGCCGACCATGCTGCGCGGCATGATGCAGGGCTTGGTGGGCGCGGAGGGTGTTGGTGTGCTGGACGGTGTCGAAGTGGAATGTTGCGCCTGCGGCAGCGCCAGTAGAGGTCACCTGGTCGAGCATCTGCTGGACCTGCTCGGGTGGGAGGCCCTTGTGCTTTACCAGGAAGTCCACTTCGGAACCCTCGTAGTCCACCGGGGTGTCCGGTGCGAGCTCGTAGGAGTGATAGCGGACGGTCACCTCCCCGTCGTACTGCTCGATGGCCTGCTTCAGGGTGCGGTTCCCGATGAAGCACCAGGGGCACGCGATGTCGGACCAGACGTCCACGGTGATGGGAGGTTCAGCAGTCATATTTCGTTCAACGGCGGAGATGGTGAGGACATTCCACGGCGAGCGTCGGTGTAGACCCGCAACTGGCCTCTGCCGGTGGCGCTGCGCTCCGACAGCGTGACTGGCCATCGATGATCGTGTCCATCGTCGAGGCTCAGAACGGCGGATCAGTGTCGTCGCGCGGCCAAGGAGAAGTCTTACCCGCTGCGGAGCGCATCTCAGCCGCGGCTGAGGTGAGCGTGTCATCCTCACAGCTGGCCCGGAGCTCTTGCCGCAACTGGCGGGTGACGCCGGTGTAGTCGGCGTGTTCCGGGCTGCGGGTGTAGATGTGCCCGGTCGGGGCGTACCAGGTAGTGACTCCGGTGCGGGCGTCTCGCTCCACCCGGAATACTCCGGCGGTCTTGGCCTGGTGATGATGGGTGCACAGTGCCTGCAGATTCGTCTCGACAGTCTGAGCCCAGGCCGGGATGCTTCCGTCGAAAGCGGAAATGTGATCGAGCTGGCACCGCCACGCGGGAACCTGGCAGGTCGGAAACCGGCAGGTCTGGTCGCGTTCGATGATCCGGGCGCGCAGCCGCCGAGAAGGCGCATAGGAGCCGGCACAAATCAGGCCAAGCTGGTCCTCGACGGATGAGCACAGCCCAGCCTCGTCCGAGTGGTGGCGCTGTGCCCAGGCGATCAATTCGTTCGCATCTGTACCGTCTGGGAGCTCAGTTGGACGCGGCGGTGGAAGTAGGTTCCACATCGGATCGCGACCTGGCTCACCCTTGGTCCCTGGCTCGCCCTTGGTCCCTGGCTCGCCCTTAGTCCCTGGCTGACCCTTGGGCTGCCGCTCATCGCTGCCCTTTGGCTGGGCCGACGATTCCGCTACGTGCTGGAGGCGATCAAGCCGAGGGCGATCAAGTAGCGCCCGCCAGATCGCTAGATCCTCGTCTCGAACCCGCTGGTCGGGCCACGGCCAGGCTGGGCCGAAAATCACATCGCGCTCCTCGGCGGTGGCGCCGTGATCGAGCCGGTTGGCCAGGGCGCAGCGCTCCGCCCACGTCGGCTCGGGGTTCGGGGCCAGATTTCTATCGGCTCCGGCCAAGCAGGGAGAGCCGCTGGTGCTCGACCGCCCGGCATCAACACCGGTGTCCGTGGTGGGACCGGTGGTCGACGTTCCGAAGAGTGCGGGACTCGCGAGGCCTCCGGAGTCAGCACCGGCCCGGTGGGCCAGCTGACGGGCAGTCCCCGCGCAGATCGGTCCGTATCCGTGCAGCAGTGCGGGTGTCTGGTCGTCACCGGCCAGCACGGGTGCGGTGATCGAGAATCGGATGTGTGGCGACTGTCCATGCTGAGTGGGCAGTGTGGTTCCGTCCGGCAGGCGCCCGCCAGCCATGATCGACTCGAAGAGGGTGGTCAGGGCGTCGACGCGCCGGGCGTCGATTCCTCGCTCGTCCTCAGCGGAGGTGGCGGCCGCCTGGGCGTTCAGGCAGGTGAAGATGTTCAGTCCGTCCTCGGCCGGAAGGTAGACGCCCAACCAGGACATCCCGTGTGCGGCCGGTTCGAAGGTCAGGTGCCGCTCACGCACTTCCCGCTGGTGCCGCTGCTCGGCCCGGGTGGGGTCGGCAGCAATGATCGCGACCGCCAGCGCCTTCTTCAGTTGCGGCGGTGTGTGCGTGGGCGCCAGCTCGCAGCCATAGTTCTCAAGCACGGCCCGCTCGCCCGGGTCAAGATCCGACACAGCAGCGGCAATCACATCGAGCTTCCGCGCCGATACTTCGCCGGAAGCCAGTCCCTTCCGCAGTCGCGGCGAATCTTCCAGCGCACCGGCGCGGGTGATGATGGTGCCCGCAGCGTAGGAGGTCGTCGCCAACCGGCAAGAGATCTCGTCATGGACGGCCGTCAGGGTCCTCGACGAGGCCCCTCGCTCATCCAAAAGTTCCTGTGCGAACTTCGCCTGAAGTCCGGCCAACTGAGCCATCTGCCGCTCACAGGCCGCGATCAACTCAACCCTCGTTGCCTGGTCTCGATCGGCCGGGGCCCGCTCGGCTGCCGCCTCGAGTACTCCCGCCAACGAAGCTCCCGGTGCGGCCGCGCCGATCACGTCCGATCGCTGCGACAGACTCACCCCCGACCGCCAGGCAGCCTGAGCCTGGTCGACCTCCTGGGCTGCTGCGACGACCTCGGTCAAGCCGACGTCCGGACCCACCGGCAACGTCACAAATGGCTCGGGGCGCTCTTCCTCGGAACTCGACGCGCTCGATT
Organism: Ruania zhangjianzhongii; assembly: GCF_008000995.1. Taxonomy (NCBI): domain Bacteria; kingdom Bacillati; phylum Actinomycetota; class Actinomycetes; order Micrococcales; family Ruaniaceae; genus Ruania; species Ruania zhangjianzhongii. The sequence goes on from NZ_CP042828.1 coordinate 2,074,096, forward strand.
CATCGCCGGAGGAGTGGTCCTCCGGGTCGATGTTCTCGTCGTCGAAATCCATAGAACAAACGTATCATTTCGGAGAGTCGAAGTCAAGGGCTTGCTGTTCGTATATCGCCGGATGGATGCCAACTCCCAGCAGAATCCTCGGCATCCATCCGACCGGTCCGAGCCTGCCATCGACCACTGACGTTGATGATGTAAGGGCCTCGGCGGGGGTCTGGCCCAGCCACTGACTGACACTGTTGATGGTTGGACGCCCCGGGGTCGTGACTCTGCCACTGACTGGCCCTGTTGATGCTTCGACGCCCCCGGAGTCGTGACTCTGCCACTCACCGTCGGCCTGTTGGCCTGGCCATCGGTTGGACCGTCTGGGCCCGGGCAACCGCGCGCCGGCCGGGCGGACATGACCTCATCAGAGCCTGGCGAAGCCTCATCCAGGGTGGTGCTGGTCGTTGGACACGGTCCACGTCTGGCAGGTGTGCCAAGCGTGGGGCGTGCCGTTGGCGCTGATGGCTCATGGGGAGTTGTCCCCGGTGGTGGTGGAACTGGCGCTCAGGATCGGGCCATAGGGTTCTGGTTGCATCACTTTCAGAGGAAGGCGCATCTCGATGAGTCAGTACCAGGCCCCACAGGGGGACGCCCAGGGCTACGGTCAGCAGCCGGGGTATGGCCAGCAGCCACAGCAATCGGCGCGGGGGGCTATGGCCAGGCGTCGGTGCCCCAGGGTTACGGCCAGGCGTCGGTGCCGCAGACCCCGCACGCTCCGCAAGGCGGATACGGCCAGGCGTCGGCTCCGCAGAACCCGCAGGGTGGTTACGCGCAGGCGCCGCAGCAGCAGCCCGGCGGGTATGCCCAGGCCGGTGGTTTCGCCTCCGGTGGGCAGTACCCCACGTCCGGCAACCCGGGCTTGTTCGACACCAGCTTCGCGGTCTCCAGTACCCAGCGCACGGCTAAGTTGGCCTATGTGGCGATCATCGTGGTGGCGGGGGCGCTCGCGCTGGCCGGCCTGTTCAGGGCCGTCGCGCAGTTCGCCAACGTGAGCTTCGGCGGCGCGAGTGTGGTGCTCGGCGGACTGGCTAGTCTGCTGATCTACGGCGCGATCGGGTTCGCGGTCCTGGCGGTCGGCCGTCTGGTGGTGGACTTCTTCGTGCAGGAGGACAAGAAGCGCGAAGCCAGCTGACGCTGTGGGGCGGGGCCATCTCGGCGAGGTGGGGGCGACTTCGGCGAGGCGCGCGGCCCCTTTGGCGAGGTGAGCTGACGCTGCGGCGCGCGGCCGCCTCGGCCGCCTCGGCCGCCTCGGCGGGCGAGGGGGCGACCTCGGCGGGCGAGGGGGCGACCTCGGCGGGCGACGCCGCATCGATGCGCAGCGGAGGCTCTGATCGCTCGCGCGCCTCAGTGACGGCCCAGGATGGCGGCCGTGAGTGCCTCGACCGGCTCGCGCGGTGCGTTCGGGTTGTCCACCAGCACCATGTCGACGTCGCCCAGCGCGGGCAGACCGCTCGAGGCCGGCATCACGACGAGGTCCGTTGGCACCAGGCTCTGTGCGAGCACGGTGATCCCGAGTCCAGCCCGGACGGCCGCCAGCATGCCGTTGATCTCCCGGGTGGTACACGTGACGCGCCAGGTGCGTCCGGCCTGTTCGAGCGCGCGGGTTGCCATGTCCCGAGACATGCTGGGATTCGGATAGGTGATCAGCGGAACCACGCCCGCGTCGGCGAGGGGCGCTTGCGGTAGGCCTACCCAGGTGAGCCGGTCGCGCCGCACCAGGGCACCGGTACCCTCCCCGGCGTTCTGCTTGATGAACACCAGGTCCAGATGCCCGGCGAGCAACCGTCGGTGCAGCACGTGGGACTGCGCGATGGTGAGCTCGACGGTCACCTGCGGGTGCAGCTGACGGAATTCGCGCAGGATCCGGGGGAGCTGGGTCAGTGCGAGGTCGTCCGCGGCGCCGAAGCGCAACCGGCCGCCCATCGCCGAACCGGTGAAGTAGGCCGCCGCCTGATCGTGTGCCGCCAGGATCGACCGGGCGAAGCCGGCCATCGCCTGCCCGTTGTCCGTGAGTGCGACCTCGTGGGTGTCCCGCTGCACCAGGCGGCGGTTCGCCGCCCGTTCCAGTCGCGCCACGTGCTGGCTCACCGTGGGCTGGCTGATCCCCAGTCGCGCGGCCGCGGCCGTGAAGTTCAGCGTTTCACTGATCGTGAGGAAAGTTCGAAGCTGCACCGGGTCGAACAAAGGGACCGTCTCCTCGTCGTATCGATTCGACCATCGTATCCCCGGCCATTACGAAGCGCAATGGCACTTATAGGAACTATAGGTTGGATAAATGATGCGGTGACGCCTAACGTGGCAGGTGCACCATCATCCAGATACTCCCGACTTCACTTTTCGGCAGGGATTCTCGTGCACTCGGCCAGCTCGGCTCCGACCTGTCCGCCCACCGCCACCGCCACCGACACCACACCTGATACCGCTACCTCTGACGTGACTGCAACCGAACTCCACACCACCAGCCCCACCGACACCGATACCGACACCGCAGTCGCCCGAAACGAGGCCCCGGCGCCCACCGCGCCCGAGCCGCGCTCCGCACCCTCCGCCCGCGAGGCCCGAGCCCAGCGGATTCGCTCCCGCCGCGGCAACCGGCCGGCCAAGGTCCGCCCCTCCCGACGGCACCGGCACCTGGGCGTCTCTTCCGTTCGTCCAACCGAACCGGCGACTCCTGCAGCACCGGCGACCGCGGCAGATTCGTCAACTCCGGCAGAACCGTCGACCCCGGCAGAACCGTCGACCCCGGCGACACCTGGCAGCCGCACGAACGCCGCCCTTCGCACAGCCGCTCGCGGCACCGCCTCCGCGATCGGCCCCGCTCTGGCGACCCTCTCGCCCCGGCGAGCGATCCCGCGTACCAAGGCTGCGCCGTCGTCGGGCGTAGGACTGATCGACGCACTCAAGGTGGGAAACTACCGCCGTTACGCGATCGCCCAGCTGTGCACCAGCACGTTCGGGTGGGCCGCGCGGGTAGCGCAGGACTGGCTGATGCTCGAGCTGACCGGCTCCGCCGCACTGGTCGGGCTCACCGTAGCGATGCAGTTCACCCCGATGCTGCTGTTCGGCCTGTTCGGCGGAGTGCTCGCCGACCGCTACGACCGGCGCACCATCCTCACCATCACCCAGTCGCTGTTTGGACTGTTCACCCTCGCCCTCGGCGTGCTCGCCCTGGCCGGTGTGGTGCAGCCCTGGCACGTGCTGGCCTCCGCGTTCCTCGGCGGGATGGCGATCGTGGTGGACAACCCGGCACGGCAGGCGTTCGTGCACGAGATCGCCGGCCCCAAGCTGCTCCGCCGCGCGATCAGCATGAACACCTCGATCTTCCAGCTCGGCGCCCTGATCGGCCCGGCTGTGGCCGCGGGGCTGATCGCCGTGGTCGGCAGCGGATGGGCGTTCGTGGTGAACGCACTCGCCTGTGCCTTCGCGGCGTCGCTGATCCACTCGATGCGCCGGGAGGAGATGTTCCCCACTGCCGTGGTGCGCCGTACCAAGGGTCAGCTCCGCGCCGGCCTCAAGCACGTCAGCGAACACCCGGAGATCCTCTGGGCGTGTGTGCTGGTCGGCTTCGTGGCGGTCACCGGCGTGAACATGGCCACAGTGCTCACCGCCTACGCCGCGGACGTGATCGACCTCGGCGCGAGCGGCTACGGCATGCTCACCTCCACGTTGGCCCTGGGTGCGATCACCGGGGCCCTGTTCGCCGGGCGTGCCCGCCGGCTCCGGCTGCGCACGCTGGTGGCGGGAGCCGCCACGCTCGGCGTGCTGCAGATCGTCGCCGCGCTCATCTCCAGCACGGCGCTGTTCCTCGTGGTGCTCTACGCGATCGGTGCCACCAGCCTGCTCTACCTGACGCGCAGCAACACCCTGGTGCAGACCAGCGCCGACCCGGCGATGCGCGGGCGGGTGCTCTCCCTGTACGTGCTGATCAACATGGGTGCTCAGGCCGCCTCCGGGCTGATCATCGGCTGGGTCTGCGAGTGGGGCGGCCCGCATGCCGGCTTCGCTGCCTGCGCGGCGGGACCACTGCTCGGTGCGCTGGTGGTCGGGACGATCCTCGCCCGCCGGGGTCAGCTGCGGCCCGTGCTGCGGGTGCGCCGGCGCCCGGGCCGCGGGTTCATCTATCTGGTCCGCCGGCCGGTGGGCTGATCTCCGCAGGCGTCAGGTCGTCTCGCCAGCCGCGCCAGCGCGGGTGCCGGAGCCGACCGGTCGGCGTCCACTCGCCGAATACCACCTCGGCCACCCGAACCGGGTGCAACCAGCGCGCGTCCCGGGCATCGGCGGCCGGAACGTCCACCACGGCCGGTGCATCGATCTCCTCCGGGGCGAACATCTGCGGCCACTGGCGCGTCTGCGCCGAGGAGAAGCCGGTGCCCACCCGGCCCACGTAGCGCAGCTCGCCGGTCTCGGTGGGAACGGCCAGCAGCAGGGAGCCGACCTGACCGGTGCGTTCGCCTCGCCCGGGCCGCCAGCCGCAGACCACCACGTCTACCGCCTCGGTGTGCTTGATCTTGATCCAGGAGGAGGACCGACGGCCGGGCAGGTACCGGCTGCCCGGATACTTGGCCAGCACCCCCTCCAGACCGTAGGCGTGGCTCGCGGCCAGCGCTGCGGCCAGGTCACCGTCGAAGGCCTCCGGTACCTGCACATGTTCGCTGGGTTCGACCAGGCGGGCGAGCAGGTCGCGCCGGTCTGTGTAGGTCTGCCGGGTCAGGTCCTGTCCGTTCACCTCGAGCACGTCGAACACCAGGTAGTGCACCTGCTGCCGGCGCGCCGCGCGGGCAACCTCGGCATCGGAGGCCTGCATCCGCGGTTGCAGCAGTGCGAACGACGGGCGTCCCTCATCGTCCAGGGCCACCACCTCACCGTCCAGCAGTGCGGAGTCGGCATGGACGTCGATTGCGGCGAGCTCGGGGTAGGTCGCGGTGATCTCCCGCCCGCTGCGCGCCCACAGCCGGACCTGACCATCCTCGAAGCGGGCGAGCACGCGCTGACCGTCCCACTTCATCTCGATCGCCCAGTCCTGGGCCACGTCCGAGGGTGTGCCCGGGGTGGCGAGCATCGGGCGCACGACGGCGGGACTTGCCGGGGGTGGGGCTGGTTCGGCTGGAGCGGGGGGTTCGTTGGCGGAGGCGGCGACGGCGGTGCTCGCCTGGGCTGGGGCAGGTTCGGGCTGGTCCGGGGCCGGCTCAGGCTGCCCGGGTGGCGCGTCGGGAGAATGGGCCACGGCGGGACTCGCCGGCCGTGGCGTGCCTGGCTGCGTGCTCGTCCTGCGGGTGGAGGTGCTGCGCGTGGCCCGCTGCGCCGCACCCCCGCGTTTCATCGCATGCACCAGCCACTGCCGCTCGGCAGGATCGGTGCAGATCAACGCGTACTTGGCCGGAGCATGCTCGGCGAGCGGCCCGCTCTCGCTACCGTGCAGCGTGACGATGATCTCCTTGCCGAGCCACCACTTGTGCACCTCGAACGTGCCGGTGTCCCACACGTACATCTCGCCGGCGCCGTACTCACCTGCCGGGATGGTGCCGGAGAAGGTGAGGTAGTCCAGTGGGTGGTCCTCGGTCTGCACCGCGAGGTGCTGGGTGGCCGGGTCGGCGGTCAGTCCCTTCGGCACGGCGAAGCTGGTCAGAATCCCGCAGTAGGACATCCGCAGGTCCCAGTGCAGCCGCCGGGCGTGGTGTTCGTGCACCACGAACACCTGCTCTCCGCTGATCCGCACCGCATCGGGCACCGGCTCCGGTGTCCGCTCCGCCCGCCGCTTGCCCCGGTAGCGCTCCAGCGCGTCCGGTCCGGCCACGCCGGCCAGACCGGGTGCCATCAGGTCACCCTGGCTGGCCAGCCGCTCGATCACCTCCGCCGGTCTCAGCTGGCGCAGACCGGGGTCGGTCAGCTCGTCCCAGGTACGCGGCGCGGCCGCGAACGGCTCGAGCGTGCCCCGCAGCGAGTACGGCGCGATCGTGGTCTTGTTCGGATGGTTCTGGCTCCAGTCGATGAACACCTTCCCGGCACGCTCGGCGCGCTTCATCCGAGAGATCACCCGATCCGGATGGTCCGCCTCCAGACTCCGGGCGAGCTCTTGAGCCACGGCACGGACCTGATCAGCGGAAGGACCGCCGTCGAGCGCGGCATACACATGGATGCCCTTGGACCCGGAGGTGACCGGCACGCTGGCCCACCCCATCCCGGTGAGGATGTCCCGCACCCAGACGGCCACCTCGGCCACCTCCGGAAGGCTCACCCCCGACCCCGGGTCCAGATCGAAGACGATCCGGTCCGGCCCGAGCACCTGCCCCGCAGAGTCGAACCGCCACTGCGGCACATGCAGCTCCAACGCTGCCATCTGCGCCATCCAGGCCAGGCTCGCGCGGTCGTTCACCAGGGGATAAGTGCTGCGATGGTCGGAGTGCTGCAGGTCCGCGCGCACCACCCAGTCCGGAGTGCCGGAGTCCAGGTTCTTGGTGAAGAACGCCGCACCCGGCTCCGCCGCCGTGCCCACACCGTCCACCCAGCGTTTCCGGGTGACCGGGCGGCCGGCAGAGTGCGGCAACATCGCGCCCGCCACCTGGAGGTAGTAGTCGATCACCTCGGCCTTCGTGGTGCCGGTGGCCGGATAGAGCACCTTGTCCAAGCTGGTGAGCTGCAGCAGCCGACCGTCGAGCTCGGTCCGGGTGGGACTGGCCATCGCCCCATCGTGGCGTGTTGGCGTTCAGCGCGCATCACGTGTTCACTAGGAGAGCACAGCGTGAGCATCTGCCCGCGGGCACCTGCGGCGCAGCAGTGGGGCGAGAGGAGCAGCGATGCGCGCGATCTGGAAAGGTGCGGTGACCTTCGGGCTGGTGAACGTGCCGGTCTCGGTCTACAGCGCCACGGAGAGCCACGATGTGCGCCTGCACCAGGTGCACGACGCCGACGGCGGCCGGATCCGGTACCAGCGCAAGTGTGAGAAGTGCGGTGAGGTCGTGCCGTTCGAGCACATCGACAAGGCGTTCACCGACGGTGACGCCTCCGTGGTGCTCACCGAGGACGATCTGGCGACGTTGCCGGCGGAGCGCAGCAAGGAGATCGACGTGCTCGAGTTCGTCCCGAACGATCAGGTGGACCCGATCATGTTCGGCTCCGCCTACTACCTCGCGCCCAGCTCCACCTCGAGCAAGCCGTACGTGCTGCTGCGGCGCACCCTGGAGGAGACCGACCGCACGGCGATCGTCTCGTTCACGCTGCGGCAGAAGACCCGGCTCGCGGCGCTGCGGGTGCGGGGGGACGCGCTGCTGCTGCAGACCCTGCTGTGGGCGGACGAGATCCGCGAACCCGACTTCGAGGGCCTGGACGAGGCGAAGATCAGCGCCAAGGAGCTGGACATGTCCGCCAAGCTGGTGCGCAGCTACGAGGCGGACTTCGACCCGGCCGCGCACACCGACGAGTACCAGGTCCAGCTGCGCGCGCTGCTGGAGGAGAAGCTGGCCTCCGGTGAAGTCGTGCAAGCCTCGACCCCGGAGGACGAGGACTCCGGCGGTGAGGTGCTCGACCTGATGGAGGCGTTGCGCCGCAGCGTGGAGGCCAGCAGGTCTGCCCGCGGTGGTACGAGCAAGAGTTCGAAAGGCACCGGCAGCAAGACGGGCGCCGGGAAGAAGAGCAAGGCCACGAACACGGGGAAGACGGCGGCCAAGCGCAAGACTGCGGACGCGAGCGAGGACAAGACCGCCTGAGAGCGCTTACCTGGACTCGGCGTGGGCACTGCCCTTTGTCGCCGGGCTGGAGTAGGCTCGACGATTGCCCGGCGCAGGGGGTCCGTCCACACCCTCGGCATTCGACGCTGCACGATGCTGGGTAGACCCAGGAGGTCATCGACTCACTATGCCCGCTGGCCATACCACGGCTGACCGGAACTCTATGGCGTCGCTGCCGCCCAGTACTGCAGTGGTGGCGACGCTCGCTCGACTGTATCCCTTCCTGCGCCCGGCGTTGCCCTGGCTGATCGCAGGCATGCTGTCCGCGCTCGGGGCAAGTCTGTGCGCGCTGGCGATCCCGCAGGTGCTGGAGTGGGCCGTGAACGGCCCTCTGCTCGGTTCTGCTGCCGACGGCGATCGCAGCGGTGTCTGGTCCGCCGTGCTGTTGGTGCTCGGGCTGGGTGTGCTCGAGGCAGGCCTGGTCGCCGCGCGGCGGGCGTTCATCCTTGTCCCGGGTACCCGGGTGGAGGCCTCGATGCGGATGGCGCTGTTCCGCCACCTGCAGGATCTGCCCATCGCGTTCCACGACCAGTGGCCCGGTGGGCAGCTGCTGTCCCGCTCGATGGCCGACCTCGGCCAGCTGCGCCGATGGATGTCCTTCGGGCTGATCATGCTGGTGGTGAACACCACCACGATCGGCGTCGGTGTCGGCTTGATGGTGGACATGGGCGGCATCCTCGGCATCGCCTACCTGTGCGGCGCACTGCCGGTGGTGTACTTCTCCTACCGGTTCTCCACGCGGTTCCGGCGGATCTCCCGGCTCAGCCAGGACCAGACCGGGGACCTGGCCACCACCGTGGAAGAGTCGGTGCACGGCATCCGGGTGCTGAAGGCGTTCGGCCGCGGGCGGGAGGCCTACCAGAGCTTCTCGGTGCAGGCCGACGAGCTGCGCAGCACCGAGCTGTCCAAGGCACGCACCCTCGGCGGGTTCACGTTCGCGATCACCACCATCTCCGAAGCAGTGCTCGGTGCATGCCTGCTCAGCGGGGTGTGGCTGGTGGTCGACGGGCAGCTCAGCGTCGGCGCACTGCTGGCGTTCTTCGCTACCGCCGCCGTGGTGAACGGACCGGTGGAGCAGCTCGGACACCTGGTGTCGATGACGCTCTACGCCAAGACCGCCGTCGACCGGTACTTCGAGGTGCTGGACACCGCCAACGAGCTGCCGGACCCGAAGGATCCGATCCGACCCGAGGAGCCGGTCGGCGATCTCGTCTTCGACGACGTGCACTTCCAGTACCCCGACGAGCCCACCCCGGACCAGGCCTGGCGGGATCCGGCCCGGCCCAGTGAGGCACCGCGGACCGAAGTGATCGCCGGTGTGGACCTGCACGTGCGACCCGGGGAGACGATGGCCCTGGTGGGACTGACCGGGTCCGGGAAGACGACGATGATCTCCCTGGTGCCGCGGCTGTTCGATGTCACCAGCGGCACGGTGACTGTGGACGGTGTGGACGTGCGCCAGATGAGCCGGCGCGACCTGCGCGAGCTCGTCTCCATCGCGTTCGAGGACGCCACCCTGTTCTCCTCCACCGTGCGGGAGAACGTGCTCCTCGGCGCCCCGGAGGGCTACCGCGCCGAGGCTGACCTGGACCGGGCCCTGACCGTGGCACAGGCGGACTTCGTCCGTGACCTGCCCGCCGGTCTGGACACCACGATCGGGGAGGAAGGGCTGAGTCTGTCCGGCGGTCAACGCCAGCGGTTGGCACTGGCGAGGGCGGTGGCCGCGCGGCCGAAGATCCTGGTCCTGGACGACCCGCTGTCCGCGCTCGACGTGGCCACCGAGGAGGCGGTCACCGCACACCTGCGCGAGGAGCTGGCTGATACCACCACACTCGTCGTGGCTCACCGGCCCTCCACAGTGGCGTTGGCCGACCGGGTCGCCGTGCTGGCCGGCGGGCGCATCACAGCGGTAGGAACGCACCGCGAGCTGCTCGCCGGTCATCCGCACTACCGGTTCGTGATCTCCAGTCTCGCTGAGGACAACGATGCCGAATCGGAGGTGGCGACCCGATGAGTGCTGCAGCATCCACTCCACGCGGAGTGGCCGATGAGGAGAACAGCTACCTGGATCGCGCCCGGTCCAAGGAGGTCCGCCAGCGCTCGCTGCGCCTGCTCGGCAGCCTGCTCCGGCCGGTGCGTGGACTGTTCGGTGTGACCGTGGTGCTGGTGGTGATCGCGCAGGCGGCGAAGGTGGCCGGCCCGGCGCTGATCGCCGGTGCGGTGGACCGCGGGCTGCCCGCCGCCATGGACGGGGAGTGGGGGCCGGCGATCGGCTTCGGTATCGCCTACGTCGGCTGTGCCGTGGTGGCCGGTGGCGGCACTGCCGGGTACATCCGGTTTGCCGCCAACGTGAGCCAGGCGATCTTGTTGAACCTGCGCCAGCGGGTGTTCCGGCAGACGCAGCGTCTCTCCCTGGAGTTCCACGAGAGTTACACCTCCGGCCGGATCATCTCCCGGCAGACCGCCGACCTGGAGGCGCTGCGCGAGCTGCTGGACAACGGCATCACCTCGTTGGCCTCCGGTCTGCTGTTCATGGTCTTCACCGGTGTCTCCCTGTTCCTGATGGACTGGCAGTCCGGCCTGGTGCTGCTGGTGGCGGTGCTGCCGGTGTGGTTGGTGACCCGGTGGTTCCAGAAGCGGTCCCAGGTGCTCTACCGCATCTCCCGGGTGGCCTCAGCGCGGTTGATCGTGAACTTCGTGGAGACGATGACCGGGATGCGGGCCGTGCAGGCGTTCCGCCGGGAGAAGGCGAACAACGGCGTGTACGGCGAGCTCACCGAGGACTACCGGCAGAACAACGCCCGCACGATGGGACTGAACGGGATCTACGATCCGGCCCTGCAGCTGATCGGCAACGTGACGGTCGCCGTGGCTCTGGCGATCGGCTCGTTCCGGCTGCTGGATGGCGGAATCGAGGTGGGCACGCTGCTGGCCACGCTGCTCTACACCAAGCGCTTCTTCCAGCCGGTGCAGCAGATGGGCATGTTCTACAACTCCTTCCAGTCCGCCTCCGCGGCGCTGGAGAAGATCTCCGGTCTGCTCGAGGAGGTCCCCTCGGTGCGGGCGGCCGAGCACCCGGTGGCACTGCCGAAGGCCTCCGGACACCTGCGGTTCGACGGTGTGCGGTTCGGGTATGGCGAAGAGACCGTGCTGCCGAAGCTGGACCTGGACATCCCGTCCGGGCAGATCATCGCACTGGTCGGCCAGACCGGAGCCGGGAAGTCGACAGTGGCCAAGCTGGTGGCCCGGTTCTACGACGTGAATGGCGGGCGGATCACCCTGGACGGGGTAGACCTGCGCGAGGTGGCACCGCGCGACCTGCGCCGCGCGGTGGTGATGGTCACCCAGGAGGCGTACCTGTTCTCCGGCACTGTGCGGGACAACATCGCCCTCGCCCGCCCAGATGCTGCCGATGAGGAGATCGAGGCCGCTGCTCGCGCTGTGGGAGCGCATGACTTCATCACCGCACTGCCGGAGGGGTACGACACGGATGTGAACAAGCGGGGCGGCAGGGTCAGCGCCGGGCAACGGCAGCTCATCTCCTTCGCCCGGGCGTTCTTGGCCGACCCGGCGGTGCTGATCCTGGACGAGGCCACCAGTTCCCTGGATATCCCCGGGGAACGACTGGTCCAGCGTGGATTGCAGACGCTGCTGGCCGACCGCACGGCGCTGATCATCGCCCACCGACTGTCCACGGTGGCGATCGCCGACAGGGTGCTGGTGATGAGCCAGGGGGAAGTGGTCGAAGACGGGTCCCCGGAGGAGCTGATCGGCAGGGCGGGGAGATTTGCTGCGCTGCACCAGGCGTGGCAAGACTCGCTGGTGTGAGGTGCTAGTGCCAGGATGAGGCCATGAGTACCGCCGATCCGCACCAGCCGGAGACCCCCGGGGAGTCTGGCGCTACCGGTAGTTCGGTCCGGCCGGGAACGCCGGCCGCGCCGGGAGCTCGGGGCACGTCGGGCACGCCCGCCGCTTCGGGTCAGCCGGGCACGCCGAGTGCGTCAGGGGTGCCGGGCACGCCGGGCCAGGCGCCGGAGCAGCCGTCACCGTCCCGCTGGAAGTTCGGCGACGGCGTTCCACCAGTGTGGCTGCGCCGGGTCACCATCGGCGCGGGGGTCGTGATCGTCCTGGTGCTGCTCGGCGTGCTCGGCAGCATTGTCCTGCCCGGGTGGTGGGCCGGGGTCGTCACCGGGCTGGTGCAAGGGGTCTCCAGTGCGGGCATCCTCGTCGGGCTGGTCTGCGGGCTGGTGTTCACCGTGATCCCGGCCAGCGTGATCTGGCTCGCAGTGCGCTCCACCTGGACCTGGCGTACCCGGCTGATCGTGGCAGCCTCTGCTGCAGTCGTGGCGCTGCCGAACGTGCTCACCCTGGTGATCGATGTCGGCACCACATCCTCGGCGGTGGACGCCCGGTTGGACATGGTGATCGGTTCGCCCTCGTTCACCGGCTCCACGCTCGTGGGAGTGATCATCGGCCTGATCGCCGTGGTCGGCGGAGTGCTTGGCTGGCGCTGGCTGCGCCGTTCCCGGGCAGAGCTGCGCAAGGTTCGCGGAGCGCAGGGGAAGAAGTCCCGGGGCCGCTCCCGCGCCTCGCGCAGTGAGACGGACACCACCGCCTCCGGCTAGCAGTGATCCCAGGTCCGAGGCGTACAGTGAAGAAGCCGCGGGGGGCGCGGACCTGACCTTTCCCTACGTGATCTGGGGGACTCGTGCGAATCCGATCTGCGATGCCCTGGGCGAGCGTAGGCGCGGTGCTGCTCCTGCTCAGCGGCTGCACCGGAACCACGACGGTGGACCCCGATCCCACCTCACCGCCACCAGAGCCGCAGCCCGCGGCCGTGGCCCAGCTCCCGGAGACGGAGAGTTCGCTGGTGGCCCAGACCGATCCAGCAGCGCTCGCTCTGGACAGCAGCGCCGAGTTCTTCGCCTCGGCGCGTGCGGTGGTGCTCGCACCCGCCGAGGACCAGGCCGCGGCGTTGCGGGCTGCCTCGATCGGTATCGCCCTCGGCGCGCCAGTGCTGCTCACCGGATCGCAGGACGCTGCCATCGAGGCGGAGATCGTGCGCCTCGGTGCCGAGACGCTGATCCCGGTCGGGTCTGTGGACCTGGACGCGGTCGACGTGACCAGCATGAACGTCCAGCCCGCCCCCGAGGACACCGACGGCCTGGCCGAGCTGTTCGGTACGGCGGTCGACGGGTCGTTCGGTGACGCCTCGGCTCCGGAGGCCGAGGCGGTGGCCCAGTCGATCGCCGCACTCGAGCCGGGGCAGGTCTACCCGGGCGATTCCTCTGCCGCCGTGCCCAGCCGGAGCGGCCATATGCCACCCCTGCTGCACGGTGAGGGAATCGAGGGCCTGCACGTGCTCGCGGACGGTCAGGACTATCAAGCGGTGGCGGTAGCCAACGCCCGGGCCGCCGGCGGGCAGGTGGCGATCGTGTCCGGAGATCCACGTGCCTCGGTGGGTGCGGTGAGCGCATTGGGTGCCCCGGAGGCCGTGGTCGGTTACGGCACCAGCTTCGGCGACCAGGACACGTTCGCCTGGCAGGCCGCCACTGCGGCGACCGGAACCGAGCTACCCGGCGGCGGACAGCTGGTCTTCGACAGCACCCGGTACGTCGCGCTCTACGGGCACCCCGGCACCCCGAGCCTGGGCGTGCTCGGCGAGCAGAATACCGACGAGACCATCGACCTGGCTGCCGAGCGGGCGGCCGACTATGCCGACCTCACCGAGGACACGGTGGTGCCCACGTTGGAGGTGATCGTGACCGTGGCGGCCGGTTCGGCCGGTGCGGACGGCAACTACTCCACCGAGTTCCCGGCGGAGAACTTCGTGGAGCTGATCGAGGCCGCTGCCGACGCCGGGCAGTACGTGGTGCTGGACTTCCAGCCCGGGCGGGCGAACTTCCTCGACCAGGTGCGCGAGTACGAGGAACTGCTGGAGTACCCGAACGTGGGTATCGCACTCGACCCGGAGTGGCGCCTTGCCGAGGACGAACGGCCGCTGCAGCAGATCGGCTCGGTCCGGGCGCGCGAGGTGAACCAGGTGGTGAACTACCTGGCCGACTTCGTCCAGGAGCATGCGCTGCCGCAGAAGATGGTGGTGCTGCACCAGTTCCAGCAACAGATGATCCGGGGCCGAGACAACCTCGACCTGAGCCGGGAAGAGGTCGCGCTGCTGATCCACGCCGACGGTCACGGCACCCCGGAGGCGAAGCGAGAGACCTGGCGAGACGTGCGCAGCGGCGCGCCGGACGGTATGCACTGGGGTTGGAAGAACTTTATCGACGAAGATAGCCCCATGCTCACCCCTGCCCGGACCTACCGCATCCAGCCGCAACCGGACTATGTGAGCTACCAGTGAACTCTGCGGACAAGTCCCCGGAGGAGCACCCGGAAACCACCCCGACGCCGGAGGAGCACGCCGAGGCGGAGGAGCACGCCGAGCCGGAAGAGCATCCGGAAACCACCCCGGCGCCGGAGGAGCACCCGGAAACCACCCCGGCGCTGCGCCATCGGGTGGAGTGGTGGCACCAGCTGCGACCGATGACCCGGCGGAGCATCCGGGCCGGCATCGTAGTGCTGGTGACCGGGTTCGTGGCGCTCGTCGTCGGGCTGCTCAGCGCCCAGTACACCGGCTCCCTCGGTCCGCACGAGGCGGACTACTCGGTCCGGCTGAACGACGAGATTCGGGTGGATATGGGCCCCCTCGGTGCGTTGATCGTCGACTCCCCGCTGCCGCTGCGGGTGGGCGTGAACGTGCAGGTGAAGGAGATCCCGGTCGGCCTGGCCGCACCCGGTGCGAATCCGATCGCCGGGCTCACCTCCGACCTGCAGGGCTACACCCAGTTCTTCGCCAACCCCGAGCCGGCCATCCGCGAGGCTGCCGGCGGGCTGATCACCGATGCGCTTGGCCGGTTCACCCTGCTCTGGTCGATCCAGCTGCTGATCGTCGCCAGCGCGCGGCTCGCCGGGCACGGGCTGCTCCGGGAGACGATGAAGAACGCGATGCGCCAGCCCGGGGTGGCTCCGCTGACCATGGCAGTGGTGGTGGCGGTGACGCTGGTGCCGCTCGTGGACGCCACGCGCAGCTCGGGCAACGTCGGCCGTACGTCGGCGGTGCTGGACGGCACCCCGCTCGAGGATGCGCGGATCACCGGTCGGCTCGCCCCGATCGTGGACTACTACGGCGGCTACGTGGTGGATGCGATCGATAAGAACAGCGAGTTCTACGTCGCCGCCCAGGCGAATCTCGTCTCGGTGTTCGAGGCGGAGCGAGCGGCCGCAGCACAGGCGAGCGCTGACGAGGAAGGCGCGGAGACCGGTGCCGAGAACACCGATACCGATACCGACCCTGGCACCGACTCCGACACCGACACCGACTCCGATACCGACGCCGACGCTGATGCGGACGGGCACGGCCTCGCCTCCGCCGACGCTGCGGACGGCCAGGAAACCGACACCAACACCGACACCGACACCAACACCGGCGCCGACAGTGACGCCCTAGGGGGCGGGGAGAACCCGACCAGTGCGGAGAGTGCCTCCGCCGACCAGACCCAGAACGACGAGCCGACCACGGCGGGTGAGCCGACGGCAGCAGGCGAGGAGACGCCGTCGGGCGATGAGGGCTCGGCCGGTGCCGAGACCGCCGCAGCCGAGGAGGAGCCGGAACTGATCACCGGAGTGATGGTCACCGACCTGCACTGCAACATCGGTATGGCCGAGGTGATCGGAACGGCGGCAGCCGAGTTCGGCGCCGACCTGATCATCAACGCCGGAGACACGGTGATGGCGGGTACCTCCGTGGAGTCCTACTGCGTGTCGGCGTTCGCGGACGGCTTCGGCGATCTCCCGGTGGTGTTCGCCGACGGCAACCACGACTCCCGTACCACCACCGAGCAGGAGGTCGAGGCCGGCTGGATCCCGCTGGAGGGCGAACCGGTGGAGGTCGCCGGCCTGCGGTTCTTCGGTGACAACGACCCGACGATCAGTTCCCTCGGTCAGCCCACCCGACCCACCCGGGAAGAGACCGTGCTGGAGATGGGCGACCGGCTCGCCGCCCGCGGCTGCGAGCTGGCCGAAGAGGGTGAACAGGTGGACGTGCTGCTGGTGCACAGTCCGTACGCCGGCCGGCAGATCATCGAGGCTGGCTGTGCACCGGTGAGCCTGTCCGGGCACATGCACAATCAGACCGGCCCGCGTCAGCTCGGACTGGGCACCCAGTACATCGGCGCCAGCACCGCCGGCGCCGCCGAAGGGTCCCCGACGATCGGTCCGCTGACCCAACCCGCGACGATCACCGCGATCCGGTGGGACCCGGACACCCACCTCCCGGTCGACTACCGGATCGTCACCGTGGGCACGGACACCTCCGTGGTGCTCTCGGACTGGACACCGTGGCCAGCGCAACCGACCGAGTTCGTCAGCGGGCAGCAGACCGAGGAGTGAGCATGCCGCATACTGGGGACACCCCGCAGCGAGGAGCATCGTGAGCACGGAACGTCAGCCTGCCGACGTGGTGGACCAGAACGCCGAGGACGATCTGGAGGAGCCGACCGGCACCGACGCCGGCGCGTCGGTAGCCGTGAGCCCTGGACGGGCCCGGCGCAGTTACGCCATTCTCGCGCTGATCACCGGTGTACTCGGTGCGTTCTCCGCACTGGAGCTGATGCTCGACCACATCCGCATCCTCACCGACCCGAACTTCGTCCCGGCCTGCGATATCAACCCGCTGATCGGCTGCGGCATCTTCCTGGAGAGCTGGCAGGCGAAGGTCTTCGGGCTGCCGAACCCGGTGATCGGTCTGCTCGCGTTCCCCGTGGTGCTGGTCACCGGCGCCCTGCTCGCCGGTAGGGTGCGGCTGCCGCGCTGGTACTGGCGTGGCCTGCTCGCGGGCGCGACGTTCGGCATCGGCTTCGTCACCTGGCTGCAGTACCAGGCGATCACCCAGATCGGCGCGCTCTGCCCGTACTGCCTGGTGGTGTGGGCCGTGATGATCCCGTTCTTCGTGCACACCGTGGCGGCGACCCTGGAGAACGGGGCGCTGCCAGGGCGCCCGGGCCTGCGCCGGTTCGTGACCGGCAACGCCTGGCTGATCACCGCGCTCTGGTACCTGGTAGTGGTGGCCGCGGCGATCATCGGGCTGGGTGACGCCTGGCTCACGGTGTTCTGATGCCCGCTGCGCCCCCGCGCTCCTGCCACGGGCTGGCGCTGACAGCTGGCGCGCGGTGCAGCCACCGGGAGGTGGGGGCCGCTGAAGCGGTCTCCCTGGAGCAAGTGCAGCTCCCGGAGTCGACGGTGACTCAGGACTATCTGAAAGCGATCTACACGCTGGGGGAGTGGGGCGAGCCCGGGGCCAGCGCTTCGGAGCTGGCGGCCCGCCTCGAGGTCGGCGCCTCGACCGTCACCGAGAACGTGCAGCGGCTGGCGGCTGCCTCTCTGGTGCACTACCAGCCGTACCGGCGGATCACCCTCACCGACGCCGGGCAGCTGGCCGCGTTGGCGATGGTGCGCCGGCACCGGCTGGTCGAGACCTATCTCGCCCTGGCCCTGGACTACCGGTGGGACGAGGTGCACGAGGATGCGGAACGGCTCGAGCACTCCGTCTCCGCACTGCTGATGCGGCGCATGGACGCCCACCTCGACACGCCACTGCGGGATCCGCACGGGGACCCGATCCCGCAGCTGGACGGCCGGGTGGTCACCCCACCGGCGCACCGGTTGGACGAGGTGTATCCAGGCACCCGGGCACGGATCGCCCGGATCAGCGATGCGGAGCCGGAGCTGCTCCGGGAGATCACCGAGGCGGGCCTGGGCCTGGACGACGAGCTGGTCTCCGATGCCAGCGGGCTCAGCCCAGCGGCCACGGCGGCGATCTGGGTGATCGCCGCCTGAACTGCCGGCCGCCGGCAGGTCGGGCGGCTAGTGGCTGCCCGCTGCCCGCGGTGAGTGCTGGTGCCGGGGCAGACGCCGGGAATCGTCCCGGATCACGCCGACCAGCTCCTCCAGCACGTCCTCGAGGGTGACCACACCCACTGCCTGGCCCTCGGCGCGGACCTCGGCCAGATGGGCACCGGCGGACTGCATGGTCACCAGCGCGGTGCGCAGCGTGTCCGCGGCGTCGATCACCGGCAGCGGTCGGACCGCATCGTCGGTGATCGGGCGCTGGCGCAGCTGGGCATCGGTGGAGAGCAGGTCCTTGATGTGCACGTACCCGGCGAGCGAGCCGTCCTCGCGCTGCACCGGGAAGCGGGAGAAGCCTTCGGCCGCGACCGCCTCCGCCCCCGCCGGGGTGACATGCTCGGGCAACGTCCGCACCGTGGGCAGGGTGAGCAGCACCTTCTCCACCCCACGATCGGCGAACTGCAGGGCGCCCATCAGCAGCCGTTCGTCGTTCAGCTCCAGCAGCCCGCCAGTACGAGACTCGGCAACCAGACCGGCCACCTCGTCCCGGGTGAAGGTCGAGGCCACCTCGTTGCGGGGCTGCACCCGCATCAGCCGCAGCCCGAGGTTCGCGATCTGGTTCAGCAACCACAGCACCGGGTGCCCGATCCGCACCAGCAGGACCAGCGGCGGGCCGAGGGCCAGCGCCGAACGGTCCGGCCCGGCCAGTGCGATGTTCTTCGGCACCATCTCACCGAGCACCACGTGCAGGGTGGTGATCAGTGCGAACGCGATCACGAACGCGATCGGATGCACCAGCGAGGCGCTCACCCCGAGCGCTGCGAGCGGACTCTCCAGGGCGTGTGCGATCACCGGTTCGCTGACCGAGAGCAGCAGCAGCGAGCAGATGGTGATGCCCAGCTGCGCGCCGGCCATCATCAGGGAGACGTGCTCCATCGCGTACAGGGTGATCTTCGCCATCCGGTGCCCGGCTTTGGCCCGGGGCTCGATCGTGGTGCGCCGGGCCGCGATCAGGGCGAACTCCGCGCCCACGAAGAACGCGTTCAAGGCCAGCAACGCCGCAGTCAGGGCGAGGGTCCAGGCGGTGCTCACTCCGCCACCTCCTTGGCCGCGGCTGGTTCGGCGTGCAGCCGCACCTCATCCACCCGGTGCCGGTCCATCGCGGTCACCTGCACGGTCACATCCAGCTCGTCGGCGCTGTCGTCGCTGTCGGCGACGGCGGCGCGCACGGTGATCACATCGCCCACCTCGGGCAGCCGGTCGAGCTGATCGGCGAGCAGACCGGCCACTGTGTCGTAGGCCTCGCCCACGGGGAGGTCGATCTCGGTGAGATCGGCGACCTCATCGATGCGGAGCAGACCGGGCAACGTCCAGTCACCGTCCGGCTCGACCCGAGCCTCCAGCTCGTCCTCGTCGTGTTCGTCCCGGACCTCGCCGACGATCTCCTCGACCAGGTCCTCCAGAGTGATCAGGCCGGCCAGTGAGCCGAACTCGTCGATCACCAGCGCCATCTGCAGGCCGCCGGCGCGCAGATCGTCGAGCAGTGTGTCCAGCTCCAGCGAGTCCGGCACCATCGTGGCCGGGGTGAGGGCCTCGGCCACTGTGCGTTCGTCGCGCTCCTCGAACGGCACCGCCAGCGCAGCCCGGATGTGCACCAGACCGCGGACCTCGGTGCTGGTGTGCCCGTCGGCCTGGATCAGCTCGATCACCGGGAACCGGGAGTGCCCGGTCGCCTTCGCGGTGCTGACCAGCGTGCTCAGCGAGTCCTCGGGGCGCAGGCTGTCCAGCTGGGACCGCGGGGTCATCGCGTCCCGGGCGCGCCGGTCGGAGAAGACGAGTGAGCGTTCCACCAGCTCCGCGGTGTCCGAGGCCAGCGTGCCCTCGTTCGCCGAGTGCCGCACCAGAGCGGCGAGCTCTTCGGCAGAGCGTGCCGAGGCGAGCTCCTCCTGCGGCTGGATGCCGAACATCCGCAGGATCGCGTTCGCCGCGCCGTTGAACAGCCGGATCGGCCAGGTGTTGATCCAGGTGAAGGCGCGCTGGAAGTTCACCACCGCCCGGGCTACCCGCATCGGATCGGCGATGGCGAGGTTCTTCGGAATCAGCTCGCCGAGGATCATCGTGACCGCCGTGGCGATCACCATCGCCAGGGTGAGGGAGAGGGAGCGGGCCGCGGTCTCGCTCAGTCCCATCCCCAGCAGGGTGGGCTGGATCAGGCGGGACAGTGACGGCTCGGCCAGATACCCGATGGTCAGGTTGGTCACGGTGATGCCCAGCTGAGCACCGGAGAGCTGGGTGGACAGCGTCCGCAGGGCGGCGAGCACCCGCTGTGCCTTGCGGTCACCGCCGGCCGCAGCCGCCTCCACCGCGGACCGGTTGATGGTGACAAAGGCGAACTCGGCGGCCACGAAGCCGCCGCAGGCGAGGACCAGCAGCAGGGCGATGGCCAGCAGCACGATCTCGATCATCGGATCGGCTCGCGGTGGCCCCGGTGGGTCTCGCTCGGTCGATCAGGCCCGGTCGTCCCGGGCCAGGGTCTGTGACCCTCCATGGAGTCCGAGTCTGCGTCCCCGGCTGCGCTGTCGGGGTGAGATCGGTGGCCGTCGGTACTGTCAGAGTCGCCGGTGGCGCTCATGGTCTCCATCCTGTGAGTACGTCCCCACGGTGGGGATGAGCGATATCTTACGCATAGCAAACGGTGGTTCTGTGCTGGTGTGATGAAGTGAACTATCCGGCGTGCGGGGCACGGGCGATCTGCGCGGCCAGGTGTCCGGCGCCGTAGCCGTTGTCGATGTTCACCACCGCGACCCCGGGGGCACAGGCGTTCAGCATGGTCAGCAGCGGGGCGATTCCGCCGAACGCGGCGCCGTAGCCGATCGACGTGGGCAGGGCGACCACCGGTACCTCGACCAGTCCTGCCACGACGGAGGGCAGTGCCCCGTCCATCCCGGCGGCGACCACGATCGCGTCCGCACGGCGCAGGTCTGGCACCCGGGCGAGCAGCCGGTGCAGCCCGGCCACGCCGACGTCGGCGATCAGCTCGCTGCGCCGGCCCAGGTAGCGGGCGGTCAGCTGGGCCTCCAGGGCGACCGGGAGATCGGAGGTGCCGGCGGTGAGGGTGAGCACCAGGCCACCGGTCGGCGGCGGGGGAGCGGGTGGCCAGGCCAGCAGGTGTGCTTCCGGGTGGTGCGCCGCCTCCGGCAGCACCGCGAGCACGGCCGCGGCCTGCTCGGCGTCGGCGCGGGTGAACAGCGCGCTCCCACCGCCGTTGTGCTCGCGTAACCGGCTGGCGATGACTCTCAGCTGCGCGGAAGTCTTGCCCGCGCAGTACACCGCTTCCGGGTAGCCGCGGCGGCGGAACCGGTCGGTATCGAGGTTGGCGATCAGCTCCGGGTCCAACCCGCCCGGGTGATCGGCGCAGTGCTCGGTCACAGCAGGTGAGCCTCGCTCACGGGACCGGTCGGGGCACGGCGGTGCCCGGTGGGCCGGTCCGTCCGGCGTTCAGGATGGACAGGGTGAACGCCCCGGACTGGATCCCGCGCAGGTCCACGGTGGCGAAGCCGAACCCGGCGTCGGTGGCGAGCCGATGGATCGCGGTGCGCAGCTGCGGACCCGCTGCCCGTTCGATCTCGCCGGGGGGCAGCTCGATCCGGGCGATCTCGCCGTGGTGGCGTACCCGGGAGTCGCTGAAGCCGAGCCGGCGCAGACCCGCCTCGACCTGTTCCACCTGCTGCAGCTTGGCCGGGGTGACCTCCTGATGGTGCGGAATCCGCGAGGCCAGGCAGGGGGCGGCCGGCTTGTCCGCACACGGCAGCGCCATCGCCCGAGCGATCTCGCGGACCAGCTCCTTGGTGGCGCCGGCGTCGGCCAGCGGGCGCAGGACTCGGTGGTTGGTGGCCGCCTGGGCGCCAGGACGGTCCGGGCGAGCAGCGTCGTCGGCGTTCTCCCCATAGGCCACGGAGACGAGCCCGTGCGCGGTGACCACCTCGTCGGAGATGCGGGTGAAGAGCTCGTCCTTGCAGAAGAAGCACCGGTCCACATCGTTCGCGCGGTACCCGGCGCTCTCCTCCTCATGGGTGGCCACCTCCACCACCCGGGCGCCGATGAACGCCGCCACCTCGTGGGCGGCGGCCCGTTCGTCGGCGGCCAGGCTCGGGGAGATGCCGAGGATCGCCAGCACATCCTGATCGCCGAGCTCGGCCACGGCCAGCGCGAGCAGCACCGCCGAGTCCACACCACCGGAGAAGGCCACCCCGAGCCGCCCGGCTCCTGCCATCGTCTCCCGGGCGCGGGCAGCGACGGCAGCCGCTTCGGGACCGAGGCCGGTGAGGGCCTCGGCAAGCGTGCTGCTCCCAGTGGCGACCACTGCTCAGTCCAGCCGGGTCTCGCTGCGGTCGCCCGACCACTCGGTGTGGAAGGTTCCCTCGGTGTCCACCCGCTGGTAGGTGTGCGCGCCGAAGAAGTCCCGCTGACCCTGGATCAGCGCGGCCGGCAGTCGGTCGGCCCGGACCTGGTCCAGGTAGGCCAGGGCGGCCGCGAAACCGGGGACGGGCACACCGGCCTGCTGGGCGGCGCCGATCAGCCGGCGGGCGCCCTCGTTCGTCTCCTCGATCCCGGCGACGATGCTTGGTGCGGCGAGCAGCGTGGGCAGGTTGTCCGCGGCGTACTCGGCGCGGATGCGCTCCAGCAGCCGGGCACGGATGATGCAGCCGGCCCGCCAGATCGTGGCCACGGAGGCCACATCGACGTTCCAGTCGTTCTGCAGGCTGGCGGTGCGGATCAGATCCAGGCCCTGGGCGTAGGCCACCACCTTGGCGGTCCACAGCGCCTGCCGGACGCCCTCGATCAGCTGGGCGCGGTCCCCGCCCGCCAGGCTCCGAGCCGGACCGGGCACGTGCTCCCGGCCGGCGGCGCGCAGGTCGGCGTGCCCGGAGATTCCGCGAGCGAAGACGGACTCGGCGATGGTGTTCACCGGTACGCCGAGCTCCAGGGCGATCTGCACGGTCCACCGGCCGGTGCCTTTCTGCCCCGCGGCGTCGGAGATCACGTCCACCAGCGCCTTGCCGGTCGTCGCATCGGTCTGGTCGAGCACCTCGGAGGTGATCTCGATCAGGTAGGAGTCCAGGTCACCGGTATTCCACTCCCGGAACGTCTCGGAGATCTCCGGCACGCTCAGCCCGGCCGCGCGCAGCACGTCGTAGGCCTCCGCGATGAACTCCATGTCGGCGTACTCGATGCCGTTGTGCACCATCTTCACGAAGTGCCCCGCACCGTCCGGGCCGATGTGTGCGCAGCAAGGAGTGCCGTCGTACTTGGCGGAGATGTCCTCGAGCAGCGGGCCGATCGCCTTGTACCCCTCGGCCGGCCCACCCGGCATGATCGACGGCCCGTTCAGCGCGCCTTCTTCACCACCGGAGACGCCCACGCCGAAGAAGTGCAGCCCCTTCGCCCGCAGGGCGGCCTCCCGGCGCTGGGTGTCCTCGTAGTGGGCGTTACCGCCGTCCACCACGATGTCGCCCTCCTCGAGCAGCTCGACCAGGGAGTCGATGGTCGCGTCGGTGCCCTTGCCGGCCTGCACCATGATGATGATCCGGCGCGGCCGCTCCAGGCTGGCCACGAAGTCCGCGAGCTCGGCAGACGGCACGAAACTGCCCTCCTCGCCGTGCGCGGCCATCATCTCGTCCGTGCGGGCGGTGGTGCGGTTGTACACCGCCACCGTGTAGCCGTGGTTGGCGAAGTTGCGGGCCAGGTTGCGGCCCATCACCGCAAGTCCGACGACGCCGACCTGGGCGGTGGCTTCAGCAGTGGAGGTCATTCAAGGGGTCCTTCCGGATCGGTCTCAGCGTGAACAGACGGTATGCCCCGATGGTGCCAGGTGTGGCCGCCTCGGCGCCGCTGCGTCTCATCAGCGCATGGCTAGCCCGTGGTGGCCGGGACAGGGCGCCCGGCAAGGTTCGGGGACGCATCGTAGACCGCGGCGATCGTGCTGACCGGCGCCAGCCCAGCGGCCGCACCGATCCAGAACGGTTCGCTGTCGCCGGTCCGGGAGTAGAAGTCATCGATCAGCAGGCGGTGCGAGTCGCCCCAGTACGAGCGGCCCACGCTGCCCGGTACGGCGGCCTCGACCGTCTCGGTACGGCCGTCGTGCCAGGTCACGGTGAGGTCCCCGGAGACGACGGCGGTCGCGTGCTCCGCATGCACGGTCACCGTGACCGGGGAGTTCAGCGGGTAGGTGTTGGTGGCGAACAGCGTGGAGCGCGCACCGCCGGAGTGCCTGATCACGAACTCGGCGGTGTCCTCGACCTCGATCGCCTCGGCCAGCGCGTAGGTGGCGGCGTGCCCGCGAACCTCCACAGCCGGACCGAGCAGCCAGAGCAACAGGTCCAGGGTGTGGATCGCCTGGTTCATCATCACGCCGCCACCGGCACCGGCCCAGGTGCCCCGCCACGGGCGGGCCCGGTAGTAGTCGGCGGTGCGGTGCCAGTTCACGTCCGCCTTGGCCCCCTGCACCTGGCCCAGGGCGCCGGTGGAGATCAGCTCGTGCAGCCGGCGGTTCGGCGGGTTGTACCGGTTCTGCAGCACCACCCCGGTGCGCACGCCGCGGGCCGCGGCAGCCTCGGCGGCCGCCACCAGCTGTTCGCCCTGGGCGACCGTAGCGGCCAGCGGCTTCTCCACGAGCAGGTGATGTCCGCCGTCGAGCACATCGAGAGCCACCGGCAGGTGCTCGGCATGCGGTGTGCACACGTGCACCACCTCAGGTGAGGTGCGGCGGAGCAGCTCGGTGTGATCGGTGAACGCCGGCACTCCCAGAGCGGTCCCGACCTGCTCGGCGCGTTCGGCCACGGTGTCGCACACGCCGACGATCGGGATGTCCAACCGGGTGAGGGCGTCGATATGAATCGTGGAGATGTCCCCGCAGCCGACGATGGCCGCGGACTGGTGGTGCGAACCGCTCATGAGTAGGCGATCTTCTCCTCGTCCAGGATGGTGGTGAATGCTCGGTGCGCCTCACCGAACAGGTTCGGCCCGGAGAAGCCGCCGAACGTGCCGACGGCGCTCAGGTGCGGCTCCAGGGAGAAGAAGCCGTCGAAGCCATCCGAGGCTAGCGCGCGCATCGTCTCGGCGACCTCGCCGTCACCGGCGCCGGCCGGTACCACTGTGCCATCGCGCAGCAGGGCGTCCTTGATCTGGATGTACTCCAGGTGCGGGCGGAGCAGCTGGTAGCCCTCGGTGAATGGCCGCACCCCCACCTGGACGAAGTTCGCGGCATCCCAGGCCAGGCGCAGATGCGGGGTGTCCACACTGGTGACCAGATCGGCGCAGCGCGCGGGCACGTCGCCGTAGATCGCCTTCTCGTTCTCGTGCAACAGCACCAGGTCCGCCTCCGCGGCGATGGCGGCGAGGGCATCCATCCGGCGGAGCACCTCGTCCCGCACGCGCGCCGGGTCGTTCGCGCCGGTGAAGAAGGAGAAGATCCGGAGATAGCGGGTGTCCAAGGCCTGGGCCACGTCCACCGCCCGGCGCATCCGGTCGGTGTGCGGGGCGAAGTCCTCATCGATACCGATCTTGCCGATCGGCGAACCGACCGCGGAGACCTGCAGCCCGGCGGCGGCCAGCGTGCTGCTGACCTCGGCCACCTGGGCATCGGTCAGGTCCAGCACATTGGTGTCCCAGGCGCTGCGGAACTCCAGGTAGTTCAGCCCCAGCTGGGTCATGGTGGCGACCTGGAGGTCGAGGTCAGGGTCGATTTCGTCGGCGAATCCGGACAGTGTCCACATGGGGCACAGCCAACGCCGGTGCGCCCGGGGCGGGCAAGGGGTTGCCGCTTGTTGCAGCCCAGGACGGTCTGGACCGGCGGCCAGTAGGCTCGCTGGTATGCCGGAGTCGGACGAGTCAGCTGCGGGTGCCCCGCCTGCGGTGACGATCTACGACGTGGCCCGGGAAGCAGGGGTGGCCCCGTCCACTGTGTCCCGCGCGTTCTCCCGGCCGGGTCGGGTCAACGCCGAGACAGGGGAGCGGATCCGACAGATCGCCGAGCGGCTCGGCTACCGGGTGAAGGAGCAGGCCCGGGCACAGTCGGCCAGCCGCACCGGGATGCTCGCCGTGGTGCTCGCCGATCTGGGCAACCCGGTGTTCTACGAGCTGGTCCGCGGCGCCGGGTCGGCCTGCGAGGCGGCCGGATACACGATGCTGCTCGCGGAGACCGCAGAGTCGGCCGTGCGCGAGCGCGCCACGCTGGAGCGGGCGCTCGGCTCGGTGGACGGCCTGGTGCTGACCGCCTCACGGATCTCCGACTCGGCGATCCGCCAGGTGGCGAAGGTGAAGCCGGTGGTGGTGGTGAACCGGGTGGTGCCCGGGGTGCCGTCCGTGGTGATCGACGTGGAGCGCGGCACGTTCAAGAGCGTGGAGCACCTGGTGGAGCTCGGGCACGAGAAGGTCACCTACCTCTCCGGCCCGGAGGCTTCCTGGGCGGACGGCATGCGCTGGCGGGGGCTGCGCCGCGCGGCTGAGGAGCTCGGGGTGCGGATCCGGCGCACCGGACCGTTCGCGCCGACGGTGAACGGCGGGGTGGAGGCGGCCGCCACCTGGGCGCAGCACCGCACCAGCGCGGTGGTGGCCTATAACGACATGGTGGCGATCGGGTTCATCCGTGGTGCCGGGAGGCTCGGTGCACGGGTGCCCGAGGACGTCTCCGTGGTGGGGTTCGACAACAGTGCGATGGCCGAGCTCGTCAGTCCGGAGCTGACCACGGTGGCGGCCCCGCTGCAGGCACTCGGTCAGACCGCGGCGAAGAACGTGCTGGCGATGATCGGCGGCGCCCGCTCGCACGCCGAGGAGCCGATGCAGCTGCCGACCCGGCTGGTGGTCCGCGAGTCCACCGCCCGCCCCTGATCGTTGAATCCATTCACTCGTTACCGCCTGCGGGCGGTCGTGCTCCCGGGTATCGCCTGGGCGGGGCGACTGCCGAACGGGCTTGGCGCTGGCATCGCGCGGGCGGGCTGGGCAGGGGGGTGGTGCGGCGGCAGCACGGTGTCCATGGGCTGAGACCTGGGACACACTCCAGGGCAACACCCGGCAACGAGTTGCCACCGGGGCCGGTAACCGGTTGCCTGGGTCAGGTGTCGAAGCCAACTCCGCCCTTGGAACTGCATCCTGACCGGCTCCTGCCGGCCGACCCTGCCCGCCGCGGTGTGGCGCGCGCGCTGTACGAGTCGGTCAAGGACCTGCCGATCATCTCCCCGCACGGGCACGTGCCGCCGGCCTGGATCGCTGACGACACCCCGTTCCGGGACCCCACCTCGCTGCTGATCACCCCGGATCACTACATCACCCGGATGCTGCACGCCCACGGGATCTCGCTCAGTGACCTCGGCGTGGGCCGTGGCCCGCTGGACGAGGCGGATGCGCGGGCCGCGTTCAGGGCCCTGTGCAGTCACTGGTCCGCCTACCGCGGCACGCCGGTGCGCTACTGGCTGGAGGAGGAGCTCGGCGGCATCTTCGGTGTGGACGTGCGCCCGAGTGCGGACACGGCGGATCAGATCTACGACACCATCGCGGCCCGCATCGCCCAGCCGGACTTCACGGCGCGGGCACTGATGAAGAGCTTCAACATCGACGTGCTGGCCACGACCGATGACCCGTGCGCCGATCTGTCCGAGCATGCGCGGCTCGCTGGTGATGCGACCTTCGGTCACCGGGTGGTGCCGACCTTCCGCCCGGACAAGTACCTGGACCCCGGCCTGCCGGACTGGAACGCGGACGCCGACCGGCTCGGCCAGGTCTCCGGCGAGGACACCTCCACCTACGCGGGGTTCATCGCCGCACTGGAGAGCCGCCGCCGGTACTTCGTGCAGCACGGAGCGGTCTCCGCCGACCATGGCGTGATCGACGCCGTCACGGTGATCCTGGACGAGGGCGAGGCGAGCCGGATCTATGCGGCCGCCCGCGCCGGCAGGGTGACTGAGGAGGAGAGCACCGCGCTGCGCCGGCACCTGCTCACCGAGATGGCCCGGATGTCCTGCGAGGACGGGCTGGTGATGACCATCCACCCGGGGGTGCGGCGCAACCACCACACGGCCACGTTTGAGTCCTACGGCCCGGACGTCGGCTGCGATATCCCGATCGCGGTGGAGTACACCGACTCGCTGCGCCCGCTGCTGGACGCCTACGGCACCCACCCGAACCTGCACCTGGTGCTGTTCACCATCGACGAGACCGTCTACTCCCGGGAGCTGGCGCCGCTGGCCGGGTTCTACCCGTCGGTGTACGTCGGTGTGCCGTGGTGGTTCATCGATGCCCCGGAGGCGATCCGCCGGTTCCGTTCCGCGGTCACCGAGACTGCCGGCTTCTCCCGTACCTCGGGGTTCATCGACGACACCCGCGCCTTCTGCTCGATCCCCGCACGCCACGACATGAGCCGACGCCTGGACGCCGGCTACCTGGCCGACCTGGTCCTCGAGCACCGGCTGCCCGAGGATGAAGCCCACGAGGCGATCCACGATCTGGTGGTCACCAACCCGACGAACGTCTTCAAGCTCTGAGGAGAGTGTTCCCGTGACTCAGCGACTGCGCCGCGGCCTGCCCGGTACACCCGCGACCTCCGCCCCGGTGCGGATCGTCCACCTGGGCGTGGGGAACTTCCACCGCGCCCACCAGGCCTGGTACACCCACCACGCACCTGACGCCGAGGACTGGGGGATCGCGGCCTTCACCGGCCGACGCCCGGATCAGGCCGAGGCCCTCGCCCCGCAGGACGGCCTGTACTCCCTGATCACCAAGGGGGCCGGCGGGGACGAGGTGGAGGTGATCTCCTCGATCGTGGCCGTTCACCCGGCGAGCGAGCACGAGACCTACCTGGCCTACCTCGCTGAGGTGAGCACCGCCGTCGTGAGCATGACGGTGACCGAGCACGGCTACCGGCGCGGCGCCGACGGGCACCTGGATCTGGCCGCAGACGATGTGGCCGCGGATGTGGCCGCGCTGCGGTCGGACCCGCGCGCGGTAGTGACCTCGATGCCGATGCGGCTGCTGGCCGGACTGCTCGCGCGCCGTGAAGCCCGTGGCGGCAAGCTGACGATCCTGCCGTGTGACAACCTGCCCGACAACGGTGACGTCACCCGGACCCTGGTCATCGATGCCGCCCGGGCGGTGGACGAGACGCTGCTGGACTGGATCAGCGAACACGTGGACTTCGCCACCTCGATGGTGGACCGGATCACCCCGGCCACCACCGACACCGACCGCGAGCTGGTGGTGGAGCGCACCGGCTACTCCGACGCATCTCCGGTGCCCACCGAACCGTTCGCCGAATGGGTGATCAGCGGTGAGTTCCCGGCCGGCCGGCCCGCCTGGGACGCGGCTGGCGTGCAGTTCGTCGCCGATGTCGCCCCGCACGAGCGGCGCAAGCTCTGGCTGCTGAACGGCTCCCACTCCCAGCTGGCGTATGTGGGTAGCGTGCGCGGTCACGAGACCATCGACGCCGCGATCGCCGACCCGGCCTGCCGCGGCTGGGTGGAGCAGTTCTGGGACGAGGCGCAGCGTGGCCTCGGACTGCCGGAGGCGGAGGTGGAGGCCTACCGCACCGCACTGCTGGACCGGTACGCCAACCCGCGGGTGCGCCATCTGCTCGCCCAGATCGCGATGGATGGTTCGCAGAAGCTGCCGGTGCGCACCCTGCCTGCGGTCAGCGCCGAGCGCGCCGCGGGCCGGGTGCCGGTCGGGGGCGCCACCACTCTGGCCGGCTGGGTGCTGCACCTGCGTGGGGCCGGTGCCCCGGTCAAGGACGCTGGCGCCGGTCCCGCCCAGGAAGCCGCGAACGCCGGTGATCTCGCCGAGGTGGTGCCCGCGGTGCTGGAGACCCTGCAGCCGGGTCTGGGCCGCGATGCCGAGCTGGTGAGTGCTGTGGTCGCGCAGGCGCAAGCGATCACCGCCTAGCAGCCCCGGTCCCCGCCGAGGTCGTGCAAAGCCGGGCACCGGTGCCCGGTTCTACACTCCGTTGACGGCGGAGCCTGGGCTGTCCACAGGGCCTCACCGTGAGCGGCGCGTGAGTACCAGGCTGGTGGTGTGGGAACCCTGGTCGGTCACAGCGCCGCGAGCCTGCACGCCCGCAGGACCTGGCGCCGCCGGGTGGCCCGTGAGCTGGCCGCGGAGTTCGGTGGCGTGGTGCATCGGCGAGAACTGCGTGCCGTGGGGATCTCCAGGGACGAGGTCCGCAGCGAAGTACGTGGCGGCCGGTGGATCGCGCTGGGAAAGCACACGGTCTGCATCGATGCCGCCGGAGCGCGCCACGTGGCCGAGCCCCGGCCCGGCGCGGAGCGGTCGGCGGTCGCCGGGCAGCGCCGGCTGTGGCGGCCGACGTCCCCACGCGCCTTCGCGGCGTGGGTGGTGTGGGAGACCGGGTCCGGCACGGTGCTCGACGGCGTGTCTGCACTGCTCGCCGGTGGTCTCGAGGGCTACACGGAGGAGCGTGTCTTTGTGACCGTGCCACGGGGTCGCCGCGCGGTGGCGCTCGCTGGCGTGGTCCGGCACACCCACCGGGTGGTGGTGCGTGCGCCGGGTGCGGGCCTGCCACGGGTCCGAACCGAGGCGGCGGTGGTGCATGCGGTGGAGTGGGCCGCGAGCGAGCGGCAGGCGGCACTGATCGTTATCCTCGCGGTGCAGCAACGGCTCACCACCGCGGAGCGGCTCGTCGAAGAGGTGAGCTCCCGGCGCCGGGTCCGGCGGCGGGAGTTTCTGCGGCGGCTGTTGCGGGAGGTGAGCGGCGGCGTGCAGGCACTGGGGGAGCTCGACTTCGCCCGACTCTGCCGGGAACACGGCCTGCCGGTGCCGAGCCGGCAGCGAGTGTGCCAGGGGCCGCGCGGGCGGATCTACCTCGATGTCTGGTGGGAGGAGTTTCGTGTGGGCGTGGAGATCGATGGTGTGCAGCACTACCAGGGGCTGCGTCCGGTGGACGATGCGCTGCGCGACAACGCGGTGCGGCTCCGCCGGGGACCGGTGCTGCGGATCCCCTCACTGGGACTGCTCACCGACCCGGACGCGTTCATGGCCCAGGTGAAGGAAGTGCTCGCCCGCGCGGCAAGGTCGAGCGATAGCGGGCACCGGTGACCGACTTCGCACGACCGTGGGAGAGTGGCGCCAATCACACCGGGAATACCTTCCACTGCCATGCGTTGCACCGAGCAGAACTTCATGCAAACGCATACACTTTGAAAGGTGAACACGATGCAGTTCGGAATCTTCACGATCGGTGATGTCACGCCCGACCCCACCAACGGTCGGCTGCCCACCGAGCATGAGCGGATCAAGGCGATGGTGGCGATCGCGAAGAAGGCCGAGGACGTGGGCTTGGACGTGTTCGCCTCCGGTGAGCACCACAACCCACCGTTCGTGCCCAGCTCGCCGACCACGATGCTCGGGTATGTCGCCGCGCAGACCGAAGAGCTGATCCTGTCCACGGCCACGACGCTGATCACCACGAACGACCCGGTGAAGATCGCCGAGGACTACGCGATGCTGCAGCACCTGTCCGACGGCCGCGTGGATCTGATGCTCGGCCGGGGCAACACCGGCCCGGTCTACCCGTGGTTCGGTAAGGACATCCGCCAGGGCCTGCCGCTGACCGTGGAGAACTATCAGCTGCTGCGTCAGCTCTGGGACGAGGAGGTGGTGGACTGGGAGGGCCGGTTCCGCACCCCGCTGAACGGCTTCACCGCCACGCCCAGGCCGCTGGACGGGGTTGCCCCGTTCGTGTGGCACGGCTCTATCCGCACCCCGCAGATCGCCGAGCTGGCCGCCCGCTACGGGGACGGCTTCTTCGCGAACAACATCTTCTGGCCGAAGGAGCACTTCCAGGCGCTGATCGGCCTGTACCGGGAGCGGTACGAGTACTACGGCCACGGCAGTGCCGACCAGGCGATCGTGGGTCTCGGCGGACAGATCTTCATGCGGAAGAACTCCCAGGACGCGGTCAAGGAGTTCCGGCCGTACTTCGACAACGCCCCGGTGTACGGGCACGGTCCCAGCCTGGAGGAGTTCACCGACGCCACCCCGCTGACCGTGGGCAGCCCGCAAGAGGTCATCGACAAGACGCTGACCTTCGCGGACTCCTTCGGGCACTACCAGCGCCAGCTGTTCCTGATGGACCACGCCGGGCTGCCGCTGAAGACGGTGCTCGAGCAGCTCGACCTGCTCGGTGAGATCCTGCCCACCTTGCGTGCCGAGTTCGACAAGGATCGCCCCGCCCACATCCCGGACGGCCCCACGCACGCGGCGCGGGTCGAGGCTGCCGGCGGTGCGGTGGACCTGACCCCGCGGATGGAGATCGACCCGCTGTCGGGCAGTGCGGTGCGCCGATGAGGCCAGTCCGAGCCAGCGGCACGGAAGGGAGCAGAGATGAGTGCGCGTAGTGCCGCCGTCGCCTGGGAGTCGCTGCTGCGGGCTCAGGTGCACCTGATGCGCCAGTTCGAGGCAGCCAAGGACTTCCGGCCGTTGAGTTCGCGCGAGTACGACGTGCTGTTCACCCTGTCCGGATCCGGGCGGCCGATGCGGCTGCGGGACCTGAACACGCATGTGCTGCTCACGCAGCCGAGTCTGTCCAGGATGGTTGACCGGCTCGCCGCCGCAGGCTGGGTGCAGCGCACTGTGGCCGACGACGACGGTCGGGGGGTGGTCATCAGCCTCACCCCGGCCGGGGCTCGGCTGCAGCAGGCGATCGGGCGCCGGCACGTGCGCAGCATCGCTGCCCGCATCGATCCTGTGCTCACCGAGGACGAGCAGACCACGCTGGCCGAGCTGACCAGCCGACTGAAGAGCGCCGCGCCGGCGCCGGAGAGGAAGAGCGATGACTGATCTGCCGAGTGCAGCGAACGCGATCACCGTGGTAGCCGTCAGCGGGGGAGTGGGCTTCCCGTCCAGCACCCGCCGGCTCACCGACGCTCTGCTGCAGGCCGTCGAACAGGCCGCAGGGGACGTCACCGTCCTCACCCGGACCATCGAGGTGCGTGATCTGGCAGTGGACGTGGCGCACGCCACGGTGGCGGGTCTGCCCTCACCCGAGCTGGACGACGCGCTGCGCGCGATCGAGCAGGCGGACCTGGTGGTCACCGCGAGTCCGGTGTTCCGAGGCAGCTACGCCGGAATCTTCAAGTCGTTGTGGGATCTCGTGGATCCGGTGGCGATGCGCGGTAAGCCAGTGCTGCTCGGCGCGACCGGTGGAAGCATGCGGCACCAGCTGGTGATCGACCAGGTGCTCCGGCCGCTGTTCGCCTACTTCGGCTCGTTGATCGTGCCCACGGGCGTCTACGCCGCCACGGAGGACGTCGACCTCGGTCCCCGCCGCGCACCGGAACTGGCTCGGCGGATCGAACAGGCCGGCGCCGACGCACTGCGCCTGGTGCCGGCCCGCTCGACGAGCAGCCTCAGCAACTAACGCTCAGCCGGCGGCGGCGCTGGCGTTCGGGCGGCGATACTCGCTCGGGCTGGTCCCGCGGGTGCGCTTGAACGCCGCGCTGAAGCCGAACGGGTCGGCGTAGCCAACGCGGCGGGCGACGTCCGCTACGGACGCGCCCGGTTCGCTCAGCAGATCTGCTGCCAGCGTCATCCGCCACCCAGTGAGGTAGGTGAGCGGAGGCTCACCGACCAGCTCGGTGAACCGCTTGGCGAGCGTGGCACGGGAGACGTGTGCAGTGCTGGCCAGGGCGGCTACTGTCCACGGCCGGGCGTGATCACCGTGCATCGCTCGCAGGGCGGGCCCGACCACCGGGTCCGACATCGCCGGATACCACGCGGGGGCGATCACCTGCGGGGAGTCGAACCAGGCCCGCAGGCTGCACACCAACACCCATTCCAGCAGCCGCTCCAGCACTACCTGCTGGCCCGGCTGGTCAGCAGCGATCTCCGCCGCGATGTAGTCGAGAGTTGTCCCGCACGACGGATCGGCGGGTACCACCAGCACCGGGGGTAGTTCCTCGAGCAGGCGGCGACCGACAGCACCGTCGATCGGGAACTCTGCGACCAGCAACGCGGCCGATCCCTCCGGTGCCTCCGCCTGGTCCTCGATGACGACTGCCTGGCCCCCGGCGGATGGCAGATCCGTGCAGGTTCGCTCGATGGCGGAGTCCACGTCGTCGATGAAGGAGAAGTCCACCGGTCCACGGACCAGCACTGTGTCCCCGGGCCGGAGCAGGATCGGCTCCGGCTGTCCAGGGATCACCAGCCAGCCCTGCCGACACATCGGCGTACACAGGCTGATCGAGGCGGCGCTGTGCACCCGCAGCGCCCAAGGTGGCGAAGCGGTGGGTCGACTGAGCACGACCCCGTCCGCGCGTACGCCGCGGAGCAGGCTGGAAAGGGCGTCCATGCGACGCAGTGTAGACGGCTACCTATGTCAACGAGACGTAGGCCCATGGATCGTCTGATCCGGCCACGATGTGCTGGTCGCATGACAGAAACCACGCAGGAACCCCACGCCCGTCGACCAGCACCGACCCGATTCTCGTTCTCAGCGGCACCGGCAAGACCGGGAGCCGGATCGTCGACCGGCTCCGGGGCGCCGGCCACGAGGTCCGACCGGCCTCCCGGCGGAGCACGCCCCGGTTCGACTGGGACGACCGGAGGACCTGGCCCGGCGTGCTCGAGGGGGTATCCACCGTCTATCTGGCGCTACCGCTCACCGCCACCCCGGTCGCAGAGTTCGTCGACCGCGCAGTGGCCAGCGGGGTCCGGCGGCTGGTGGCCCTCTCCGGCCGGGGCGCCGATCATTGGAAGAACGGATTCGGCCGGGAGATGCTCGACCTGGAGCATGCGGTGCGGACGTCCGGGGTGCAGTGGTCGATCGTGCGTGCCAGCAACTTCGCGCAGAATTTCGACGAAGACGTGTTCTATGACCTGCTGGTGGCGGGGGAGCTGGCCCTCCCCGTCGGGGGCGTTCCCGAACCGTTCATCGACGTCGAGGACGTCGCGGACGTGGCGGTCACGATGCTGACCAGCAACGACTGGGTGGATCGGGTCGTCGAGGTGACCGGTCCCGAGGCACTGACCTGGGATGAAGCGGTCGCGACCATCGCCCGGGCGGCCGGTCGTGAGGTCCGGTTCACCGACATTCCACCGGAGGAGTACCCCGCCGTGCTGCGGTCCCAGGGGGTACCCGCGGCGGACGTGCACGCCCTGGAGACCATGTTCGCCGAGCTCCGCCGGG
Source organism: Ruania zhangjianzhongii (assembly GCF_008000995.1). Taxonomy (NCBI): domain Bacteria; kingdom Bacillati; phylum Actinomycetota; class Actinomycetes; order Micrococcales; family Ruaniaceae; genus Ruania; species Ruania zhangjianzhongii. The sequence goes on from NZ_CP042828.1 coordinate 2,108,956, forward strand.
GCTTGCTGACCGAACCGACCGACGGCGTACACCAGGTGCTCAGCAGGCGGCCGGGGACGTTCGCTGACTACGCCGTCCGGACGGCTGCCGCAGGCGCCTGGTCCTGACCCGCTCAGCCGGCCGCGGCGCGGAACATCCAGGCGTGCTTGTCCAGCCCGGTGGAGACCTCGATCAGGATGTCCTGGCTGAGCAGATCGGCCTCCAGGTCCGCCAGCGTGGCCTTGATCCGGTCGCTGGCGGCCTGCAGCCGGTCCTCGAACTGGCGGAGCACCTTGTCGGTGGCGAGCACACCACCATCGAGGCGATCCACCTCCGAGCTGTTCGCGACGACGTCAGCGCGCCCGTCCGGCGGGCTGCCGATGGCAGCCATCCGCTCGGCGACGTCGTCGGACCAGGTGCGCAGGTCGGCGATCACCTCGTCGAGCTGCAGATGGAGCGACCGGAAGTGTGGTCCGGAGATGTTCCAGTGCGCCTGCTTGCCCTGCAGGGAAAGGTCGATCAGGTCGACGAGCGTCGCCTGCAGGTGAGTGGGAACGGTGGATGTCGCATCAGTCACAGCGATCTCCTTCTGCTCGAAAGGCACGTGGGCGGGAACCTCACCCGCCCCTGCAGACGAGCCTAGGCCGATCGGTGGAGCCTTGCCCGGTGAGTGCACCCGGGTGGTGGGTGTGCAGCCGATGAGTGTCGGGGCGAGCGCGGTCGTGCGCACGGGGCGGTGCGCACGGGGCGAAGGGCGGTGAGTGTCGGGCGAGCGCGGTCGTGCGCACCGGCGAAGGGTGGTGCGCCGGGGCGACCGCCCCGGTGCGCAGGGGCCGGGACTGGGCTGCGCTAGTCTGGAATCTGCTCGCAGGAGCGGTGTGGCCGCGCACCGGCACCGGATCGGTATGCCGCCGCGCCGCACCGCGCTTACTTCCGGCTGACGCCGCCCACCCTTGCCGAGGAAGCTGTTGATGACTGAACCCACTGCTGCCACCGCGCCCGCCACCGGCGACAACCCGCCGCACCGGTACACCGCGGAGCTCGCCGGGCGGATCGAGCAGTCCTGGCAGGACCGCTGGGCGGCCGAGGGCACGTTCCACGCCCCGAACCCGGTGGGCGACCTGGCCGAGGACTCGGTGCGGCCGGAGAAGTTCTACCTGCTGGACATGTTCCCCTACCCCTCCGGTAAGGGCCTGCACGTGGGGCACCCGCTCGGTTACATCGCGACCGACGTGGTCGGCCGGTTCAAGCGGATGACCGGTGCGAACGTGCTGCACGCCCTCGGCTTCGACGCTTTCGGCCTGCCGGCCGAGCAGTACGCGGTGCAGACCGGGCAGCATCCTCGGATCACCACGGAGGAGAACATCGCCACGATGCGCCGGCAGCTGCGCCGGATGGGGCTGGCGCACGATGACCGGCGCACCTTCGCCACCACCGATCCCGAGTTCGTCCGCTGGACGCAGTGGATCTTCCAGCAGATCTTCAACTCCTGGTTCGACACCGACGCCCCGCGCCGGGACGGGCGCGGGACCGGGGCCGCCCGCCCGATCGCCGAGCTGGTGGACCAGTTCACCGCCGGCACCCGGGCCACCCCGACCGGGCAGGACTGGGCCGAGCTCACCCCGGCCGAGCAGGAAGAGATCCTCGGCACCTACCGGCTCGCCTACGTCGCGCACGTGCCGGTGAACTGGTGCCCGGGCCTGGGCACCGTGCTGGCGAACGAGGAAGTCACTGCCGAAGGCCGCAGCGAACGCGGCAACTACCCGGTGTTCCAGCGCAACCTGCGGCAGTGGATGATGCGGATCACCGCCTACGGTGACCGGCTGGTCGACGATCTGGACCTGCTGGACTGGCCGGAGAAGGTCAAGACCATGCAGCGCAACTGGATCGGCCGCTCCGAGGGCGCCCAGGTGCGTTTCGCCCTGGGTGAGCCGGACGCGGAGCCGAGCTCCGCCGTCGACGTGTTCACCACCCGGCCGGACACGCTGTTCGGTGCCACCTTCATGGTGCTCGCACCGGAGAACGACGTGCTCGACGCCCTGGTGCCGGCTGCGTGGCCGGCCGGCACCCGCGAGGCCTGGACGGGCGGGCACGCCACCCCGGCCGAGGCGCTGGCCGCCTACCGCCAGGCGGCAGCGGCGAAGACCGACCTGGAGCGCCAAGCCGAGGGCCGGGAGAAGACCGGGGTGTTCACCGGGGTGTATGCCACCAACCCGGTGAACCAGGCCGCGTTGCCGGTGTTCCTCGCCGACTACGTGCTCAGCGGATACGGCACCGGCGCGATCATGGCCGTTCCGGCCGAGGACGAGCGCGACTACGCCTTCGCTACTCGCTACGAGCTGCCCGTGGTGCGCACTGTCCAGCCGCCGGCTGACTTCGAGGGCGGCGCCTACACCGGCGACGGACCCACGATCAACTCCGCGAACGAGCAGATCAGCCTGAACGGTCTGGAGCGGGAGGAGGCCAAGGCCCTGGTCACCGACTGGCTCAGCCAGCGCGGCACCGGCACGCCCACCGTCACCTACCGGCTGCGGGACTGGCTGTTCTCCCGGCAGCGGTACTGGGGTGAGCCGTTCCCGGTGGTCTACGACACCGATGACCGGCCGATCGCGATCCCGGACGAGCTGCTCCCGGTGGAGCTGCCGGAGGTGCCGGACTTCTCCCCGCGCACCTACGCCGAGGAGGACGCGAACTCCACCCCCGAACCGCCGCTGGCGCGCGCCGAGGAGTGGGTGAACGTCACCCTCGACCTGGGTGAGGGGACGAAGACCTATCGGCGGGACACCAACACGATGCCGAACTGGGCCGGCTCCTGCTGGTACGAGCTGCGCTACCTGGACCCCGCCAACACGGCCACCTTCGTGGACCCGGAGAACGAGAAGTACTGGATGGGGCCGCAGCTCGACGAGGACGGGCAGCCGACCACCGGTGGGGCCGACCTGTACGTGGGCGGGGTGGAGCACGCCGTGCTGCACCTGCTCTACGCCCGGTTCTGGCACAAGGTGCTCTACGACCTGGGCCACACCTCCAGCCTGGAGCCGTTCCACAAGCTGTTCAACCAGGGCTACATCCAGGCCTACGCCTACACCGACTCCCGTGGGGTGTACGTACCCGCCGATGAGGTCCTCGAGCACCCCTCCGACGACGGCGAGTCCACCTTCACCTATCAGGGTGAGTCGGTCCGGCGTGAGTACGGCAAGATGGGCAAGTCCCTGAAGAACATGGTCACCCCGGACGAGATGTACGCCGCCTACGGCGCCGACACGTTCCGGGTGTATGAGATGAGCATGGGCCCGCTGGACGACTCCCGGCCGTGGGACACCCGCGCCGTCGTCGGAGCACAGCGGTTCCTGCAGCGGCTCTGGCGCAACGTGGTGGACGAGGAGACCGGTGCGGTCACCGTCACCGACGACCCGGCCGGCCGGGAGACCGCGCAGCTGGTGGCCCGCACCATCGCCGAGGTGCGCACAGAGATGGCAGCGATGCGACCGAACACGGCGATCGCGCGGCTGATCGTGCTGAACAACCACCTCACCGGCCTGGGCCAGGTGCCGCGGGATGCGATCGAACCGCTGGTGCTGATGACCGCACCGGTGGCGCCACACATCGCCGAGGAGCTGTGGTCCCGGCTCGGGCACCAGAGCTCGCTGACCTATCAGCCGTTCCCGGAGGCCGACGAGGAGCTCCTGGTCGCTGAGACGGTCACCTGCGTGGTGCAGGTCAAGGGCAAGGTGCGGGACCGGCTGGAGGTCGCACCGTCGATCTCCGAGGAGGAGCTGCAGGCCTTGGCCCTGGCCGCTCCCGGAGTGCAGCGGGCCCTCGACGGCGCACCCGTGCGCAAGGTGATCGTGCGGGCGCCCAAGCTCGTGAACATCGTCCCAGGGGGCTGAGGCGTGGCCATCGGCCCGATCGGGCCTCCTCCGCAGGTCCCGCTCGCCGAGATCGGCCGAAGTGTGCGGCTGCTGTCCGCCTGGGGTGCCGGCGTCGGCGGTGGACTGCTGGTTCTGCTGGCGTTCGTGGGCATCTCCAGCTATGCCGTGTTCGGCACCGGCGACCAGCGCAGCGACCCCTCCGACGGGTCGATGTTCGCAGGCGGTGAGGAGTTCTTCGCCTGGTTGATCGGGAACCTCGCTGCAGGGTTCGGCATCTTCGTGCTCGGGGTGACCGCGCTCGTGCTCGATATCACCGTCCTGGCCAAGCTCAGCCGGCTACGCCGCTATGGCGTCCGCACGGAGATGACCCGCCCGCTGACCGTGGCGCTCGTACTCGGCATGGGTCTGGTGTCCACCCCGGCGGGTCTGCTGCTGCTGCTCATTCCGAGCATGGTGTTCGGGCCGGGGCAGGCCACCGATACCGCACTGATCGTGATCGTCCTGCTGATGCTGGCAGTCCCGGTGACCGGGCGGATCGCGCAGGTGAACTGTGCCCGGCGGCTGGTCGGGTTGCTTTCTGGACAGCATGCCGGCTGGACGCCCGCGGCCCGGCCCGGGTCCTGGTGAGTCGCTCTACCGGGCGGCGCTGAGCCGAACGTCTCTCGGTGCCCGGCACCGATGTCGAGAACTCGCCGGCGGTTCCGTCCCAGGGGTGCGCGGCCAGATCGGCCACGCCGGCCTCGACGAAGGAGCACCCGATGGAACCGCACGAGATCGCAGCCATCCTGGACCGGCCCGCCAGCCAGGAGTTGCTGGCCCGGGACGTCCTGCGGATGGCGTACGTCGCCAAGGACGGCACACCCCGGAACGTGCCCGTCTCCTTCACCTGGAACGGGGCACAGATCGTGGTCTGTACCTCCACGAACGCACCGAAGCTGCGCTCCCTGCGGCATCATCCGGCGGTGGCGCTGACCATCGATACCGAGGTGCATCCGCCGATGATCCTGCTCCTGCGGGGGTATGCGGAGCTGGATGTGGTCCGCGGTATCCCGCAGGAGTATCTGGAGATGAACGGCAGTTACCAGATGACGCCCGAGCAGCGGGTGGACTGGGAGGCTGAAGTGCGTTCCCTGTACGAGTCCATGGTCCGGATCGTCATCACCCCCACCTGGGTGAAGCTGATCGACTTCGAGACCACCCTGCCCAGCGCCGTCGAGGAACTGGTGCAGCAGCGCGCGGAGCGGCAGCGGGTCTGACGGCGGCAGCGGGTCTGACGGCCAGGGCAGGTCTGCGGCGGCGGGTCTGACGGCCAGGGCGGCCGGACCGGCTGTTGCCCGGTTATCCCCAACCCGCTCCCGGCCCGGCACACGACTGCGCCCAGGGTTTCTACTGTGCGGGGGTGACTGCCCAGCGCCCCCGTGACCGGCTCCGCCGGCTGCAGCTGGCCGCGTACGAGCCCGCCCGGGAGGCGGGCGGTGCACAGGAGGCCGATGACGGCGCACGTCACCGTGCCGAGCGGTCGGAGGGCGTCCGGCAGCGCACCTCCTGGGCGCTGCGCCCCGGCACACTCGCCCGGGTGGCGCTCGCCGTGGTGCTGCTCGGCGTCCTGCTGGCCGTGGCCGCGGTGGCCAGCGGTGTGCTCCGGTTGGGGGCACCAGGCAGCCCCGAGGTCACGCCCACGCAGCCGACGCTGCCCACGCCGAGCGCAGCGCCGCCGGCCTCCGCCGCTCCCTCCGCCGACGGCGCAGACTCGCCTGGCGTGGGCGAGGTCGCCTCGGCGGAAGCTGCGCTGTATGTGCACGTCGCCGGGGCGGTGAGCGACCCAGGTCTGGTGCAGCTCGCTCCGGGGGAGCGGGTCGCTGACGCGATCGCGGCAGCCGGGGGCGCAGCCGAGACGGCCGACCTGGATCGAGTGAACCTGGCGGCGCCGGTCACGGACGGTGAGCAGGTCTATGTGCCGGCCGAGGGCGAGACGCCACCCGCCCTGCCTGAGGCGGCAACCGGATCGGGTGCGTCGGACGCGGAGGTGAGCGCCGCCGTCGTGAACGTGAACACGGCGGGAGCCGAGGAACTGGAGACCCTGCCCGGGATCGGGCCCGCGCGAGCGGCAGACATCATCGCCCACCGGGAGGAGGACGGCCCGTTCGAGAGCGTCGAGGACCTGCTGGCCGTTCCCGGGATCGGACCGGCCACCCTGGACCGGCTACGAGAACGAGTGCGGCTGTGAGCCCGCTGTACCCCGGCGCAGGACTGGACCTGCGGTTGGTGCCAGCCGCAGCACTGGTGTGGCTGGTCTGCGGCTGGGGTGTGGGCGTGGGGGAGAACGCCGGCTGGGCGGTGGTGCTCGGGCTGCTGGTGGCTGCCGCGGCCGGGCTGCGCCGGTTGCGCGGGCGCGTGCTCGCCCGGCACCGGCGGTCGGGGAACGAGCTGCTGGCCGCCGGTGTGCTCGCACTGCTGGTTGCCGCCCTGGTGCTCGGCACAGTGGCGGTGCGCGGGAGCGCCCGGGCCGAGCTGGTGGCCGAGCTGGACGGGGCCAGCCCTGCGGTCACCGTGCAGCTGCAGCGCGAGGCCCGACCGCACGAGGACGGCGCGATCGCCGACGCACTGCTGCTGGAGGTGGAGGGGCGTGCCGGCGAGCTGCGGGCACCGGTGGTGCTGCTCGGCGGCCCGGGCTGGCTGGACCTGCCGTTCGGGGCGCAGGTGCGCACCTCAGCCCAGCTGGTGGCTACGGCGGCAGGAGATGACCGGGTGCTGCTGGTGATCGCCGACTCGATCGGGTCGGTCCGCGCGCCGGACGGGTGGCGGGCGCAGGTGGCCAGCATCCGGGCCGGTCTGGCCGAGTTGTGCGCCGACCTGCCTCCAGCCGGCCGGGGCCTGGTGCCCGGGATCGCGCTCGGGGACACCCGGGCGCTGCCGGCCGCGCTCGCCGAGGACATGCGCACGGTGAGCCTGACCCACCTGACCGCGATCTCCGGGGCACACGTGGCGCTGCTGCTGGCCGTGCTGATGGTGCTGCTGCTCTGGGCACCGCGCTGGCTGCGGGCCGGGCTGGGAGTAGTGGCGCTGGTGGCGTTCGTGGCGCTGGTGCGGCCGGAGGGGAGCGTGCTTCGGGCGGCAGTGATGGGCGGCGTGCTGCTGCTCGGTCTGGTGCTGCGCCGACCCCGCTCGGGGTTGCCCGCGCTCGCAGTGGCGGTGGTGGTGCTGATCGCCGCCGACCCCTGGATCACCCGGTCCTACGGGTTCGCGCTCTCCGTGCTGGCCACCGGCGGACTGCTCCTGCTCGCACCGCCGCTGGCCACCTGGCTGTCCCGCTGGCTACCCACCCCGTTGGCGGCCGCGATCGCGATCCCGGTGGCGGCGCAGCTGACCTGCCTGCCGGTGCTCCTGCTGCTGCAGCCGAGCCTGCCGGTCTACGGCGTCCTGGCGAACGTGCTCGCCGCACCGGTGGTCGCACCGGCCACAGTGCTCGGCGTGAGCGCGGCGCTGCTCGGGCCGGTCGCACCGACTGCTGCGGCTGCGTGCGTGCAGGGGGCGTCCTGGTGCGCGGAGTGGATCGCCGTCGTGGCGCGCGCGTGCGCAGCCATACCCGGGGCGGGGTAGCAGCTGCCACCAGGCGGGAACCGGGCGGCTCTCCGGAGGTGCTGGGTGTGGGTCATGGAGGTGGTGATTGAGCGGGTCCGCGGGTCAGCGCTCATCGTGGTGGTGCCGTGCACTATCCGATGCGAGGACTTCCCACTGGGGTCGTTCCGGAGAGCTGATGGGTGTGCGCGTGCTGATGCCGCTGTGATCGCGACGTTCCTCGACTGTGGTGTTGTCTTGACGTACCGGGCACGTCGCCGGCACACCGCAATGGCCTTTTCGGCGGGTCCCGGGATCGCGAGTTGCCTCTTCCAGCCTCGGCACCCACGGGCCCTGCACACCACACACTTGTCGCACGCCCGGCGGCGCTCGACGCCGGTGCTGTCCCTGGTTCGTGGCAGGCTATGCCTGTGCCTCCCTCACGCCGCCGACCCGCAGCCTCCGGACCCAGCTGGCGGGATGTTCCGCTGGCGCCGGTGGTGCTGCTGCGCGGCAGCGAAGGACTGCTCGTCGATCGGGCCAGCGAACGCCTGACCGCTCTCGCGCGCCAGCACGCCGCCGCTGCCCAGGGGCTGCCGGAGGATGCCGCACCACAGGTCGATATCGAGACCCCGCAGATCGAGGCGGCCACCTACACCCGCGGCAACTTGGACGTGATCGCCAGCCCGTCGCTGTTCGGCGAGCACCGGCACGCTGTGGTCGTCGGAGCCGAGGCCGCCTCCGACGCGTTCATCGAGGACGCACTGGCCTACGTGGCCGCCGCTGGGCACGAGATCGGCGACTTCACCCTGGTGATCCGGCATGAGAAGGGCACCCGCGGGAAGAAGCTGCTCGATGCCATCGCCAAGGCCGGCTACCCGGTGGTCACCTGCGAACCGATCAAGCGCGACGGGGACAAGGTTGAGTTCGCCGGCGGCGAGTTCACCGACGCCGGCCGCCGCGCCACCCGGGCCGCTGTGCAGGCACTGGTCGAAGCTCTCGGCTCCGATCTGCGCGAGCTGGCCTCGGGCTGCGCCCAGCTGATCGCTGACAGCACGGGCACGATCACCCCGGACGTGGTGCAGAAGTACTACGGCGGCCGGGTGGAGGCCACCGGGTTCAGGGTGGCCGATGCGGCCGTGGCCGGTCAGACCACCGAGGCGGTCACTTTGCTCCGGCACGCACTGGAGACCGGAGTGGACCCGGTGCCGCTGGTGGCGGTGCTGGCGATGAAGCTGCGGGCCCTGGCCAAGGTGTCCACGGTCCGCGGTCGCGGCAACCCCGGGGACCTGGGTATGGCGCCCTGGCAGGTCGACCGGGCCCGGCGCGAGCTGCGTGGCTGGACCCCGGAGGGCCTGGCCACGGCGATCACCGCGGTCGCCGATGCCGACGCCCAGGTCAAGGGTGAGTATCGCGATGCGCGCTTCGCCGTCGAGCGCGCGGTGTTGCGGGTGTGCGCCGCCCGCGACGGTGGCTGACCCGGGGGATCCCGACCGGCGTCCGGCGGACCCTCACCGGCTGTCTGCCGGGCGGGGGTGCGGGTACGGGCGTCTGCCGGGCGCGGGCGCGCGCCGGATCCTCGCTTGATCACCCGAGACAGACGAACGGCGCCCCACCCCGGGCAGGGGAGCGGCGCCGTCGTGGGTGCTCACTCGTGGTGAGCGACGATCATCCGAAGGCTCAGAGAGCGGCGACCTGCTTGGCCAGCGCGGACTTGCGGTTCGCGGCCTGGTTCTTGTGGATGACGCCCTTGCTCACGGCCTTGTCCAGCTTCTTGGTGGCGTCCCGCAGAGTGCTCTCGGCGGACTCCTTGTCGCCGGAGGCGATGGCCTCGCGCACGTGGCGGACGTGCGTCTTCAGCTCGGACTTGTAGGCCTTGTTCCGCAGCCGCGCCTTCTCGTTGGTGCGGTTGCGCTTGATCTGGGACTTGATGTTTGCCACGTGTTGACTCTCTCGTGTGGTCGCTTCCGCGACGGGGCTCTTTTGACGTCGAAGAGGGCGGCCCATGATCTCAGGACTAGGCGTGGGGTGCCCGGTGGCGGATCGATGGGTGGCCCAGCGGCGACGAAGCACGCCGTCGCAGGTCCAGCCGTTGATTCTAGCAGCAGCCGGGCACCACTGCGGTCGTGTCCTCGGTCACCCTCGGTGGCGGCGGACGGCGGCGACCGCATCGGTGAACCGGTCCCGGTCCAGGGCCGCCCCTTCCCGGCGCACTGCACTCAGCGGCAGCCACAGCACCCGGTCCACCCGTGCCTCCGACTCCCGCCGCTGAGAGTCCCAGGCGCCGCTGCCCACATCTACCCAGTAGCGGCCCCAGCGCGCCTCCTGCTCGGCGTCGGTGTCGTGGTCCTTGGAGGTCAGCTGCAGGCCGAGCAGCCCGTCGTCGTGCTCGGCGAGGATCAGCACCGGCCGGTCCTTACCGCGGGAGTCGTCCTCCTCGTAGGGCACCCAGGCCCAGACCACCTCACCGGGATCCGGAGCGCCGTCGCTGACCGGGGCGTACTCCGGCGGCGGCAACGGACCCAAGTAGGTGTGCGCCCGCTGCCCGGCGGAGGGCCCCTGCGGCCGGGATCGCTGCCGCCGGGTACTGGCGCGGCGGGCTTCCCGGCGAGAGGAGCGCACCGCTTCTCGGGCGACGAGCCGCGCGGCGCGGGCGAAGCTGCTCAACAAGCTCATGGCGCACCAGCGTAACGAGTACGACGGCGCCGCTCGCTTCGCGCTCAGCCCTCCAGCAGGAGCGCCTCACCTTGGCCACCACCACCGCACAGGCCCGCGGCGCCACGTTGCCCGGGTTGCAGGGTGTGGGCGAGGTGCACCGCCAGCCGGGCACCGGAAGCGCCGATCGGGTGGCCCAGCGCGATCGCCCCACCGTGCGGGTTCACCCGGTCTGCGGCGATCCCCAGTGCGGCGATCGAGGCGAGCACCACGGCCGCGAACGCCTCGTTGACCTCCACGTGGGCCAGTTCGCTGGGCATCCAGCCGGCTCGATCCAAGGCCTGGGCGATCGCATTCGCCGGCTGGGTGTGCAGGCTGTTGTCCGGACCGGCCACTTGACCGCAGGCGCGCACGGCGACCAGCACCGGTGCTCCGGCGGCCTCGGCCCGGGCCCGGGTGGTCAGCACCAGTGCGGCGGCGCCGTCGGTGAGCTGGGAAGCGTTCCCCGCGGTGATCGCCCCGCCGGTGGCGAACGCCGGCCGGAGCCCGGCGAGGCTCTCGGTGGTGGTGCCGGGCCGGATGCCTTCATCGCTGGAGACCTCCGTCTCGGCCTTGCGGGTGCGCACCTTCACCGGAGCGATCTCGGCCGCGAACGTGCCGGCCGCAGTGGCCGCGGCTGCGCGCTGGTGCGAGGTCGCCGCCCACGCGTCCTGCGCAGTACGGGACAGGTCGGTGCCGGGGAAACCGGCGCTGCCGCGCTCGGTCAGCTCGCCCATGCTGATCTGCTCGACGGCGTCGGTGAGACCGTCGTAGGCCAGGTGGTCCACCGCCGTGCGGTCTCCGTAGGTCCAGCCGCCCCGCACTCCGGGGAGCAGGTGCGGCGCCTGACTCATCGATTCCATCCCGCCGGCCACCACCACCTGGGCCTCGCCGGAGCGGATCAGCCGTGCGGCATCGATCACCGCGGACAGGCCGGACAGGCACACCTTGTTGATCGCCGAGGCGTGTGCCCGCGGGCCCACCCCGCCGCCGAGGGCAGCTTGGCGGGCCGGGTTCTGCCCGGTACCGGCCTGCAGGACCTGGCCGAGAAACACGGCATCCACCTCGTCTCCGGGCAGCTGTGCCTGCGCCAGGGCGGCGGTGATCGCGTGCGCGCCCAGTGCGGTGGCCGGGAGGGAGGCGAGTGCGCCGTTCAGGCGGGCGAACGGGGTGCGCGCTGCGCCGATGACGACGACGTCTGCTGGGTCGGAGACGGCGGCTGGGTCGCTCATGTCAGCTCCTTCGCTGTGGCGCACCACGTTCGTCCAGGGTGTCGACCTGTGGTGGCCATCGGGTTGGTCGGTGGTGCCATTCTCCCGCGAACAACGCCCTCCGTGCGGGCGATCTCCAGGCGTGCGCGCACTCGTGGATGCGGCGAACCGCTGCACTCCGGCTGTCCACATTGCAAGATGGTGGAGAGAGTCTGCGTGAGGACCAGGTACGGGAGGCAGTCACGATGAGCACGACGTTGAGCTCAGGAATCGACAAGGTGGTCCGCGATCCGGCGGAGGCGGTGGCCGATATCGGCGACGGCGCCTCGATCGCCGTCGGGGGCTTCGGACTCTGCGGCAACCCGATGGTGCTGATCGAGGCACTGCTCGCCCAGGGAGCGTCCGGACTGTCGGTGGTGAGCAACAACTGCGGGGTGGACGACTGGGGGCTGGGCCTGCTGCTGCGTGCCGAACGGCTGGCGAAGATGACCTCCTCCTACGTGGGGGAGAACAAGGAGTTCGAGCGGCAGTTCCTCACCGGTGAGCTGGAGGTGGAGCTCACCCCGCAGGGCACCCTCGCGGAGAAGCTGCGCGCCGGCGGTGCGGGGATCGCCGCGTTCTTCACCCGTACCGGCGTCGGTACCCAGCTGGCCGAGGGTGGCCTGCCGCGGCGGTATCACCCCGACGGCAGCGTGGCGCAGGCCTCACCGGCGAAGGAGACTCGCACCTTCGGCGAGCACCAGTACGTGCTCGAGGAGGCGATCAGCACCGACTTCGCTCTGGTGCATGCCGCGCGCGGGGACCGGGCCGGCAACCTCGTGTTCAATGCCACCGCCCGGAACTTCAACCCGCTCGCCGCGATGGCGGGGCGCATCTGCATCGCCCAGGTGGAGGAGCTCGCCGATATCGGCGGGATCGACCCGAACGAGGTGCACATCCCGGGCGTGTTCGTGCACCGGGTGGTGCCAGTGGGCACCGACATCGAGAAGCGGATCGAACGCCGCACCGTGGCCGAGGAGGGCTGAACGTTGGCACTGACCCGAGAGGAGATGGCCGCCCGCGCGGCCCAGGAGCTGCCTGACGGAGCGTATGTGAACCTCGGTATCGGGCTGCCCACTCTGGTGCCGAACTATGTACCGGCAGGACGGACCGTGGTGCTGCAGTCGGAGAACGGCATCCTCGGCGTGGGTCCGTATCCGCATCCGGCGCAGGTGCACCCGGATCTGATCAACGCCGGTAAGGAGACCGTCACGGTGCTGCCGGGATCGTCCTTCTTCGACTCTGCCACCAGCTTCGCGATGATCCGGGCGGGCAAGATCGATGCCGCGATCCTCGGCGGGATGCAGGTCTCCGGTCGTGGGGACCTCGCGAACTGGATGATCCCCGGGAAGATGGTCAAAGGTCCCGGCGGCGGGATGGACCTGGTGCAGGGCGCGAAACGCGTGATCGTGCTGATGATGCACACCGCCAAGGACGCTCGTCCCAAGATCGTGCACGAGTGCAGCCTTCCGCTGACCGGACGCGCTGTAGTGAACCGGATCATCACCGACTTGGCGGTGATCGACGTGACCGAGGCGGGCCTGGTGCTGCGCGAGCTCGCCCCCGGAGTGAACGCCGAGGACGTGCAGGCGGCCACCGAACCTGAGCTGATCATCCCCTGAGCCGCCAACCGGCCCGCCTCCCCGCGTTGCCGTGTGCTGTCGCCTCGCCTCGCCTCGCCTCGCCTTGCCGGCGGGTGCGGCTCCGTGCTCAGCCGGCGAGCAGCACCAGTGCCAGGATGATCGCCAGCAGCCCCGCCAACGGGATCGCCACCAGCGTGCCCAGCAGTGCCAGCGCGCTCAGCCGCAGGTCATCCTTGAGGTAGGGCGCCGACACCGGGCCACCGGCGGCCACCAGCAGCCCCCGTTGTGCCTGCTCCAAGCGGGTGAGCGCATGCCCGAGGACACCGAGCCGCCCGGATCCCAGCCACCGGGTCATCCGCGCCCGCGGTCCGGTCCCCATCCCAGCCGGCATCCGGCCCTCGGTGATCGCGTCCAGCACGATCCGGGCGTCCTCACCGCCGGGCGTACTGCCCATCTGGTCCGAGACCCGGTCCGCCAGCTCGTCTGGACCCACCATCTCCGTGGAGACCACAGCGGGAGTGGACGTCTCCACCTTGTGCAACCACCGCCGTCGCCGGATCGCGAACAGCGCCACCGGCAGCGCGAACAGCGCCGCGAGCGCGAGCACCACCCAGTGCCCGGCGGTGACCACCTCCGCCGTGGTGAGGTTCACCACGGCGAGGATCAGAGCCAGGCCGGCCGCCGCCGTCGCGAGCACCAGCACGGCGGCACTGGGCAGGCGGAACAGCACGCTGAGCACACGAGCGAGCTGTCCGATCGACTCCGGTAACGAGCTCATGTACCGATGATGCCCGATCTTCCTGGTCACGCGAACGATCCACCGCACAGCGAAATGCGACATCCCACCGCACCATCCGAGGTTCGCGGTGGGGGAGGACGATCAAGCCATGGGACGATAGGGGATAGACCTGCTCTGCCCGCCGACCCCCGAGGTAATCAAGCCCGTGCCCATCGTGACGCCGTCTGACAGCGCCGCCATCGCCCCCAGCGCCACCGCCGCCGAGCTGCTGCGCAACTTCTGCATCATCGCGCACATCGACCACGGCAAGTCCACGCTGGCCGACCGGATGCTGCAGCTCACCGGTGTGGTCGAGGACCGGGTGATGCGCGCGCAGTACCTGGACCGGATGGACATCGAGCGCGAGCGGGGCATCACGATCAAGTCCCAGGCGGTGCGGATGCCCTGGCAGGTCGGGGAGCAGCCGTACGCACTGAACATGATCGACACCCCCGGCCACGTCGACTTCTCCTACGAGGTGTCCCGTTCGCTCGCCGCCTGTGAAGGGGCACTGCTGCTGGTGGACGCCGCCCAGGGGATCGAGGCGCAGACGCTCGCGAACCTGTACCTGGCGCTGGAGAACGACCTGGCGATCATCCCGGTGCTGAACAAGATCGACCTGCCGGCGGCGCAGCCGGATCGGTTCGCCGAGGAGCTCGCCTCCCTGATCGGCGGCGACCCGGAAGACTGCCTGCGGGTCTCCGGGAAGACCGGTGCGGGGGTGCCGGAGCTGATGGACCGGATCGTGCAGGAGATCCCCGCACCCACCGGCACTGCCGAGGCACCGCCGCGTGCACTGATCTTCGACTCGGTCTATGACATCTACCGCGGAGTGGTCACCTATGTGCGGGTGGTGGACGGGCAGCTCAGCCACCGCGACAAGGTGAAGATGATGAGCACCGGTGAGGTGCACGAACTACAGGAGATCGGCGTCTCCAGCCCCGAACCGCACACGGTGCCCGGTCTGGGGGTGGGCGAGGTCGGCTACCTGATCACCGGCGCGAAGAACGTGCGCCAGTCCCGGGTCGGGGACACCGTCACCTCCGCCGTCACGCCTGCCACGGACGCTCTCGGCGGCTACCAGGACCCGCAGCCGATGGTGTTCTCCGGTCTCTATCCGATCGACGGTTCGGACTACCCGGTGCTCCGGGACGCCCTGGACAAGCTCAAGCTGAACGACGCTGCGCTCAACTACGAACCAGAGACCTCGGTGGCGCTCGGCTTCGGCTTCCGGGTGGGCTACCTGGGTCTGCTGCACGTGGAGATCGTCCGCGAGCGGCTGGAGCGGGAGTTCAACCTGGACCTGATCTCCACCGCTCCGAACGTGATCTACGACGTGACCATGGAGGACGGCGCCGAGCACGTGGTGACCAACCCCAGCGAGTTCCCGGCCGGGAAGATCTCCTCGGTGCGCGAGCCGATGGTGAAGGCCACGATCCTCACCCCGAGTGAGTTCGTCGGTGCGGTGATGGAGCTCTCCCAAGCGCGCCGCGGGTCGATGCAGGGGATGGACTACCTGTCCGAGTCCCGGGTGGAGCTTCGGTACGAGCTGCCGCTGGCGGAGATCATCTTCGACTTCTTCGACCAGCTGAAGTCCCGCACCCGCGGTTACGCCTCCTTCGACTACGAGGTCACCGGTGTGCAGGACGCGAGCCTGGTGAAGGTGGACATCCTGCTGCAGGGGGAACAGGTGGACGCGTTCTCCGCGATCGTGCACCGGGACAAGGCCTACTCCTACGGCGTGATGATGACCGGCAAGCTCAAGGAGCTGATCCCGCGCCAGCAGTACGAGGTGCCGATCCAGGCGGCCGTCGGCTCGCGGATCATCGCCCGGGAGACGGTGCGCGCGATCCGCAAGGACGTGCTCGCCAAGTGCTACGGCGGCGACATCTCCCGCAAGCGCAAGCTGCTGGAGAAGCAGAAGGAGGGGAAGAAGCGGATGAAGAACATCGGCCGGGTGGAAGTTCCGCAGGAAGCGTTCATCGCCGCACTCTCCTCCGACGTCCCCACCGGCAAGGAAGCGAAGAAGTGAACAGGTGCGTACCGCACCGATGCCGATGACGACGGCGCAGCGCGGCCGCCCGCCGCAGGCTCTCCTTGGCGAGAACGTAGGTCAGGGGGCGGGCGAGCGGGAGTTCTCCGTGTACCTGCACGTGCCGTTCTGCTCGGTCCGGTGCGGGTACTGCGACTTCAACACCTACACCGCCACCGAGCTGGGCGAGGGCGCGAACCGCTCCGACTACGCCGATAGTGCGGTCACCGAGATCACCCTGGCCGCCGAGTCGATGGCCGCGGCCGGTCTGCCGGAACGTGCCGTGAGCACAGTGTTCGTCGGCGGGGGCACCCCCACGCTGCTTCCTCCGCGCGACCTGGTGGCCATGCTGACCGCGATCGAGAGCACCTGGGGCCTGACCCCCGGCGTGGAGGTCACCACCGAGGCGAACCCGGACTCGGTCACCGCTGCCGATCTGCGCGAGCTGGCCGCGGCCGGGTTCACCCGGGTGTCCTTCGGGATGCAGTCGGCGGTGCCGGACGTGCTCGCCACGCTGGAACGCACCCACGACCCGCACCGGGTGCCGCAGGTGGTGGACTGGGCCCGGCAGGCGGGGCTGCAGGTTTCGCTGGACCTGATCTATGGCACCCCGGGGGAGACGCTGGCGGACTGGGAGACCAGTCTGCAGGCGGCGATCGCGATGGCACCGGACCACATCTCCGCCTACGCGCTGGTGGTGGAGCCGGGTACGAAGATGGGTGCGCAGGTGCGCCGCGGGCTGCTGCCGATGCCGGCCGATGACGATGAGGCGGACAAGTACGAGCTCGCCGCCGCTCTGCTCGCCGACGCCGGCTACGGCTGGTACGAGATCTCCAACTTCGCCCGGGACGAAGCGAGCCGCTGCCGGCACAACATCGCCTACTGGCGCTCGCAGGACTGGTGGGGGGTGGGCCCCGGGGCACACAGCCATATCGGCGGGCAGCGGTGGTGGAACGTGAAGCACCCTCGGCCGTACGCGCAGCTGGTGGCCGACGGGCTGCTTCCTGTGGATGGGGTGGAGGTGCTCGACGACGCGCAGCGCGCGGACGAGGAGATCCTCCTCGGCGTGCGGCTCATCGAGGGGCTCCAGGTGGCGCCGGGCAAGCGGGACCGGCTGCCGGCGCTGGTGACGGGCGGGCTGCTCGAGGCCGAGGCGGCTGCCGACGGTGTAGCGCAGCTGACCCTGCGTGGCCGGCTGCTTGCGGACACCGTCGTGCGCGAACTCGTGGACTGACCGCGCCCCGGCGCGAAAGCCCGGAATTCTGCGCCTCACCGGTGTTGTGCGTGGCGCCGACCGGGTGCACACCGATAGCGTGTGCGCAGCGTCGCGTATTTCGCGACCCATTGTCTCGCAACAGAAAGTGGAGCCGAATGAGTCAGCAGCCTCCCGAGAACGGGCCCCAGGGTCCCGAGGGACAGCCTCAGAACCCGGGCGGCGCGCCGCCGCCCCCGCCTCCGCCGCCTCCAGGGCAGGGGCCGGGTCAGGCGCCCCCTCCTCCTCCGCCGGGACAGGGGCCGGGTCAGGCACCGCCTCCGCCCCCGCCCCCGCCTCCGCCGGGACAGGGTCCTGGTCAGGCTCCTCCGCCTCCTCCTGGGCCCGGACAGCCGCCGAACTACGGGGCTGCTCCGGAGCCGCCGAGCGCGTACCCGAACCCACAGCAGGGTGGCTTCCAGTCCCCGCCGCCCCCCGGGCCGGACTCCTACGGTCAGTACGGCCAGCCCGGTCCCGGTTACGGCGGCCCGCCGCAGGCGCCGCAGTTCAACGCGAACCCGTATGCACAGGCGTACCCACAGCAGTTCTCCGTGGGTGCGGCGATCAGTTACGGCTGGAACGCCGTCTTCAAGGCAGCCGGCTTCTGGATCGTGCTGATGCTCCTCGCCTGGCTGATCGTCGGGGCGGTGACCTTCCTGCTCAACCCGGCCGTCTCGGCGTCGTTCAGCGGTATGGGCACCGATTACTCCCGCGCGGCGGTGACCGGGTTCAGCGTCATGGCTCTGGTGGCCAACCTCATCACCGGCATCGTCTCCGGCATCATCGGTGGCGCGTTCGCCAACGGTGGTCTGAAGCAGTCCGCCGGCCACAAGCCGACGCTCGGTGAGGCGTTCAAGATCCCGAACATGCAGAACGTGCTCATCTGGGCCGTGGTCTGGGCGGTGGTCTCCGGACTGCTCTCCGCGGTCGCCCCCGGACTGGCCATCATCACGGTGATCGTCGGCTTCCTGACGATCTTCGCCTACCCGTTCATCATCGACCGGAACCATTCCTGGATCGATGGTCTGAAGGGGTCGGTGCAGATGGTTACCCAGAACCTGGGGTCCACCCTCCTGCTCGCCCTCGCGCTGTTGGGTATCAACATCGTCGGTGCCCTGCTCTGCGGGCTGGGTCTGTTGATCACGGTTCCGATGAGCGTGGCGGCGTCGGTGTTTGCCTACCGCAGCTTCAGCCAGCAGCCGATCGCACCTCCGGTCTGACGGCGGCGACCTGCACGCAGCGGCCGGGCACTCTCCCCACGGAGAGTGCCCGGCCGCTAGCGTATGCACTATGAGCGAGAACCCTCCCGACGGTGAGCGGCCCGCCGAACAGTCCGGATCCGCACCACCCCCGACGCCTGAGTCCGGTGGTGTGCCGGACGGTGCTGCTAGCCAGCCTCCGGGTGCTGCTGGCCCGCCACCGCCTGGGCCGCCGCCGGGGGCTGCTGGGCCGCCACCGCCTGGCCCGCCGCCGGGACAGTACGGACCGCCGGGCGATCCGTACGGGCACCCGCAAGGCGCCCCGAGCGGCTACCCAGGCTCGCCGCAGGGTGCACCGGGTTACGGCCCGGCCGGCTACCCTCCACTGCCGCCAGAACCTCAGGCCACCGACGGCTTCGGGTACGCCTGGAGGGCATTCACGGCAAACGCCGGCACACTGATCCTCGGCCAGCTTGCCTGGGCGCTGATCGTGGCCGTGATCACCGTGCTGTGGCTCCTGCTGCTCAGCGGTACCGGGCTGATCGCCCTCAACGCAGACTCGGACGCGGCCATCGCTGGCGGAGTGGTTGCCTTTGCTGCCAGCGCCGGCATCGTGCTCGTCGTGACGGTGTTCGTGAGCATCGTCGCCGCAGCTGGGATGAGTAACGCCACGCTGAAGCTGGTCCGTGGTGAGGCGATCACCGTCGCGGACTTCTTCAAGATCCCGAACCTGGGTGCCGTGATCCTGGTGGCGCTGCTGCTCGGCCTCGCCTCCGGAATCCTGAGCTTCACCTTCGTCGGCCCGATCCTGCTCAGTTTCTTCGCGGCCTACATCGTCGTGTTCGCGATCGACCAGCGCCAGGGAGTGTTCGAGTCGATCGGCTCAGGGGTGAAGATGGCCGTCGCCTTCCCGGGCCAGACCATCCTGCTGCTGCTGCTCGCCTACGTGGCGAACATCGTCGGGGCCCTGCTCTGCGGTATCGGAGTGCTGGTCTCGATGCCGCTGACCGCGATCGCCATCGCCTGGCAGTACCGCAGTCAGCTGCCGCTCATGGCTGCTCGGCAGTAACGAAGTCCACCAGCTCTTCCACCCGACCGAGCAGACTCGGCTCCAGGTCGCGGAAGTCCCGCACCTGACTCAGGATTCGCTTCCACCCCCGGGCGATATCCGCCTGGTCGGTGGCCGGCCAGCCGAGAGCACGCAGCGAACCCACTTTGATATCCGTGCCGCGCGGGATGTGCGGCCAGGCCTCCAGGCCCACGCGAGCCGGCTTCACCGCCTGCCACACGTCCACGTACGGATGCCCCACCACCAGCACGTGCTCAGCGCCGAACTTCGCCGTGGCGGCCGCGGCGATCCTGCTCTCCTTGCTGCCTCGGACCAGGTGGTCGGCGAGCACACCGACGCGCCGGCCCGGTCCCGGCCGGAACTGCGCCAAGTGGTCGGCGAGGTTGTCGATGCCCTCCAGCAGCTCGACCACCACACCTTCGATGCGCAGATCGTCGCCCCAGACCTTCTCCACCAGCTCGGCGTCGTGCCGGCCCTCCACCCAGATCCGAGACCCACGGGCGACCCGGGCCTTGGCACCGGCCACAGCCACCGACCCGGATGCCGTCCGGCTCCGCGCCGGCGTCTGCTGAGCGGGTCGATGGGGCACCAACCGGACCGGCTTGCCGTCCACCCAGAACCCGGCTCCCAGGGGGAAGGTGCGCGTCTTGCCGTGGCGGTCCTCCAGCACCACTACGTGCACGCCTCCACTCTTCTCCACCCTCACGATGGCGCCGACCCAGCCGGTCTGCACATCCTCGACCACCAGCCCCGGCTCCGCCGGCGTGTCGGTAGTCTGCGGGCGCCGGGGCGGATGCGGGTCCTCGGCGAGCACGTTGCTGCCATAACGATCGAAACTCACCCGGGCAACGCTAGGCGCAGGCCCGGGGGACCCACGGGAGGCGCGCCACGCTAACCCCCGTACCGGCCACCACCTACCGCGGGGGTGTGGTTGTGGTCGCGAAACGGCCGGATCGCAAGCACAAGCGCACCCCCGCGGGATGGGGGCGCCAGCCGTGCGTGTTCTGGCCCACAGTCAAGTTGGTCTCAGACGCGTAATATTGGCACTCTAGAGGTTCGAGTGCTGATCGGGAGGTGAGGCGAGTGGCGAACGAGCGGCGACGGCAGGTGCTGGGGGCGATCGTGCAGGACTACGTCCGCAGCCGCGAACCGGTCGGTTCCCGCAACCTCGTGGACCGGCACAACCTGGGTGTCTCGCCAGCCACCATCCGTAACGATATGGCCGCCTTGGAGGACGAGGGCTACATCGCCCAACCGCACACCTCGGCGGGCCGGATCCCCACGGACAAGGGCTACCGGATGTTCGTGGACGAGGTCTCGGTGGTCCGGCCGTTGTCCTTGCCTGAACGCCGTGCGATCACCGAGCTGCTCGGTGGCGCGGTGGACCTGGACGAGCTCCTGGAACGCACCGTGCGCCTGCTGGCCCAGCTGACCCAGCAGGTGGCCGTGGTGCAGTACCCCTCGCTGCGCCGTTCGGCGCTGCAGCACGTGGAGCTGGTGCCGACCACCCCGCGGCGCCTGATGGTGGTGATCATCACCGCCAACGGGCGCGTGGCCCAGCGGATGCTGGAGTCCATCGAGGACCTGGACGAACTGCTCCTCGCCGAGCTGCGGGCCCGCATCAACGCCGAGGTGGCTGGGTTGGGCGCCGCCAAGGCACGCGAGCACCTGGCCACCGTGGCCGAGGCGTTCCCACCGGTCGACCGTCCGCTGATCACCGCGATCGTGCAGGCCATCAACGAGACGCTCTCCGAGGACGTCGAGGAACGGATCGTGCTGGCCGGCACGGCGAACCTTGCCCGCTCCGACCTGGACTTCCCCCGCACGATCGGCCCGGTCCTGGAGGCACTCGAAGAACAGATGGTGCTGTTGCGGCTGCTCACCGAGATGGTCGAGGACAGCGCCGACCGACCGTTGGCTGTGCGGATCGGACGCGAGACCCACCATGAGAACCTCGCCGAGACGGCAGTGATCGCCAGCGGTTACGGTGAGGGTGGTGACGCCGTCGGCCAGCTCGGCGTGCTCGGACCCACCCGGATGGACTATCCGACCACGATGGCCTCCGTCCGCGCCGTCGCCCGGTACCTCTCCCGCTTCATGACCGGATGACCGCCTCCGAGCGGCCCCCTCGCACTGCGTCAGCCACGCGGTGCCACCCGCCCCGCGACCTGAGAACCTAGAGAAAGTCACCTGTGAGCGATTACTACGCCGTCCTCGGCGTCTCCCGCGACGCCAGCACCGAGGAGATCAAGCGGGCTTACCGCAAGCTCGCCCGCCAGCACCACCCAGACGTCGCCGGTGCGGACAGTGCCGAGAAGTTCAAAGACATCGCCGCCGCGAACGATGTGCTCTCCAACCCGGAGAAGCGGCGCGCCTATGACATGGGCGGTATGCCCGGGATGGCCGGAGGGGGAGCCGGTGCCGGGTTCGGCTTCTCGGACATCTTCGAGTCGTTCTTCGCCGCGGCGGCTGGTGGCGGCGGGCAACGCGGTCCGGTGTCCCGGGCACGCCGCGGCCAGGACGCGCTGCTGCGGATCGACCTGGAGCTGTCCGACGCCGCGTTCGGTGTGGCCAAGGACATCGAGGTGGACACCGCAGTGATGTGTACCACCTGCCAGGGCTCCTGCTGCCAGCCCGGGACCAGCCCCACCACCTGCGACGTCTGCGGTGGCCGTGGCTCGGTGCAGCGGATGGCGCGTTCGTTCCTCGGCCAGGTGATGACCACCACCGCCTGCGCCGCGTGCTCCGGTTTCGGCACGGTCATCACCAGCCCCTGCCACGAGTGCAACGGCGAGGGCCGGGTGCGGACCCGCCGCTCGGTGCGGGTGAACGTGCCCGCAGGGGTGGACGACGGCACCCGGATCAAGCTCACCGGTCAGGGCGAGGTGGGCCCGGCCGGCGGGCCACCGGGAGACCTGTACGTGGAGGTGCGCGAACGCCGGCACCCGGTGTTCGCCCGCCGCGGTGACGATCTGCACTGCACCGCCGAGGTCCCGATGACCGCTGCCGCCCTGGGCACCGTGCTGGATCTGGAGACTCTCGACGGCGAGCAGGAGGTGGACATCCGGCCCGGCACCCAGCCGGAAGAGGTGGTCACCCTGCGTGGCCTCGGCGTCGGGCACCTGAACGGCAACGGCCGGGGTGACCTGCACGTGCACGTGAACGTCGCAGTGCCGACCAAGCTGGACGAGGAGCAGGAACGGTTGCTCCGCGAGCTCGCCACGTTGCGCAGTGAGGAACGGCCCGAGGCCCGCCTGGCCCCGGCGCACCCGGGGATGTTCTCCCGGCTCCGGGAGAAGCTGCAGGGCAAGTGAGCCTGCCGGTCTTCGTCACCACCCCCGGGGACCTGGACGGCGTCGGTGTCGGTGACGGGTACTCGCTCACCGGTCCGGAGGCCCGGCACGCCGCTGCCGTGATGCGGCTGCGCGCCGGCGAGCAGGTCCAGGTGGTCGATGGTGCCGGTGTGCGCCTGACCGGGGTGGTCTCTACCGTCGACGGCGCAGCTCGCCTGGACCTGGACGTCACCGCCGTAGACCGGGAGCAGGCTCCCGGGTGCCGGATGGTCCTGGTGCAGGCGCTGGCCAAGGGTGGCCGGGACGAGCTCGCGATCGAAGCTGGTACCGAGGTCGGGATGGATCGGGCGATCCCGTGGCAGGCGGCCCGGTCGGTGTCCCGCTGGCGGGGCCCCAAAGCAGCCAAGGGGGTGCAGCGGTGGCGTCAGGTGGTGCTCGCCGCCACCAAGCAGTCCCGGCGTGCGTTCCTGCCCGAGGTGGGCGATCTGCTGGACGGCGAGGAGCTGCTCGCCACCGCTGGTTCCGCCGTCGAGCAGGGGAGTGCTGTGCTGGTCGCGCACGAGAGTGCGGACACTCCGATCGGTAGCTGCGAGATTGGCGCCGACTGCCCCGAGGTGCTCGTGGTGGTCGGCCCCGAAGGCGGCCTGGCCGAAACAGAGGTGGCGGGCCTGCGCGGCGCCGGGGCCCAGGTGGTCCGGCTCGGACCGCATGTGCTGCGCACCTCCACCGCCGGCCCGATTGCGCTCGCCCTGCTCGCTCAGCGGCTGGGCCGCGGGTGAGACCGGACCGTTAACCCTTCTGCCACCTGTGGCCGCGCTCGGTAAGATCGAGAGACGTCCGGAACTCGGATGCCAGCACCACGAACGAGGAGTCACCCAGGGCCACCGGCCCAGCCCATGACCGAGACCAACCCCACCACCGACGACGACCAGCTGCCGGCTGGCGAGGTGCGCCACCAGCTGACCGTCCCCGACCACGTGCCTATGGTGGCTCTGCTCGGACAGCGGGACGAGGTGCTCAAAGCCATCGAGACGGGCTTCCCGCAGGTGGATGTGCACGTGCGCGGCAACCTGATCACCATGACCGGCAATGCCGGGGACGTGGCCCTGACCGAACGGCTCGTCGACGAGCTCACCCAGATCGCCTCCTCCGCCCAGCCGCTCACCGCCGATGCCGTGGAGCGGGCGATCACCATCCTCACCAGCGCCACCACGGACCGGCCGGCGCAGGTGCTGACGATGAACATCCTGTCCAACCGGGGCAAGACGATCCGGCCGAAGACGGTGGGCCAGAAGGACTACGTGGAGTCCATCGATGCGAACACGGTGGTGTTCGGGATCGGCCCGGCGGGTACCGGGAAGACGTACCTGGCGATGGCCAAGGCCGTCCAGGCGCTGCAGGCCAAGCAGGTGAACCGGATCGTGCTTACCCGGCCGGCGGTGGAGGCAGGGGAGCGGCTCGGCTTCCTGCCCGGCACCTTGAACGACAAGATCGACCCGTACCTGCGCCCGCTCTACGATGCCCTGCACGACATGCTCGACCCGGAGTCCATCCCCCGGCTGATGGCCGCCGGCACGATCGAGGTGGCGCCGCTGGCATATATGCGCGGTAGAACTCTTAATGATGCGTTCATCATCCTCGACGAGGCGCAGAACACCTCCGCCGAGCAGATGAAGATGTTCCTCACCCGGCTCGGCTTCGGCTCCAGGATCGTGGTCACCGGGGACGTCACCCAGGTGGACCTGCCCGGTGGCGAGGTCTCCGGGCTGAAGGTGGTGCAGGAGATCCTCGACGGCCTGGACGACGTGGCGTTCTGCGAGCTGACCAGTGCCGACGTGGTCCGCCACCGACTGGTCGCGGACATCATCGACGCCTACTCCCACTACGAGACCCGGCACCGGCAGGCCAGCCCCGACCGGGCGCACCGGCGGCCGGACCGACAGGAACGCCGTCGATGAACACCGCACCGCACCGGCCAGGGCAGGGGAGCCGATGAGCATCGAGGTGACCAACGAGTCCGGCTCCCGGCTGGACGAGGCCGAGTTCGCGCGCCTGGCCCGGCACGTGTTCGACGCGATGGGCGTCCATCCGCAGGCGGAGCTGGAGATCCGGTTCGTGGAGACCGAGGTGATGTCCGAGCTGCATGTGCAGTGGATGGACGAAGAGGGACCGACCGATGTCCTGTCGTTCCCGATGGATGAGCTCCGACCGGGCATCGACGGCGGATTCAGCGACGAGGGCATCCTCGGCTCGATCGTCGTCTGCCCGGTGGTCGCGGCCGACCAGGCACTCACCGCCGGCCACTCCGCCGAGGAGGAGATGCTGCTGCTGACCACGCACGGGATCCTGCACCTGCTCGGCTACGACCACGCCGAACCGGAAGAGGAGAAGGAGATGTTCGACCTGCAGCGCCGGCTCCTGCTCACCTTCCTCGCCAGCCGGTAGCGCCATGCTGGACGCGACAACTGGAGTGGTCTCGGCGGCAGCAGGCGGAATCGGCCTGATGATCGTGCTCGCCTTCTTGGCCACTGTCGTTGCTGCGGTGCTCGCCGCCGCCGAAGAAGCGATCGCCAGGCTGACCCGCGCGGCCGCGCAGGAGTACGCCGCCGAGCACGCGCGCGGAGCGGTGGTGCTGCAGCTCTCCGAGGACCCCAGCCCGGGGATCCGGGCCGCCGGGTACGGCCGTACCCTCGCCGGGATCGTCGCAGCGGTGTGCGTGACGCTGCTGGTCGGAGCGGTGATGCCCCGCTGGTGGCAGATGCTGCTGGTGGCCGCGGCTGTGCTCATCGTGGCCGCCACTGTGCTGGTCGAGGTGCTGCCCCGGACCTTCGGCCGCCGGCACCCGGCACGGACCGTCGCGATGGTCGGTCCCGCGGTCCTGGCCGTGCAGCGCGCGCTCACACCGTTGGCCGGGGCCGTTCGAAGGCTCGGCAGACGTTCCGGGCGCACCCCGGCCGAGGAGCTGCAGGAAGAGAGCGAGAACCTGCGGGACATGGTCGACCGGGTCAGCGAGAGCGACCAGATCGACGAGGACGAGCGGGAGATGCTGCAGTCCGTGTTCGAGCTGGGCACCACCCGGGTGCGGGAGGTGATGGTCCCGCGCACCGATATGGTCACCATCGGCACCGAGGTACCGATCCGCAAGGCGCTCAACCTGTTCGTCCGGTCCGGCTACTCCAGGGTCCCGGTGATCGGCGAATCCGTCGACGACCTGCGTGGGGTGCTCTACCTCAAGGACGCCCTGGCCCGTTCGGTGCTCGACCCCGACGATGGCGCGGTCGCCGTCGACGAGGTGCTCCGGCCGGCGCTGTTCGTCCCGGAGACCAAAGTGGTCGACGACCTGCTGGACGAGATGCGTGATCACTCCGTGCACATCGCCATCGTGGTGGACGAGTACGGCGGGGTGGCCGGGCTGGTGACCGTGGAGGACATCCTCGAGGAGCTCGTCGGTGAGCTCACCGACGAGCACGACCCCTCCGAGGAGGAGGTCCAGACCGAGGAGGACGGCACGTTCGTCGTCCCGGCTCGGCTGGGGCTGGACGAGCTCGGCGACCTGTTCGATACCGAGGTCAACGACGACGAGGTCACCACCGCAGCGGGTCTGCTCACCAAGGCACTCGGCCGGGTCCCGATCCAGGGAGCGAAGGCGGAGACCCACGGCATCTGGCTCGAGGCCTTAGGGTTTCAGGGTCGGCGCCGCCGGCTGCACACGTTGCGGGTGTGGCGCGTCGAGGAGTCGCCCACGGAGTCCGCCAGCGCACCTTCACCCGTCTCGGCGGACAGTCCGGAAGGGACATCACGGTGACCGACCAGAGCAGTACCAGCCCCGCCGAGGATCACGGTGGGGAGTTCCGTGCCGGGTTCGTCTGCGTCGTCGGGCGTCCGAACGCCGGCAAGTCCACCCTCACCAACGCCCTGGTCGGGCAGAAGGTGGCGATCACCTCCGGGCGGCCGCAGACCACGCGGCACGCGATCCGCGGCATCGTGCACCGCCCGGATGCTCAGCTGATCCTGGTGGACACCCCTGGCGTGCACCGGCCGCGTACGCTGCTCGGCGAGCGGCTGAACGAGCTCGTCGTGGGCACGCTCGCCGAGGTGGACGCCGTGGCGCTATGCCTGCCCGCCGACCAGAAGATCGGACCGGGAGACCGGTTCATCGCCCAGAAGGTGGCCGAGGCGCGCACCCCGGTGGTCGCCGTGGCCACCAAGGCCGACACGGTCAGCAAGGGCCGCCTGACCGAACACCTGCTACAGATCGACCAGCTCGGCGAGTGGGCGGACATCGTGCCGGTGTCCGCGGTCTCCGGGTACCAGCTCGATGAGCTCATCGGCGTGTTCCGCTCGCACATGCCGATCTCCCCACCCCTGTACCCGGACGGCGAGCTCACCGACGAACCCGAGCACGTGATGGTCGCCGAGCTGGTGCGTGAGGCCGCCCTGGAAGGCGTCCGCGAAGAGCTGCCGCACTCGCTCGCAGTTGTCGTGGACGAGATCGTCGAACGCGAGCGGCCCGCCAAGGACGGCCGGGCGATGCTGGACGTCCGGGTGAACCTGTTTGTGGAACGCGACTCGCAGAAGGGGATCGTGATCGGCACCAAGGGCGCCCGGCTGCGCGAGGTGGGCACCACCGCCCGGCGCGGGATCGAAGCCCTGCTCGGCGCCGCCGTCTACCTGGATCTGCACGTGAAGGTGGCCAAGGACTGGCAACGCGACCCCAAGCACCTGCAACGCCTTGGCTTCTGAGCCGGATACTCTGACCCGGTGAGATACCGGAAGCTCGCGATGGTGCTGGCCATCGTCATCGGCTTCGGTGTGATCGGGTCGTTGGCCGGGCCGCGCTGGACGCCCCAGCCGCTCGAGTCCACCATCGTCCCGGAGACCCGGGATGTAGCGATTGGGTCCGATGCCGTCACCGACCCGGTCGGCAGCTATGCGGTGGAGCAGGAGACGTTCGACGTCCAGCTCGACGGTGCCACCGTGGCGGCCACCCTCACCTACCCGGTGGATGCCCCCGGCGAGCGGCCGGCGATGTTGTTCATGCACGGTGCCGGTACGGCCGGCAACCTCAACTTCGCCGACCAGGCCCAGGCACTGGCCAGTGCCGGGGTGTACGTGCTGGTCCCGGCCAAGCGGATGGACACCTACACCGCCACCAGCCGCAGCTATCCGGCGATGGCGGAGGACTACCTGGTCTCCTGGCGGATCTTGCGGGACTGGCCGGGGGTGGACCCCACCCAGGTGGGCATCTACGGGGAGAGCGAGGGCGCCTGGATCGCACCGATCGCGGCGGTCAAGGAGCCTGGGGTGGGGTACCTGATCCTGGTGTCGGCGCCGGTGGTGCCGCCCCGGGAGCAGTTCGCGTTCGCCGCCGACTCCTACCTGCGCAACGTCGGGGTGCCGGACGCACTGTTGCGGGCCATCCCACGCGGACTGGGCGCCGATATGCCGGGCGGGGGGTTCGACTATGCGGACTTCGACGCGACACCGTGGCAGCGCCAAGTGAGGCAACCAGTGTTGATGGTCTACGGCACCGATGACACCTCGATGCCCACGATCCAGGGGCCGCTGACGCTGATCGAAGACATCTCCCACGCCGGGAACGAGTCCTACACCGTGCGCTACTTCGACGGTGCGAACCACGGCATCCGGGTCGACGATGAGCTCGCGCCGGGCTTCGTCGGAGTCCTGGCGCGCTGGACCCAGGGCCTGCCGGAGACCGCGATGGCCTCGCCGCGGATCGCCGGGGCGCAACCGGAGCAGGCTTTCCGGGCCGCCCCGGTGGATCATCCCCGCTGGTACGCGAGCGGCGACATGCTGGTGTACACGTTGCTGGCGGCGTTCGTCCTCGTCCTGATCGGGCCACTGGTCTGGGGGACGAGCCGGCTGGTGCGGCGGCCGACTCGAAAGATGCCACCCCCGCTTGCCCGGTACAGTGCTGCGACGGTGATGGCCACGGTGGCGGTGCTGGTGATCTTCGTCGCCTACATCGCGTATGTGGCCAGCCTGGCGCTGAACTACCGGACCGACGATCTGGTGGTGCACGGCGGCTGGCTGCTGCTGCACGTGCTCGGCATCCTGGCCGCCGCCGTGGGGGTGCGTTCGGTCGCCTCGGCCTGGAATGCGTGGCGCACGCTGGGCATGCGGGCGATGAGCGCGGGCGCGCTGGTGATCTGGGGGAGTACCCACGTGGGGGCCGCAGGACTGCTGCTGATCGCGGCCTACTGGGGAGTTTTCCCCACGGTGTTCTAGCGGCACCGGCCGTGCATCGGTCTAGGATCATCGAGGACCACTGGCGGACAGGACGGAAGGACGGCGACGCGTGCAGGTTGCTTGGGGTGCGGCCACCGATGCCGGCGGCCGCCGATCGGCGAACGAGGACGCGGTGCTGGCACAGCCGCCGGTGTTCCTCGTGGCCGACGGGATGGGCGGTCACGTCCACGGCGCGATGGCCTCGGCCACCGTGGTGCGCACGTTCGCGGAGTTCTCCGACGGCTGGCACCCGGACGTGGAGGTGCACGGTGAGGACGTGCTCGCCGCCATCCACACCGCCCAGGCCCGCATCCGCACCGAGCTGTCCGAACGCGGAGGCGGCACGATCACGGCCGGCAGCACAGTCGCCGGAGCGGTGCTGACCGGGCACGAGGGCGCGCCGTACTGGCTGGTGTTCAACGTCGGCGACTCCCGGGTGTACCGGTTCTCCGACCGGGCCCTGGTGCAGGTGAGCGTGGACCACTCGGTGATGCAGGAGATGCTCGACGCCGGGTCCCTGCAGCCGGACCAGGTGGCAGTGTTCACGCACAAGCACGTGATCACCCGCGCGGTGGACTCCGGTAGCGACACCACAGCGGATTTCTGGCTGCTCTCCGCGGGCACCCGGGAACGGCTCGTGCTGTGCACTGATGGTCTGCTCGATGAGATCAGTGAAGAACAGATCGCCGAGGTCCTGGCCGAACAGCCGCTGGCCTCGGCGGCCGCGGATACGCTGCTGGCGGCGGCGATCCAGGGCGGCGCACGCGATAACGTGTCAGTGGTGGTGGTGGACCTCGCCGGCGCCGGTGAACTCGCCCACACGGCGCCGAGGGTGGACGGTGGATCCTCGTCCGAGGCGCTGGGTACTACATTGCCGCGAGAACAAGTGATGCCCACGGAAGGATCGGCATGACAGTGAACCTGACAGCGCGCTACGTCCACGGAGAGTGGACGGCGTTGGTGACCGGGCACGGTACGGCGCTGCTGGATCCGCGCATTGCCACCGAGCAAGTGGAGCAGGTCTGGGCTGCCCTCAGCGAGGGTCGGGGGGTGAGCGGCTGCCTCGAGGTGCTGGCCGCCGACGGGTTTGCGAACCTGCCCGCGTTCGCCCTGGTGCAGCACGGCGAGGACGAACTGCGCGTCCTGGTACGCGGTGAGGTTGAGGTGACCGCAGGGGAATCGACCGTGGGGGCGGCAGGGATCGCCACCTGGCGGGAGGCGCTGCTGCCGGGGCAGCACTATCGGGTGGAGGTCACCGGCGACGGCGCAACTCACCCGGAGTGGCCTCTCTCGGGTGGCGTTGTGCTCGCCTCCCGGGTGGAGTGGCTCGGATCGGCTGGCGGTGCGTCCGGGGCTGCTGGTGCCGCGGCAGTCGCTGAGGACGGCGACGGGTCCGGGGACGAGGCAGGTGATGACGGCGATGGCGACCCTGAGCCGGCCGCCGAGCAGGAGCCAGCCGCCGGCGCAGAGCCGGTAGCCGACGAGGCGGAGTCGGCACCTGGCGACGCCGGCGAGACCGGCGGCGATGACGAGAGCGGCGAGACCGGCGGCGACGACGAGAGCGATGGCGATGAGGTCCGTGACGGCGCTTCAGCGGAAGCGGCACTGGGCATCGGCGCGGCTGTGCCGGTGGCGGCTGCCGTCGTCGGCGGGGCGGTAACCGGCAGCGAGGCGGAGGACGATCACCCGACGGAGGACGGTAGGCCCGAGGACGGTCTGCCGACGGAGGGCAACCCCGACGAGGACGCCGATGGCGAATCCGTTGACGACGTGTTCGGCGACCATCAGTCTGTCGATGACGAATCCGTTGACGATGAGCCGGGTGACGATGAGCCGGGTGACGATGAAGTAGCCACCGATGATGGCGCCGAACCCGCCGAACCCGATGAACCGGCCGATGATTTCGGCGACGATACCGCCGAACCCGCCGACGACGAGGCGGGCGAGCCCGCTGCGTTCGAGGAGCCCGCTGCGCTCGATGAGCCCGCCGGCGGCGAAACGCGGTCCGACGAGGTCGAGTCGGACGCTTCAGCGGAAGCGGACGGACTGGGGGACGACCCGGAAGAAGCCGGTTCTGGCGGTACTCCCGACGACCCGAGCGACGAGGCACCGGCCGAGCTGGACGCTTCCGCGGAAGCGCCGGACGCGCCGAGTGAGGACCACGGCGACGAGGCCGAACATGACCGCGATGGCGTGCAGGGGTCTGGGGCCGATGCCCCGATGGAGGTGTCCGCGCACACCGCCGAGGAAGAGTCAGCACCGTCGCCGGCAGAGTTCCCGGGCGCGGCTGAGGATGGCGCGGCTGAGGAGGGCGCGGCTGAGGACAACTACGCGACCGATGCGCCCACGCTCACCTCGAGCGGGAGCGACATCATCGACTCCCTGCCCTGGGCGGTGTCCGCTTCCGACCGCGAACAGGCACGAGCAGCCCAGGAGCAGGCCGCTGCGGAGCCTCCGGCGACCCCGGCCTTCGACGAACCTGAGGACCAGCCGGCGCAGCTGTCCGAAGCCGGGCAGCCCGCTGCCGGCGCGGACGACGAGCTACCCGAGCAGACCGTGCTCTCCCGCGCAGGTGCGGAGGCCCCGGATATCCCCGCTGCGCCCGCGCCAGCACCGGAGCCCGCGGCTGCCAGTGCAGACAGCGATGTGATTTCCTTCGATTCCCTGATGGCCCAGCAGGTGCCGCAGGCCCCCTCCCCGGGGTACGCTCACCAGGCCGGTGCGGAGTACGGGGCACCACCGCCTGCGGAGCAGGTGGACCAGCCCTATCCGGCCGCTGCTCCGCCGTACGGGCCGGGCGCGGCCTTCGGCGCTCCCGGGGTGCAGCAGGCTGCCCCACCGCCGTGGGCCCCGCCCGCGGACATGTCCCAGCCGGCGCCCACGGCGCAGGGCCAGGGTGATGTCGACATCGAGGGTGATCATGACGGGGAGACGATCATGGTCTCCCAGCTGCCCAGTGGGAACGGCGCCGCACCCGGCACCGGCGAGAGCGACCTGTACGACGAACCACACGCAGCGGCCCAGCCGAGCATCCACCTGGCCATGTCCACCGGCGCGCACGTGCCGCTGGACCGCCCGGTGCTGATCGGCAGGGCACCGGAGTCCGCCCGATTCAACGCGGGTGTGCAGCCGCGGCTGGTGACCGTGGCCAGCCCGGAGCAGGACATCTCCCGTACGCACGTGGAGATTCGAGCCGAAGGAGGGCACGCCGTCGTGACGGACCTGAACTCCACCAACGGGACTGTGGTGGTCCAGCCCGGCTCCCCGCCCCGGCGTTTGCACCCGGGTGAGGGCGCGTCGGTACCGGCTGGCACTGTGGTGGATCTCGGTGACGGCGTCACCCTGACGGTGCAGACTACGTCCCAGGGGGCCGGGTGAGTCGACGGCGCCCCTCTCGGCCGCCGGAGATTCCCGGATTCCAGCACGAACGGCTGCTGGGCAGCGGCGGCTTCGCGGATGTGTTCCTGTACGAGCAGGAGCTCCCGCGGCGCAAGGTGGCCGTGAAGGCCCTGCTCGCCGACGCCGTCACCCCGGACGGGCTCACCCAGTTCGTCGGCGAGGCGAACCTGATGGCTCAGCTGTCCACCCACCCCTCGATCGTGACCATCTACCAGGCGGCCACCACTGAGGACGGGCGCCCGTACCTGGTGATGGAGTACTGCCCCCGCCCGAACCTGTCCGTGCGCTACCGCAACGAGCGGATCGGAGTGGCCGAGGCGCTGCGGATCGCCGCCCGACTCGCTGGCGCGGTGGAGACCGCGCACCGGGCCGGCATCCTGCACCGGGACATCAAGCCTGCGAACGTGCTCACCACGGACTACGGCTGGCCGGCACTGACCGACTTCGGTATCTCCGTGGCCACGGCTGCGGCCGACGACTCCGACCAGGCGGGCATGTCGATTCCGTGGGCGGCGCCGGAGTTCTTCGCCGATGACGCCCCGCGTGGGGTGGGTGCCGACGTCTACGCGCTCACCGCCACCATCTACACGTTGCTCGCCAGGCGGTCACCGTTCGAGGCGGCCGGCGGGTCGAACTCCGCGCTGGACCTGATCACTCGGATCGAACGCGAGCCGGTGCCGCCGACCGGCCGCGACGACGTCCCCGAGTCGCTGGAGGAGGTGTTCCGCCGCGGGATGGCGAAGGATCCCGCTCAGCGGTTCCCGTCGGCGGCTGCGTTCGCACGGGCGATCCAGCGGGTGGAGACCGAGCTCCACCTGACCCCCACGCCGCTGGACGTCCCGGACACCTCGTGGGCACACGGCACGGGGGGCGGTGAGTCCGGTGAGGACCAGCGCACCCGGGTGCGGTCGG
This sequence comes from Ruania zhangjianzhongii, assembly GCF_008000995.1. NCBI lineage: Bacteria > Bacillati > Actinomycetota > Actinomycetes > Micrococcales > Ruaniaceae > Ruania > Ruania zhangjianzhongii. The sequence goes on from NZ_CP042828.1 coordinate 2,142,075, forward strand.
TGTCCACGATCGACGTCAATCCGGACGGGACCCGGCACCGGCCCGCCATCATCGACCCGGCGGCAGCACGGTCGCCGCGCAATCAGCCGGGCGGACGGGAGACCGCCGTGCGGCCCGAGATCGGCGCAGCAGCCGGTGTCGAAGAGACCGCGAAGCCGCCGCCCCCGCGCCGCCGCACCACCCTGATCGCCGCCGGTGCCGCGCTGGTGGTGGTCGCAGCGGTGACCGCGATGGCGATCGGGGCCCTGAACCAACCCGATGGTGGCGAGGGGGAGACCACAACCGCGCCGGTCACCATTCCTCCCGACGACCCGAGCACCGAGGTCGAGCTCCCGCCGGCGCCGCAGAACGCCACTGCCGAACGCGACGGTGACACGGTCGAAGTCTCGTGGGATGCCCCGGAGTTCGACAACGAACTAGAGTTCTACTATGTCGCCACCTCCGGTGGCGAACGGTGGGAAGAGAACGTTGGTTCGCGTACGTCGGACACCCTGGAGGCCCGGCCTGAGCAGGTTTGCGTGCAGATCTGGAGCATTGACGCGACCAATCGGAACCTCTCCAGTAATAATGAGAGTCCTACGGTGTGTGCCTGACCCAAGGGGGCGAAGCGTTCGATGAGTATCCAAGTCGAGTTCTGCGGTGAGTGGTTCGACGTCAACAACGACGAGTCCTTCCTCATCGGCAGGGAGGGAGACCTGGAGATCGACGACAATCCCTACCTGCACCGCCGGTTCCTGACGATCGCCTACCACGACGAGCTCTGGTGGCTGGAGAACGTCGGCAGCAGGCTGTCCGCCACTGTGGCCGACTCCGACGGGAACATGCAGGCCTGGTTGGCGCCCGGCGCCCGGCTGCCGTTGGTGTTCTCGCACACCTCCGTGCTGTTCACCGCAGGCCCCACCACCTACGAGATCGGCATCGTGGGCGACTCCCCGCACTTCGAGGCCTCTGCCCCGGAACGCACCCAGGTGGGGGAGACCACGATCGGTCCGGTGACGTTGACCGAGACCCAGAAGCTGCTGATTATCGCCCTCGCCGAGCCGGTGCTGCGCGGACGCGGCTCGACCGCCTCGATCCCCACCTCCGCCCAGGCCGCGGCGCGCCTGGGCTGGGCGATCACCCGGTTCAACCGCAAGCTCGACAACGTGTGCGACAAGCTCTCCCGGTTCGGGGTGCGCGGGCTGCGTGGTGGACCGCGCCAGCTGGCCGTCAACCGCCGGGCCCGCCTGGTGGAGCATGCCGTCGCTTCACGTCTGGTGGTGCCGGCGGACCTGGAGCTGCTGGAGGAGAACGCCAAGGCTGCCGCGGAGTCCGCTGCGGAGTAGCGCGGGCACCGGGACGTGATGGGGACAACTTCCCGTTGGAAAGACTGGCAGGTGGCCGTAGACTGCTCCGCGGACCACACACCGGCAGCCAGGGGGATGGGTGACCATTCGATCAGGACTGCGGCAGCACAAGCGCGCTGTCGCAAGCGTCACGACGATGTCCCTCGTGGTGGGCACCGTGGTGGCCCTGAGCCTGAGCTATGACGGCGTCGCCACTGCTGACGTCGACCTCAACGACGGCGGAGTCTGGGTCTCGAACAACCAGTCCATCCTGGTCGGGCGGCTGAACTACCCGATCGGGGAGATCGACGCGAGCTTTGCCGCGCAGTCCCAGGACGTCGACCTGCTGCAGCGCGAGGACGTGGTGTTCGTCCACGACCGCGCCGCAGGCGGGCTGCAGCGGGTGGACCCGGCGTCGGTGACCGTGCAGGGCGGGATGGTGCCGCTCCCGGGCGAGGCCGACGTGCAGCTCGGCGACCAGACCATCGGCGTGCTGGTGCCGGGCACCGGTGAGTGGCGCGTGCTCGGTCTGGACGAGCTGGACGTGCTCGCCGAGGCGAGCGAGGACCCGCAGGCGATCCTGGACGAGGGCGCCGCGCAGGCGATCGCCGACGACGGCACCGCCTATGGTCTGGACCCCCAGGGCGGCCAGCTGCTCACCTTCGCGCCGGGCCAGCGCACCGAACCTGAGGTGACCGAGTGGGCGGTGCCCGAGGGGGAGACCCAGCTGACCGTCGTCGGGAACGAGGTGGTCTCGCTCACCTATGACCCGGCGGACGAGAGCCTGACCCTGCAGCAGGCCGACTCCGAACCGGTGGATCTGACCGGTCTGGGCGTGGACGGTGCCACCGCCCGGCTGCAGACGCCCTCGGTGGGCGGAGAAGTGGTCGCCCTGGCCACCTCGGATGCCCTGGTCACCGTTCCGCTGGACGACGGCGAACCCCGGGTGGAGCAGCCGGCCTCGCCGGGCGAACCGGCTCAGCCGGTCCAGGTGGCCGGTTGTGTGCACGGCGCGTGGGCTTCGGGGGCGTCGGACTATCTGCGGGTGTGCGGCGACGACGCCGCGCAGCAGCTGCCGGTGCCCGAGTCCACCGGTGGTGAGCTGAAGTTCCGGGTGAACCGCTCGCACGTGGTGCTGAACGAGCTGAGCACCGGTAACGCGTGGATGATCGAGGACGCTCTCATCCTGGTGAACAACTGGGAGGACATCACTCCGCCCACCGAGGAGGAGGAAGAGGAGGAAGAGGACTCCCAGGACCTCGAGGAGCGTGAGATCGAGCTGGACCGGGAGGCGGAGAACCGAGATCCGGTGGCCCAGGCGGACACGTTCGGCGTGCGCCCCGGGCGCACGGTGGTGCTCCCGGTGCTGGACAACGACTCCGATGCCGACGGCGACCTGCTCACCGTCTCCGGGTTCGAGAACCTGAGCGAGTCGGTCGGTGTGGTCGAGCCGATCCTCGGTGGCCGTGCGTTGCAGATCCGGGTGGCCGGAGGTGCGAGCGGATCGCTGAGCTTCGAGTACACCGTGGACGATGGCCGGGACGGCTCGGACACCGCGACTGTCGAGCTGCAGGTGCGTGCCGAGAGCGAGAACTCCGCACCGGAGCAGGTGCGCGAGATCGAGGCCTCGGTCACCGCCGGTGCCACCACCAAGGTGAACCTGCTCGACGACGTGCACGATCCGGACGGTGATGCGCTCTACGTCACCCGGACCCTCGATGCGGCCGGTCTGAACGTGGTCGCGAACCCGAACGGGCTGATCACCATCACCGATCCCGGGGTGCAGCCGGGGATCCACCAGGTGCGGGTGGAGGTCAGCGACGGTAGCGACACCTCCGAGGTCGTGGTGGACGTGGAGGTGCTGCCGGATGCACCACAGCCGCCGACCGCCGTCTTCGACTTCGAGACCGCGTTCGCGGGGCAGACGGTGCAGATCAACCCGGTCGCGAACGACCAGGACCCGAACGACAAGCCTCTCCGGCTCGCTAACGTCGGCGCCGCGGAAGGCGCGACGGTCTCGCAGAACACCGACGGCACCACGTTCAGCTTCACCGCTGAGGCGGCCGGCGACTACTACATGACCTACGTGGTGGCCGATGACGACGGTCTGTCCGCCACCGGTCTGGTCCGGGTGAGCGTGCGCGCACCGCAGGACAACGAACCGGTGGCGGTCGGAGACACGGCGCTGCTGCCCCCGGGTGGGACCGTGCTGGTGGACGTGCTGGAGAACGACTACGACCCGGCCGGCGGGGTGCTGGCCATCCAGCAGATCGATGTCCCTTCCGGCTACGGCCTGCGGGTGGCGATCCTGGACCACCGCATCCTGCGGATCAGCTCCGAGCGGGCGCTGCCAGGACCAGTGAGCATTCCGTACACCGTGTCCAACGGCACGGCCAGCTCCGACGGTGAAGTGCTGGTACTGCCGATGGAAGGTACCGCGGAGTCGCAGGCACCGGTGGCCGTCGCAGACACCGCCCGGGTCCGGGCCGGGGACCAGGTGACCATCCCGGTGCTGGCGAACGACTCGCACCCGAACGGGCTGGAGTTCAGCCTGGACGAAGAGCTCGCCGAGACCCCGGACGACGGTCTGATGTTCACCGCCGGGGAGGTGGTGCGGTTCCGCGCCCCGGAGGAGGCCGGCACGGTCACCGCGGTGTACTCCATCACCGACGAGAACGGCCGACCGTCCTCGAACCGGATCACCATCACCGTGCAGGCGCGTGCGGACGATGCGAATACTCCACCGGAACCCCAGAACGTGGAGACCCGTGCGTTCGCGGGTGAGCGGATCCGCATCCCGATCCTCACCTACGGCATCGACCCCGACGGTGACTCCGTGCAGCTGCTCGGCATCGACACGGCGCCCTCGCTCGGCCGGATCGTGGAGGTCGGCGCCACCTATATCGACTATCAGGCGTTTACCGACTCTGCGGGTACCGACGAGTTCACCTTCGCTGTGCGGGACCGGCTCGGTTCGATCGCCACGGCCGATATCACCGTGGGTGTGATCCCACCGCCGATGACCAACCGTGACCCGGTGGTGGTCAACGACGAGGTCACCGTGCGCCCGGAGCGCGAGGTGGTGGTGGACGTGCTCGGCAACGACACCGACCCGGACGGCGACCAGCTGGCCCTGGACGACCCGGCCTTCGGTGCGACCGACGGGCTGGAACCGGAGATCCAGGACGGGAACGTCGCGATCACCACACCTTCGGAACCGGGTACCTACTTGGTGGAGTACAACGCGACCGACCTGCACGGCGGGACTGCCTCCGGACTGCTGACCGTGGAGGTCGACCCGGACTCCACCCCGCAGGCCCCCGTCGCCGTCGACGACGTCGTGCCACCGAACGCCATCCTGGACCGTACCGAGGTGGGGGTCGAGGTGCTGCCGAACGACTACGACCCGGACGGCAGCCCGGAGGGTCTGACCGTCTCGGTGCCGGACGGGCAGGACGGGGTGCGCGCCGTCGACGACATGGTGGAGATCCAGCTACGCGACACACGCCAGGTGGTGACCTACCAGATCACCGATGAGGACGGCCTGACCTCGTATGCCTTCATCGACGTTCCCGGGCTGACCGATACCGGCCCGGTGCTGCGCCCGGACGCGCCGCCGATCGAGGTGGAAGCCGGGGTCGCGCAGACCCTGGAGCTGGAGGACTACGTCGTTTCCCTCAGCGGCGCCCCGGTGCAGCTGGCGGACACCACCTCGGTCCGGGCCACGAACTCCGACGGGTCCAACCCGGTGGTGGACGCGAACACCCTCCAGTTCACCTCCGACCCGAACTACGTCGGCGCGGCGACGCTCACCTTCGAGGTGACCGACGCCGAGGACCTCAATGCCGACGGCATCCTCACCTCGGTGCTTACCTTGGACATCCGGGTGTACTCGGACGAGAACCGCCCGCCGCGGATGCGAAACGGTGCGGTTTCTGCGGAGGTGGGCGGTGAGTCGGTCAGCCTGGACCTCGCCCGGCTGGCAGAGGACCCGGACGGCCAGTCCACCGACCTGGACTTCGAGATCGCCGAGCAGACGCCCGGCTTCGAGTCCTCGCTGGACGGCTACATCCTGACCGTGACCGCGAACGACGACACGCTCGCCGGCACGGTCGAGGAGCTGCCGATCCAGGTGACCGACGGCGATTCCGAGCCGGTCGCCGCCGAGATCGAGCTCACCGCTACCGCGAGCAACCGTCCGCTGATCCAGACCAACTCCGACGACGTCGGAGAGGTGAATCAGGGCGAGGCGCAGACCGTGGACGTGCTCGCGAACGACTCCAACCCGTTCCCGGACGACGAACGGCAGATCACCGGGGTGGAGATCACCCAGGGGCAGGGCACTGCGCAGGTGGATGGTGACCAGGTCACCTTCACCCCGGACGAGAACTTCGTCGGGCGGATGACCCTGGTGTACACCGTGGTGGACGTGACCGGCGACCCGGACCGTGAGGTGCAGGGGCAGGTCACCGCTGCTGTGCTCGGCGCACCGGAACCGCCGACCATCCCGCTGGTGCAGTCGGTGGGTAACGGCCAGGTGGCGCTGAGCTGGACCGCTCCGGAGGACAACGGCTCTCCGATCACCGGGTACACGGTGCAGTACAACGGCGGATCGCAGGAGTGCAGCACCACCACGTGCACCATCAACGGGCTGACCAACGGCACGACGTACACCTTCACCGCGATCGCGAACAACGACGTCGGCCCGTCGGAGGAGAGCGCGGCCTCCGCTGAGGCCACTCCGGACATGCGCCCGGAAGCGCCTGGCCCGCCGACGGTGGAGTACGGCGACGGTGAGCTCACGCTGAACTGGAACGAGCCGGTGAACGAGGGCACCCCGATCACGTCCTATGACGTGCGGATCAGCCCGAGCGAGGGCACCAGCCAGCAGTCGGTGAACGGCACGTCGATGACATGGACGGGGCTGACGAACGGGCGGAACTACACGTTCCAGGTGCGGGCGATCAACGATGCCCCGGAGCCCGGGCTGTGGAGCTCCTGGTCGGCGGCGGAGCACCCCTCCGGTCCACCGGCACAGCCGGCCGCACCGGAGACCACCCGTATCGATGACGCCGACGGTGGCCGGCTGATGGTGCAGTGGGCCCAGCCCGACAACAACGGCGACCCGATCTCCTCCTATGAGTTGCGGATGTATCGGGATGGCGATCGGGTGCAGACCTTCACTCCCGGGGGCGCTGCGCTCGCCCGCGAGGTGGAGGTGGAGAACGCGCACGACTACTCCTTCACCCTGGTCGCGATCAACCGCTCCGGGGAGTCGGAGATGTCGGCGCGCTCGGCCGAGGTGCGGTCCTTCGGTAAACCCGGCCGGGTGGGGAACGTGAGCGCGAGTCCCACCGGTGCGGACAACACGGCGACGGTGAGCCACAACGAGCCGTCGAGCAACGGTCAGGCGATCAGCAGGTACGAGTACCGGCTGAACGGTGGCAGCGTGCAGTCGCTGCCCAGCGGCGGCACCATCAAGGTCCCGAATGACGGGGAAAACTACACGGTCCAGGTGCGCGCGTGTAACACGTACTGCGGTGCCTGGAGCCAGTCCTCGGATTCGTTCCGCACGTATGGCCCACCGGGTGAGCCAAGTATCACCTCTTCGGCCGATGGTCAGCAGGTGACTTTCCGCTGGAGCGCTCCCGGTGGGAACGGTGCGACGATCGAGCGCAGTCAGTACCGCGTCCGGGTGAACAACGGCAGCTGGAGCTCGTGGCAGAACGCCAGCCCGTCCGACTCGGTGAACCGGAACGCGGGCTGGGAGGACAATCACCACATCCAGGTCCGCGTCGAGAACAACCACGGCCAGACCGGCCCAACGAACTCGCGATCGGAGCAAGCCGAGGCGGACCCGACGCCGCCGGAGCCTGAGGTGACCCTGGGTGTCAACCGTGGTGCTCACGAGACGTGCGACGGCGGCGGCGATTGCTACCACGTGATCCTCACCTACGAGAACCTTCCAAGTGTCTCCGGTGGCTACACCGTCAGTTTTGACGCTGGCAGCTACGCGGGTTGCTCGCACAATGACTCGAGCAGCGGCGTGAACATCTCCGACAACGGCACCTATGACACGAACTCCTGGTACGGCAGCGGCTGCTATGGCGAACCCATCAGGTGGACGGTGACAGGTGGCGGTGAGACGTACAGAGCCACAGTGGACTGGTAGGCAGGGTAAGACGGATACAGCAGAATCTCTCCACGGGACAAGGACGGCAGCACAGCAGATGACAGCAGCAGTTACCGGGCAGCAGGCCCCGGTCACCCCCGACCAGGCCAGCTGGTTCGCTGAGACGTTCGAGCGGCTGGTTGGCAACATCTCCGCCGCCGTGCTCGGCAAGGACCACGTGGTGCGGCTGACGCTGACCTGCCTGCTCTCCAGCGGACACCTGCTGCTCGAGGACTTCCCGGGGACGGGAAAGACCTCGCTGGCCCGCGCCGTCGCCGCTACGGTCCAGGCCAGCCACTCCCGGATCCAGTTCACACCGGACCTGCTGCCCTCGGACGTGACCGGGGTGACCATCTACGACCAGAAGTCGCAGAAGTTCGAGTTCCACCCGGGCCCGATCTTCGCCTCGGTGATGCTGGCCGACGAGATCAACCGTGCCTCGCCGAAGACCCAGTCCGCACTCCTTGAGGTGATGGAGGAAGGCCGGGTGACCATCGACGGCCACCCGCACGAGGTGCCGAAGCCGTTCATCGTGCTCGCCACCCAGAACCCGGTGGAGCAGGCCGGTACCTACCGGCTGCCGGAGGCGCAGCTGGACCGGTTCCTGATGTGCACCACCCTCGGCTACCCCGACGAAGCCGCCACCGTGGAGATCCTCAGCGGTTCCGCAGTGCGCGACCGCACCGCTGCCCTGACTCCGGTGATCACCGCCGCCGCAGTGGTGGACATGGCCAACCTCGCCTCCGGGGTGCACGTGGACCCGGCCGTGCTCACCTATATCACCAAGCTGGTGGAGAGTACCCGCACCGCACCTGAGATCGCGCTCGGCGCCTCGGTGCGTGGGGCGCTCGCTCTGGTTCGCTGCGCGAAGACGTGGGCCGCGGCCAACGGGCGGCACTATGTGATTCCGGACGACGTCAAGGCGCTCGTCCAGCCCGTGCTGGCGCACCGGCTGGTGCTCGACGCTGAGGCCGAGTTCGAGGGCGCCGACGCGAACAAGGTCCTCACCCGGCTCGTTTCCGAGATCGCTCCGCCATCTCAGCGCGGTACCGCCCAGGCCCGGTGAGGGCGCCGCTGCGCGCCGATACCTGATGAGCACCCCTACCGAGACCCGGCGAAGCCACACCACGGCGTCGGCCACCAGTTCGATCACGCGTGCGGTGGCCGGGCTGCGCGACCCGTTGCGGCGGACCACCTCGGTGCTCAGCTGGATCACCCGCGCAGCCTGGATCATGCTGGTGTTCGGGGTGGCAGCCTGGATCGCCGGGGTGCAGCTGGGCTGGCTGGAGCTGGTGGTGCTCGGTGTCGGCATGATCGCCGTGCTGGTGGCGAGCGCATTCTTCGCCATCGGACGCCACCCGTACGCGATCACGCTGCGGCTGCGCGAGGGTCGCGTGGTGGTGGGCGACCGCGCCATGGGCGGTATCGATGTGCGCAACACCGGTTCCGTGCCCGTGCTGCCCGCCCGGCTGGAGCTCCCGGTGGGTCCGGTGACTGCGAGGTTCGCACTGCCGGCGCTCGCCCCAGGCGGCGAGCACGACGAGCTCTTCGCAATCCCCACCGACCGGCGGGGCGTGCTGGTGGTCGGCCCGGTGCGATCGGTACGTGGCGACCCGTTCGGGCTGATCCGGCGTGCCGTGCAGTGGACCGAACCCGAGGACCTGTACGTGCACCCGCGCACCACTCGCCTGGGCTCGGCCTCGGCCGGGTTCCTGCACGACCTAGAGGGACGCGTCTCCCGGGAGATCACCAACGCTGACCTGTCCTTCCACGCCCTGCGCGAGTACGTGCCCGGTGACGACCGCCGGTATGTGCACTGGCGGTCCTCCGCGCGGGTGGGTGAGCTGATGGTGCGGCAGTTCGAGGAGACCCGGCGCACCCACCTGGTCACCGCACTGTCCGTGAACGAGCGCGACTACGCCGAGGAGGACGAGTTCGAGCTCGCGATCAGCGCCGTCGGCTCGCTCGGCCTGCACACCCTCGGCACCGAGGCGGAGCTGAGCGCGCTGACCCAGCAGCGGGCGATCAACGTGCGCAGCCCGCGGGCGCTGCTCGATGACCTCACCCGGCTGGACAGCAAGCGCATGCCGGCCGGTGTGGTGGACCTGGCCCGGACTGTGACCAAGGATGCGATGCGCGCCACGATCGCGATCGTGGTGTGTGGCTCGGCCGTCTCCGCGCACCAGATCCGGGCGGCGGGTGCGGTGTTGCCCAGCGGTGTCCGGGCGCTGGCGATCCAGTGCCGGATGGGTGCGGAGATGCGGGCTCACCGGCTCGGTGCGGTGACCGTGCTCGAGCTCGGCCGGCTGGAGGACCTGCCGCGCGGCTTCCGAAGGCTGAAAGCATGAGCGCGAGGAGCCCCCGCGTAGTCGTCGCGAGGGACGAGTGGCGGCGGAGTGAGGCACCGCAGGGCTTGTGCACGAGGAGCACAGCATGAGCGCGGGCACTCCCGCTGCCGCCGCACGCCGCCGCGACCAGCGGGTAGAGAGCGCGCGTGCGAAGCTACTTGACCCACTACGCACCTGGGCGACCCGACGCCACGTGATCAACGCCGTCGTGCCGTTGCTCCTTCTCGGCATGGCCACCGCACCCCTGCAGGCGGTCTACCTGGACGCTGGCCTCTACGTGACGGTGATCGGTGGCCTGCTCCTCGGCGGGGCGATCGCCGTGGCCGGCGCCGCCTACCGGCTCAGCGTGCTCACCATCATCGCCGCCAGTGTGGTGGGCTTCTTCGTCTTCGGCGCCCTGGCCGCCCCGTCGACGGCGTTGCTCGGGGTGATCCCCACACCGCGCACCTGGCAGGTGATGGGGCTGGGCATGGTGACCGTGTGGAAGCACGTGCTGACTGTCACCCCACCGCTGGGCGCCGGGGGAGTAGTGCTGCTCCTGCCGTACGTGCTCACCTTCGTGGGCGCCGTGCTCGCCGTGACCATCTCCCTGCGCGCCCGGCGGCGCTACAGCCTCAGCCTGCTCGTCCCCGCAGTGGTGCTCGCCGTTGCCATCCTGTTCGCCACCCACCTGCCCGTGCTCGCCGGGGTGCTCGGTGTGCTGGCCGTGCTGATCACCATCACCTGGGTGGCCTGGCGTGCCGGCCGGCTGGAGCTCAACCGTGTGCTGGCTGTGGCGATCGTGCTGGGTGTGGCCGCACTCGGTGGCACCGCCGCCTCGGTGTTCGCGGTACCGGAGGCACCACGGGTGGTGCTGCGCGACTACGTCGAACCACCGCCGGACCCACAGGACCTGCCCAGCCCGCTCGCGGGATACCGGGAGTACGCCGACGACCTGGCCGAGACCGACCTGTTCACCGTGGAGGGGCTTCCCGAGGGCGAGACCCGGCTCCGGCTGGCCGCCTTGGACACCTACAACGGCATGGTCTGGAGCGTGACCGGCGAGTCCACGCCCGGGACCGGAGTGTTCCGGCGGATCGGGGAACGGATCGAGGTGGAGGTCCCGGAGAACGCCTACACGCTGGACGTGTCCGTCTCCGGCTACCAGGACCGTTGGGTGCTCAACTCCGGCGGCAGCGTGGACGTCAACTTCCTCACCGGGCAGACCCAGGAGCTCACCGATAGCTTCTACTACAACAGCGCCACCGACACCGGTCTGGTGATGGCCGGGCTCTCCGAAGGGGACGACTTCGAGGTGGTGGCGGACCCGAGCGCCCAGGTGGACGCCGAGGACGTCACCGAGCTGGCCGTGGCGGATGTGACCGTGCCGGAGCCGCAGAACGTGCCGGACGCGATCGGCACCATGGCGAGTGGGTTCTCTGAGGACGCGAACACCCCGTACGCCAAGATCGAGGCGATTGCGGCAGCACTGAGCACGCAGGGGTTCTTCTCCCATGGGCTCGAAGGCGAGGTGCCGTCCCGGCCCGGGCACGGTGAGGCGCGGCTGCAGGAGATGCTCGAGGGTGAGCAGATGGTCGGTGACGCCGAGCAGTACGCCGCCGCGATGGCCCTGATGGTGCGGGCGCTGGGGTATCCCGCGCGGGTGGTGCTCGGCTTCAATGTGCCGGACGCGGGGACGGTGACGCTCACCGGGAACGATGTGACCGCCTGGGTGGAGGTGCCGTTCGAGGGGGTCGGCTGGGTGCCGTTCTTCCCCACCCCGGACGAGGACCAGATCCCGCAGGCGGAGGATCCCGATCCGGCCGACCACCCGCAGCCGCAGGTGCTGCAGCCGCCGCCTCCGCCGGAAGAACCGCCGGACGTGCCGCCGCAGGACCGGGACGACACCCAGGTGGACAACCAGAACTACAGCAAGGAGGGCGACCCCGTCCTCTGGCCAATTATCACCGCCGCCGTGGGGGTGCCGCTCCTGCTGCTCCTCAGCCCGTTCCTGGTGATCCTGCTCGCCAAGGCGCTCAGGCGCCGCCGGCGCCGGACCCGGGGGAGCACCGTGGAGCGGATCAGTGGCGGCTGGGACGAGTTGCGGGACGTGCTGGTGGACCTGCGCCTGCCGGTGGCAGCGGGGAAGACCCGGCGGGAAGCCGCGGTCGATGTGCACGGCCGGGCCCCCGGTGCCGGGGTGCTGACCCTGGCCACCCGGGCGGATGCCGCGGTGTTCGCTCCGGAGGACCCGGACGAGGAGCAGGCCGGCCAGTACTGGCAGGACGTCCAGCGCGCCGGGCCCAGCATCGCCGCCACCATGCCCCGGCGGCACCGGCTGCGAGCCCGGCTGTCCGGGCGGTCGCTGCGGCGCAAGCGGCGCCAGAAGTAGCGGTGGCGGCACGGTCGCCGCGGCCGTGAGGGCAGCGCCGACTGGCCAAAATCCGTTGCCCGGTTCGCTACCGGGCAACGAGTTTTGACCAGTCGCGCCTCAGGTGGTGGACGGTGCGTGCACCAGCTGCACCACCTGGTTGCCATGGCTGCGGGTGACGTACTGCGCCCGGCCCGGCACCATGGCGCGCGGCTTCACCTTGCCGATCAGCGCGCCCTCCTCCGGGTTCCCGGACAGGACCAGACCGGGGGCGGACAGATCGCGCAGCGTCTGCAGCACCGGCTCGAACATCGACCGGGAGGCACCACCGGAGCGGCGGGTGAGGATCAGGTGCAGGCCGACGTCACTGGCCTGCGCGAGCAGCGGCTGCAGGGCCGCGATCGGGTTGCCGGTCGTGGTGGCGACCAGGTCGTAGTCGTCCACCAGTACGTAGACCTCGGCACCACTCCACCAGGACCTGGCGCGGAGCTGCTGCGGGGTCACATCCGGTCCCGGCAGGCGGGTGCGCAGGTAGCTGGCAATGTCCTGGAGCTCGCCGGAGGCCTGGTCGGCGGTGGTGTAGTACCCGGCTAGGTAGTCCTCCGGGATCTCGGCCAGCAGCGCCCGCCGGTAGTCCACCACGAAGATCTGCGCCTCCTTCGGCGTCGCCAAGCGCTGCACCTCGCGGGCAATGCCACGCAGCAGCGATGACTTGCCCGAGGCGGAGTCGCCGTAGGCATACAGGTGGCTCTCCTTCGCCGGGTCCAGGCCGATCGGGGCCAATGCGGCCTCGTTGACGCCGAGCAGGATTCGCCGGGACATCCGGCCGGTGGCCTGCTCGCGGACCTGCTCCAGAGTGATCTCCTCGGGCAGCAGCCGCAGCTTCGGACCGGCAGGGCCCTTCCAGGCGGCATTGACCCGTTCGATCAGGTTCTCCACGCCGACGCCCAGGTTGTCCGGGTTGCCGTCGGAGTCCACCCGGGGGAGCGCGGTGAGCATATGGTGCCCGGACATCGTCAAACCGCGGCCGGGCTTGTCGCTGGGCACGTTCTTGGCGACATGCCGGTTGGTCTCGGAGTCCATCGGGTCGCCGAGGCGGAGCTCCAACTTGGTACCGAAGATGTCCCGGACCGCGGTGCGGAAGTCCATCCACCGGCTGGTGGCAGCGATCAGGTGCAGCCCGAAGGTCAGCCCGCGGCCGACCAGCGCCTGGAGCTCCATCTCCATGTCGTCGAACTCGGCGCGGAGCGTCGGCCAGCCGTCGATGACCAGGAAGATGTCCCCGTAGCCGTCGTCGGCACGTCCCTCCCGGCGCCACCGCCGGTAGGTCTCGATCGAGTCGATGTTGTTGTCTTTGAAGTACTGTTCCCGGGCATTGACCAGGCCCAGCACCTCCGAGTACATCCGGCGGAGCACATCCGGCTCGTTCCGGGACGCGACACCGGCCACGTGCGCCATACCGGACAGCGGCGTGAACGTCCCGCCGCCGAAGTCCATCACGTAGAACTGCACTTCGGCCGGGGTGTGCGTGAGGGCGAGCCCGGTCACCACCGAGCGGGCCACGGTGCTCTTCCCGGACCGACCGGTGCCGACGATCGCCATGTGCCCACCGGCGCCGCCCAGGTCGATCCGCAGGGTTTCCCGGCGCTGCTCCAGCGGCCGGTCCACGATCGCGAGCGGAAAGCTGAGGGTGCCGGCCTCCCGCCACCGGGGCGAGATCAGCCCGAGCTGCGGGTCCTCGGTGAGGTCCCCGAACAGCTGGTCGAACGTGGGTGGCACATCCAGCGGCGGCAGCCAGACCTGGTGTGCGGGCAGGCCGTGCCCGTCCATCCGCTCGACGGCGATGTCGAAGGTGACCCGCTTCTCCTCGGGTTCGTTCGACACCGTCGGCTCCGGCTCGGCGACTGTGGGCGTCGCGGAGATCACCGGGGCTGCGGTGAAGGACTCCACCTTGATCTCGCTGACCTCGGTGGTGCTGCGGCGGGTACGCCTGCGCGCCTTCGGCGGAGCGGACACGTACGCGGCGCGGAACTGGGTGAGGGTCTCGGCGTCCGCCTTGAGGATGCCGTGACCACCGCCGCCGGGAAGGTTGAAGGCATCGGGCACGCCGAGGACGGCGCGGGAGTCGGCGGCGGAGAAGGCCTTCAGACCGATCCGGTAGGACAGGTGGGACTCCAGCCCACGCAGCTTGCTCTCCTCGAGCCGCTGGGTGGCCAGCAGCAGGTGCATCTGTAGCGACCGGCCCAGCCGACCGATGGCGACGAACAGCTCGGTGAACTCCGGCTTGGCAGTGAGCAGCTCGGTGAACTCGTCCGCCACGATCAGCAGTGCAGGTAGGGGAGTGAGGTCCCCGCGGCCGCCCTTGCGTGCCTTCTCGTAGTCACCGACGTTGGCGAAGTTGCCGGCGTCGCGCAGCATCTCCTGGCGGCGCACCATCTCACCGGTGATCGCGTCTTGCATGCGGTCGACGAGCGTGAGGTCGTCACCCAGGTTGGTGATCACTGCGGAGACATGCGGCATCTCCGCCATACCGGCGAAGGTTGCACCACCCTTGAAGTCCACCAGCACGAAGTTCAGGTCCTCGCTGGAGTGGGTCATCCCCAGTGCCAGGACCAGGGTGCGCAGCACCTCGGACTTACCGGAGCCGGTGGCACCGATCATCAGCCCGTGCGGGCCCATTCCCTGCTGGGCGGACTCCTTGATGTCCAGGATCATCGGCTGGCCGTGCGAGGTCAGGCCGATCGGTACCCGGAGGCGGTCACGGGGCAACCGTGGCCGCCAGGCCACCTCGGGGTCGAAGTCGCGCACGTCCGGCAGACCGAGCAGGTCGGTCAGCTCAGCGGAGATCGCCTTCGCCGGCCCGCTCTCGCTGCTTTCGCCCTCATCCAACAGCGGCGTCAGCCGCCGGGCAGTGGCCTCCGCTTCGGTCACGCTCATCGAGTCCGGTGTGGCCGGGTGCGCCGCATAGCCGAACCGCAGGATGCTCATCGTCGACTTGCCCTTGCCGTCCCGCTCCAGCAGCAGCCGTACCGCGTTCCGGTTGGTGAGCTCGTCCCAGCGTTGCGGCAGGTGCAGGACCGTGACGCCGTGGATTCCGTCATGGCTCATCGCCGGGTGCCCGGCCGGGATCTGGCCGCCATCCACCACCAGCAGCACGTGCGGACGGGGTGGGTCAGCCTTCGTGCCGAACCGCGGCCGGTCCGCCAGTCCTGAGGCCACCAGGCCCTCGATGTCCGCCCAGGTCTCGCCGATCATCCGTGCCGAACCGACGGCGTCCCGCTCCCGGGACGAATGGGCGTGCGGCAACCACTTCACCCATTCCCAGGCCGGCAATGCCTCCGGGGCGGCGATCACGGCGATCTGCAGCTGGTCCACCGGGGCGAACGTCGCCACGTGGCACACCATCGCCCGGGCCAGGGCACGGGCGCGCAACTCCGGCCCGGCGACCTCCACACAGGCAGTGCTGCGCAGGTCCAGGCCATGCGGCAGGTTCGGCTGCCGCTCATGCGCGCGGACGAAGCGATGTGCGGCGGATGCACTCACCGGGTCCACCTGCGCCAGCGGTGAGACCGGTGCCTCCTCGAGATCGAGCGCCAGAGGTTGGGTGGAGGTGCCGATCCGGGTCAGCATGAGGTCCCTGCGGTCCTGCGTGCGCTCCCACACCCGGCTGCCGTCCTCGGCGAGGAACGGAAGGGCACCGGGCTCGGGCAGCAACCACTCGGCGTACCGGCGTTGCCGTCGCGCTGCTACCCGGACCGAGTCCCGAGTCTCGGCGAGGTAGGCGAGGTACTCCCGACGAGTGTTGGTGACCTCGGTGGCGTGGCTGGAGCGTTGCCGCCAGATGTTCATCCCGACCATGGATAACGCCATGAACAAGAACATGCCGCCCATCAGGTACTTCTGCGGGCCGCTGCCCTGGGAGAGCGAGATGAAGGCGATCGAGCCCATCGAGCCCAGCATCGGCACGGCCATCATCAGGCTGTTCGAGGCGCCCTCGGGCTTGGGCAGGTCCGGTGGCGGCTGCAGGACCACCTGTCCTGACGGCGCCGGTGTCGGCGCCTTCTGTCCTATCGACTGTGCTGTCATCCGAGGAGTAACCCCCACCTGTGCTCGGGCATGGCTGCCTGTCATACTATGACGGCGACGGAGCCGCTGGTAGCGGTGTGGACGACGGCCGGTTGGGGGTGAGGTATGGCGGGGCCGACCGTGCACCTGGTGCTGGCCAGCACCTCGGGCCGAGAATCCCTCAGTGTCCCGGCGGACTCCACCGTGCGGGAGCTGCTCGGTGCCACCGGAATCGACGCCGGCCGGGTGGGGGTGGCCACCCTCGGCGGGGAACCACTCGACCTGGACAGCGCGATCGGCGTGGACACACCGTCCGGCACGTTGCTGTGGGTGCACGACCTGGACTTTGACTCGGTGGAGCGGGAGGCGGAACGGCGACTTCGGGCGCGTCGGGTCCGGACCGCGCCGGCGAGTCGGCAGGTGCTGGCCGCAGTCGCCGTCGGCGCCCTGGCGGTGGCAGGAGTGATCGCCACTGTGGCCGGAGTCGTTGCCCACAACCTGGTGGCTGCGCTGGTGCTGGTCGCGGCCACCGTCGTGCTGCTCGTCCACCCCCGCACGCAGCGCGCCGTGCCCACGTTGATCCTCGCGCCGGTCCTCGGCGCCGCCGGTGGTTTTCTCGCCGTCGGGATGACCTCCATGGGGGTCCGAGCGCCGCTGGCGGTCGCGATGCTCACCGGCGCCGCCGTGGCCTGCATCCAGCACGGTCTCGCCGCGAGGCTGCGCCTTCCAACTCGCACCCTGACGCCGGTGGTCGCGGTGTTCTGGTCAGTGGCAGCGCTGCTGGTAGCGGGTGGATTCCTGCTGGGCATGGCCCCGTTGACCGCGGCGTGCCTCATCCTCGCCACCGTGCCGCTGGTGCTGCGCGGCCTGGCCGCCTGGTCCTTGAGCGTTCCGGAAGAAGACCTGCTGGACATCCCGTACCTGATCCGTGAGGCGGAGTCGGTGCGCGCGATCACGCCACGCGCCCCACGCACTGTGGAGTGGGACGAGGTCATGACCAAGGTGCACACCGCTCGCCGCCGCAGCGATATCGGCGTGCTGCTGGCCTGCGCGGCGACACTGCTCACCACACCGGCCGTGCTCAGCATGTCCGTGCCGCGCACGCTGGCCGGCTGGTGCGCCTTCGGCGCGGTGTGCGCGGTCACTGTGTTCCTCGGCCTGTACGCCCGGGCGGTGTGGCGACCGATGGTGAAGATCGCCACCCGAGTCACGGCGGCGCTGATGCTGCCGTTCCTGGCGTGGTACGCCCTGCAGGTGCTACAGCTGGGTGCCGTACTGCTGGCCATTGCCCTGTTGCTGCTCGGTGGGCTGTGCGTGGTGCTGGTGGTGCCGTTGGCGAAGGGCTGGCGGTCGGTGGCATGGTCCCGGGCGGGCGATATCCTCGGCGGCTTCTGCGTACTGGTGGTGCCAACGGCTTGCCTGCTGGCCTCCGGACTGATCGACGAGCTGGGACGGATGATGTCGCGATGACCGAGAACCCCCGGTACGCCGGAGCACTGGTACCCCGACGGCTGGCTGCCTACGGCATCGACCTGGCGACCGTGTTGGTCGTAGCGGCCGGCGGCTTTCTCCTCTCCGGTGAGTACATCCTGCCGGCCGTGCTCGCCGCTGAGGTGCTGATCGTGCAGGTGGCCTGGGAGGGACGCACCGGGTGCACCCTGGGGCAGCGGCTCCTCGGCCTGCGCACCGTGCAGCTCGGCGGAGTCCGGGCACCAGGCCTGCGCCGCGCACTGCTGCGCGGTCTGGTCCTGCTCGCCGGGCATCTGGTGCTCGTCGGGCAATTGGCGATGCTCGCCAGCTCCGCGTGGGACCACAGCGGACACCGCCAGGGGTGGCACGACAAGGCGACCGGGGTGCGGGTGATCGACCTGAACCGCACGGGGGGTGCTTCCACCCGCAGCAAGTTCGCACCCTCCACCCAGCACCGCCCGGCAGAGCCTGCACTGGTCGGTGCCGGCGCACCGGCCGGAGCGGCGGCCGGTGCGGAATGGAGTGTGCCCCCGATGCCGGCAGGGTACGGACCGGAGGGTGCTGGCGTACCGGCTGCCCAGTACGCACCGGCTGCCCAGTACGCGCCGTCCGCCCAATATGCGCCGCAGCAGTACGCCCCGCAGGCGGGCCCACCCCAGGGCTACGCAGCTCAGCCTGGGATGGCCGGCCCACCGACCGCCGTCGGGCCGGGTGCCGTGCCGCACCCGGCGGTGCAGCACGCCCCGGTGCCACCGCCCCCGCCCATTCCACCGCCGCCCGAGGAACTGCCGGAGGCCACCTCCGGTGGCACCGCCGCACTGGACTTCACCTACGCCGAACCGCCGGAGGGCTTCGCCGAGGCGGTGCGCACGGCCCGTGCGGAGCGCGAAGCCGAGGAAGAGGGCTCTGAGGTAGAGGCAGGCGCCGCTGAGGGTCTTCCGGCCGAAGACCCGAGTCATCGGGCGCCGAGTGCGGGCTCACCGGTCGATGACACCGTGGTGGACGAGACTCAGGTGCCCGCGTTGCGTGCGTTGCTGCTGGAGACCGGTGAGGCGATCGACGTGCTCGGCGGCGGCTACATCGGCCGCGCGCCACGCAGTCCGGACGACGACGGGGAAGCCCAGCTGGTTGCGGTGCCGGACCCCGAGCGGTCCCTGTCCCGCACCCACGCGCGGTTCGGGCTGGTCGGCGGCGACCTCTGGCTCGAGGACCTGGGCTCGGCCAATGGCACTACGGTGCAACTGGCCGACGGACGCCAGGCGCACCTCACCGCGCATCAGCGGGTGGCACTGCCGGTGGGCACCGTGGTGTTGCTCGGCACTCGGCGGGTGACCGTGACCGAAGGCAACCACCACACCGGCTGAGGTGACTTCGCCCGGGTCGGGCTACAGCGCGGAGCATCCGGTCGCGGCGAAGGGATTCGGGTCGCGACCCGCAACGTTGCACCGTTGGCCGGTGGGCCGCCCGCAGCCGGCACCCTCCGCTCGCCGTTGGCCGGTGGGCCGCCCGCAGCCGGCACCCTCCGCTCGCCGTTGGCCCCCCGCCCGCAGCCGGCACCCTCCGCTCGCCGTCGGCCCCCCCTCTGCCGCCGCTCTCCGCTCACCCTCCGCCGCTTGAGTACGAGTGTGCAGGCGGAGTACCGGAAAGTTGGTGCTCCACCTGCAAATCCGTCTGCAGACGGTCGTCTGTACGGGTACGGGTGCGGGTGCGGGCACGGGTGCGGGCACGGCGCCCCCGGGTACGGCGCGGCTCAGGACACAGCACCGTCCGGACACAGAGCGAGGCCCCGAGGAGATTCGCCTCGGGGCCTCGGCAACCTACGTGCGCTGCTGAATCAGCCGATCAGCTGAAGCGCTGCGCGTTGCGGGTGTCAGCGCCCTGGAACTCTTCGCCGTCCCGACCGACCTGCGAACCGATCTCGGTCAGCAGCTGCTTCATCTCGGTGATGGCCTGGGTCCACTTGGCCTTCGCCTGCTGGTAGGACTCAGCTGCTGCACCGGTCCAGTCGGCGCGGAGCGGGGCGAGTCGGCTGTCCATGTCGTTCAGCTGAGACTCGATCTTGTTGGCGCCGCCGATGATGTCAGCGCTCGCGGTCGCGATGCCGCCGAAGTTAGCCTTGAACATATTCTCTAGTTCTCCCTATTCCTCGGTCAGCCCAGCCGGCCCTGAAGCCGGTTCATCGACGACGTCGACGCGTCATCAGTGGCCGTGTAGGTCTGCTGCGAGCTCGTCAGGTTCGCTTCGAACTCGTCCAGGCTCTGGGTGATCTTGCGAGCCTGCGCACGCCAGTTCTCCATGAGGGACGCGAACGCGGTGGCGGAAGCACCCTGCCACTGCGAACCGATTCCGGCGAGCTTGCCCTCCAGCGTCTGAATTTCGCTGTTGAGTGTCTGCTTCGACTCCGCGACGATCTGTGCGCCGCGTGCGATAGCACCATCCGCGGCTGAGACTTCGTTTGCCACGGTCACCTCCATGATGTCGTGGGTGCCGTACAGGCCACCCTGCGTCGGGCCACAAATCGGGACCCCCTTCACCGGCGGGTTCCGGTGACAATTGATCACTCTAGGTGCACCCAGCGCTGAGGTCGATGGGGACTACTCCCCGTAGGGTCGACTGTCGTCACCCGTAGGGGAGGATCGCTACGCTGCGGTGGTGGTGATTCCTATACTGAGCCAGCCGCATGTTGCCCGACCAGGGGGAGTGAGATGACCGAGCCGAACGCCGGCACGGCTGTAGCCGGTCAGCTGTTACGGATCTCGGTGCAGTCCGGGGAACGCAGCAACGACCTCGGGGTTCCCGGTGTGGTCCCCGTGGTGGAGGTGCTGCCCTCGCTCGCTCGCCGGCTGAATTTGTTCCAGCCGGAGACGGCGCACTCCGGGTTCCGGATGGTGCGCGCCGATGGGCACGTGCTCGACCTGGACCGCTCCCTGGTCGCCCAGGGTGTCGTCGACGGCGATGTCCTCTCCCTGGAGGTCGGCGGTCAGGACGCCCACCACGACGTCTACGACGACCTCGTCGAAGCGGTCGCCGATGTGGTCGAGCGGGAGTCCAACCCGTGGTCGGCCCAGGACACCGCCACTACCACCACTGTTGCCGCTGCGGTGCTGCTGGCGGCCGCGTGCGGTCTGCTGCTCGCCGCCGGACTGACCGGCGCCACTCTGGTACCGACGATCGTCGCAGGCCTGGGCGGTGTGGTGCTGCTGGCCTGTGCGGTCGTGCTGGACCGCACCAAGGCACCGGTGCAGGCCGCCGTGGCCCTGGTGCTCGTCGCCGCCCTCTACACCGGGGTGGCAGGATTCGTCGCCGCCCCGGACGCGCCGGGCTGGGGAAAGCCGCTCGTTTTCGGCGGGGCCGCCATGGCAGTGACCGGGGTAGCGGGCTTCCTGCTCGGTAAGCGACGGCGGGAGTACGCCTTCATTCCGGCTGTGGTCGGTCTGGTGCTGGGCGGTGGAGGTGCAGCGATTGCCTACGCGGGCGCCTCGGTCAGCACGGTGCTGGTGGTCGCCATGGCGGTGACCGGGGTGTCCGGGCTGGGGATTCCGTGGCTTGCCCTGGCGTCCACACCGCTGCGCGTGGTCAGCGCCCGGGACGACTCGGAGATCTACACTGAGGTCGAACCGATCGAGCACGCCGCAGTGCGCGAGAGGTACCAACGGGGTCTGCGGTTCCAGGTGGCGCTGCGGATCGCGAGCGGAGTGGTTGCCCTGGTGGCGACCCCGGTAGTGATCGGGACCGGCTGGTACGGATTCGCGATGGCGGTGCTCTGCTATCTCGGCATGCTCCTCGGGGCGCGCGTGGTGTACTCGCGTGCTGACATCATCACCGTCGCGACTACCGCCATGCTGGGCGCGGTGCTGACGGTGTATTTCGGCGTACTGACCTTCCCTGGAGCCGCGACGGCCCTGGTGATCGCGGTGGCCCTCGTCGCTGCGCTCATCGTCGGCATGGGACTGCTGGTCCCTGCCCGGCGGTTGTGGTTGAGCAGGCTGGGCGATCCCGCTGAACTGATCACGATCGCATTCCTGCTGCCGTTGGCCGTGCTCGCCGCAGGCCTGGTGTGAGCGATGGCGTCCAAACAGGAACTGATCCAGGCGCAGAAGTTCTCCCGGCGGCGCCTGCTCACCGCCTTCGTCAGTGGTGCGCCCGGCGGCCGTGAGCTTGCTCCGACCAAGCCGCTGCGGGGTGTGGTGCTCGGCAGCGTCCTGGCCGTCCTGGTGCTGCTCGGCACTCTCATCGCCGGTGTGTTCACCGGTGGTCTGGACGAGGGCTGGGAGAACTCCTCGATCGTGACGGTCAAGGACGAAGGCACTCGCTACGTGGCGATCAACGGCACGCTGTACCCGGTGCTCAACCTGTCCAGCGCCCGGCTGATCACCAGCACCACCGAGGTAGTCGAGGCCGATGCCGAAGACCTCGACGGGATGGAACGTGCCGCGGCGCCGCGGGGGATCCAGGGAGCGCCCGACGCGCTGCCGGGCGGCGATCGGCTGCTCGGTGGCGTGTGGACGGCCTGCGCCGCCCCGGAGGGGGAGATCGCCACCGGGGTGGGGCCCAGTGCCGCACTACCGGCTGAGGACGTGGCGGTGCTGGTCAGCAACGAGGACCGCTACTTCTACGTCACCGGGGGCTACCGGTACGAGGTGAGTTTCGCGAGCCTGTCCGCGCTGCAGCTCACCCTCGGGCTGGACTCGACGGAGGTGCCCGAGGTCTCGGCCGGATGGCTCAACCTCTACGAGCAAGGCACCCCGTTGGCACCGGTGGTGTTCGGGCAGGAGGGTCAACCTGCTGGTGGAGCTGCCGGTGACCTGGAGCTGCGGGTGGGCCAGCTGATCGAGGTGGTCGACTCCACGCAGGACCGGATCGGGATGTACGTGGTCTCCGAGGACTCCACCCTGGCACCGATCAGCGATTTCGCCCTGGAGATCTACGCCCTCGGTGTGCAGGACGAGAGCCTGATGGAACCACGCCAGCTCACCGCCGGCGATGTCGAGGCGATCGAGCGGGACGACGCAGGACTGTTTCCCGCGGACTGGCCGGAGCAGCGCCCCGATCCGGTCACCGGTATCCCGTGCGCTCGGTTGGACACCGGGGTGGAAGAGCCGGCGGCCACGTTGACGCAGAACCCGGATCCGGTCACCGCCGGAGTTGCCGTCGAGCCCGGACATGCCGTGCTGGTCGCGGCCGCAGACTCCGGCGACGGCAATACCTGGGGCTTCATCGACGAACGCGGCACCTACTTTCCCGTCGCTACGGCTGAGGATGTGGAGCGACTGGGCTACACCACGGACAACGCCACCACGGTGCCGGCGGCCTGGGTGCGGTTGTTCCCGCAGGGACCCGAGCTGAGCCAGAGTGCCGCTATGGGTGCCACATGAGGGCGAGGCGCCCCCGCCCTGCCCGGCAGGTGGCCGCGGGGTTGAGCCTGGCCCTGGCGGCCGGACTCGCGGCGCTCGCGGGTGCACCCCCGGCCCAGGCCACGCCGCCGGTCGTCGACGTCCGGGCGGAGAACGGGCAGGAGACCTGCAGCCCGGACCAGACGTTGTGGGTGAATCACGAGCCTGCGGCCTTCGCCCGGATGGGCGTGGCCGACGCCCAACGGCTGAGCACCGGAGAAGGAGTGGTGGTGGCGGTGCTCGACTCCGGGGTCGCCGCTGGCAACGCTCATCTGGACGGTGTCCTGGTCGGTGGCACGAACCTGGCCAGCGGCGGCGGGGGTGCGGATGAGGATGTCCATGGCCACGGCACAGCGATCGCCGGACAGATCGCGGCCCGACCGGTGGACGGGTCCGGTGTGGTCGGGGTGGCTCCCGAGGCGCGAATCATGCCCGTTCGACTGTTCGTGACCGATCAGGAGCCGCCCACGCCGGCACGGATCGCCGAAGGGATCGAATGGGCCGCCACACACGGCGCCGACATCATCAATGTCTCGTTGTCCACGGCGTCCGACGACCCGGCACTCGCACGTGCGGTACGGGTGGCCGAGAACGAGGGAGCCCTGGTAGTGGCGAGCACCGGTAACCGGGAGACCACCGAGAACCAGGACAGCATCGTGCGCTACCCGGCCGCCTTCGACGGTGTCCTCGGGGTGGCCGCGGTCGACCTGGCCGGCGGGTACGCCGCCGATGCCTCCTTCGCCAGCGAGTTCGTCGACATCGCCGCCCCCGGTTCGCAAGTCGACACCACATACCTCGATGTGGGCGACTGCACACTGGACGACGGACACCCTTCGTCCAGCTACGCCACCGGTTACGTCTCGGGAGTGGCCGCACTCATTGCCAGCGCCTACCCGGACGAGAGCCCCCAGCAGTGGGCCTACCGGATCAAGGTGACCGCCCTGCGGGCCGACCCGTCGGCGCGCACTGACGAGACCGGCTGGGGAGAGGTGCGCCCGTACGAGGCACTGTCCTTCATCGACGACGGCACCGCCCCCGGCCCCGACTCACCGACCCACGAACGACCGGAGCAGACGGTGGAGGAGCCCGAGCCGTTGACCATCGCCGATATCCAGGATCCGTGGGCGGCCGACCGGCAGCTGGTGACCTGGGTGATGCTCGGAGCTCTCGCCGTCAGCCTGATCGCCTTGGTGCTCGGGCGGATGGGGAGTGCTCCCCGTCGACGGAAGTGACGCCGTCCGCCTAGGCTCTCTGCATACTCAGGAGGAATGGGAGGGCCGGTGGCTGCACAATCGATGGGCGATGAGCGGGCTCAGCTGACGCGGAACCTGGACGAGATTGCCGGCAGGCTCGCTGTACTCCGCCAAGCGGTGCGGCCGGCGTCCGATGCGATCCGCCGCACGATCAACGGTGAGGACGGCGAAGGTGCCGTGGAGGTGGTGCTCGCACCGGACGGGACGGTGGAGAGCTTGCACCTGGACGAGGACTGGCGCGAGCTCGTCGGGGAGGAGGGTCTGGAAGCAGCGATGCTGGAGGCCTACCGTGCCGCCGAGGTCTCCCGGATGTCGGACTGGACCGATGCGGTGGCCGAGGGCGAGCGGGAGGCCACCGGCGAGTCGCACGAACGGCAGACGCCGCCGCAGAAGGAACCCGGTGATCCCAGCACCCCAGAGGCCGGTGCGCAGGCGCGGCTGATGTTCGACGTACTGCGCGGAGCGCGGTCGGAGTTGGCCTCCTTCCGGGCTCAGTTGCAGCGACAGGTCGAGCGGCAGACCGAAACCCAGACCCCTGACCGCGCCGTCCGTGTGCGCCGAGACGGGCAGATGGTGGTAGGTATCGACCTCGACGACCGGTGGCTGGCGAACAGCCGCGACTCGATGATCGAGCGCACGGTGGTGCAGGCCTTGCGCACCTCGGCGGACGAGGGCCGGCTCCAGCCGGAGGAAGCACTGGCGAACTACCCCAGCCTGTCAGCGATGCAGGCGATGGGATCCGATCCGGACGAGCTGTTGCGCCGCCTCGGCGTGACGCGTTGAGCTGAAGGGGAACTGACTCATGGGTGGTGGCGAGGTCACCGTTGACACCGAGATGGTGCGTGCGGATGCAGGGGTGTGGGACCAGGTGGGGCAGAGCTATTCGCAGGCTGCCAGCCAGGCTGATGGCCTGTCCCTGGCGTCCGCAGACTTCAGCTTCCTCGGCGGGGGAGCACATTCGGCGTATGTGAACTTCCAGAGCACGGTCAGTGCGCTGCTGCGCGACGGCGGTACGCAGTCCACCGCTATGGCGGACGCTCTGCGCAGCACCGCGGCCGAGTACGACCAGGCTGACGAGAAGGCTGAGCAGGAGAAGAGGAAGAAGGAAGGCGAGATCGGCTGCCACCGCGGAGATGGCACTGACACCGGCGGCGGCACTGGTACCGATACTGGCGGCGGCACTGGTACCGATACTGGCGGCGGCACGGGTGGCGGTACTGGCGGTGGCACTGGTGGCGGTTCTGGCGGTGGCACGGGTGGCGGTACTGGCGGTGGCACTGGCGGCGGCACGGGCGGTGGCGGCGGCACCCCGGAGCTTGAGGACTCGGAGACCAGCATCGACGGCGAGGTCGAGGGGGGAGTCGTCGGGGGCGGCAGCGGCGGTGGTACCGGTGGCGGCACCGAGGGCGAGGACACTCGCACACCGGCTGAGCTGGAGCAGGACGCGGACAAGAGCGACGAGCAAGCCGATACTGCCGAGTCTGAAGCGGACCGGATGGACCAGCAGGCCAAGGAGCTGGACGCGCAGGCCGAGGACCTTGAGGCAGAGGCTGAAGACCTGGAGAAGCAGGCCGACGAGGCTGATGAAGCCGCAGCAGCGGCCGACCGGAAAGCGTCCCAGCTTGCGGCCGAGGGTGATCATGACGGCGCCAGTGCGGCACGGTCGCAGGCTGCAGCGGAGCGCACGGAAGCCGCCGATCTGCGCGCCGACGCCCAAGCGCTGCGCCAAGAGGCAGATGAGGTGCGCGCGCAGGCTGCCACCTCGCGCTCCGATGCTGCCGATGCACGTTCCGAAGCTGCGGACCACCGGTCCGAGGCTGCCGACCTACGGGCCACAGCTGCGGACAAGGTAGAGGAGCAGGCGCACTCCGGGCTCGAGGAGGACCAGTCCGGGCAGGAGCCGCCGACCGATCAGGAGCCCGGTGGAGCGACTGCGGGAGAGGACGTCGGAGGCGAGGAGCCGCCGTCGAGCCAAGAACCGCGTGGCTCCAGTGATGGTCAGGACATCGGTGCCGGTGACGATTCCGGTGAGGTGGCCGATGGTGACGGCGGCGTACAGGAGTCGCCGTCGAGCCAGGAACCGGGCGGCTCCAGTGATGGTCAGGACATCGGTGCCGGTGATGGTGGTGCCGGTGACGATTCCGGTGAGGTCGCCGATGGTGACGGCGGCGTGCAGGAGTCGCCGTCCAGCCAGGACCCCGAGGGTGCAGTCGCTGACGCAGGGTCGGGCGAGCCGATCCCTGAGGGCGGCAAGGCCGGCGGCGCCGTGGAGGCGGACGTGCAGCCGTCGGAACCAGTGGACCAAGGAGAGGCAAGCACCGTCGAGGTGGAGTCGGAGGATGGGACCGTCGAGGTCGAGTCCGAAGGCACCACAGCCGATGCGACTGCCGACGGGAAGGGCAGCTCGCGCCTGTCCGAGTCCGTGCTGAACCGACTGAACGCGAACTGAGGGAGCGGACACCATGGGACTGGATGACATCGCAGGGGCGGTCACCGACACGGTCACGGATGTGGCCGGGGCCGGGAAGGACGCCGTCGAGAATGTGGCCGGGGCCGGGAAAGACGCCGTCGAGAATGTAGTGGATACCGCCACGGACGTTGCCGGCTTCGGCATCGATACGGCGAAGGACGTCGCCGGCTTCGGGATCGACACCGCGAAGGATGCCGCCGGAACTGCATTCGACGTGGCCACGGCACCCGCCCGCGCCGTCGCCGATGCCGTCACGGGCCTCTTCGGTGGTGAAAGCGCTGAGGCGATGGCGAACCCGAACACGGGCACCGCTCCTCCCGGCGGCCCCGCACCCTGCAGCACCGACTACGGCCCGGACGTGCACGAGGTGATCAACGAGGTCATCGACTTCCTCCAGGAGTGCAACGACACGGTGATGTCGATCTTCGACACCGTCTCCCGGGTGCTCAACGCGGTTCCGGGCTGGATGGACATCGGCAACATCATCTCCACGGTGAACAGCCTGCTGCAGAAGCTGAACAGCGTGGCCAGCGACATCGTGGACACGATCCAGCCCTACCTGGAGTACGTGGGCAGCCCGAACAAGCTTCGCGAGGTCGGCTGTGCCTGGGTGGAGAGCATCGGCGCCACCGCCAGCGCACAGGCCTCGCTGGTGCAGCCGGCAGCCCTGCCCACCTCCGGCGCGTGGACCGGGCAGGCCTACACGGCCTACTCGAGTAAAGCGGAGCTGCAGCAGGCAGCGGGCCAGGAGATCTACAACCGCGCGTCGCTGATCGACACTGAGCTGGGCAAGATGGCCTCGGCGATCACCCAGTTCTGGGTCTCGATCGGAATCGCCCTGGGTGCGCTGGTGATCGGCCTGGCCGCGGCAGTGGCCGAAGCCTGCGGTGTGGTGACGATCCCCGCCGCTATCGCCACCGCGATCGGTGTGATCGGCGTCTACGTCACCTTCGTCGGGAGTGCTGTTCAAGCGCTCTCGACGATGAACGACTCCGTGACCGGCATGATCGAGCAGGTCCGGCAGTCGTTGGCCAACTCTTCGGCGTTCCCGGGTGGCTCCTGGCCGGTGGCCGCCATCTGAGGGAGTCGGTGGGGCACCAGGCCCGCTGAGAGCACGCACCGTCGCGACAACCGGCGAGATCACCCGCCGCGGGTGGGCCGGATACGTCTAGGGTGAGCCCATGGTGTGGTTTCAGGACGAAGGGCGCTGGATCGAGCGCCCGGCGATCGAGCAGGCGTGCGACCGGTTGCTCACCGAGGCGAAGGACCGGCTCGGCATCAGCAGCTACCGCAGGGTGCTGCTGCTGCCGCCGGACATCACCCGCGCGCACGCCGGCGTCGGCTGGATCACGGAGTACCTCTACCACCGGCTGGACGAGGCCGGCGCGCAGGTGCACGTCATCCCCACGCTGGGCCAGCACGTCCCGCACACCCCCGAGGACAACCGGTGGATGTTCGGCACCATCCCCGAGGAGCAGATCCACGCTCACGACTGGAAGGACGGGGTCACCCACGTCGGCACCGTTCCGGCGGAGTTCGTGCGCGAGCGCACCGGTGGCGCGGTCGACTGGGAGATGCCGATCGACCTGAACACGATGCTGATGACGCAGGACTGGGACCTGATCATCAACGTCGGCCACATCGTCCCGCACGAGGTGCTCGGCTTCGCCAACCACAACAAGAACTACTTCATCGGGCTGGGCGGTAAGCGCACGCTCGGTGCCTCCCACCTGGCCTCGGCGGTCTACGGCATCGAGAACAACCTCGGCAACCTGCTCACCCCGGTGCGCGCCTGCTTCAACTACGCCGAGGAGCACTTCCTCGGCGGGCTGCCGGACGTCTACCTGCAGGTGGTGATGGACTACGCCGACGACGGCACCCTGGCCCACACCGGTGTGTACGTGGGTGATGACCTGGATACCTACTACGCCGCCGCCCGCGCCTCGATGGCGCAGAACATCACTGCGTTCGACGAGCCGGTGGACAAGATCGTCGCGGTGATGCAGGCCGACGAGTTCCGGGCCACCTGGGTGGCGAACAAAGCCGTCTACCGCACCCGGATGGCGATGGCCGACGGCGGTGAGCTGGTGATCATCGCTCCCGGGGTGGAGCGGTTCGGGGAGCAGCCGGAGGTCGATGCGCTGATCCGCAAGTACGGCTACCTGAGCAAGGAGGAAGTGCTCGCCAAGTACGCCACCGAGGCGGACATGCAGGAGATCCCGCACGCGACCGCCCACCTGGTGCACGGCAGCTCGGAGGGCCGGTTCACGATCACCTACGCCCCAGGGGCCCTCACCCGCGAGGACATCGAATCCGTGGGCTATCAGTACCTGGATCTGGCCGAGGCGTTGCGCCGGTACGATCCCGACGTGCTCGAGGACGGCTGGAACACCCTGCCCGACGGCGAGCGGATCTACTTCATCTCCACCCCCTCGGCCGGTCTGTGGTCCACCCGGGATCGGCTCGCCTCCCGCGCCGGCCACGAGCAGCACCGGTGAGCAGGAGACGCCCATGCTCGACTTGATCGGCGACGACGCGAGCGGCTACCTGTCCGCGCCGGCCGAACGTTCCCGGTGGCAGGACACCTGGACCATGCAGCGCACCCGCCGGGAGGCGATGGCCCTGCTCGCCCGCACCTACGGCTCCTGGACTCGCACGCTGTGTGGCGCCCTGGCCACCGCTGTGCTGCTCGGCGGTGCCTATCTCCTCGGCCAGGGGGTGGCAGGTCTGGTCGACGACGGCGGACTGGTCGCCGTGGCACTGATGGTGGCCGCGGTGCTGCTGTTGCTGGCCGGCCTGGCCGGAGCGGGGTATGTGCTCTTCACCGGCACCCGGGTGGTCGGCGCGCTGCGCGCGTGGAGCTCAGCTCGATCGCGCGACGGCGGTCCAGGCCTGCGGTTGTTGTTCACCCCCGCCGTCGTGGTCCGGCTGGTGCTCGCGGTGGTTCTGCTCGCTGCCTGCGTCACGCTGGTACTGGTCCGCACCGGCGTGCTGCTGGCCGAGACAGAGGAGACGGCAGGCGGGGCCCTGTGGCAGTGGTTCGCCGCGGCCGTGGCCGCCGGGAGCGCTCTCGCCGCTCTCAGCGGGGCGGTGCGTACGGGACTGGCGCTGCGCCGTCGGCCGGGACAGACCGCCACCGGCGGCTGGCAACAGACGCCGGCACAACCGGCCCACGGAGGTCCGACCGGGTACGCCCCGACCGGCCAGTGGGCCCCGCAGCCGGTCCACGATGCCCCGGACCCCGGCGTGGCGGGCGCAGAGCCCGGTGCCTTCCCAGACGCTGCTGCCGGGCAGGGCGGTGGTTCCGCGGTAGTAGCGCCCGAGGAGGCCGAGGAAGAGTGGGCGGCGACCCGGATGGTCAGCGATCTGCAGCCCGCGCCGGTGCCGTTGCGGGTCCGGCTGTCCGACGGGCAGGACGTGGCTGCCGACGGCCTCACCCTGATCGGCCGGTCCCCGGCCGGGCGGAACGGCGAGCAGGTGAGCGCACTGCTGGCGGTCACCGATAGCGCTGTGTCCAAGACGCATCTGGCGGTGCGGATGGCCGAGGGCAGGGCCTGGGTCACCGACCGTGCCTCGACCAACGGCACGTTGCTGGTCCGCGACGGCGCTCAGCAGTCCCTCACGCCGTGGCAGGAGGCCTCGCTCGCTCCCGGCGACCGGCTGCTCCTGGGTGGGATGACGCTGCAGGTCGAACCGGTCGACGTGCAGTGATCCTGACGGTGGTACGGTGACAACTATGCGCATGTGCGTCAGCCTCCTCCTTCGCTGCCGCGACGAGGCCTAGCAGGCCGGATCCTCGTCGCGGAGTGGTGGTGCCCGGCCGCAGCCGACCCCCGCAGAACGAAGGAATCCCGATGACGAAGCGCACCCCGTACGGCATGCCGGTCTCCAAGTACGTCTCCTTCCATGAGGCGATGCCTACCGACATCTCCACGTTGATGACCGACCGCACCTGGCCGAGCAAGCAGATCACCCAAGCGCCACGGTGGCTGTCCACCGACCTGCGTGACGGCAACCAGTCACTGATCGAGCCGATGGACCCGGCGCGCAAGCGCACCATGTTCGACCTCCTGGTTCGGATGGGCTACAAGGAGATCGAGGTCGGGTTCCCGTCGGCATCCCAGGCCGACTTCGACTTCGTCCGCTCGATCATCGAAGAAGACGCGATCCCCGAGGACGTGACCATCTCGGTCCTCACCCAGGCCCGGGAGGAGCTGATCGAACGCAGCATCCGCTCCGTCGTCGGCGCCCACCACGCCACCGTGCACCTGTACAACGCGACGGCACCAGTGTTCCGGGACATCGTCTTCCGCAATGACAAGGAAGCCACCAAGGAACTGGCCACCTCCGGGACGCAGCACGTGATGGACCACGCGGAGAAGATCCTCGACGACGACACCGTGTTCGGCTACGAGTACTCCCCGGAGATCTTCATCGACACCGAGCTGGACTACGCGCTGGAGATCTGTGAGGCGGTGATGGACGTGTGGGGCCCGACGGAGGGCCGGGAGATCATCCTCAACCTGCCCGCCACCGTCGAGCGCGCCACCCCGAACGTGTATGCCGACCAGATCGAGTGGATGAGTCGCAATCTCAGCCGCCGGGAGCACGTGGCGGTCTCGGTGCACCCGCACAACGACCGAGGCACCGGAGTGGCCGCCGCGGAGCTGGCCGTGATGGCCGGTGCCGACCGGATCGAGGGCTGCCTGTTCGGCCAGGGGGAGCGCACCGGGAACGTGGACCTGGTGACGCTGGGGATGAATCTGTACACCCAGGGCGTGGACCCGAAGATCGACTTCAGCGACATCGACGAGGTCCGCCGCATCGTGGAGCACTGCACCCAGATGGATGTGCACCCGCGCCACCCCTATGGCGGAGACCTGGTCTACACCGCTTTCTCCGGGTCGCACCAGGATGCGATCAAGAAGGGTTTCGCCGTCCGGGAGCAGCAGGTGGCAGAGTCCGGTGGGGACGAGGCGGATGTGGTCTGGAACGTGCCGTATCTGCCGGTGGACCCCCGTGACGTGGGCCGCAACTATGAGGCAGTGATCCGGGTGAACTCCCAGTCCGGTAAGGGTGGGGTCGCCTATCTGTTGGCCTCCACCCGGAACCTGGACCTGCCGCGCCGGCTGCAGATCGAGTTCTCCCGTACCGTGCAGCGGCACACCGACGCCTACGGCGGCGAGATGAGCGCCGAGCGGCTGTGGGAGATCTTCGCCGACGAGTACCTGCCGGCCACCACGGACAACGGCCTCACCCCGTGGGGCCGGTTCCAGCTGCACGCCACCCAGGTGGCCTCGGCCGGGGACGGCAGCGACGACGTGCTCACCGCGACGATTTCCGACGGCGGCGCCGAGCACACGGTGCAGGCCCGGGGGAACGGACCGGTGGCAGCATTCTCGGCGGCGCTGGAGCAGTTGGGCGTGGAGGTCTCCGTGCTCGACTACGCCGAGCACGCCCTGTCCGAGGGCGGCGACGCCACTGCGGCGGCCTATGTGGAGTGCGAGGTGCGCGACCAGGTGATCTGGGGCGTCGGAATGGACTCCTCGATCACCACCGCGTCCTTCAAGGCGATCGTCTCCGCAGTGAACCGCGCGGTGCGCTGACGGCGCGGCAGCGCCGACCCACCGTTTGCCTCGGGTGACAGGCCCTCGCTCGGCCGACCACCAGCCTCGCCGGGCGAGATCGATGAGCGGCGGCGACGGCCGCGATCCGGCCCATCCGCCACCATCGAGCAAGGGTGCCGTCTGGAGACACCAGCCTCCGGCGGCGCCCCTGTTGTGCCCCGGAACTCAGCCCCCAGCTGAAGTGAGCCGCCGCCAGGCCCGGTCCCAGATGCGCTCGGTGGCCGGCACCAGCACCGGCAGGTCGGCGGCCATCCGCTCCAGCACCCGGGCACGGACCCCGAGCAGCGTGAGCACCATGGCGGTGGTGGTCACCATCCCGGCCAGGGCCATCGAGGCCAGCGCCCAGCGGTAGTCGGTCAGCGTGGCGGAGGAACCGCCGGCGCTGAGGTCGAGCACCACCCCCACAACGATCGCGACCACCATCGACGCCAGGAAACCACCCGAGTTCACCACACCGGTCGCCGTCGACATGCTCCGGGGGGTGTTGTAGTCCCGGGCGAGGTGGAAGCCGATCTGGGAGCCGGGTACTCCGGTGGCGAGCAGGGCGAACACAGCCGCGATCACCACTACCGGTGGTCGCCCGCCCGGCCAGAGCACCAGGGTGGCGATGCCTGCGATGCAGGTCAGGGCGACACCGAGGCCGAGCGCGGTGCGCCACTGCGGCTTACGCCCCGCCAGCGGACCGATCACCAGGCTCGCCACCAGGTTGCCCAGTACGTACACGGAGAGCAGGCTCGCGGCCGCGGCGTCGTCATAGCCGAGCCCTTCGGTGAGGTAGGGGTAGCCCCAGATCAGCGAGACCACCGTGCCCGCGGTCATCGTGCTCTGATGCAGGAAGAACCCCAGCCGGTTCTCCCGCCGGGACCAGGCCGACCCCAGCGTTCCGCGGGCCTCTGGCTCGGCCGCTGCGGCGGTGATCGGGCCCGGATCGGTGCGGAAGGGAGCGGCCACGGCCGGGCGGAGCAGCAGGAGTGCGTACGCCACCGAGATACCGCCGGTGATCAGGAACGTCCGGGTCCAGCCCAGCGTGCCCAGCGCAAGCACCAGCGGCACCGTCGCCGCGAAGTTGCCGAGCATCCCGACCAGCCCGGTGGCCATCGTCAGCAGCGCGTACCGGCGCCTCGGGAACCAGCCGGCCACCAGGCGGAGCACGGCGATGAACACGGCAGCATCGCCCACACCGAGCAGGGCACGGGCGAGCAGCGCCACCGGGTAGGCGGTGGCGAAGGCGAACAGCAGCTGAGCGGTACCCATCGTCACGGTCGCGACCAGCAGCACGCGGCGCGGTCCGAACCGGTCGATGGCCACGCCCGCAGGTACCTGCATCGCGGCATAGACGCCGAGCTGGACCATGATGAAACTGCCCAGCTCGGTGGCGGAGATGTCCCACCGGGCCACTGCGTCCGGACCGGCCACCCCGAGGGAGGCGCGGTGCACCATTCCGAAGAAGTACACGCCGACGGCGAGCAGCCAGACCGACCACGCGGAGCGGCGGACCGCATCGTCGATGCGGGAGAAGTGGCTGGTCACGGTGCTCCATCCTCCCACCGCGTGCCTGCCTGGGCGCTGTCGGTCCAATAGGTGACAATGGAACGGTGAAGCTCTACCGGGACGAGGCGATCGTGCTGCGCACCCACAAGCTGGGTGAGGCGGACCGGATCGTGACTCTGCTGACCCGCCGGTACGGGCAGGTGCGGGCAGTGGCCAAGGGGGTGCGTCGCACCAGCTCCAAGTTCGGCGCTCGGCTGGAACCGTTCAGCGTGATCGACGTGCAGCTGTACGCTGGCCGCAACCTGGACGTGATCACCCAGGTGGAGACACTCGCCCCGCACGGACGGCCGCTGGGTGGCGACTACTCCCGATACACCACGGCGACGGCGATGGTGGAGACCGCTGGCCGGCTGACCGAGATCCCCGGCGAGCCGGCCACCCAGCAGTACCTGCTGCTCTCCGGGGCGCTGGCTGCCCTGGCCGAGCAGCGCCACCCGGGCACGCTCATCCTGGACTCCTACCTGTTGCGCGCGCTGGCGATCGGCGGCTGGGCGCCGTCGTTCTCCGAGTGTGCCCGGTGCAGCGCCCCGGGGCCGCACCGGGCGTTCTCACCGCCGCTGGGCGGCGCAGTCTGTGGCGACTGCCGCCCGCCGGGCTCTGCCGCACCCGCCCCGGAGACGTTCATCCTCCTCGGTGCCCTGCTAGCCGGGGACTGGGCGGTGGCCGAGGACAGCGAGCCCCGGCACCGCAGCGAGGCCTCCGGGCTGGTGGCGGTGTTCACCCAGTGGCACCTGGAGCGCCAGCTCCGGTCGCTGCGGCTGGTGGAACGGGCATGAGAATCCCTCGGTCACCCTCAGGCTGCGGGCAGCGGTGAGCGCGGCACACCCGCGCAGCGAGCCGATTCCACCGCCAGCGCATCCCTCCGGTGCCCGGCCACCGGACATTCCGCGGGAGCTGGTGCCCCGGCACGTGGCGATCGTGATGGACGGCAATGGCCGGTGGGCGAATGCCCGGGGCCTGACCCGCAACCAGGGGCACGCCGCCGGGGAGGCGGTGCTGCTGGACGTGGTGGCGGGCGCGATCGAGCTGGGCATCAGCCACATCAGTGCGTATGCGTTCTCCACCGAGAACTGGAAGCGCTCACCGGCAGAGGTGCGCTTCCTGATGGGCTTCAACCGGGATGTCCTGCGCCGCCGGCGGGACGAGATGAACGACTGGGGGGTACGGGTCCGGTGGGCGGGCCGCCGCCCGAAGCTGTGGCGCTCGGTGATCAACGAGCTGGAGGAGGCCGAGCGGCTCACTGCGGCCAACTCCACCTGCACCCTGACCATGTGCGTCAACTACGGCGGACGTGCCGAGATCACCGACGCGGTCCGGGCGATCGGGCGCGAGGTGGCCGCCGGGCGGCTGAACCCGGAGAAGATCACCGAGCGCACCATCGCCCAGCACCTGGACGAACCGGATATGCCGGATGTGGATCTGTTCCTGCGCACCTCCGGCGAGCAGCGCACGTCGAACTTCCTCATCTGGCAGTCCGCCTACGCCGAGATGGTGTTCCTGGACAAGCACTGGCCGGACTGCGACCGCCGCGACCTCTGGGCGGCCGCGCAGACGTACGCCCGTCGGGACCGCCGGTACGGCGGAGCACAGGACCGGCCCACTGCGGGCTAACCGGGTGCGCTGGCCGGACCGGCTGCCGGCCCGCTGACCGGAGACCTGCCGGCCCGCTGACTGGAGACCTGCTGGCCGCGATGGGCTGCGCTCCCCATCGACCTGTGCCGACTGCACCTCAGCCTGCCGGTAGGCTCCGCGGCATAGACAACACTGGCCGAGGGGCGGGGAGATGGTGCGGAGTCGGTCGGGACTGCTGGTCGCGCTGGGGATCGGCGTCGGACTGGCAGGATGCGCTGGTCAGGCGGACGTGGAGCAGCCGAGCACCGATGCCAGCATCGACCTGGCAGAGGCGGTCGAGCTGATCGCGGAGAGCGCCGGCAGCGATCAGATCCAGAGCCTGCGCATGTCGACCAGCAACAACGACGTCGTCGCACGGATGGTGGTGGCCGGCCAACTGTCCACCTGGTCGTGGGACGGCGATGGCGAACCCACCCCTGTCGACATCAACCCCAGGGACTACCAGCGTTGGCCACAGAGCCCGACCGACCCGACCGCGATCGTGCAGGCCGTCCTGACGCTGCCGGAGTGCCCCGAGGGAACGATGGAGGCCACGGCGCTTCCGGGCGACGTGGTGCAGGTCCAGGTGGACTGTCGCTCCGGGGGAGCTGAGGACCGCCAGCAACGCACCTACCTGGGCGGTGAGGAAGTCACGGCAGAGAGTCTGCACCTGACCGATCCCGACCAGCTCACTGCCGCCGTCGCTCAGGCGCTGGCCATGCTCGAGGACCCGCCGGTCGCCGAGGTCGCAGTCACCCTCGGGCGGGAGCCCGAACTCCTCGTCCGCCCGGCCGAGCCGACGCCCACTCTCGCCGGTGAGAATGGCAGCTGCTTGCCCTATCTCGAACTGCGCGCCGATTCCAACGGTCTCCCGGAACAGTGGTACGGCTGCACCCAGGAGCTCGAGGTCACCGAGCTAGCGGAACCGTTCCACGCCGAGCTGGCACTTGAGGTCTCCGAACGTATCGAGGGTGCGGAACGCGTCTCCCTCCGACAGGAGTCGGACCTGCCGGTGTATCACGTCGACGCGGCGGCAGGTTCGTACCCGTTCGACGTCGCTGGCACGCCATTGTTCCGGGGAGGGACGATCGAGACTCCCTACGAGCCCGGCACCTACACCCCAGTGGCGGAGGTGGCCGAGGGCTGCCGCTGGGCGATCATGTCCGAGGACGGCGTCCGGGTCGATTCGGGGGAGGCGGACAGTGGGCGGCCCCAGGTAGCGCTCGAGGCCGGGCAGGACTTCTCCGTCATGGGCTGCGGCTTCTGGCAACTGACCTGAGCGGTCAGTGCACCTGGACGTCGGCAGGCAGTTGCCCGGCTGCGCGCACCGCGCGCTTGCGCCGCAGCACCAGCCCGCCGGCCACTGCCGCGAGCACCAGCACCGCGATCACGGCGATGCCGACAGGGCTACCGGCCGCCGCTGCCAGCGCCGCCTCCCACACCGCGAAGCCGACGGTCGCGTAGATCGCTCCCCACGCGATCGCTCCGGGGATCTGCGCCAGCGCATACTTCCACCAGGTGATCCGCAGGACGCCGGCACCGGCCTGCACCATCGACTGGAAGCCCACCGTCAGGTAGCACACGGGCACCACCAGCAAACCCCAGCGGCGGATCGCCTCGATACCGGCGTCGGCGCCGCCACCGGCGAGCCAGTCGTGCACCCGGCGCATTCGGCCCGAGGTGGGGTTGGTGCGCCGCAGTGCCTGGTCGGTGGGGATGCGGCCGAGCCAGTACATCATCTGGCCTCGCAGCCAGCCGCCGATGCTGAGCGCAGTCAACGCCACGGTGAAGGGGAGGCTGCTGAGGAAGTCCGGCATGCCGCCTCCTGTCGCTACCTCGTGGTCTGGGGAAGCGCAGCGCCGCAACCCGCCCTCATGTTATCGCAACACGAGCGTTGCTGAAGTGGGCGGAGTCACTCTTTTCCAGCGCAGTCCGCGCAGGTGCCGAACAGCTCGACCGTGTGCTCCATATCCGTGAAACCGTGTTCGGCTCCCCGCTGTGCCGCCCACTGCTCCACCGTCGCCGCATCCAGCTCGACGGTGGCCCCACAACGCCGGCACACCAGGTGGTGGTGGTGCTGCCGGGTGAGGCACTTGCGATAGAGCGACTCGCCGTCGGTCGCCCGCAGCACGTCCACCTCACCCCGATCGGCAAGCACCTGCATCGTCCGGTACACGGTGGCCAGACCGACCTCCTCACCGCGGTCGCGCAGCATCTCGTGCAGCTGCTGTGCGCTGCGGAAGTCGTCGGTGCCGTCCAACAGCTCGGCGACGGCGGTGCGCTGCCGGGTCATCCGTTGCACTGGCCTACCTCCTACTCCGAAAGCCTGACGTCGTCCGGAACGTCCGGGTGCGGGTCGCCGCGGCGGCGCCGCCGCGGACGGACGATCGTGCGGACGATTGCCACTCCAGCGTAGACCGTCACCGCGAGCACCACGATGGTTGCGCCGGGGGAGAGCTGCTGGGTGAAGGTGATCAGCAGACCGCCCACGCACAGCAACGCGCCCAGGCCCATCGCCAAGCCCATCGTGCGCCGGAACGAGCTGGTCAGCTGCTGCGCGATCGCCACCGGCACGATCATCAGCGCGCTCACCAGCAGCAGCCCGACCACTCGCATGGCGACCGTCACGGTCAGCGCCGCCACCACGGCGATCGCCAGGTTGAGCACTCGCACCGGCAGCCCGGTGGACCGGGCGAACTCCTCGTCCTGGCTGACCGCGAACAGGGCGGTGCGCGCGCCCAGGCCCACCACCAGGATGACGGCGGAGAGCACCACGGTGGTGAGCAGCTCGCTGGGGGAGACGGTCGCCAGGGAGCCGAACAGGTAGCTCATCAGGTTCGCGTTGGTGCCGCCGGCCACCCCGATCAGCACCACACCGCCGGCGATACCGCCGTAGAACAACAGGGCCAGGGCCACGTCACCACTGGTACGTCCCCGGGCGCTCACCACGTCGATCAGGATCGCCCCGATCACCGCGGCGACGACGGCGCCCAGCACTGCGTAGGCGTCGTTCGGCTCCGCATGGGTCCAGGCGCCAACGAGCCAGCCCATCGCCACCCCGGTCAGGGCGACATGGCCGACCCCGTCGCCAAGCAGGGACAGCCGACGCTGGACCAGGTAGGTGCCTACCACCGGCGCGGTGAAACCGACGATCAGTGCCGCCAGCAGCGAGCGCTGCAGCAAGGGCGAGGACAGCGCCGTGGACATCATCTCCCACCAGGTACTCATGGCAGGCTCCGTTGCAGCACCGACTCGTCCCCGTAGCTCTCGTCCTCACCGTGATCGTCGTGCAGGTGCTGGTGACCGACGACCGCGTGAGCGCCGACGGCCAGGGGAGGATCGCCGTCGTGCACGATCCGGCCGTGCCGGAGCACTACGGCACGCTGCAGGATCGAGGACATCCCGGCCACCTCGTGCAGCACGACCACGATGGTCATCCCCTCGCCGTGCAGCCGTTGCAGCAGCCGCATCAGGGTGTCCTGGGTGGGGGTGTCCACCCCGGCCATCGGTTCGTCCAGCAGCAGCAGGTCCGGCCGGCGCGCCAGCGCTCGGGCGATCGCCACCCGCTGCTGCTGACCGCCGGAGAGGTGCTGCACGGCGGTGTGCGCGCGATCGGCAAGATCCACGGTCTCGAGTGCGGCCAGGGCGCTGGCTCGGGCTCCACGGTGCAGGCGAAGGGTGCGCCGGTTCAGCAACCCGGTGAGCACGACTTCGATCGCCGTGGCTGGTAGACCCGAGGGGGCGGCAGCGCGTTGGGGCACGTACCCGACCCGCTCCCACGGCACGGCACGGCGAGCGGACAGCGAGGTACCGAACAGCCGCACCTGCCCCGTGCTCGCCGCAGTGATGCCGAGCAGGGCGCGCATCAAGGTGGACTTGCCCGACCCGTTGGCGCCGAGCAGCGCGAGTGCTTCACCGGCGCCGACCCGGAGGCTGACGTTCTGCAGCACGCGTGCGGAGTCGTAGGCCACGCTCAGCCCGGTCGCGTCGATCACCGGGCTGCCCGGAGCGGGGTGACCGGTAGCGCCCAGCGCACCGGGTGCCGGGTGGTCGGGTGGCTGTGATGCGGTCATGGGCACTCCAGGGCAGCGGTCAGGGCGGTCAGGTTGGTGCGCATCACGCTGAGGTAGTCGGCGTCAGGGTCGGTGAGGGTCTCCAGCGGGTCCAGTCGCTGTACGGTGATCCCGAGCTCGTGAGCCAATGCTTCGGCCACATGGGGGTTGACCAGGGACTCGGTGAAGATCGTGCTCACGTTCTCGGTACGGATCACCTGGGCGATCTCCTGCAGCCGGGCCGGCGAGGGCTCGTTCTCCGGATCCAGACCGGCGATGCCGACCTGGTCGAAGCCGTACCGGGCGGCCAGGTAGCCGTACGCCTCGTGGCTGACCACGATCACGTGCTGGGAGCAGGAGTCCAGGGCGGTCGCGAAGTCCTCGTCCAGACCGGTCAGCTCGCCGACCAGCTCTGCGGCATTGGCGGCATAGGTCTCGGCATTCTCCGGGTCGATCGCGCTGAGCGCCGCGGCGACCTGATCGGCCACGCCGGCCAGCCGGGTGGGGTCGAGCCAGAAGTGCGGGTCGGTGCCGGTGTGGCCGTGGCCGTCGTCATGGGCGTGGGTGTGGCCGTGCTCGTCTTCGTCGTGGCTGTGGCCTTGCTCGTCTTCGTCGTGGCTGTGGCCTTCGTGTTCCTCGGCGCTGTGGGCGTCCTCTTCGTGGCTCGCACCGTCGTGGCTCGCCTCGTCGTGGCTCGCACCGTCGTGCTCGTGATCTTCGTCGTCTTCATCGAGATGGCCGTCCTCGCCGAGCTGGTCGTCCTCGGCGGCGACCGTGTCGACCACCTGCGGCCCGTCGATCTCGGCGAGGGCGTCGTCCAGCGCAGGTTGAAACCCGGACAGGGTGAGCACCAGCTCCGCGCTCTCCAGGGTGAGGACGTCGCGGGTAGTCAGCTCCAGATCGTGCGGTTCCGCGCCGGCGGGGGTGAGGGACTGGACCTCCACGTCGGGCCCACCGACCTGCTCAGCGACGAACTGCAGCGGGTAGAAGGAGGCGACCACGCTGACCTGCCCGGTAGTGGCATGGCCCGGGGCGCAGCCGCTGAGTGCGAGGGCGGCGACGGCGGCAGCAGCGAGCGTCCCCGCACACTTTCCGCCAACACTCATGGGAACGATTCTCACTCCAGGGAGGGGGCGTGTCAAAGTGAGCGTGCTCACGCACCCGCGGATTCGCGCGCCCACCCGAAGGCCCGCACCTGCCACCCGTCGCCCGCGCAACTGAGTACCGAATGCGTTCCCCGCGCAACTGAGTACCGAATGGACATCGGAGGACCGAAAATTCGGTACTCCAGTGTCCAGATGGTCCTCAGACAGATGTGCAGGAGGTAGTGCCGCCCGTCGGATGGGGCGCGGTGGTCGGGGTGCGGGGAAGTGCGTGGAGGCGGTGCTCGGCGGGGCGTGGAGGCGGTGCTCGGTGGACCGGTAGCCTGGTGCGCACGAATCGCCCGGACCAGCCAGGTCGGGCTCGCCTATCCAGGAGTGTATGAAGTGGCCAAGGAGCCGTCGCGTCTCGATGCCGTCGTCAATCTCGCCAAGCGCCGGGGTTTCGTCTTCCCCTCGGGGGAGATCTACGGCGGTACCCGCTCCGCGTGGGACTACGGCCCATTGGGGGTGGAGCTGAAGGAGAACATCAAGCGGCAGTGGTGGCAGCACATGGTCCGCGGCCGCGACGACGTGGTGGGGCTCGACTCATCGGTGATCCTGCCGAAGCAGGTGTGGGTGGCCTCCGGGCACGTGGGCGTGTTCACCGACCCGCTGACCGAGTGCCTCTCCTGCCACAAGCGGTTCCGCGAGGACCAGATGATCGAGGAGTTCGAAGAGAAGAAGGGTCGTTCCCCGGAAGGCGGCCTCGCCGAGATCGCCTGCCCGAACTGTGGGACCCGTGGCCAGTGGACCGAGCCCCGTGACTTCAACATGATGCTGAAGACCCACCTCGGTGTGCTCGAGGACGAGTCCGGGTTGCACTACCTGCGCCCGGAGACCGCACAGGGCATCTTCGTCAACTTCGCCTCGGTGATGAGTGCCGCGCGGAAGAAGCCACCGTTCGGCATCGGCCAGATCGGTAAGTCGTTCCGGAACGAGATCACCCCAGGCAACTTCATCTTCCGCACCCGTGAGTTCGAGCAGATGGAGATGGAGTTCTTCGTCCAGCCGGGCAGCGACGAGGAGTGGCACCAGTACTGGATCGACAACCGCACCGACTGGTACACCGATCTGGGCATCGACCGCGAGAACCTGCGCCACTTCGAACACCCGACCGAGAAGCTCTCCCATTACTCCAAGCGCACCGTGGACATCGAGTACCGGTTCGGATTCTCCGGCAGCGAGTGGGGTGAGCTGGAAGGTATCGCCAACCGCACCGACTTCGACCTGTCGACGCACACCGAGCACTCCGGTCAGGACCTGTCCGTCTTCGACCAGGCCACCGGCCAGCGGTGGGTGCCGTACGTGATCGAGCCTGCGGCCGGCCTGACCCGCTCGTTGATGGCCTTCCTGGTGGAGGCCTATGCCGAGGACGAGGCTCCGAACGCCAAGGGTGGGGTGGACAAGCGCACCGTGCTGCGCCTGGACCACCGGCTCGCCCCAGTGAAGGCGGCGGTCTTGCCGCTCTCCCGGAACGAGGCGCTGTCCCCGGTGGCCCGAGACCTGGCCGCTGAGCTGCGGAAGAACTGGAACGTGGACTTCGACGACGCCGGCGCCATCGGGCGCCGCTACCGCCGTCAGGACGAGATCGGCACTCCGTACTGCGTCACCGTGGACTTCGACTCCCTGGAGGACCAAGCGGTCACCATCCGGGAGCGGGACAGCATGACCCAGGAACGTGTCGGCCTCGATCAGGTGCAGGCCTACCTCGGCGCCCGTCTGGTCGGAGCCTGACCGAGTGGGCCACAAGCACGCCGGGCACAGCTCAGTAGAGCTGGCCGCCGGACCCGCACGCCGGGTCCGGCGCGTGCTGGCCGGGATCACCATCCCGCTGCTGCTCGCCACGCTGATCGGCCTCGCCGTGCTCTGGCCGCGTGGCGACACCCCGGTCGGTTCGCAGCCGAGCCCGTTCGAGGGGTCACAGTTCGTGCTGGCCGAGGTGGTGGAGGTCACCGGGGAGACCGGCAAGGAGATCCGCGCCGAGCTGGAGGACGGCTCCGGGGACGTGGTCCCGGTGCAGGTGCCGCCGGAGATCATGGCCGGCGGGGTGGATGCGGGCGACCAGATCCGGGTGTTCTTCACCGCCAGTGCGATGGGATCAGGCAGCCCGTACGTGTTCGTGGACTTCGTTCGCGACCTTCCGTTGCTGCTGCTCGCCGGCGTGTATCTGCTCGTGGTGCTCGCCGTGGCGCGGGTGCGCGGGCTGATGGCGATCGTCGGCCTGCTCGCCTCGATGGGTGTCGTCGTGGTGTTCCTCCTGCCTGCGCTGATGGCCGGGGGACCGCCGTTACCGATCACCTTGGTAGGGGCGAGCGCGATGATGTTCATCGCCGTCTATCTGGCCCATGGCGTCTCGATTCGGACCACCACCGCGCTGCTCGGTACCTTCGTCGGTCTGGCGATCACCACGCTGCTGGCTGCCTGGTCTACCAGCGCCGCCGAGCTGTCCGGCGGTAGCTCGGACGCGTCGATCATGATGAACGCCATGCTGCCCGGGGTCGGGGTGCGCGAGCTACTGCTCTGCGGGATCGTGATAGCCGGCCTCGGTGCTCTCAATGACGTGACCATCACGCAGGCCTCGGCCGTCTGGGAGCTGCACTCCGAGTCCCCGCATGCGCCGCGGCGGAGGCTGTTCTCCCGGGCGATGCGGATCGGCCGGGACCACATCGCCTCCACGGTGTACACGCTCGCGTTCGCCTACGTCGGAGCTGCGCTGCCAACTCTGATGCTGGTGATGCTGTACGACCGCACGCTGGGCTCGACGCTGACTGCCGGGGAGATCGCCGAGGAGCTCGTGCGCACCCTGGTCTCCTCGATCGGACTGGTGCTAGCCATCCCGGCGACCACCGCGCTCGCGGCCCTGCTGGTGCGCACCCGCGGCGCAGCGTCGGGCGCGAGTAGCACGACAGCGGGCGACGGGGACGCGGAACTGACCGGCGGAGCGGCTGGCAGCGACCGCTGACGTGCGAAGGTCCTCAGGCACTGACCCGCGGTACCCGCGCAGGTGCCGGGCCCGCTAGGTGGACGGAGCCACGCGCTGACGAGGCCGTTCGTAGACTGACGTGGTGTCCCTGCGCGTCGCGATGATCAGCGTGCACACCTCCCCGGGTGCTGCACCGGGGGCCGGTGATGTGGGCGGGATGAACGTCGTCATCCGCCAGCTGAGCCGCGAGCTCGCCCG
The DNA here is from genome assembly GCF_008000995.1 of Ruania zhangjianzhongii. Taxonomy (NCBI): domain Bacteria; kingdom Bacillati; phylum Actinomycetota; class Actinomycetes; order Micrococcales; family Ruaniaceae; genus Ruania; species Ruania zhangjianzhongii. The sequence goes on from NZ_CP042828.1 coordinate 2,186,085, forward strand.
CCTAGGTTCCGCCGTCGAGATCCTTACCCGCCGCACCGACCCCGAGGCGCCCGCCAGCATCGAGCTCGACCCGGGTGTGCGGCTGCGGCACCTGGACGCCGGACCAGCTGAAGTGCTGCCGAAGAGCGCGCACGAAGCGCTGGTGCCCGAGTTCGCCAAGGCCCTCGGCGCGCTACCGGCGTACGACCTGGTGCACGCCCATCACTGGTACTCCGGCGTGGCGGCGCAAGCGGCTGCCGCCGCCTGGGGCGCGCCGCTGGTGCAGTCCCTGCACAGCATCGCGGCTGCCCCGCACACCCCGCTCAGTGCGGGCGAGCGGCCGGAGTCGCCGGGACGGCTCGCCGCCGAGGAGGCGCTGGCGAGCCAGGCCGATGCGCTGCACGCGGTCAGCGCCGCTGAACGGGACATCATTGTCGACCGTCTGGGTGCCAGCCGCGGCCGGGTCACCGTGATCCCGCCAGGGGTGGACACCCGTCAGTTCCACCCAGGGCGTGCCGCCAGGCCCGGGGCGGACTACCTGCTCATGGCCGCCCGGCTGGAGCCGCTCAAGGGCGCCGATCTGGCGATCGAGACGTTGGCCCGGATCGACCCGGCGCTGGTGGGCGAGCTGATCATCTCCGGTGGCGCGACCAGCGGGTTCGACGACTACGTCGCTGGCCTGCACCAGTTGGTGGCCGACCGCGGTGTGGCGGAGCGGGTCCGCTTCGTCGGCGCACGCGACCGGGATGAGCTGGCCCGGTTGATGGCCGGAGCGCGGCTCTTCCTCAATCCGTCACACTCGGAGACCTACGGCCTCACCGTGCTGGAAGCCTCGGCAAGTGGTGTGCCGGTGGTCGCTGCCGCCGCCGGTGGGCTGGTGGAAGCGGTCCGGCACGGCGAGACCGGCCTCGTGTTGCACCACCGCGACCCACAACTCTGGGCCGATGCGGTGACCGGTCTGCTCCGGGACCCGGCCGAAGCCCGCCGGGTTGCCGAGGGAGGCCTCGTCCATGCTCGGCGACATACCTGGGCGCTGATGGCGGAGCGGACGCTCGCCGCCTACCGAGGACTCCTTCAGCGATCCTGACTCGGCTGGCCGCGGTGACACCTCATTCCGGCGGTGAGCCGGTGCGAAGCCAGAAGACCGTGTCGGCGAGGACCTGGGCGTGGTCCAGCTCGGGGTGCCCCAGGAGGCGCTGCAGCCGGAGCCCGTCGGCAATAGCCACGACCAGCCGGGCCGCGGTCACAGGATCCGCGGACGAGGCCCAGCGCCCAGCAGACTGCTCGAGCGTGATCCCGGCCGCGATCCGGGCGACAAGGCGGTCGTACCGGTCCGTAAACCACTGGTTGGTCGGATGATCCGGGCTGGTGCTCTCGGCTGACAGTACGGTCATCAGCTCGACTAGGTGCGGGGTCTTGGCGTTGTGGCGCACGCCGTCGACGAATCCGTCGACCTCGTCTTCGTGCGCAGCGGCGGCCTGGACGTGAGCGGCGGTCTCTTCCTCGCGCACCTCGACGACGGCCTGCAGCAGGTCGGCCTTGGAACGGAAGTAGTGCAGCAGTCCCTGTTGGGTGAGCCCGCACGCCTCGGCGATTCGCTGCAGGGAGCCGGATCTGTACCCGTCTCGGGCGAAGATCCGGGTGGCCTCGGCGACGATCCGGTCCCGTGTCTGCTGTCCCTTAGCGGTCTTTCCTCGGGCAGAACGCGACTCCATGTATGGACCCTATCGGTCGGTGAGCGGCCGTTCGGGGCCGTTCGATGGGCATGGACGTCTCGGTGCTCGCGGCCGGCAACGGGTACCCGCTTGCTAAATCGTGCCGAGTCCCCATAACCTACCGAGTACTCGGTAGGTAAACAAGGGAGACAAAGATGCCTTCGCGATCCATCGTGACTAGACGTTCGCTGCTCGCGGCCAGTGCCGGCTTGTTCGCCCTGGCCGGGTGCTCGCAGTCCGAGCCGACTGGCGGAGCGGACAAGATCACCTGGCGGGACCACCTGATGGCGCCGCGGCCGCTGAGCATGGAGATGTTCGAGGCGTTCACCTCCAGTGCAGGGATGCAGGTCGAGTACTCCGACTACGACGCTCCAGGCCTGGGGCAGGCACTGCAGCTGGCCAAGCAGAGCGGACAGATGCCGGACGTGTTCGCCCTCGGCGGTCTGGAACTGCCTGCAGCCACCCTGTTCGAACAAGGGTGGTTCGCGGCGCTGCCGTTGTCCGACGCGTCTGTGGACCTCCTGCCCGAGGAGGCCAAGCTGCCAGGCATCACGGCCTTCGACGGCGCGCAGTACAGCCTGCCCATCTTCTCGGCACGCGATGGCAACGCCTACACCTGGTACCTGTCCTCCACCGTGGAGGAGGCAGGCCTGGACCCAGACTCCCCACCCGAGACCTACGACGAGTTCCGGCAGGCGTGCCGGGCCGTGGTGCAGAGCAGCGGGGGCAGCGTCCAGGGCTGGATGGCCAAGCTCGGTGCGATCGACCACATGGGCAGCAACATCAATAATCTCGTGCAGGCCGCCGGTTTTCAGGGCGCCAACGGCCTCGACTACCGGACCGGTGAGTTCTCGTTCGCGTCCGATCCGTACCTCACCGTGCTCGAGTTCCTGCTGTCGCTGAAGCAAGACCAGCTGATGCTGCCGGGCTCGGTCCAGCTCAAGGACTCGCCCGCGATCACCCGCTGGGCTGCCGGTGAGGCGGCGTTCCATATCAACGACTCGCACGTGGCGGGTGTGGTGAAGAACCAGGCCGAGGAGGTGGCGGGGGAGCTTCGCGTGGGCAACGTGCTCGTCCCCGACAAGGGGACGCCCCCGCAGATGTACTGCAACGCCACGGGTGGGATGTTCTGGCTCAGCCAGGAGTCGGAGAACCAGGATGCCGTCGGTCAGCTGCTCGACACCTTCTGCACCGAGGACTACTTCGTGCGCCTCGCAGCCATGATGGGCAGGCCACCCTTGCTGCTCGACGCGGTGAAGTCAGCCGAGGTGCTGCCCGCGTATGCGCAGGCGCAGGACTGGAACGCCCAGCAGGTCCACCTCGGCCCGATCCCCTCGGTCCGCAACCCCGCGGTCGTCACCGTCTCCAGCCAGACCCGCCCGGTTCAGCCGGACTTCGGGGACATCGTGGAGGGCTTGTTCTCGGGACAGATCACCGATGCCAGGCGGGCGCTGACCGAGCTCGACTCCGCACTGTCGACCGAGCGGGACCGCGCAATCGAGGCAGCAGCCCAGAAGGGGGCCGTGGCCAGCGTCGAGGACTGGAGCTTCATCGACTGGCAGCCCGGCGCCGACTACACCACCCAGACCGGCTAGTTCGCCCCTGCTCCTTTGACTGGCCGAGACGAGCACCGCAGACGAAAGGCACAGATGTCCCATCGCGCAGCCACCATGACCGAGACCGCACCCACGGCGGGCCGCCGTCCTCACATCGTGCTGATCGTCGCCGACGACCTCGGCTACGGCGACCTCAGCTGCACCGGATCCTCGCTCGTACGCACCCCCCGCATCGACAGCTTGGCCCGTGATGGCGCGCTCTTCAGCAACATGTATGCGCCGGCGCCGACCTGCACGCCCTCGAGAGCCGGGCTGATGACCGGCCGCTACGCGCAACGGGTCGGGCTGCCGCGGGTCATCTTTCCCGAGGAACCGCTGGGACTCTCGGGCGAGGAGACGACGGTCGCGGAGATGCTCGCGCACGCGGGCTACCGCTGCGGGATCTTCGGCAAGTGGCACCTGGGGGCGCGTGCGGACCATCATCCACGCCGACACGGGTTCGACCGGTTCGTCGGGCTTCCCTACAGCAACGACATGCACCCGCTCCGGCTCTGGGTCGACGACCAGGAGCTGCCCGAGCCCGTCGACCAGACGATGCTCACCCGGCGTTATACCGATGAGGCGATCGACTTCATCGACGCCGCGGGGGACCAGCCGTTCTTCGTCTACCTCCCGCACACGATGCCGCACATCCCGCTGCATGTGGAAGAGAGCTTCCGTGGCACGTCCGATGCCGGCACCTATGGCGACACGGTTGAGTGCATCGATCACCACGTCGGCCGGCTGCTGGACCATCTCGAGCAGCGAGGCCTAGCCGAGGACACCGTGGTGATCTTCACCAGCGACAATGGGCCGTGGTTCGAGGGCGGCACCGGTGGGCTGCGAGGCCGCAAGATCGACACCTACGAGGGTGGCATCAAGATGCCGTTCGTCGCCCGCTGGCCGGGCGTCATCGAGGAGGGGCGGCGCGTCGAGGGGCTGGGCTGCTTTATCGACCTGCTTCCGACGTTCGCCGCGCTCGCGGGCACCACCCCGCCCGCCGACATCGACGGGATCGACATCAGCGCCCTGCTCACCGGCGGTACGGCCGGGCAGGACCGCTCGCTGTTCTTCCTCAGCAACTGGTCGCTCAACGCGGTGCGCCGGGGGCGGTGGAAGCTCCATCTGGACCGGTTCCCCACCAAGGACCGCCGCGAGCTGCCGCAGTTGTTCGACCTGGAGCGTGATCCGCAGGAGTGCTACAACCTGCGTTCGCTGTTCCCGGACGAGTTCGACGCACTGCTCGAGAGGGCCACTGCCTTCGCCGAGGAGATCGCGGCACAACGCCCGCAGGCCGAGGCCCGGGCGGGTATGGCGCCGGAGCAGATCTACGATCCCGCCACCTTCGGCACCGACGCGCCACCGCGGGAGTCTGCGTGAGCGTCCCCGCTCTCTCCGCGCGCCATCGGCGCGTCCGGCGTACCGAGCTGTGGGCGTACGCGTTCCTGCTGCCGACGATCGTGCTGTATGGCGTGTTCACCGTGTACCCGATCGTGGGCAGCTACTGGTACTCGTTCGTCGACTGGAACGGCTTCGATGCGATCAAGACCTTCGTCGGGCTGGACAACTATCGGGAAGCGCTGAGCGACCCGCTGTTCTGGAACGCCTTCAAGGTGACGATCCTGTTCACCGTGGTGGCCGTGCCGGTCAAGGTGTTCTCCGGTTTCCTGCTCGCGCTGGTACTGAACTCGCCGCGCATGCCGTGGAAGGGGTTCTTCCGCACCGGCTTCTTCCTCCCGGTGGTGACGACGACGGCCATCGTCGGTGTCGTGATGCAGTTCATCTTCGATCCGACGTCCGGCCCCGTGAACGGTGCTCTGCTCGAACTTGGTCTGACGGACGAGGGCGTGAACTTCCTCGGCGACGCGCGCACCGCGCTCTGGACCGTGGTGGCCGTCTTCGTCTGGAAGTGGTTCGGCCAGACCTTGATCTACTGGCTGGCGGCGCTGCAGACGATCCCGACGGAGCTGTACGAGGCCGCCAGCATTGACGGGGCCTCTTCGCCTCGCAGGATGTGGTCGATCACCCTGCCGCTGCTCAAGCCCTTCACGATCATCATCACGCTGCTCACCCTCGAAAGCACCCTGCACGTCTTCGACCTGATGCTGACGATGACTGGCGGTGGTCCGTTCTTCGCGACCCAGGTGGTGGAGATCTTCATCTACGAGCAGGCGTTCGCCTCGAGCGTGCCCCGGCTCGGCTATGCCTCGGCGGTTGCCGTGCTGTTCGGGCTGTTCGTGTTCGTGGTCGGCCTGTTCCAGCTTGTCGGGGTCCGTGCGGTGCAGAGAGCGAGGCAGGCATGACGACGACGCCACCGACCGTGCTCGCGGCGCGCGAGCGTTCCCGGTCACGAGTCAGCGCCAGCCCACCGACTCCGAACGGCAGACGTCGGTTCACCTGGCGAACCCTGTCCGTCTGGTTCGGTACCGCGGTGCTGCTCTGCATCCTGGCTGCCTGGATCTACCCGTTCCTGTGGATGGTCTCTGCGGCGCTGAAGTCACCGTTGGAGGTCTTCGACGCCGGTCTGGGGCTGATCCCGGAGGACCCGCAGTGGTCCAACTTCACGCGGGCCTGGGTGGATGCTCAGTTCGGCAGATATCTACGCAATACGGTGATCGTCACGGTCGCCACGGTCGTGATCGTCGTCGTGCGGTGCGCGATGGCCGGGTACGTGCTGGCTCGCCGTCGCTTCTACGGCCGCCGCCTCATTCTGGTGCTGCTCGTCGCGACCTTGTTCGTGCCCACGGGATACACGATCATTCCCGTGGTCGACCTGGCGACGAACCTCCACCTGCTCAACTCGCTGTGGGGCATGATCATCGCGATGTCGGGAGGGGCACATGTTGCCTCGATCCTGCTGTACGTCGGCTACTTCCACCAGCTCCCCAGGGAGCTCGAGGAGGCCGCGATCGTCGACGGCGCGGGCTTCCTGCGGACCTTCTTGCGGGTGATGCTCCCGATGGCAGGTCCGGTGACTGCGACGGTGACGCTGATGACCTTCATGGCGACCTGGAACGCCTTCTTCTTGCCCCTGGTGTTCACGTTCTCCCGGCCAGACCTGCGCACGCTCTCGGTCGGGATGCTCGCCTTCGTCGGTGAGAACTCCACCGACTGGTCGGGCATGGCCGCCGCCGCGGTGATCTCGCTGCTGCCGATGGTGATCCTGTTCGTCGTGCTGCAACGCTACTTCGTGGAGGGCATTGCTGGAGCGATCAAGGCCTGAACGCTGTCACGACGGCGGTCGCGGAGGTCGCCGGAGGCATCCGTACCCGTCACCGCTGTCAACCGAAGTCTGCAAGAAGAGGAGCAGAGCAATGGATCGCCGTACCCTGATCACCTCGGTGCCGCTCGGAGCCGGCCTGGCCGCGATCGGTATCCCCTTCGCAGGATCGGCCACGACGACCGAGCAACCGACTGCTGTGCCGAGCACCGTCTTCGCCACGATGGAGGTCGAGGAGCGGGCGTCCGTCGTGGTGCCGAGCGTGGGCGACCTGTGGCCGTCGTGCTGGGCCGAGGACGACCATCTGTACGCCGCTAACGGTGACGGCCGGGGCTTCGGCCCGGCACCCGGGCCGGACATCGCTATCAACCGGATCTCGGGGACGCCCGAGGAGGGCGACCTGACGGGAACCAGGCTCGCGGTGGCCGGCGAGGTGGCGCCGGTCTGGAGCGGCCCAGACTTCAATCGCAAACCGACAGGCATCGCGTGTGTCGACGGCGTGCTGTACGTCGCGGTGCAGGACCTCGCCAAGCACACCTTCGACAGCGCGCCGGCCGCGACCATCTCTCGCTCGACCGATCACGGCCGCACCTGGACCTGGGACCCCAGCGGCCCGATGTTCTCCGGCGGCGTGTTCACCACGATCATGTTCCTTGACTACGGCAAGGACTATGCCGACGCCCCGGACGAGTACGTGTACCTGTACGGCATCGATCACAACTGGCGTCAGGCGCAAGACGTCTTCCTCGCCCGGGTCTCGCGGCGGCACGTGCAGGACCGGACGGAATGGCAGTTCTTTACCGGGCGCCAGCCGTCCGGCGACGCCACGTGGTCGCATCACATCGATGCACGGCGTCCGGTACTGCACGACGAGACGCGCAGCTATCAGGAGATCTTCTCCGAGCAGGGCGCGCACAACCTGCTGCCGCTGGCGCAGGGGTCCGTCGTCTACAACCGGCCCCTGCAGCGGTACTTCCTGACGGGCTGGAACGCCTACCAGTGGATGATCTACGACGCGCCCACACCGTGGGGCCCGTGGGGCAAGTCGGTCAAGGACTTCGGGGGCGCCTGGACCCCGGACAAGCACGGCGGCTACACACCGACGATTCCAACAAAGTTCATCTCGGCCGACGGCCGGCAGATGTGGGTGCAGTCGAACGTCTGCGGCCCCTGCGGGGCCGAACCGAAGGGCCGGTACAACTTCAACCTTCGACGGCTCTCGGTCACTCCGGCCGACCCGGTCCCGGAGCGCAATGAGCGTGATGGGAGAAATCTCGCGTTGCTGCCGGGCGCGGTGGCGGTGCAGCGATGCCTGCACGTCGGTGACGCAAGCGTGCTCTCTGACGAGTCGACGGAACGTAGTGAGGACGACTGGAACAACGAGCGCAAAGACGCGAGCTGGTGGGGATACACGTGGCCGCGACCGGTGCGGGTCAACGAGCTCGTCTATAGCACCGGCGACCTCTTCGACAACGGCGGCTGGTTCGCGAGCGACCTGCGGGTGCAGATGCGACGCCGAGGAGTGTGGCGTGATGTGCCCAGGCAGCAGGTCTCGCCCGCATACCCCTACTCGCGCGCGGCCGGATCGCGCGCACGGTACACGTTCCAGTTTCGGACCGCGATCACCGACGGCATCCGCATCATCGGCCGGCCGGGCGGGGAACGGACGTTCACTTCGATCAGCGAGCTGAGCGCGCACTTCCGTTAGGCGGCAGGGCCCTGGTGCTGGTGTTCGACCACCGGTGCGGAGCCCCATCGCCTCCACGCTGTGGTGCTGACCTGCCCGTGCACCCGGAACGGCCTGAGAGAATGGCACCGTGAGTGGACTGCAGATCGGAACTATCGCCGTCGGCACCCCCGTGGTGCTCGCGCCGATGGCTGGCGTGACCAACGCGCCGTTTCGGCGACTGTGCCGGGAGGCCGGTGCCGCCGGGCTGCCTGAGGACCGCACCGCTGACCTGTCGGCGAGCCCGGCGCCCGCTGGTCTGTATGTCGCCGAGATGGTCACCTCGCGGGCCCTGGTGGAGCGTACGCCGGAGTCCATGCGGATCATCTCCCACGACTCCGGCGAGGCGGTGCGCAGCGTGCAGCTCTACGGTGTGGATCCGGCCACCGTCCGTGCCGCGGTGCGCATGCTGGTCACCGAGGATCGCGCCGACCATATCGACCTGAACTTCGGCTGCCCCGTGCCCAAGGTCACCCGCAAGGGTGGGGGAGCGGTGCTGCCCTGGAAGAGCGACCTGTTCGGCGCGATCGTGACCGCCGCCGCTGAGGAGACCCGCGGCAGCGACGTGCCGCTGACGATCAAGATGCGGATGGGTATCGACGCCGATCACCTCACCTATCTCGATGCCGCCCGCCGTGCCCAGGATGCCGGCGTCGCGGCGGTCGCCCTGCACGCCCGCACGGCCGCCGACTACTACTCCGGTACAGCCCACTGGGACGCGATCGCCACCTTGAAGCAGGAGATCACCGAAGTTCCCGTGCTCGGCAACGGCGATATCTGGTCTGCTGAGGATGCGTTGGCGATGGTGTCGTACACCGGATGCGACGGCGTGGTGGTGGGCCGCGGTTGCCAGGGCCGGCCGTGGCTGTTCACCGATCTGGTGGCAGGCTTCGCCGGATCGGATCTGCGGGTGCGCCCCGGGTTGGCCGAAGTGGCCGAGGTGATCCGGCGACACGCGGTGCTGATGGTCGAGCACTTCGGGACCGAGCTGAAGGCGCTGCGTGAGCTGCGCAAGCACCTGTCCTGGTACATGAAGGGCTACGTGGTCGGGGGTGAGGCCCGGCGTCAGCTCGGCCTGGTCAGCTCGCTGGCCGAGCTGGACGAACGCCTCGACGCCCTCGACCTCTCTCAGCCCTACCCGGGAGAGGGTGCGGAGGGCCCGCGCGGGCGCGCCGGCACCCCGAAGACGCCGCATGTGCCGGAGGGCTGGCTCGAGTCGCGCGCGATGGACGAGGCGTGGTTGCAGCTGCTCGCGGAGGCGGAGTCCTCGGTCTCCGGCGGCTGACTCGGCCGTGCGGGTCTCCTCAGGCGCCCAGGAAACATTGAGAGAGCGGCGCTCTTGTATTTGGGTCTGTGGTGGATCTACTCTGGCATTCAGAGAGCAGAGCTCACTAATATGACTGGAGATCTCTCATGGGTGATCGGACCCCACGCCACCTGCTCGCCCCGACAGTGGGTGCCGGGGTGTTCATGGCCCTCTACCTGCTACTTCGGCCGTACGGTGACGCCGGCTCGACGGCCGAGGCAGCGCAGGCCTTCGGCTCGACCCGGTGGGTCGTCGCGCACCTGTGCGGAGCGCTGGCTATCGCCTCGATCGGGCGCCTAGGTCTACGGCTGGCCGACCTGTACCAGTCCCGACCTGCGCGGCTGGCGCGGTGGACCGGACTTGCCGGTGCGGTTCTTGCGCTGCCCTACTACGGCGCGGAGGCATTCGGCCTGCACGCCATCGGTAGCCGTGCACTGATCGAGCCGGCCGCGTTCGATCTCGTCGACCAGGTGCGCAACCAGCCGATCGCGCTGACGATGTTCGCTCTCGGCCTGGTGTTCCTGGCCGTCGCCGGAGTCTCCTGTGCGCTCGCGTTCTCGCGGGCCCAGCCCGGCGGACGTGGTCGCGCTGTGTGGCCGTTGGGCGTGCTGATCGCGCTCCTGGCACCGCAGTTCTATCTGCCGCCGGTGGGCCGGGTCGCCTACGGGGCGCTGTTCCTGATCGCGGCTGCGGTGTTGGTGGTCGAGCTGGCGCGCGCCGAGCGGTCAGCCACAACTCGCGTACCCGCCCGGGTGGCCGGCTGAGCGAGGGCCACAGCGATCGGCATCGGCGCGGAGGCCCCGCGGGTAGAACCTCCGCGCCGAGAAAGTGCCTCCGGGGGCGCTGCCGGGGGCGGTGCGGTAGCGCCGGGGGCGGTGCGGTTACGCCTGGGTGACCTGCACCCACACTGCGACGTCCGGCTCCAGGAGCGCTGCGCCGTCGTCGGCGTGAGGAAGGTTCGCACTGGCCAGCAGCACGGGCAGGTCCTCCGGGATCGGCACCGTGTGTGTGCCCAGATTCACCAGCGCGAGCACCTCACCGTTCTGCGCGGCCAGCACTGACTCCGCGCCGCCGAGCAGACCGTCCACCCACGCCAGCGAGCCCGCGCCGAGCTCGAAGTCACGGCGCAGCCGCAGTGCCGTGCGGTAGAGCTCCAGCGTGGAGCCCGGCACACCCTCCTGAGCATCGCGCGCAAACGGGGCCCACTGCGCCGGCTGCGGTAGCCAGGTGGCACCGGTGGCGGAGAAGCCGAACCCAGGAGCGTCGGCCTCCCATGGCAGCGGAACCCGGCAGCCGTCGCGGCCCTTCTCCTCACCGCCGGTGCGGTGAAAGGTGGGGTCCTCGCGCACATCGTCCGGGAGCGTGGTGTGCTCGGGCAGCCCGAGCTCCTCACCCTGGTACAGGTAGGCCGACCCAGGCAGGGCCAGCATCAGCAGTGCCGCTGCACGAGCTCGGCGCAGGCCGAGGTCGGCATCGGGCTGCGCATCCTCGGCACCGATTCCGTTCGGTCCCTTCCCGGTCTCGGCCAGGCCGAGGCGGGAGCTGGCGCGGACGACGTCGTGGTTGGACATCACCCAGGTGGTCGGCGCGCCGACAGCATCGCTGCTGTTCAGCCCCCCGGTGATCGAGGCCCGGAGCCGGGCAGCGTCCCACGGGGTGCAGAGGAAATCGAAGTTGAAGGCCTGGTGCATCTCGTCGGGCCGCACGTACCGGGCCAGCGACTCCAGACTCTCCACCCAGGCCTCTGCCACCAGGGCGCGCTCACCCTCGTAGCCGGTCAGCACCTGGCGCCAGCGGCGATAGACCTCGTGTACCCCGGGCTGGTCCCACATCGGCGCCTGGGCGTGGTCCTCCGCAGCGTCCTCGGCAGTGTCTTCCTGGCCACTGACCATCTCGGTGCGGATACCCCAGTCCGGGAACTCCTGGTCCTTGATCAGTCCGTTCGCCACATCCACGCGGAACCCGTCCACACCGCGGTCCAGCCAGAACCGGAGCACGTCGTCGAACTCCGCACGGACCTCCTCGTTCTCCCAGTTCAGGTCCGGCTGATGGGTATCGAACATGTGCAGGTACCACTGTCCCGGTGTGCCATCCGGGTTCGTGATCCGGCTCCAGGCGCGCCCGCCAAAGGTGCTGACCCAGTTGGTCGGCGGTTCGTTGCCGTCGGTGCCTCGCCCGTCGCGGAAGATGTACCGGTTGCGCTCGGCCGAGCCGGGAGCGGAGGCCAGCGCCGCCTGGAACCAGACGTGCTCGTCGGAAGTGTGGTTCGGCACCAGGTCAACGATCACGCGCAGGCCGAGCTGGTGCGCACGGGCGATCAGCGCGTCAGCGTCGGCGAGCGTGCCGAACCGGGGATCTACCTCCCGGTAGTCGGCCACGTCGTACCCGGCGTCGTGCTGGGGCGAGGTGTAGAAGGGGGACAGCCAGATGGCGTCCACGCCCAGACTGGCCAGGTGGGGCAGCCGCGCGGTGATACCGGGCAGATCGCCCATCCCGTCCCCGTCGGAATCAGCGAACGAGCGCGGGTAGATCTGATAGATGACCGCCGTGCGCCACCACTGCGCGTCCGGCCCGGCCGGCCGGTGGATCAGGGTGCTGGTGGTCTGGTCGAGGGTGCCGAGGGGCATAGATTGAGAAGCTGTCACGGCCTCCATTGTGTGTGACCCGGTCCGAGCGTGGCAAAAGCCGCGGGGGCGCCGGGACTTGCGGCGCTCCGGTGGGCGTCAGCCCCCGGCCCCCGCCGCTGTGCGGCCCGCACCCGCCGCGGCGGCGCCCAGCACCCGCCGCGGCACCAGCACGGAGCCGGCAAGCCCAGCGTCTAAGGTGGACCGCGTGGCAAGAGACGAGGTGCCGGTCAGCGGCTACGGGGCGCTGGACACCGAGCGGTGGTACGCAGAACCACCCAAGTCCGCCCACCGCACCCCGTTCGAACGCGACCGGGCACGCATCGTGCACTCCTCAGCGCTGCGCCGCCTCGGGGCCAAGACTCAGGTGCTCGGCCCCGGGACCGACGACTTCGCCCGCACTCGCCTCACCCACTCCCTCGAGGTGGCCCAGGTAGGCCGTGAGCTGGGCAAATCCCTCGGCTGCGACCCCGATGTGGTGGACACCGCCTGCCTCGCCCATGACCTGGGGCACCCACCGTTCGGGCACAACGGGGAGACCGCACTGCACCAGGTGGCCGCGGGAATCGGGGGATTCGAAGGGAATGCGCAGACCCTGCGGCTGCTCACCCGGCTGGAACCGAAGACGTTCACCCCGGAAGGGCTCGGCGTCGGCCTCAACCTCACCCGTGCCAGCCTGGACGCCGCCACCAAGTACCCGTGGTTCGCCGGCCGCGGGCCGATCCGCGCGGACGGCAGCACCACGCACAAGTTCGGCGTGTACACCGACGACGAACCGGTGTTCCGCTGGCTGCGGCAGGGGGCGCCGGAACTGAAGCGGTGCATCGAGGCGCAGGTGATGGACCTGGCTGACGACATCTCCTACTCGGTGCACGACGTGGAGGACGCAGTGTTCTCCCGCCGGGTGGACCTGAGCACCATCACCGGCGAGATGCAGCGGGACGAGGTGATCACGCTGGTGCGCCGGTGGTATGACCCACCGGTCGGAGACGACGTCCTGGACGCCGCGATCGAGGAGCTCACCTCGCTCGACTTCTGGGTGCACCGCTATGACGGCACCCGCCGCGGGCAAGCACGGCTCAAGGACATGACCAGCCAGCTGATCGGCCGGTTCTGCAGCGCGGCCGCCGAGGCCACCCGGACCCAGTTCGGTGACGGTCGGCTGGTGCGCTACGACGCCGATGTGGTGGTCCCGGACTCGGTGCTCGCCGAGATCACCGTCCTGAAGGGCATCGCCGCCACCTATGTGATGGCCCCGCGTGAGGACGAACCGCTCTACCAGCGCCAACGCCTTATTCTCACCGACCTGGTTGCCGTGCTGTACGACCGGGCCGAGATCGCGCTCGCCGAGATGTTCGCTGAGGACTTCGGACACGCCAGTGATGATGACATCCGGCTGCGCGTGGTGGTGGACCAGGTGGCGTCCCTGACCGATCTCTCGGCGCTGGAGTGGCACGCCCGGATGTGCGGCCCGGACGTCGGCACCGCGCTGTAGCCGGTCGGTGGACGAGCGCCAGTCCGCCGGCCCATCCGGCCTACACTCGTGCCATGGCTGGGCTCATTCGTCGCGAGGACATCACCGCGGTCCGCGAACGGGCCAAGATCGAGGAGATCGTCGGCCAGCACGTGACGCTGCGCAGCGCAGGCGTGGGCTCGATGAAGGGTCTGTGCCCGTTCCACGATGAGCGCAGCCCGTCCTTCCACGTCCGCCCGCACCTGGGGCTGTGGCACTGCTTCGGCTGCGGTGAGGGTGGTGACGTGATCTCGTTCGTGCAGAAGATCGATCACCTCACCTTCACCGAGGCCGTGGAGACCCTCGCTGCGAAGGCGGGGATGCAGCTGCGCTACGAGGACGACGGTGGGCCGCGCCGCAGCCCGCACGAGGCCGGCCGCCGGCAGCGGCTGCTGGACGCCCACCGAGTGGCAGCGGAGTACTACGTGGCGCAGCTGGCCAGCCCGGAGGCGCAGACTGGCCGGGACTTCCTCACCGCCCGAGGGTTCGACCGCAGTGCGGCCGAGCAGTTCGGCATCGGCTACGCACCCAAGGGCTGGGACAACCTCGGCCGGCACCTGCGGACAAAGAACTTCACGCAGGAGGAGCTGACCGCCTCCGGGCTGCTGTCCCAGGGCCAGCGCGGCAGCTACGACAGGTTCCGCGGACGGCTGGTGTGGCCGATACGCGACCCGGCGGGCGCCGTCGTCGGCTTCGGGGCGCGCAAGCTCTACGACGACGACCCCGGACCGAAGTACCTGAACACCCCCGAGACCCAGATCTACAAGAAGTCCCAGGTGCTCTACGGCATCGACCTGGCCAAACGGGAGATCGCGAAGAACCGCCGCGTGGTGGTGGTCGAGGGTTACACCGACGTGATGGCGATGCACCTGGCTGGCGTCGGTACTGCGGTGGCCACCTGCGGCACCGCCTTCGGGACCGATCACATCAAGATCGTGCGCCGGCTGCTCGGGGACTCCGCCAGCTCGGCGGCAGGGGTGATGCTCTCCTCCGGTAGTGCCGTGGGCGGTGAGGTGATCTTCACCTTCGACGGCGACGCAGCGGGGCAGAAGGCCGCACTGCGGGCGTTCGAGCAGGACCAACGGTTCGCGTCCCAGACGTTTGTGGCCGTGGAGCCGTCCGGGATGGACCCGTGCGACCTGCGGCAGGCAGGCGGTGATGAGGCAGTGCGCTCGTTGGTGGCCGAGCGTGAGCCGCTGTTCCGGTTCGCGATCCGGTCCGTGCTGGCGCAGGTGGACCTGAACACTGCCGAAGGGCGGGTGTCCGGACTGCGGGTGGCCGCGCCGGTGGTGGCCCGGATCCGCGACCACGCCCTGCGCGGGGAGTACGCCCGGGAGCTGGCGGGGTGGCTGGGCATGGAGGAGTCGTCGGTGCGGCAGGCGGTCAGCCGGGCAGCACGGGCGCCTCGAGCAGCCGGCGACGGCGGAGGTCACCAGGGCGGTCGTCCTGGCCCAGGTCCGGGGCCAGGTGGGGACGGCCCCTCCGGGCGTGGCGGGGAGCAGAACGGTGGCGCGCGGGCCGCGGCCCTCCGGTATGCCGATGATCCGGTGGCGCGGCTGGAACGGCAGGTGCTGGAGGTGGTGCTGCAGCTACCGCAGCACGCCCTGGAGGCCGGTTTCGACGATCTGGGCGCGGACACCTTCGTGGTGCCGGCGCACCGGGCGGTGCACGATGTGATCCGCGCGGCTGGCGGAGTGCAGGGGTTCGGTCAGATCGCCGAGCAGCTGGCCGCGAGCGGAGCGGGAACGAACGCGACCGAACGGGCGGCAGCCTCCTGGGCGGAGCAGGTGCGCGGGTTGGCCGAGGGGCCGGTGGGAGTGCTGGTCACCGAGCTGGCCGTGGCGCCGTTGCCGCAGGACCGCGCGGAGGAGCTCGGCGGCTACGCACGCGGCGTGCTGACCGCACTGTTGCGGATGGGAATGACCCGTCAGGTGGCCGACGTGAAGGGCAGACTGCAGCGGATGGATCCGAACGATCCGGCCTACGCGGAGGCGTTCGCGGACCTCGTCCAGCTCGAGGAACGGCGCCGTCAGCTGAACGACTCGGCGTAGCCAGCTGGCGAAAGTGTGGGGAGAACTACCCGGCGCGGTTCGTGCGTCATCGTCGGTGTTCCTCTAGCCTGCGGGTATGAGTGAACCGCAGGGACCACACGAGCAGCAGCCGTACGGGGGAGCAGGAAACACGCCGCCGCCCGGTCCGCAGGGAGCCCCAGGCGGGCAGGATCAAGGCTTTGGTGCCCCATCCGGCGACCAGCCGACTCAGGCCTTTGGCGCCGCTTCTGGGGGCCAGCAGCCGGGCTACGGCGCCCCGGGCGAGCAGCCCACCCAGGCATTCGGTGCCGCCTCGGGCGGGCAGCCGGGGTACGGCGCTCCGGGTGAGCAGCCGGGGTACGGCGCTCCGGGCCAGCAGCCCGGTGCGCAGCCGCCGGCGGGTGGCCAGCCGGGGTATGGCGCCCCAGGGCAGCAGCCCGGGTACGGCGCTCCCGGTCAGCAGCCGGGCCAGCAGCCGGGCCAGCAGCCGGGTTACGGTGCACCTGGTCAGCAGCCGGGCCAGCAGCCAGGCTACGGCGCGCCAGGTGGCGGGTTCGGCCAGCAGCCAGGCTATGGAGCGCCGGGCGGCCCCGGCGGCTATCCGCCCGGTGGCCCGGGTGGGCCCGGTGGGCCGGGCGGATCGACCCCGTGGTACTCCCGGTGGTACGTCTGGGTTGCCGCGGTACTGGTGATCGCGCTCGTGGTGTTCGGCATCGTGAGGCTCACCGGAGGCGGCGACGAGCCGCCACCGACCACCGACCCCACCACGACGGAGCCGACGGACGAGCCCACGGATGAGCCGACCGACGAGCCGACCGATGAGCCCACGGACGAGCCGACCGACGAGCCCACCGACCAGAACACCGGTGGATCGCCGCAGGAGTTGGCTCTCGGTGAGACCGCGACCGTCGATGACACCTGGGACGTCACCGTTCAGGACCCGAACATGGACGCCAACCAGGCGGTGATCGACGAGGGCAACCCCGAGGCGCCGGACGGGATGGTCTACGTGACGGTCTACGTCACCGCCACCAACACCGGCGAAGAGGCAGCGTCGGTCTACGACGGCATCGCGATGGCGTACGTGGACGAGAACGGTGAGCAGTTCGGTGGTTCGAGCGCAGTGGCGCCGGACGATGCGTACAGCCTCCCGGAGGTTGCTCCGGGTGAGAACGCCACGGGCAGCTACGTCTTCGAGGTCCCGGAGGGCAGCCAGGGAGGTTACTGGCTGCTCCAGTCCAGGACGACCGACACTGCTGAGATCGTCGCCTACGCCAACAACTGATGGCCTAGCGCGATCCGGACGAAAGCGCCGGTCCCACCCCGCCAGGGGAGGGCCGGCGCTTTCGCATCCACGTGAACGGTGGTGACCAGCGCCCCGCGGGCCCGCGACTCCGCCCGCCCGCCCTCCACCTGCCGCGAGTGGCCAGTAGTGGTGGGTGTTTGGCGGCTGAGACCCACCACTACCGGCAACTCGCGGACGCCACACGGTGCCCCAGGTGGGGCTTGAACCCACGACCGACGGATTATGAGTCCGCTGCTCTGACCGGCTGAGCTACTGGGGCAGGACACAGGTGCGTCCGGCGCCGGCACGCGATCGCCCCGGCGCCACAATCGTAATGGGTGCCCGGGAGGGGTTACCGTCGTGTCCATGCGTCGATCAGTGCGTCAGCTGCCCGAACCCGTCCGTGACCGGATCCCGCCCAAGGCGCGGGTGCTGGTCGTGCGCAAGCTCGGTGATGGCTCGTGGGCGGTGGTGACCACGGAGCGTCTCCTGGTGATGGGTGAGGAGCAGACGGTGCTCGACCGCCCCTGGGCCGAGGTGGACCGGGCCACGATGGACTCCGACACGGAGGAGCTCGCCGTCACCTGGGTGGACGGCAGCCCGCCGGACGTGCTGGCCGTGGGGGAGGACCCGGGCGTCTCCGACTTCACTTTCGCGGTCAAGGAGCGAGTGGACCACTCACTGGTGCACCTCGAGCTGGAGCAGCTGCCCAGCGGTGGAGTGCTCCGGGGCGCGATCCGGCGCAACCCGGACGGCAGCCTGTTCTCCCAGGTCACCATCTCTGGCGCACGCCGCGCGCCCGCCGACCTGGAGGCCCGTGCCACCGAGCTGGAGGCGCGGGTCAGAAGTGTTGTCGGTCTCACTCCCTGAGGCCCGGGACGGCGGTCCGGAGCGCCGAGGATCGCTGGTAATGTTGTCGTCGCGATCCCCCGTAGCTCAATTGGCAGAGCATCCGACTGTTAATCGGACGGTTACTGGTTCGAGTCCAGTCGGGGGAGCCGAAACTGTTGATGTTCCGCCAATCTGGAGAAAGTAGAACTGGACCATCGTGGTCCACGTTCACTTTTACTCCACGTTCTGAGCTGAGACGGTACGGCTGGGGTCAGGTCCAGCGGGTGTAGCGGTGGCTGGCTGACAGTCTCAGGCGACACGTAGGCGCTCTGACTGGTCCTGACGTTCCGATGCCCTAGTTTGGTTGGCATTCTCCGGTCCGATGCCCCGTCCAGGTGCATCAGAGTGGCCATCGACTTGCGGAAGATGTGCGAGCCGCGAACGTCCTCCAGTCGGGCGCTGTCCAGCAGGTCGCGGAAGTGCTTGTTCGTGTTCGAGGGATCGCGTAGGCCACGCTCTCCCTGCCCGTCAGCGCGCCGACCGGGGGCCGGAAGATTAAGCCGCGCTGGTTCGCCAGCAGGTGCTTTTGACGGTTCCGCAGACGATCCAACATCCACGGCGGGAGTACCAACGGTCGCGCGCCGTGCTTGGTGGAGGCGTTTCGGACTCTCGTCAGCCCTTCTCCTTTGATCCGGGTCACGGTCCAGCCGCCGATAGTGACCATGCCGTCCTGCCAGTTCACGTCTGACCAGCGCACAGCCGCCGCTTCCCCGACACGGACCCCGATACAGGCCATGAATGCCACCAGGTCGCCCATGTCGCGGGAGCGCGCGCGTCCCCCGGCCCCTTCGTTGTCCTAGTGCGGATGGGGTGGTTGTTATCGACGGCCTTCAGGAACGTCACGGAGGTGTTCACGCTGCCGCCGCGCTCGATCCCCGAGGAACCGACGTTGGCTAGTGCCGCTGGTCGACCTTGACCCGACTGCCCGGGCAGCGGCCGCGCAAGTTCTTGTCCACCATCTCCATGGATCCGGGGAGTGGACGGTCATCTCACTGGCGCGGGCGTTGGTCGACCTCGACCCGACGACCACAGCTGTGGCGATGCGAGCGCTCATGAACCACCTCTCAGATGCGCCGGTCTGGGCGAGAAGTGACAGCTGGGATGCGCTCGTGGCGTTGGTCGATCTCGCCACCATTGAGACGGGTCGGGTTCAGTAGTCGCCGGAGCCGCGTAGGTAGCGCTGGAGGACGGTGGAGCCGACCAGTTTCCAGATTCGGTCGGCGAGGAAGCCGAGGATCCCGAAGCAGAGGACTCCGACGAAGATGTGGTCGGTTCGGAAGTAGGTGCGGGCGTTCCAGACGAGGAATCCGATGCCTGAGCGGGCGGCGAGTGCTTCGGCGGCGACCACTACGAGGAAGGCGTTGGCCAGGGCCAGGCGCATGCCGGTGAAGATGCTGGGCATTGCGGATGGGATCACGACTTGTGCGAGTACTTGGGCGCGGTTTGCGCCGAAGCAGCGGGCTGCGTCGATCTTGTCTGTGGGTACCGATGCGCCTCCGGCCGCTGTGCTGACCACGACGACGAAGGCGCATGCCCAGGCGATCAGGTTGACTTTGGATTCTTCGCCGATGCCGAACCACAGCATGAACAGCGAGGTGAGTGCGATGGCGGGTACGAACCGGAAGAAGTGGATGAACGGGTCGATGGCGGCCCGTACATACTTGGAGGCGCCCGCGAGGATGCCCACGGGGATGGCGATCGCGCAGCCCAGCAGCCAGCCGAGGAGGACGCGCTGGACGCTGATGCCGATGTTCTCCACGAGGCTGCCGTCGAGCAGCAGTTGCCAGGCCGACTGTATGACCGTGATGGGGCCTGGTAGGACGCTGGGATCCATCCCGGAGGCTGCGAGCTCCCAGCCTCCGAGGACTGCGATGACGGCGACGATGGAGAGTGCGTATAGCCGGACGTTCTGGCCCTTCCGAGTCCTCATACGGCACCTCGGTCCCACAGCACCTTCACCTCGGACGAGATGTTTTCGTCCACCTCACGCATGATGCGCACGAAGTCAGTATCGAATTCGTCGCGGGGGTAGGGCAGGTCGACGTTGAAGATGTTCTTGATTCCGGATTCGGGTGGCGCTGTCATCACGGCTATGCGTTGCCCTAGGAGCACCGCTTCTCGGACGTCGTGGGTGATGTAGAGGACGGTCTTACGTTCTTGTTGCCACAGTCGCACGAGTTCTTGTTGGAGGAATCGGCGGCTCTGGGCGTCCAGGGCCGCGAAGGGTTCGTCCATGAGGATCATCTCGGGCTGCACTGCGAGCACGCGAGCGATCTGTACGCGCTGTTTCATGCCGCCGGAGAGTTGGTCCGGGTAGCGGTCTGCCGCATCGGCCAGGCCCACCTTGTCCAAGTACTCCAACGCCAGGGCGCGGGCTTGACGGCGTCCGCGCCCGGACATACGCAGGGCAAACTCGACATTGCCACGCGCGGTGCGCCAGTCCATCAATGGTGAATCTACGGACTGGAAGACCACTGCGCGGTCCGGACCGGGGCCGCGCACTGCCTCGCCGCCGGCGCGTACGGTGCCTGCGGTCGGCATATGGGTACCGGCCACAAGCTTCAGCAACGTTGACTTCCCGCAACCACTGGGGCCTACTAGGACGAAGAATTCCCCTTCCTTGATCGTCAGATCGAGATCTCTGAGGACCCACGTATGGTTGTCGAAGGAGATCCCGACTTGCTCCAGATCGATCGACTGGCTTGTCGGTAGAAGTGTCTCGCTCGGCTCAGGTCTGGTGCTCATTCGACCTCAGCTCCGTCGATTCCCTCGAGGATGGAGAGGTCGATGCTCCCCTCGATGTCCGTCTCGGCGGGGATCTCTCCATTGTCGATCAGGAACTCTTGAATGTTCAGCAGATTCTCGCGATGTTCTTCGGTGAAGCGCAGCCCGGGATTGCTGATCTCGAGCGAGGGCTGCAGTACCGCAGCCTCGCCACCGGTTGCGGCCGCGGTGATCTCGGCGGCACCGGCCATGTCCTCGCTGATGTAGCCGTTGGCCGCCCCCAGGGCGGTCAACATCTGCTCGACCGTGTCAGGGTTCGCCTCGACGTAGTCCCGTGTGCTGAGCAAGTACATGCCCTGAAGCGCCAGCACCTCACTGTCATCACCTACCTGCGTGATGGTCTCGATGCCCTCCGCTTCGGGGATACCCACTCCGAAGATGAAGCCACCCTGGATCTCGCCTCCACGAAGGGCCCCCACCAACTCGTAGACTCCCGGGAACTCCACCTGCTCGACCGAGTCCTCAACGCCATAGGCTTCCAACCATCGCTGACTGGAGTATGCCTGCGCGGTACCCGGCAGGACCCCGATCGCTTGTCCCGCCAGATCTTCAGGACTGCTCAGGCTGCTGTCCATGTAGAACTGGTGGAACCCTGGTTCCGGGCTTGAGGTCGCGCCCAAGACCACCAAGCGCTCCGAGACTGAACTCACGGCCGCGAAGTCCATCCCAAACGCAAAGTCCGCTTGACCTGTCGTCAAGGCCTGGATGCCCTCGACGCCGGTCTGGAAGATCGCAGGTTCGACCGCGAGACCCTGTTCCTGGAAGTAGCCTTGGTCCTCAGCCACGAACACAGGCGCGCCGATCGTGAACGAGTCCACGGCGATGGTCACCGACGCGCCATCGCCGCCAGACGGCGACGCGTCGCCGGTGCAGGCGGACAAAGCGAGGATGCTGGCGCAGGCAGCAGCGGCCAGAGCGCTCGCGCGAACTAGTCTCATAGGTCACTCCAAGAGGTCAGGGTGGGGTTTGTGGAAGTGGGGGAGTGGTCAAAAACGCGGCGTGCGGACGATGTGCAGCGCCATGCCGTCGGTTCGGTAGTACAACTCGCTGTAGATCACTACATCGCCGGCATCGGTCAGGCTCACCTGCTTGGTGAGCAAGGTATGTGCTCCCGGGGCGAGGTTCAGATGATGAGCAACCGCAACTGGCGCACCCACAGCGGTGAGCTCGGCTTCCATCCGGACGACTCGCGTGCGTGCGTTTTGGTGCAGGAGAGTGAGCATGTGTTCGTCGATGTCTCGCAGCGGAGTGGGGTCGAACGCGTGACCGTTGATCACCGGAGGCAGCCATTCGATGAACGTGACCAAGGGCTCGCCGTCGGCGGTGAAGGTGCGCTCCACCCGCCAGACCTCATCCTCCGGTTGAAGTTCCAGCGGGGTAGCCACGTGAGCAGGGCACGGCACGACCTCGATCGAGACCGCAGCGAGCCCGGCGGTCTTGCCAGCGGTTTCGATGGCTTCGCGCATGGGCGCGAAGTCAGTGAGGTTCTGCGCCAACGGGGTCGTTCGCTCTCGCACGAACGTGCCTACTCCCCATCGGCGGACGAGCAACCCCTCGTTCCACAGTTGCAGTAGCGCCTCGCGCAGGGTGTTTCGGCTGACGTCGAGGCTCGCCGCGAGATCCTTCTCCCCGGGCAAGCGCGCACCCGGGAGCAAGTCCTGGGTGATCATCTGCCGCAACTCTGCCGCTACGTCGTGCGGTAGGCGCCGTCGTGGTCGCATACAACGGTCTCCTCATTGAAGTCCAGAGGTCCAACCTCTATGCTTGTAATGTACTCGCAGACCGCCGGATCGTGTCAAGCACCGGCCTGTCGCCCCTGCCAACTCCCAGCACACGGAGGTGCTCCTTGCCCACCAACTTCGTCGTCATCTTCCTCGACGATCACGCCCAATGGGCGCTGAGCACCTACGGCAACAGCGAAGTTCGGACACCGAACCTGGACTATCTCGCCAACACCGGTACCCGAATGGACAACGCGTTCACGCCGACACCGGTGTGCTCGCCCAGCCGCGCCTGCTTCCTCAGTGGCAAGACAGCGTCACAGCACGGTGTGCATGACTATCTGGATGTCTGGGCGACCGGTGCGAATGAGCGCAACTGGATGGAGCGAGAGCGCACGCTGCCTGAGATCCTGCATGAGGCCGGCTACACGACCGGCTTGTCCGGCAAGTGGCACCTCGGTCGCAACTTCGAACCAGCAGCCGGCTTCGACTACTGGCACGAGCTCGGCGACGTGAACTCCGATCCCACACTGATCAGCCCCTGGCCGACTGCTGCTGCCGCGCCGCAAGCGCAGAATCCGCACAACGTGACCGACCGGGCAGTGGAGTTCCTCCGGGCTCGTGACTCCGCATCACCATTCTTCCTTTTCGTTGGCTACTACGGCACCCACTCGCCTTGGAGAGGACGCCCCGAACGGCTGGTCTCCGGCTACCGCCAGTGCTCCTTCGCCGACGTGCCCGTCGAACCAACCCACCCCTTCGGCCGACTCTCCTCCGAGTCGCTCATGCCAGAGACTCGCGACCGGCGCGAAGCACTCTCGCAGTACTACGCCTCAGTGACTGCGACGGACGAGCAGGTAGGACGTCTGGTGGACGAACTGGACGCCCAGGGCGTGCGCGAGGACACCATGATCATCTACACCTCGGATCACGGACTCAACCTGGGCCACCACGGAATCTGGGGCAAAGGCAACGGCACGAAGCCGTACAACATGGTGGATGAGTCAATACGCATCCCGCTCATCATCAACCAGCCAGGAACCGTACTGCCCAGCCAGGTTCGCGGCGAGTACGTCACCCACTGTGACCTGTTCTCCACAGTGCTCGAGCACGCCGAAGTCGAAGCACCCGAGGAGCAGGAACGCAGTCCCCGCCCAAGCCGCAGCTACCTGCCTCTCCTACGCGGCGGAAAAGCGCCGGACATGGAACAGATCGTGTTCGGCGAATACGGCGACCTGCGAATGGCACGCACCCCGGACCGCAAACTGCTCCTACGTCCAGACACCGGACGACACGAACTATTCGACCTGGACCGCGACCCACGCGAGACCCGAAACTTCTACAACACGCCAGGCTACGAGCAAGATGTTCAACAACTCACCACCCGGATCGAAGAGCACTTTGCCCGGCACAGCGACCCAGACACCGACGGCCTCACGGTGCGCCAACAGCCCTCCTTCAACCCCGAGGAGTACTGGAACCACCCCGACTACGACAACCTATGGTGGGAACGCAACGCCCAGCCGGCACGAGCCTGACCACCAGCACGGTCCGAGACCTAGCCGAAGATCGGTGTCCACGGTCGGCTCCCGCAGGATCTCTGCGGCTGTGATTTGTCGATGGGGTTCGGGCGGATACGCACGTGGGTACCAATCGCGGACTCGTTGCCGCTGTATGCCGAGAGTGGCATGCCCGAGGACGCCTTCTCTGACTAGGCTCGTTTACCTGAGCGGAAACCGTCCCGTTCACTGGTTGACGCGTCTGCCCGACAATGCTGCGGGGAACTTCGCCGGCTACCGTGCCGACTGCGGTCTGTTAAATCGCGCGATTCCTCGTAGGCACATTCGACCAGTGTCGCGGCGTCTGGCAGGCACGACTCTGGCTTTCACATCCTGAGGCCGAGGTCGCGACCCGCCACGAGGTCGCGACGATGACGGCCGCGATTCCAGAGACTCTGCGGATCGCGGTGCCGTTGGCTGCCTGGTGTGCGATGTAGCCCGGTGAAGCGGTCGGGCTGGAGGGCCGCGACATGGAGTATCTGGTTGATCCGACACGGGCGACATTGCGCGTGCGCCGCCAATGGAACACCAAGCCGCATGCGATTACCAACGGCCATTCGGGAGGCGAGCGTGCTTGGGCGACCAGCTAGGCAAGCGAGCCCAAGATGATGTGGACCGCCCGCCGGCCGGACTTGTGCAACCTTCGCCACCACCGCCACACCGCAGCCAGCACTTCGATGAGCCCTTGGAACGACGCGAATCTCAGGTCGGCGAGGTAACGCAGGACCGCTCGTCTTCAGTCGACGGGCGATGGCTGCCCTCAGCGACTGACTGTGTACGACTCGACATCACGCGACGTTGTGGCCTCGTCCACTCCCTGAGGCACGCGTAGGCGCCAGGGCGCGTTTCGATGTACGCGACACCGTCGATGCGGCCCATATTTGGAACAGCGTTCAGTAGAGTGGTGCGCGTGGCTCATCAGCATCAGGAAAACAGCCTTGCGCCTGCCGTAGCTCGCGCCGTCCAGATCTTGACGATTCTCGCCGAGGCCCAGGGTTCGCCACAGAGCCTTGCTGAGCTCGCTCGTGCACTCGGAGCAGCGAAGTCCTCGGTGTCGAATGTGTGCACCGAGCTAGAGGAGGCGCGTCTGGTGCACCGTACGGAGCGTGGGTACAGCCTGGGGCGCCGCACGGTCGAGCTCGGGGGCTCTTACCTAGCCACGTTTGATCAAGTTCGTGAGTTCTACAGGGTTGTGGCTGACTCAGAGGTTCTGCGCAACGAACTTGTCCAGATCGCGGTGCTCGACGGTGTGGAGGCCCTGTACCTCGCGCGTCATGAGGGGCGCGCCCCGCTACGACTAACGGCGAGTATCGGAGAGAAGCTTCCCGCATCGCTGTCGGCGGTGGGCGTGGCACTGCTTGCGCAGATGGATCTACGAGAGGTGGACGCCCTCTATGAGGGGGTGGAGATGCCCCGGTTGACCGAGCGCTCGGCAAGTTCTCTAGACGCTCTGCACCGCAAGCTCGAGATTACTCGAGAGCGAGGCTACTCCCTCGACAGGGGCGAGGTGTTCCCGAATGCGATCGGCGTCGCCGTCGCGGGCCCGACCCTCTGCCTTGGCGACGTGCCGTTCGCTCTCTGCGTTTCCACGTTCGACCGGTCCGGAGCGCCTGATCTCTCACCTGAGGCGCTGGAGCGGATCGTGGCAGCGCTCCACGAAACGGCGCGGCTGCTGTCCAATCCGATGACGGGGCGGGCATTGGCGGCCAGGTGACTCGCCGGCGCTCCTGATCGACCTTCTTTGAGCGAGATTCCAGCTCCCGTCAGACCTCTTGCGTCAGCATACTGAATGGCGTACAGTCCCTGGAACGGTCGAAGTTGCAGGGATGCGACTGGACCAGTACCGCGGTCGTTATGTGGCGACGCATGCGGACGAAGCGACTGATCGGCGTAGAGAGTGGGTATTCGAACGTGTCGGAGTTCGTGAAACATGACCTGGACCTCCCGGACGATGTCCGAAGGGGAGTGGTGGTATCGCTGCCGCTGATTGCAGAGATCGAAGACGCAGCGCTACGCAACAAGGTGATCGACGCCTGGGCACTCGCGCTTTGCGAGAATGGCTACGGCGCGGTAGAGGAATTGCCAGGCTCGGGGATGCCTGGGGCGCCAGAGGTGGGTGACCAGACCCACCACCTTCTTGGGGTTACCCGTATCGCTCTGGGAATCAAGGACTCGCTCGAGAAGACCTTGGACGAGCCGCTCGGCGTATCCCGAGATGTGGTCCTTGCGGCCGCGCTGTGTCACGACCTCGGCAAGCCGTTCGAGTATGCGCCCGAGAACCGCCGGAGGTGGGATACGAATCCTGGAGCGTACGGTAGGCCATCGCTTCGGCACCCCACCTACGGCGCACACATTGCGATGGTGGTGGACATGCCCGAGGAGGTCGTCAACACCTGCGGTTACCACTCGCCAGAAGGGCGCTTTATCGACCGAAGCCTAGCGGCAACGATCGTCCACTATGCGGACGATGCGTACTGGTTCACTCTCGAGGTTGCCAAGAACTGGGAAACAAAGGTCCCGCGTCTCTGAAGGAGCCTTCAGAGACTCATTCGTACGGTGCTGTACAGAAGGGAATTGCTGAAAATGGTTCAAAGAAGTTCCGTCATGCCAAGGATGGCAGCTGCACTGATGGTCGGCAGTGTGGTCGCGGTGTTGAGCGCCTGCGGTGGTGACTCGTCCGGTAACGGCGAGGTCGAGTTGGTGATCGCTGGCACGCTGCCCGCTAATACGGCAATGATCCAGGGCGCTGACCGCGTCGCCGAGCAAGTAGCGCAAGACTCCGACGGTTCCCTGACAGTCGAGGTCTACCCAGACGGTCAGCTAGGCGGCGAACCGGAGATGCTTGAAGCACTGAGCACCGGCACTGTCGATGTCGCCATGGTCGGCGCTCCGCTGATCGCAACGCACTGCCCGAGTCTGGGCATGACCTCGCTCCCATACGTGGTCCAGGGCGACACACCGGAGGAGCAATACGCAAACCTGCAGCGCATCGTTGAAACGGAGCAGCACGCCGACGCCATCGAGGAGTGTGCCGCGGCCGCGGGGTTTCGAGTGATCGACGACAGCTGGTGGTACGGGAACCGAGAGCTTACATCGAACATCGCTATTCGCACTCCCGAGGACCTGGCTGGACTTCGGGTCCGCACTCCTGAAGGCGCCCTGCACTCCGAACCGTTTGCCGCGCTCGGCGCAGAGCCGGTCCCGATGGCCCAGTCGGAGGTGTACACCGCGCTGGAAACCGGCGTGATCGATGCCCAAGAGAATCCGTTTGCGACGACGTTCAAGCACGCGTTCTACGAGGTGCAGAGCTACCTCAGCCTCACGGGGCTCATGACTCACAATCAGGTGATCGTCATGTCCGAGGAGCGGTTCTCATCGCTGTCCGCGGAACAGCAGGAGGCCCTGTCCACCGCAGTCAGCGATGCGGGAGCTTGGCAGTCGGAGCAGCAGATGGCAGAGAACGCTGAACTGCGCGACACACTCGAGTCTGAGGGCATGGAGGTAATCGAGCCCGATCTTGATGCCTTCCGTGCGGCGACTGAGGAGTTCGTGCAGGCCTACTTTGATGAGCACGGTCTGGACCTAGACGCGCTCCGATCGGTGCAACAGTGACCTGGCCGGCCCGGCATCCCGTCCCGATCCGAAATGAGGATCGGACACCGACGAGGGAGCCGGTGTGAGCGCTGCGTTGGAAGCGGGTGACAAGATCCTCAACTCGGCGCTTCGCGTTGCTGCGGTGGTCTTGGTGCTGGGGATGCTCACCGTGGTCTGTGGCTCGGTCGCTTTGCGAGCCTTGGGCACCGTGGTATTCGGAGCAGACGAACTCACCCGACTCCTGCTGACGTGGACGGTGGCAGTCGGCGTGGTGCTCGGCGCCCGGGAGGGAGGTCACCTAGCCATCGAGGCTGTGACCGATCGGCTAACCGGGTGGACTAGGCGTTCAGTTCTTGGACTGGGAGCGATCGTTTCGATCGGCTTCCTCCTCATCCTCACCTGGACAGGCTTGCAGTACGCGATCGCTGGATTCACCCGGGGCGCCCCGACTCCGTCTCTGGGCATCTCGACCGGCTGGGCCGCATTGTCTTGGCCAGTCTGCGGCTTCTTGACAATGCTGTACGTGCTACGCGACCTGGTCGCCGGCGTCACCGTTGGCCCGCCGGACCCACCGGACGATGCAGAGGTATCCGGACTGGTATGAGAAACGAAAACTTCTGGATGGTTGTCGTCGGGTGGTCCC
This sequence comes from Ruania zhangjianzhongii, assembly GCF_008000995.1. Lineage (NCBI taxonomy): Bacteria > Bacillati > Actinomycetota > Actinomycetes > Micrococcales > Ruaniaceae > Ruania > Ruania zhangjianzhongii. The sequence continues at coordinate 2,214,270 of NZ_CP042828.1, forward strand.
GATGACTGAAGTGGTTGTGTACCTAGTTGCGACCTTCGTGATCCTTCTAGCGGTCGGCGTGCCTATCGGTTATGTCCTGGGCATCGCAGGAGTGGGATACTTCCTACTGTTCCAGGACTTCGGGCCAGCAATGCAGACTGTGCCCCAGGTCATGCTCTCGTCGACTAGCTCCTTCTCGCTGGCCGCGATCCCGTTCTTCATCTTCGTCGGCCAGCTGATGTCTGAGACCGGCGTATCGGACCGGATTGTCATCTTCGCACGTGCTGTGATCGGCCACGTCCGAGGTGGCCTTGCGATGGTGGCCCTGTTCTCCAGCCTGCTGGTAGCAGCCTTCTCCGGCTCGTCCGTGGCAAATGCCGTGGGCACCGGGTCGGTGACGATTCCGGCGATGATCAGAGCGAAGTACCCTCGCCCGTTCGCGGCCGCTGTCGAGGCGACCTCAAGCTCGATGGGCACAGTCGTGCCACCGAGCGTTGCAATGATCGTCTATGCGTCGATCACCGGAGTCAGCGTCAAGGCGCTGTTCATCGCCGGCTATCTACCCGCGGCGCTCTACACCATCGGCGTCCTCATTGTGATCGGCGTGGTGGCGCGACGAGCTGGCTTCGGTGTCGACGAGAAGTCCTCCTTCCGAACGCGGCTGCGCACTTTCCGTGGTGCCATCGGTCCTATCCTCATCCCAGTTGTCGTCATGGGCGGCATCCTCGCCGGAGTGATGACTGCGACCGAGGCCGGTGCCGTTGCTGGCCTGTACACCCTCGTCTTGGCAGGTGTTGCCTACCGGTCGCTGAGCTGGAAGAAGTTGGTTCGCGTGTTGGTCGCCACGGCACGGACGACCGGAGTCGTGATGCTCATCGTCGCCGCCGCCGGGATCGTAGGATGGATCCTGGCGCGTGAGCGCGTACCTGCGAGCGTCGCCGAACTCGCGTTGGGAACCTTCGAGAGTCAACTCGGGATCCTGCTCATGCTGATCGTGATGCTGGTTCTTCTGGGGACCTTCATGGAAACCTTGTCAGCGCTGGCGATTACCGCTCCAATCATCGTCGGGATCGGCACCACGGCCGGGATCGATCCCCTGCTTCTCGGTCTCGTCACCGTGCTATCGCTGTCGATCGGGATGATCACGCCCCCAGTGGGTGTCGTGCTGTTCGTCACCACGAAGATCGCCGAGACACGGATTGAGGCCTCATCCAGGGCACTGATCCCGTTTCTGGCAGTGCTCATCATCGGAACAGCGCTGATCGCAATCTTCCCAGACGCGGCACTCTGGCTCCCACGCCAATTCGAGTAGCCGTCGAAACTCCCTGGGGAAGGGAGAGTGCTGATCGGGTTGGGGCTCGATGCAGCACAAGGAACCGTGCCTCGCCAGCGAACTGGCGAGGCACGGTTCCACTATCCGAAGAACTAGTAGGCCCCCGGCGCCGGGCCACTCCATGCACCAGAGACGCTGCGGGCGCCAGAGTTCACCTTCTCCACGGTGCGCAACGACCTCCGTGTGGAGTGCCAGGCCAGAGGGCATAAGTCGCGACATCCTTAGTCATGGACCGAAGCGAGCACGACTGGTTTGAGTCCAGTCGGGGAGCGAGCAGGTCCGGAATCTGGGGAGATTTCGGACCTTGTGCTTTGCCCGCGTTCACCACACGTCGAGCGTGTACAGGTACGAGGTGCGGCGAGGTACGTCGCTGGGGGAGTCCACCCCACGAGAGAGCAGTCGGTAGCGAGTCCGCCGCGAGGGACTGACCGTCGTGGTCGCCTTGCCACGGCTGACCTGGATGTCCCGCACCGTGCGCCAGTTCCCGTTCGTGAGCTGGCGCTGCAGCCGCACCTCGCCGGTCACCCCACCCTTCGGGCTGATCCAGCCGATGTAGAGCGTGGTGTTCTTACCCGCTGGACCTTCCTTCGGCCCGCTGAGGTCCAGGATGGTGCGCCCGTTCGAGCCCACGCAGCGCAGCCGGTGCCAGTTGCTGGTCCCGTTTGGGTGGGTCACGTCGATCTGCTGGCTCCGCGCCCGGATCGCCCGCACCCGCCAGTAGGCGGTGTCCCGCGGCCCGACCACGGTCGAACCCTTCCCGCTGGTGACCGTGATGTCGCGGATGTTCTGCCAACTGCCGTTCGCCCGCCGGCGCTGCAGCCGCACCGTGCCGTTCACCGGGACGCCGTTGTACTCCCAAAGCACGTGCAGCCGGGTACCGGTCGAGGCCACCGCACCACCGGGCCCCGCCAGCCGCAGCTTCACCCGGTTCTTCAGCCGGTTCTGGGTGCCGCTGCGGATCGTGCTGAGCCGGGCATAGAGGTAACGGCCCGGGCAGGCGGTGGACTTGGTGTCCCGGTGCCCGGAGATCACCGGCAGCCGGCGGGCACCGTCGTTCGTGTAGTTCGCCGTGTTGTAGGCGTAGTGCACGCCGTGCACGTCGAACTTCCAGGCGAACAGGTCCGCGTACGAGGTCAGCACTCGGCTCGGGATGTTGCGCTCGTGGAAGTTGCCGATCGCCGCCACCCCGAAGGACTGCGAGTTGTAGGACTTCGTGTGCGCGGCGATCACCGGTCGGTGCACACCGCCGTAGGCGCCTTCCCAGATCCGGCCGAACCGGTCGATGAGGAAGTTGTACCCGATGTCGTAGAAGTCCCGGCTGAGCACGTGGTAGCGGTAGATCGACCGGATGATGCCGCGCACCTCACCGGAGGAGTAGGAGTTCGCTGTGGCGGTGTGGTGCACGAACCCGCCGCGGATGTCCCCATAGGCGACCCCGTCCTGGTTCTGCCGCAGTGACTCGTCGGCGCCCCAGTTCGCTCGCGAGGCCATCGTCGGCTTGTCGATGATCCAGCGCCCGGGCACCCCGGCAGTCGTGGCCGTCTCCGGTTCCGCGGCGCTGAGCGCCGAACGCGGCATCGGTTCCGGGTGGATCAGGGTCAGGGACAGATCCTCGGGCACGTCCCCGGAGACCGAGACCTCCACCGCATCGGCGCCCCGGGTCCACAGCGGTTCCGTGCCGGCCACGTCCGCCCGACCAGCGGTGTGCTCGTCCGGAGGAAGCGCAGACCATGGTGACCACACGCCGTCGGTGCGCAGGCGCACGTACGGCTCCGGGACGCCGTCACCGGTCCAGGTGAGCGCCACCAGCTCGAACGTGGCCGTCTCCCACGCCGCGGTACGTCCACCTCCGACGTCGCCGACCGGGATCCTGCTCACGCCCTGGTCGTCCGGACCCTCCGGTGTGTTCAGCGGGGCCGGATCGGCATCATCGGAGGGCGCCGCCCACGCACCGATCGCCGGTCCCAGCGCCAGCCCGGTCCCGGCCATCGCCACCAGTGCTGACCTCCGGCTCAGACCGGTGCGTTCGCCCGTTGTGCTGATGTCGTCATTGCGCATGTCTGCCATCATCGTCTCCCGTGACCTGATCGTGACCACACCGTAGTGCCTGCCGATGCTGCGCGCCGGGAGCAGCCACCCGCGTGCCCGGTGCCCGGTTACGATCGAGGTGGGCCGCGCGTCGATGCGCGGGAGAAGGAGGGCTTCGTGACCACCACCATCGGCCACACCCCCGCCGGCGAACCAGAGCCGGCTACTACCGTCCCGCTGCGGTTCGTGACCGCGGCCAGCCTGTTCGACGGGCACGACGCCGCGATCACCGTGATGCGCCGGATCATCCAGGCTCAGGGCGCTGAGGTGATCCACCTGGGCCACGACCGCTCGGTCCGGGAGGTGGTCCGCGCCGCACTGCAGGAAGACGCCGACGGCGTGGCGATCTCCTCCTACCAGGGCGGCCACCTGGAGTACTTCCGCTACCTGGTGGACTCCCTCGCGGAGGCCGGGGCCGGCCACATCCGGGTGTTCGGCGGCGGTGGCGGCACGATCACCCACGAGGAGATCGCGGAGCTGACAGAGGCCGGGGTCGAGCGCCTCTACCACCCGGACGACGGCCTCAAGCTCGGTCTGACCGGCATGATCGAGGACCTCGTCACCCGCACTCAGGCACCGCGCCGGCCGGCCGCTACACCCGGGAGGCTCCCGGACCGGGAGGACGATGCCGGTGTGGGCCGGCTGCTCAGCGCCATCGAGGATGGTCTTCTCACCGACGACGGCGCAGCCCGGCTGGGCCTGTCGGCTCACCCAGGCGCCACTCGCCCGGGCGGAGCCGCCCCGGTGGTCGGGATCACCGGCACCGGCGGGTCCGGCAAGTCCTCGGTGATCGACGAGCTGGTGCTGCGGTTCCTCACCGCCTTTCCCGAGCTGCGGATCGGCGTGCTCGCCGTGGACCCGACCCGCCGGCGCACCGGGGGTGCACTGCTCGGCGACCGGATCCGGATGAACGCACTTCGCTCGGACCGGGTGTACTTCAGGTCGATGGCCACCCGGCGCCAGGACGTGAGCGTGAGCGAGGTGCTCGCCGAGTCGATTCGCGCGCTACAGGGCTGCGGGTTCGACCTGGTGATCGTGGAGACCGCCGGGATCGGCCAGTCGGACTCGGCGGTGGTGGAGCTGGTGGACGTGCCGGTCTACGTGATGACCAGTGAGTACGGCGCCGCCAGCCAGCTGGAGAAGATCGACATGATCGACTTCGCCGAGCTGGTGATCCTGAACAAGTTCGACCGCCGCGGCGGCGAGGACGCGCTGCGGGACGTGCGCAAGCAGTGGCGCCGCAACCGGTTGGCGTTCGACACCCCGGACGAGGAGGTGCCGGTCTATCCCACCGTCGCCAGCCACTTCCATGACGACGGCCTGACCCGCGCGTTCGAGGCCCTGCTGGCCCGGCTCGGCGACGGCTGGCAGCCCGAGCAGCCGCTCACCGGGGGAGCAGGAGCCGGTGGCAGCCTCATCCCCGGGTGCAGAGTGCGCTACCTGGCCGAGATCGCCGAACAGGGCCAGGACCTCACCCGCAGGGTCGAGACCGAAGCCGACGCCGCCGAGGCGGCACAGCGGTACTGGACCAGCCTGCGTGACCTGGCCGACCCGGCGCTCCCGGAACCGCTCGAGCCCTACCCGACCTCCGCCGTCGAGAGCGAGGAGACGCTGGTCCGGCTACGCACGCTGTACGCCGACGCACTGGCCCGCCTGAGCGAGGACTCTCTGGAGCTCTTGCGCGCCTGGCCGCAGCGCCGCGCCGCGCTCACCGCCACCCGCGGCACGTACCAGGTGCGCGGCCGGGAGATCAGCGTGGAGAACTACAGCACCTCGCTGTCCGGCACGGCACTGCCACGGGTGGCGCCACCGCAGTTCCGATCCTGGGGTGACCTGCTGCGGTTCCTGCACCAGGAGAACACCCCCGGGGCCTTCCCCTACACCGCCGGCGTGTATCCGTATCGTCGACAGACCGAGGACCCGACCCGGATGTTCGCCGGCGAGGGACCGCCGGAGCGCACCAACCGCCGGTTCCACTACCTCGCCGCCGGGCAGGGCGTGGCTCGGCTGTCCACCGCGTTCGACTCGGTCACCCTGTACGGCCAGGACCCCGCCACCCGCCCGGACGTGTACGGAAAGGTCGGCAACTCCGGCGTGAGCGTGCCGACGCTGGACGATATGAAGCGGCTGTACTCCGGATTCGACCTGTGCGCACCGGCGACCTCGGTGTCGATGACCATCAACGGGCCGGCGCCGATCATCCTGGCGATGTTCTTCCACACCGCGATCGACCAGCAGGTGGAGAAGCACCTGCGCGCCGACCCGCAGCGGTGGCAGGCGGCTCAGCAGAAGATCGGCGAGATACTCGGTGGCCGGCAGCAGCCGGTCTACCGCGGTGAGCTGCCCGACGGCAACGACGGGCTGGGCCTCGGCCTGCTCGGGGTGACCGGGGCCGAGGTGACCGACCCGCAGACCTACGCCCGGATCGCCGCCGAGACCCTGGCCGCAGTGCGCGGCACGGTGCAGGCGGACATCCTCAAGGAAGACCAGGCGCAGAACACCTGCATCTTCGGCACCGAGTTCGCGCTGCGGATGATGGGGGACATCCAGCAGTACTTCATCGACGCCCGCGTGCGGAACTTCTACTCGGTGTCCATCTCCGGCTACCACATCGCCGAGGCCGGAGCGAACCCGATCACCCAGCTCGCCTTCACCCTGGCCAACGGGTTCACGATCGTGGAGTACTACCTGGCCCGCGGGATGGCCATCGACGACGTCGCCCCGCACCTGTCCTTCTTCTTCTCCAACGGGATGGACCCGGAGTACGCGGTGATCGGTCGGGTGGCCCGGCGGATATGGGCTCGGGCGATGCGCGACCGGTATGGCGCGAGCCCGCGGGGGCAGATGCTGAAGTATCACATCCAGACCTCCGGGCGGTCGCTACACGCTCAGGAGATCGAGTTCAACGACATCCGTACGACGTTGCAGGCGCTGTATGCGAGCTTCGACGCCTGCAACAGCCTGCACACCAACGCCTATGACGAGGCGGTCACCACCCCCACTGAGGAGTCCGTGCGCCGAGCGGTGGCGATCCAGATGATCGTGGCCCGCGAGTTCGGCCTCAGCGGCTGCGAGAACCCGTGGCAGGGCAGCTACATCATCGGCGAGCTCACCGACCTGGTGGAGCAGGCGGTCTACGCCGAGTTCGAAGCGCTGAGCAGGCGGGGCGGGGTCCTCGGTGCGATGGAGTCGATGTACCAGCGCGGCAAGATCCAGGACGAGTCGATGGTCTACGAGCAGCGCAAGCACGACGGGTCGCTCCCGATCGTGGGCGTGAACACGTTCCTGCCCACCGAGCACAGTGGCGAGATCGAGGTATCGATCGACCTGGTGCGCTCCAGTGCCGCGGAGAAGGATGCCCAGGTAGCCTCGGTGAGTGACTGGCAGGAGGCGAGGAACGCCGTCGACTCGGGTGCGCTGAGCAGGCTTCAGGAGGTGGCGCGCAGGGGCGAGAACACCTTCGCCGCGCTGATGGAGGCGGTGCGCAGCCACAGCCTCGGCCAGATCACCCAGGCGCTGTACCAGGTGGGCGGTCAGTACCGGCGGTCGATGTGACCGGCCTGCCCGGTGGCGGGGCTCAGGACTCCTCGGGCTCCGGTGAGAGGTCCTCGCACCAGTCCTCGGGGGAGAGGAGGCCTTCGTCGTCGTCGTTCTCGTCCAAGCACTCCTCGTAGGCCTCCTCCTCCTGCTGCTCGTCGACCTGTGAGGTGAGGCTGCTGAGCAGGGGGAAGGCGATGGCGATGCAGATCAGCGCGACCACGCAGCCGACCCGGGTGGCGACGTTCTGTGAGCTGCTCGGGCGGTGCGCTTCCGGGTCGGCGTAGCGCCAGGCCACGGTTCCGCGCCACATGCCCATCGGGCTGATCGCACCCCAGAGGCACAGGGCCGCCGTGATCACCAGCATGATGTAGACGAAGATCATTGGAGGGACGGTAGCGCATAGCTACGATCTGCTCGGCTGCCGGTGCGCAGACGGTGTAAGAGCGGTGAAAGGTAATCGTTGAAGACGACGGCGGAACCTAGGTAAGGTTGTGAGCGCTCACATCGCTGGTGGTGCCGTGTCGTACCCCGGTGAGCTGCCTCAGTACACCCTGACATCGGAGTCTTGCATGCCTGCACCGGGCAGTCCGTCCGCACCGATCACCGCGATCATCAACCTCGACGTGCCCGGGCCGGTGATCAGCAGGCACATATATGGGCACTTCGCCGAGCACCTGGGCCGGTGCATCTACGGCGGCTTCTATGTGGGCGAGGACTCCGACCTGCCGAACGAGGGCGGGATACGGCTGGACGTGGTGGAGGCGCTGCGCGGGCTGCGCATCCCGAACCTGCGCTGGCCGGGCGGCTGCTTTGCCGACGAGTACCACTGGCGCGACGGTGTCGGCCCGCGCCAGGAACGGCCCCGGATGGTGAACAGCCACTGGGGTGACGTGGTGGAGGACAACTCCTTCGGCACCCATGAGTTCATGGCGCTGTGCGAGCTGCTCGGTGCTGAGCCCTATGTGAACGGCAACGTCGGCTCCGGGACCGTGCGCGAGATGAGTGACTGGGTGGAGTACCTCACCCGCGGTGACGACTCCCCGATGGCGGCCCTGCGCCGCGAGCACGGGCGGGACGAGCCGTGGCAGGTGAAGTTCTGGGGACTGGGCAACGAGCCGTGGGGCTGTGGCGGGAACATGACCGCTTCGCACTACGCCGAGGAGGCTCGACGGTACGCCACCTACTGCCGGGACCATGGCGAGAACCGGCTCTACCGGATCGCGGCCGGGGCGAACTCCGACGACTACGCCTGGACCGAGACGTTGATGAAGGCCCTGAACCCGCTCGGCGGCTGCGGCCGGGATCCACGCGGGCTGTACCAGGCGGTCTCGGTGCACTACTACACGATTCCGGGCACCTGGCAGGACAAGGGCAGCGCAACCGAGTTCACCGAACAGGACTACTACCGCACCCTGGTCAAGGCCGCGTATACCGATGAGCTGCTGCGTGGGCACTCGAACGTGATGGACTGCTACGACCCGGAGAAGAAGGTCGGCCTGGTGCTGGACGAGTGGGGTACCTGGTGGAATGTGGAGGAAGGCACGAACCCCGGGTTCCTGTACCAGCAGAACACCCTCCGCGATGCGCTGGTGGCCAGTACGCACTTCGACATCTTCCACGCCCATGCCGACCGACTGGTGATGGCCAATATCGCCCAGACGGTGAACGTGCTGCAGGCGATGATCCTCACGGACATCAACACTGACTCCCGTGAGCTCGTGCTGACCCCGACCTACCACGTGTTCGAGATGAATGCTGGGCACCAGGATGCCGCCAGCCTGCGCGTGGATTTCCCCGGTGGACTGCCGGTGCGCGCGGTGGACGGCGAGGAGCTGACCACGGTGTCCGCCTCGGCCAGCAGCAAGGACGGCCGGGTGCTGATCTCGCTGTCCAACCTGGACGCGGGCGAGCCGACAACGGTCGACCTCGACCTGCGTGGAGGAACGGTGAGCGATGTGCGTACCCGGATCCTCACCGCTGGTGAGCTGGACGCACACAACGCTCCAGGTCGCGGCGCGCAGGTGCAGCCGGTGGTGCACGAGCAGGTGACAGCGACCGAGCGGGGCCTGCGGGTGGAACTGCCGGCGCACTCGTTCGTGACCGTCAGCGCGGCTGTGGCGTGACTGTGAGCGCGGTCTGAGGGGTTGGCCGTTGCCGTGACGCTGGCCGGGCGCGTGGTCGGCCCGCGCGCCGGCAGGGGAGAACGGCCCATACAGTCGGCTATCTGAGGTGAGGCCGGGGGCCTAAGATGGGCGCGGTCCCACATGCGTTTCGAGCGTGACGTGCGTTGCGCTCTCCCAGGGGAGGAACTTTGGCGTACCGCTTCAACCCACCACCCGGCTGGCCGCAACCGCCAGAGGGCTGGCGACCGCCGGAAGGCTGGCAGCCGGACCCGTCGTGGCCGGCAGCACCGCAGGGCTGGGAGTACTGGGTGGCCGACGGGTCGGCGCCGAGCACTCCTGGTGGCGATGCGGCGGCGCCGGCGGAGGCTCCTGCGCCGGGTGCGCCGGGTGCGCCGGGTGCGCCGGGTGCGCCGGGTGCGCCGGATGCTGAGGCAACGGCTACCCCGGATGGTCCGACGCCGGAAGTTGGGGCAGCGGCTACTCCGGATGCGCCTACTCCGGGTGCTGGGGCAGCACCTGCGCCGCAGGCACCCGCGGCACCGAGCGCCGACGCGCCGGCGGGGACCGAACCAGGGGTGTCCCACGGGGCAGTTCCGAGCCAGAGCCCGGAGCCTGAGGCGTCGACCGCTGCGACGGCGCGCGCGGCCGAGAACGCAGAGATCGACGACGCGCCGACCATCTTCGTCCGGAAAGCACCCCCGCCGCTGGCTGCTCCGACGCCTGCGCCGGAGTCCGCACCTGCTCCGACGCCTGCGGCTGCGGATGCGGATGCGGCGGCGCCAGAGTCGACATCCGCACCGGAAGCTGCGGACTCGGGCCGGCACCGCGCCCCCGATGTGGCCTCGGACGAACCGACTCCAGAGGGCCCAGGACGGCGTGCGGGGGTGGACGGCCCGTCGGACAGCGGAATCGACACGGCCGCCGACCCGAATCCGTCAGGTGACGTGCCGACTCCTGATGCCTCCGCGGCCCCCGCGGCCCCCGCGGCTCCCGCGGATCCTGAGGACCCCGCGGCCGCTGAGGCCCACGAGGCTCCGGACGAGGCCGGCACTACGCAACTGCCGGCCCCCGCGGCCGCAGAAGAGTCCGCACTGCCGCCCACCATGGACGACCCCACCCAGCAGTTCCCGGCGAGCACGCCGACGCGTCAGATGCCGCAGTGGGGCGGCGTCCCGCAGCAGCCCGCACCCGGTCAGCAGCCCGCACCCGGTCAGCAGCCCCCGCCGCCGGCTGGTGGCCCGCAGGCTCCGCAGCAACCCGCGCCTGCCGGTCCGGCGAGTTCGCAGGCTCCGCCACCGCAACAGCCGCAGTGGGGGACCGGTCCGGCCAGCAGCCAGTCCTTCCAGCAGGCCGGCCCGTTCGGCGCGGTACCGGCAGCGCCCTACGCCGGTGGCTACCAGCAACAGAGTCCACAACCCCCTCCGCCCGGGACCGCGCCGTCGGGTCCTCAGGCGAGCATGCCGCAGCAGCCCGGCGGCGCCTACTCCGCTGCACCGCCGCCCGGATCGGGCCCGCAGTTCGGCGGCCCGGCCGGCAGCCAGCCCTTCCAGCAGGCCGGCCCGTTCGGCCCCGGGGATGTGCCGGCAACGAAGAACCGCACACCGCAGATCGTGGTGGGAATCGCGATCGCGATCATGGTCGCACTCCTGCTCTTTCTCGGCTTCCGGCTCGTGGGAGGCGACGACGAGTCGACCGGATCAGCGTCCACCCCCACCGCCACGGCTCCCAGTACCGATCCGGCTGACGATCCCACCACGCCCGCGCAGACCGACGATCCCACTGACGACCCGACCGACCAGCAGACCGACGGCTCCGGCGGGAGCGGCAATCTGGCCGCGCTCGGCCCCGGTGAACCGGCAGTGGTGGCCGGCGTCAGCGGTGAGCCGGAGGTCGAGGTCGCCCTGGTGAGCGTCGAGCGGGGCTGGCAGCCGCAAGGATCACAGACGGCGATGTGCCCCGACCCCGCCGGGGAGTACCTCGCGCTGGAGTTCGAGTTCACTACCCTGCCTGCGCTGGCCGACGGTACCGGCAGCTACAGCTTCGCCGGCTTCGAGGTCGGACTAGCGAACGACAATGGCACCGCACTCGATACCAATGGGGTCTCCGGTCTGTTCTGCCTGAACGCCGACCAGCGCGCGCCCTCCGAGGTGGGTCCAGGTGAGAGCTTCACCGGCTGGGCCGTGGTCGACGCACCCGCCGAAGCCAGTCAGGTGCTCTGGGAGCCCTTCCTCGACTTCACCGGCACGCAGGCAACCTACGCCTGGTCGATCGCCGATTTCTGACCCTTGCACCCGGAACGCTGAACTGAGCCATGGCACTACGTGATATCCGCATCGTCGGCGACCCCGTCCTGCGCACCCCGTGCGCAGAGATCACCACGATCGACGAGCGGGTCCGGGCGCTGGTCACCGACCTGCTGGAGACTGTCGACGCGGATGGCCGAGCGGGGCTGGCGGCCAACCAGATCGGAGTGAGCCTGCGGGCCTTCTCCTGGAACATCGACGGCGAGGTCGGCTACGTCCTCAACCCGCACCTCGCGCAGGTGTCCGACGAGGTGCAGAACGGCGACGAGGGGTGTCTGTCCGTACCTGGACTGTGGTACCCGACCACTCGCGGCGCCTACGCACGGGTGACCGGCACAGATCTGGCCGGCAACGCCGTCACCGTGGCGGGAGAGGGCCTGATGGCGCGCTGCCTGCAGCACGAGTACGACCACCTGGACGGCAAGCTCTACCTGTCCCGACTGGCCGGGCAGGTGCGCAAGGATGCGCTGCGCACAGTGCGGGAGCGCTTCTGAAACCTGGTGAAGGGAAGACAGAACCGGAGAACTAAGGCACAATGGGCCACGGACGCCGCGAGCGGTTTCTGGAAGTGAACGTCGCGAGATCGTTGGGGAAGACGCATCTCGACCGGTCACAGAAGGGAACAGCATGTCAGGTCAGAGCACCCGCGGTGTTGTTTTCGTGCACTCATCGCCCCGCGCTTTGTGCCCGCACGTGGAGTGGGCCGCTGGGTCCGTGCTGAACGCGCACGTCGCGTTCGACTGGACTGCGCAGCCCGCGGCCCCCGAGATGTTTCGGGCTGAACTGTCCTGGGCCGGCCCTGCCGGAACCGGGGCGCGGCTCGCGTCGGCGCTCCGCGGCTGGAATCACCTCCGTTACGAGGTGACCGAGGAAGCCAGCCGCGGCGTCGACGGCGGTCGCTGGAGCCATACTCCCGAGCTGGGCATCTTCCACGCCCAGATCGACGTTCATGGCAACGTCGTCATCCCCGAGGACCGGGTGCGAGCGGCGATGGAGCACGCCGGCGAGCCGGCCCGGATGCGGCACGAGCTCGAGCTGGCGCTCGGCCAGGCCTGGGACGACGAGCTCGAGCCGTTCCGGTACGCGGGTGCCGGCGCTCCGGTGCGCTGGCTGCACCGGGTGGGCTGAGGCAGAGTCTTCTCAGCGGCGCGGCAGGAGGGGCCGCGCCGCTGAGTTGTGCCTACCCATCCGCCGGAGACCTGTCGAGGTACTTTGCGATGATGGAGGTAGCAAAATCGCACCTCTGTGCGCGAAAAGTACCTCCGCGGCGGGCACGGACTGGACAGGCGGTCGAGCTCAGTCGTTGGTGATCACGACGGCGACGTTGTGCCCGCCGAAGCCGAACGCGTTGTTCACCGCAGCGATCGAACCGGCCGGCAGCTCACGGGGAACGTCCCGGACCAGGTCGATGCTCAGGTCTGGCTCCGGGTCGGTGACATTGATCGTGGGCGGCGCCGTGCGCTCGTGCACGGCGAGAATGGTCAGCAACGTCTCCAGCGCGCCGGCACCACCGAGCAGATGACCGGTCATCGACTTCGTCGCCGAGACCGCCACATGCTCGGCCGCGGAGCCGAGAGTGCGCACGATCGCTTCAGCCTCGATCCCATCTCCCACCGGGGTGGAGGTGGCGTGGGCATTCACGTGCACCAGGTCGGCGGCCGTCACTCCTGCGTTCTCCAGGGCCAGCCGCAGCGCACGCTCCTGACCGGCGCGCCGGTGGGGTCCGGGGGAGCGATCGCATAGGCGTCCGCGGTCATCCCCACACCGGCGACGCGCGCGTAGATCTTCGCCCCACGGGCTTTCGCGTGCTCTTCGCTCTCCAGCACCACGATGGCTGCGCCCTCGCCGAGCACGAACCCGTCCCGGTTCACGTCGTAGGGGCGGGAGGCGGCAGCGGGGTCGTCGTTGCGGGTGGACAGGGCCTGCATCTTCGCGAACGACGCGATCGGCAGCGGGTGCGTGGCAGCTTCGGTGCCGCCGGCCACCACCACGTCTGCACGGCCGGTGCGGATCATCTCCAGCCCGTAGCCGATCGCCTCCGCCCCGGAGGCGCACGCGGAGACGGGGGTGTGCGATCCGGCTTTCGCACCGACTTCGATGGACACGTAGGCCGCGGGGGAGTTCGGCATCAGCATCGGCACGGTCAGCGGCATGATCCGGCGCACCCCCTTCTCCTTGATGGTGTCCCAGGCATCCACCAGCGTGGTGACCCCGCCGATACCGGAGGCCACCACCGAACCCAGCCGTTCGCCGTCGACCTCTGGTGCGCCGGCATCCGCCCACGCCTCGCGTGCGGCGATGATCGCGAACTGAGCGCTCGGGTCCATCCGGCGCATTTCCTGCCGGGTGAGCATCTGATCGGCCGGTACCGCCAGCTGTCCGGCGAAGGTGACCGGCAGGTCGTACTTCGCCACCCAGTCCTGCTCCAACGTGCGGACCCCGGACCGTCCTGCCAGGGCGCCTTCCCAGGTCGTGGCCAGTTCGCCGCCGAGTGGGTTCGTGGTACCGAGGCCGGTGACGACGACGTTCGTCTGGTCCGTCATGAGGGTCTCCAAGGGGATGTGTCAGCTGGTAGACGTCGGGCGCGTACTCACGCAGAGCACGCGCCCGACGGCGCCGAGGTGGTGCCGGCGCCGGATGTGGTCCCCGACCGGGCGGCGCGTGCGCACCGAGGTCGGGGGAGGGTCAGGACTGTGCCTGCGCGATGTACTTGACGGCGTCGCCGACGGTGGCGAGGTTCTTCACCTCTTCGTCGGGGATGCGCACATCGAACTTCTCCTCGGCCAGGGTGACGATGGTCATCATGGAGAGAGAGTCGATGTCGAGGTCGTCGGTGAAGGACTTGTCCGACTGGACGGCGTCCGTCTCCAACCCGGTCTCCTCGTTCACGATCTCTGCGAGGCCGGCCAGGATGTCCTCTTCACTGTGCGCCATAACTGCTCCGTTTCTCGTTGTCAGGCTTGTGGTTAGGTGCGAGCGGGTCTAGTGTCCCCGACTCGCGGGTGCTACGGCCACCGCGGCGCGCGGCAGACCTGGTGTTAGTGACGTGGTGTGGACCACGTGCCGGCTCCTCACGGCAGCACCACGACCTGCGCGGCGTAGACCAGTCCGGCGCCGAACCCGATCTGCAGGGCGATGTCGCCGCTGTGGGCCTGTCCTTCGCGCAGCAGCCGCTCAGCGGCCAGCGGGATGGAGGCCGCCGAGGTGTTGCCGGTGTCGGCGATATCGCGGCCGACCACGATGTCCCCACGGAACTTGATCAGCTTCAACAGCTGGTCGGTGATCCGCATGTTCGCCTGGTGCGGGATGAACACATCGATGTCGGTGATCTCCAGACCGGCCGCGGCCACGGCACGGCGCGCGACGTCCGGCATCGAGGAGATCACCCACTTGAAGACCGTCGGGCCCTGCTGGCGCAGCGTCGGCGTGGTCATCGCACTGACCTCCTCGGCCAGCTCGGGGGTCTCCGGCTCCGGCTCGCCCATCTCCAGGCGGCGGTAGTCCAACCAGGAGCGGGTCTGGTAGATCGCGTCGGCCTTGCTGCCGTTGCTGCCCCAGACGGTCGGGGCGATCCCGGGTGTGTCGCTCGGTCCGACGATGGCCGCGCCAGCGCCGTCACCGAGCAGGAACGAGATGGTCCGGTCGGAGGGGTCGATGAAGTCGCTCATCTTCTCCACACCGATCACCAGCACGTGCTCGATGCCGCCCGAGCGCACCAGGGCATCGGCCTGGGCGATGCCGTAGGCGTAGCCCGCGCACGCAGCGGAGATGTCATAGGCCGGAGCCGGTGTGGCACCGATCTCATCGGCAACGAGCGCGGCCAGCGATGGCGTCTGCTCGAAGTGGGTGACGGTGGAGATCAGCACGGCGCCAAGGTCTGCGCCGGTCAGACCCGCCTTGGCCAGTGCATCGCGGGCGGCGCCGACGGCCAGGTCCTTGACGGTGAACTCAGCATGGGCGCGAGCGCGGGTGCGGATGCCGGTGCGCTGCTGGATCCACTCGTCCGAGGAGTTGATCGGGCCGACGATGTCATCGTTGGGCACCAGGTTCTGCCCCCGCATCCCACCGATCGCGAGGATCCTGCTGCCGGCCACCGGAGGGGCGAGCGCGAGCGTCGGCTTGGTCATCAGTTCTCCTCGGTGGCGGATGTGATCAGGGCAACGGCAGCGTCCAGGTCGTCCGGGCCCTTCAGGGCTACAGTCTCCACCCCGCGCATGCTGCGGCGGGCCAGACCCGCCAGCACCCCTCCGGGAGCCAGCTCGATCGCGCGAGTCACGCCTGCCTCGAGCATCGTCTGCTGGCACAGGTCCCAGCGGACCGGGGAGGAGATCTGGGCGACCAGGCGCGCCAGCGCCTGCTCACCCGAGGTGAGGGCTGCACCGTCGAAGTTGCTGAGCAGCTGCAGCTGGGGGTCGGCGGCGTCCACCTCTGCCGCAGCCGTCTGCACGGTCTGCACCGCGGCGGCCATGTACTCGGTGTGGAAGGCACCGGCCACGGCGAGTGGGATCACCCGGGCGCGAGCCGGGGGCTCGGCCGCCAGTGCGTCCAGATCGGTGAGCAGACCGGCGGCCACCACCTGGCCGCCGCCGTTGACGTTCGCGCCCACCAGGTCATGGGCGGCCAGGGCCGCGTCGACCTCTTCCGGGTTGCCACCGACCACGGCGCTCATCCCAGTGGGGGCCTGATCGGCCGCCTCGGCCATCGCTCGACCCCGGACGCCGACCAGGCCGAGCGCGTCGGCGGGCGAGAGCGCACCGGCGGCGGCAGCGGCGGCGAACTCGCCGACGGAGTGTCCGGCGGCCAGCTGTGCCCAGACGATGCGGCTGCCGGCGCGCGCCTCCAGGGCGTGCAGGCTGACCAGCGAGGTTGCCACGATCAGCGGCTGGGCCACTTGGGTGTCCTTGATGGTGTCCGCATCGGCCGTGGTCCCGAGTGCGTGCAGGTCCACCTGCGCTGCCTCGCTCAGTTCGGCGAGCAGGTCGGCCGTGCCGTCCAGCTCGAGCCACGGCGCGAGCATGCCTGGACTCTGGGCGCCCTGACCAGGGCTGAGTAGTGCGATCACCGTTCTCACCTTTCCGCGTGCGACCTGCGATCGGGCACGACGGATCGCACCAGGTTGCCGAAGGCCGTTTGTCTGAATCCTACAAAGCCACCCCACCGGCGAGCTGCCCGACGGCGATCGCGATCTGCAGCACGAACCCCTCCCGCGCATCGACCGGGTCCCAGCCGGTCACGGTGGCAATGCGGCGAAGCCGGTAGCGCACCGTGTTCGGGTGCACGTACAGCAGCCGGGCAGTGGCCTCGAGCGAGCGGCCCTCGTTCAGATAGGTGCTCAGCGTGGTCAGCAGCGGTCCGCCGACTTTTTGCAGCGGCTGGTACACCTCGGTGAGGAGCGTGCGCCGGGCGTCATTGTCCCCGGTGAGCACCCGCTCGGGGAGCAGCTCGTCGGCGAGGACCGGGCGTGGGGCCGTGGGCCAGGCCTGTACCGCCTGCAGGGCACTGAGTGCAGCCCGGGCGGACCGGCCGGCCTCGGCGAGCTCGGGCACCTCCGGGCCGATCACCACTGGGCCGGAGCCGAACCGGGGCAGCAGTGCTCCGGCCTGGTCCCGCAGGTTCCCCTCACCGCCGAGCACCACGATCAGCCGGTTGCCCTGGATACCCACCAGGGCGTCCTGGGCGGCGCGGCGGGCGGCCCGGCGCAGCTCGGCTGCGCCCACCTCGTCGAGCGGATCGTCTGCGGTGCCCACCATCACCAGCGCGCTGCCGCGACCGGCCCAGCCCAGCGCCGCCACCCGTGAGTGCAGTGAGTCGTCCGGGTCGCCTCGCAGCAGGGAGTCCACCACCAGCGCCTCCAGGCGGGCATCCCACGCACCCCGGCTCTCCGCGGCGCGGGCGTAGACCTCGGCAGCGGAGAAGGCCACCTCCCGGGAGTAGAGCAGGACCGCCTCCCGCAGGGCCGAGTGCTGCCCCGGGGCGGCCAGCTCCTCGGTGTGCTGCTCCACCACCTCCACCACGATCCGCACCAGCTGCAGGGTGTGCTGCAGCGAGATCGATCGGGTCAGCTCGGGCGGGGCGGCACGGAAGATCTCGCTGGCGTTGTAGGCGCCGCGGCCTGGGTTCTCGTACCAGGCGATGAAGCTGGCGATCCCGGACTGGGCGACCAGTCCGATCCAGGAACGATCCTCGGCGGGCAGCGCCCGGTACCAGCCGAGCTCGCTGTCCAACCGCCGCAGTGCAGCCGCGGTGAGCAGGTCGCTGCCGCCGCGCAGCCGCCGGACCATCTCGCCGGTGGCCACCGCATCGCCGGGGGAGGTGGTCATGAGCACGAGGATACGAGGGCTGACGATTGTGGGAAACCCACAAAGAGCCGGCGTGGCGAGGATCACCGGGTCCGCTGCCGCCCCCGACCGGGTGGAGGTCCGGCTCGGCTCACCAGGAGATGGGAATCTCTTGGCGTTACCCTGACGCTATGGGATGGCGCGAACAGGTCCGGAAGGTCTTCCGTGCTGCTCCCGCCGAGCGCGGGCCGCAGCGGCGAGAGAGCAGTGCCCCACCGCCACCGGACGCCGCCCGCGAGGATCGGCTGCGCGCCGTGCTCGCCGAGGACCCCAATGACGTGGCCGCGTTCAACGAGCTCGCCGAGATCGTCCGCGGGCGTGCCGCGGAGGTCGCTGCACCGGACCCGTTAGCAGCCGATGCCTCTCCGATCAGCTCAGCTGACGCCGCGAACACCGCCCACTGGGCCCTGGCCGAAGAGCTCGCCGGGAAGCCGCACGGCTGGTACGCGCTGATCGAGATGGCTCGGCTCTCCCTGGATGAAGATCGGGGAGGGCGCGATGCGCCGGTTGGGTGCCGCGTGCGAGCGGGACCACAGCGGTGCCGCCCTGATCCAAGGTGTCCGGATGCTCCGGGAGGCCCACCTGCCTGCCGAGGCTCTCGGCCTGGGCGTGGGGCACTGGTCACCGGCCGACCACGACCCGGAAGCGGGCCGGGAGATCGTCCAGGCGGCGCTGGATGCCGACCGGCCTGCGGAGGCCCGCCGGCACCTGCGCGACCTGGCCGAGCTCGGCGCTCGGCAGCGCGGCACGGCCCGGGTGGTGGCCGAGCTCGAGCCGTTCGTGCAGGCGGCCGAGACGGCGCCCGCGGGAGACTAGCCGGCGCCGGCCGGCCCGCGACTTGCCAAAATCCGTTGCCCAGATCGTGTGTGTGGGCAACGGATTCTGACCAGTCGGCAGCCTAGGGCAGCCGGGTTACGGCAACGGTCAGGAGTCTCCGCCGGCCGAGCCGGTGGTGCCGGCGTTCACATCCAGCAGCCGGTACTTCTCCACCGCCTGGCCCGGCGCCGCCTCGTCCACCTCGCCGCGCTGGGCCAGGGCCTGCAGCGCACGGGTGACGATCGACTCGGTGTCGATGAGGAAGTGCCGGCGCACCGAGGGCCGGGTGTCGGAGAAGCCGAAGCCGTCCGCCCCGAGCGTCAGGTAGTCGCCCGGTACCCAGGCCCGGATCTGGTCCGGCACCTGGAAGTCGTAGTCCGAGGTGCCGATGAACGGGCCTTCGGCACCGGACAGCTTCGAGGTGACGTAGGCCTGGCGCTGCTCGCCACCGGGGTTGATGAAGGCCTCCCGGTCTGCCGCCAGACCGTCCCGGCGCAGCTCGTTCCAGCTGGTCACCGACCAGACCCCGGCGCGTACGCCCCAGTCCTCGGCGAGTACCTCGCGGGCCTTGAGCGCCCACGGCACCGCCACACCCGAGGCGAGGAGCTGGACCACGGGACCATCGCCGTCGGCCGGAGCCTCGAGCTGGTAGATGCCGTTGAGGATCCCCTCGACATCGACGTTCTCCGGCTCGCTCGGCTGCAGCATCGGCTCGTTGTACACGGTGAGGTAGTAGATGACGTTCGGGTCGCGCTCATCTTCGCCGTACATCCGCTGGAGACCGTCCTTGACGATGTGCCGGATCTCGTACCCGTACGCCGGGTCGTAGTGCACCACCGCGGTGTTCGTGGAGGCGAGCACGGGGGAGTGCCCGTCCGCATGCTGCAGGCCCTCACCGGTGAGCGTGGTGCGACCGGCGGTGGCGCCGATGAGGAACCCGCGGGTGAGCTGGTCGCCGGCGGCCCAGAACTGGTCACCGGTGCGCTGGAACCCGAACATCGAGTAGTAGAAGTAGAACGGAACCATGACCTCGCCGTGGGTGGCGTAGGAGGTGCCGACCGCTTGGAACGCCGCTGCGGACCCGGCCTCGTTGATGCCGGTGTGCATCAGCCCACCGGACTCGGACTCCTTGTAGGACAGCAGCAGGTCCCGGTCCACCGGCAGGTAGTGCTGACCGGTGGTGTTGAAGATCTTCAGGCTCGGGAAGATCGCGTCCAGGCCGAAGGTGCGGGCCTCGTCCGGGATGATCGGCACGATCCGCTTGCCGAAGTCCTTGTCCTTGAGCAGGTCCTTGAACAGCTGCACCAGTGCCATGGTGGTGGCAGCTTCCTGGGTCCCGGAACCCTTGGCGAGCCGCTCGTAGGCCTTGTCCGCCGGCAGGGTGACCTCGGTGTGCTTCGAGCGCCTCTCGGGCAGGAACCCGCCGAGCTGACGGCGCCGGTCGAGCATGTACTCGATCTCGGGTGCGTCCTTGCCCGGGTGATAGTACGGGGCGTTGAACGGGTCCTCGAGCTCGGAGTCGGGGATCGGCAGCCGCAGCTCGTCCCGGAGCAGCTTGAGGTCGTTCTCCTTGAGCTTCTTCATCTGGTGGGTGGCGTTCCGCCCGGCGAACGCCGAGCCGAGGCCGTAGCCCTTGACCGTGTGCGCGAGGATCACCGTCGGCTGACCGGTGTGGTTCATCGCCGCGGAGTAGGCCGCGTAGAGCTTGCGGTAGTCGTGCCCGCCGCGCTTCAGCGCCCAGATCTCGTCGTCGGTGAGGTTCTCCACCATCGCCTTGGTGCGCGGGTCGCGACCGAAGAAGTGCTCCCGGATGAACGCGCCGTTCTCGGCCCGGTAGGTCTGGTAGTCCCCGTCCAGGGTCTGGTTCATCAGGTTCACCAGGGCGCGGTCCTTGTCCGCCTCCAGCAGTGCGTCCCACTCCCGGCCCCAGACCACCTTGATCACGTTCCACCCGGCGCCGCGGAAGAAGCCCTCGAGCTCCTGGATGATCTTGCCGTTGCCGCGCACCGGCCCGTCGAGGCGCTGCAGGTTGCAGTTCACCACGAAGGTGAGGTTGTCCAGGCCCTGCCCAGCGGCCAGCTGCAGCATGCCGCGGGACTCCGGCTCGTCCATCTCACCGTCGCCGAGGAACGCCCAGACGTGCTGCTGGGAGGTGTCCTTGATGCCCCGGGACTGCATATACCGGTTCGTCCAGGCCTGGTAGATGGCCGAGGCCGGGCCCAGACCCATCGAGACCGTGGGGAACTCCCAGAAGTCGGGCATGTTGTGCGGGTGCGGGTAGCTCGGCAGGCCGCGCCCGCCGGCGGTGCGGGAGAGCTCCTGGCGGAATCCGTCCAGATCGGCCTCGCTGAGCCGGCCCTCGAGGTAGGCGCGGGCGTACATCCCGGGGGAGGCGTGCCCCTGGAAGTAGATCTGGTCCCCGCCGCCCGGGTGGTCCTTGCCCCGGAAGAAGTGGTTCAGCCCGACCTCGTACAGCGTGGCCACCGAGGCGTAGGAGGAGATGTGCCCGCCGACGGCGATGTCCGGGCGCTGCGCGCGGGTGACCATCACGGCGGAGTTCCACCGCAGGTAGGCGCGGTAGCGGCGCTCGACCGCCTCGTCACCGGGGAAGTAGGGCTCGTCCTCCACGGCGATGGAGTTCACGTACGGCGTGGTCATCGCCGAGGGGACGGCCACCTGCCGCTCCCTCGCCCGCTTGAGCATGTTCAGCAGGATGTAGCGCGCGCGGGGTCCGCCGCGGTCGTCGATCAGACCATCCAGCGACTCCAGCCACTCGCTGGTCTCGTCCGGGTCGATGTCCGGTACCTGGCTGAGCAGCCCATTGATCAGAGGACCGGCTTCGTTGCGTGACGTCACGACTCTACTCTTCTCTCCGCGCCCGGTGGGGCGCTCAGCGACATCAGCCCTGGCCCGAGGTGTCTCCTGGCTGGGGCTATGGTGACGCTCCCATTGTCGTGCCTTGACGCAGGTGCGTCACCTTCTTGGGGTGTGAGATCCGTGACATCACCGTTTCACATCGCGGGCACTGGCGCGCGTTGCCAGCATCTCGGTGGGCGAGCATGCGATTCCGTGCAGTTGCCCCGGGTGGTCCCGGTACGGTGTGGTGAGAAGCACACCTCCGCCGCTGGGGCGGAGTGGACGAAGGAGAGGACACACGTGGCAGGGACCACGAACGCCGCGAGCGACAGCGCAGGCGTCCGTTTCGGAGTGAAGCAGGGGCAGGTCATCCAGGAGTTCGGTTACGACGACGACGTCGATTCCGACCTGCGTAGCGCCCTGGAGGAGGCTACGGGCACCGAGCTCGTGGACGAGGACTATGACGACGTCACCGACGCGGCACTGGTCTGGTGGCGCGAGGACGACGGTGACGCGCACGATCTGGCGGATCTGCTGATGGACACACTCACCACCTTGGAGGACGGCGGTCTGATCTGGGTGCTGACCCCCAAGCCGGGGCGGTCGGGGCACGTGTCTGCACCCGAGGTGGACGAGGCTGCTCGTACTGCCGGGCTGCACAGCACGAGCACGATCTCCGCGGCCGAGCACTGGAGCGGGTTCCGGCTCACCACCCGCGGCCGGGGTAGGTGAACGACGCCGGCACCTCGCCTGGTCCGGGCGGGTTCGCCCGGACGATGGATACGCCCGACGGCGCAGCGCTGCCGGGCGTAGGCGACCTCGCCCCGGACTTCACCGCACCGAACGTGCATGGCGCACCCGTGTCCTTGGCCCGGCTACGTGGCGGGCCGGTGCTGGTGGTGTTCGTCCCGTTCGCGTTCACCCCGGTGTGCACGGCCGAAGCCGCGGCCCTGCACCGGGCCTGGCCCGGGTGGCGAGAGCGGGATGTGCAGCTGCTGATGATCAGCTGTGATGCCGTGCCGACGCTGCGGCGCTGGGCCGAGGAGCAGCAGGTCGGCTTCGAGGTGCTCTCCGACTTCTGGCCGCACGGCCAGGTGGCCCGCGCCTACGGGGCGTTCTCGGAGCTGGACGGCGCGGCCGACCGGGTCAGCGTGCTGATCGACGCCGACGGGGTGGTCCGCTGGCGGAGGAGTACGGGTCGCGGACTGGCTCGGCCGGTGAGCGACTATCAGGGTGCGATCGAGGAGCTGCTCCGCGGCGGTAGCGAGGGCAGTCTTTCGTGAGGCTCCAGCTGCCCGCCGGGCCGCTGGCGATCGCCCACCGAGGCGGCGCCGGGCTGCCGGCGAACGCCGGGATCGAGAACTCGCTGCAGGCGGTGGCGCACGCCGTGGACCTGGGCTACCGGTACATCGAGACCGATGTGCAGGCCAGTGCCGACGGAGTGGCGTTCGTGCTGCACGATGCGGACCTGCAGCGGGTGGCCGGCCGGGCCGTGTCCGTGGAAGGCCTGACCGCGGCGGACCTGCGCGCGATCACTCTCAGCGGCGGAGAGTCGATCCCCACGCTGGCCGATCTGCTTGAGGAGTTCGACGGTCTGCGGTTCAACATCGACCTGAAGTCCGATGCCGTGGTGAACCCGGCGGTGCGCACGCTGCGGGCGGCCGGGGCAGGGGGCCGAGTGGTGCTGGCAGCGTTCAGCCATCGCCGGTTGGTGCGAGCCCGCCGGCTGCTGCCGGGAGTGGCCACCTCGGCCTCACCGCGAGAGATCGCGGCCCTGCGGTTCGGCCGGCTGCCGCTGGCCGCACGTGCCGGGGCGGTGGCCTTCCAGGTGCCGATCCACACCACCGTCCGGGGTCGGCGCGTGCGGATCGTCACCGACTCCTTCATCGCTCGGGCGCACGCCCGCGGCCAGCAGGTGCACGTGTGGACCATCGACGATGCCGCGACGATGCACGAGCTCTTCGAGCGCGGCGTGGACGGGATCGTTGCCGACCGCATCGATGTCCTCCGCGAGGTGCTGATCGAGCGCGGCGTGTGGCCCGCGCCGGGGGAGTGGAGCTGAGCACCGGCAGCACCGCCGTCGTGCTGGTCGGCTGAGGTGTGGACAAGTCCGGGGAACTGCGCCGTCCCACGGGGTTGGCACCAGCACGGCCTCGGCGTACAGTCGGAAGTAAGTAACCACTTACTGACGTGGGAGGCCCACGATGTCGAAACGGTCCCAGCGGTCCATCGCCACACTCTCGGATGCGGCCAGTCCCGACCTTCGCCGGCTGGTGGCCAGCGGCACCGTGCTGCTGCAGACGCGCAAGCGAGACGGGACGTGGGTGGGTGCCCCGGTCAGTCTTGTCGGAGACGGTGACCATGCCTACTTCCGGTCCTGGAGTACCGCCGGAAAAGCGAAGCGGCTGCGGAACTTCTCCGCTGTGCGCCTCGCCCCCAGCAGCTTGACCGGGACGCCCACGGGCGGCGAGGTCGATGGTCGCGCGCACCAGGTGCACGGCGAGGAGGAACGGCGGGCGCGGGATCTGCTCTCCGCCCGGTTCCCCGTGCTGCACCGCCACCTCGTGCCGTGGCTGCACCGCCGGAAGGGGCGCACCACGGTGCACTACGTGCTGGCCGTCCCCGGTGAGCGCAACGACGATGGTCGCTGAGGGCTCTGGTCACTCCGGCGCAACCGCACCGCGCGGAGACACCCGGAACCGGGTCCTGGCGGTCGCGATGGAGCTGTTCGGACGGCACGGTTACGGCCCGACCACTGTGGCGCAGATCGAACGAGCGGCCGGACTGTCGGCAGGAGCCGGTGGACTCTACCGGCACTTCCCGTCCAAGAAAGCCCTGCTCATCGAAGGGTTGCGGCGGGAGGGAGGAGCGGGTCGAGCGCTCCTGGAACGCCTCGATGACCTGGGGCAGGTGGGTGCAGCGCCGAGGGAGCGGCTGCTTGCAGTAGGGCGCGCGGGGTTAGCGCGCTTGGAGCAGGAGCGGGACCTGAACCGGCTGCTGGTGCGCGATCTCGACCAGTTCCCGGAGCTGCTGGAGCAGGTCCGGGAGCAGGAGGTCGAGGCCGTGTTCCGGGGGTTGTCCCGCTGGCTCGCCGGCCAGCCGGACGGACGGCCGGACACCGACTGGGACGCGCTGGCCGCGGTGCTGCTCGCTGCCGTGAGCCATTACTGGATCCTGCGCGACGTCTACGGCGGCAAGCATCCGCACCAGATCTCGGCAGAGCGGTTCCTCGGCATGCTCACCGATCTGGCCGCGACGGTCTTCACCGGCGTGCCCGACCGGTAGCCGCGGTATGCATCGACAGCGAGCCGTGGATGCGCGTCAGGCCACGGTCTTCACCATCCCGCCGTCAACGAGGTAGTCGGACCCGGTGATGTTCGCAGCCCGGTCGGAGGCCAGGAAGGCAACCAGGGCTGCGATCTCTTCGGGTTCGCTGATGCGACCGGTGCTGATCGCCATCTGCGCGGGCAGCACTCGATCCATCACGTCCGCCACAGTGGTCTGTGCCTGCGCGGCGATGCCATGCGCGAAGCCTCCGGTGCCGGTCCACATCGGAGTGCGTACCGGCCCGGGGGAGATGGTGTTGACCCGGATGCCCTCCGGTGCGAGTTCCTCCGCCCAGGCCTTGGACACGTTCGACAGCGCAGCCTTGGCTGCGCAGTATGGAGCGATCGGACCGGAGGGAACCTTGGCGTTCACCGAGCCGATCGTGACGATGGCTGCCCCGGGACGCCCCCGCAGGTGAGGAACCGCGGCGCGTACGGTGCGCACCGCACTGAACAAGGTGACGTCGAAGATGCGCTGCCACTGTCCGTCGTCGAAATCGATCGAGGACGGAGCCGGCTCACTCCCGCCGACGTTGTTCACCACGATGTCCAACCCTCCCGCAGGGCCAGCAGCCTCGGTGATGAGGTGGTCCGCTCCACCCGGTGCCGCCAGATCGACGGCGACGAAGCGCACATCGTGACGACGTTGCAGGTCAGCAAGCTCCACGGTGCGTGTCCGTGCGCCCACGACGACGCGGGCTCCCCCCTGGGCGAGCACCTCGGCGATCGCCAGGCCGATTCCGCCATTGCCCCCGGTCACCACGGCGGTCTTCTCGGTCAGGTTCAGGTCCATCGTCTCCTCGATTCGGGTGGGGATGTGGTCACGGATGCGGTGGCTGCCATCCACGGTGTAGACGCATCGGGTCACCGAGATGTGAGGTCCGATTTGCGTGAGAGACTCACAGCGTTCGATCGCGGAGAAGAGGGTGCAGATGACCAGGCAGCGACTGACCGACCTTCTCGGTGTACAGGTCCCGATCGCGCTCGGCGCCTTCGGCGGCGTGTCCTCGGTGGAGCTGACCGCGCAGGTGAGCCGGCTCGGTGGTCTGGGGTCCTATGGGCTGTACGGCTACGACGCGGCGCGAATCAGCGAGACCATCGGTGCGCTGCGAGCGGCGACGACCGAGCCGTTCGCGGTCAACCTCTGGGTGCCGACCGGGGATGAGGTCCGGCCCGAGGACGTGGACCTCGACCCGGCCCTGGCCGCCGCCGAGCCGCTGTTCGACACCGTCGGTGTGCCTCGCCCGCAGCTGCCGGCCGCGTTCCTGCCCGATTTCGGTGCTCAGATCGCAGCAGTGATCGAAGCACGGCCACCGGTGGTCAGCTTCGTGTTCGGTCTCCCGGAGCCGGCGGTGATGAACCGGCTGCAGAAGGCAGGGATCCGGGTGCTCGGCACCGCCACCACGGTCGAAGAGGCCGTGCACGTCGCCCGTGGCGGCGCGGATGCCATCATCGCCACCGGCCTCGAGGCCGGTGGGCACCGCGTCTCCTTCCTCCGCCCCGCGGAGGAGTCCCTGGTAGGCACGTTCGCTCTCGTACCCCAGGTGGTGGACGCCGTCGACGTGCCGGTGCTGGCCGCGGGCGGTATCGCGGACCGCCGCGGAGTGGCCGCTGCCCGGGCGCTCGGGGCCGAGGGGGTGCTGGTGGGGACAGCCTTCCTGCGTACCCGCCAGTCTGCGGCCAGCAATGCACACCGCCAGGCGATCGCAGACGCGGGCGCAGCCGGCACCGTGCTCACCCGGGCGATGAGCGGAAGACTCTCCCGCGGCGTGCGCAACCGGGCGGTCGAGGTGCTGGAGAGTGGTGGGCAGGTCGCACCGTTCCCGGCGCAGAACTGGCTGACCGGACAGTTCCGGGCGGTGGCCAACCGGGAGGGGATCGGTGAGCTGCAGTCGCTCTGGGTGGGGCAGGGCGCCGGACTGGCCCGGTATGCCGATGCCGCGGAGGTGTTCGCCGAACTGCGCGCCGGGCTCTGATTGAGCCGTTCGGCAGGGCAGGTGCCGGTACAGCCTCAGTAGCCGCGCAGCTTGGTGATCTCGCGCCGTTCGCGTTTGGTCGGGCGCCCCGCACCTCGCTCACGCCGTGGCACAGCGGGCTGTTCCACCTTGGGTGGGGGAGGGGGAGTGTGGTCGATCATCGCCTGGGCCGCCCGCGGGGCGCTCACCCGTTTGCGTAGCGGCTCACGAACCTGCAGGTCGCGCTCGCGATCGGGTGCGGTGACCACGATGCGAGTGCCGATCCCGACCAGCGTGGCGGGCTTGACGCTCTCGCCGTCGATCTTGACGTGTCCGCCGCGGCAGGCGTTCTGTGCCTGGGTGCGGGTCTTGAACACGCGGACCGCCCACAACCAGCTGTCCACGCGTACCGAGTCGGCCATGGTGGGAGCCTACGTGGCACGGGCATCAGATGTGTCCGGTGCGGCTCGGGTCCGAAGCCGAAGGGCCGGAACCACTGCGATGAGGCTGAGCAGTGCGAGGAGCAAGAAGACGTCGGAGTACGCGGGCGCCGCCGTGGTGGCCATCGGGTTGACGGTCTCGTTGCTGCCGGTCTGACGCCAGGACAGCAGCACACCGAAGACTGCGGGTCCGACCCCGGCGCCGAGGAACTGGGCGCTCTGGAAGATGCCGATCCCGCTGCCGACCAGCGGGGCCGGGAGCACCTGGCTGATGGCATGAGTGCTGAGGGTGACCACGAACGCGAAACCGGCGCCGAGAATCGCGACCGCTAGGGCAGCGAGGACGGGCGTACGTCCCGCGACTGCGGACATCACCAGCATCGCGACAGTGAGGAGACCGAGGCCGAACACGGTCAGCCTGGTGGGGCCGGCACCGTTGGCGGCGAGTCGGCCGGCGAGGGTGGAGGTGAGGGCGAGCGTGATGCCGCCCGGGACCATGATGAGGCTGCCTTCGCCCGGGGTGAGTCCGTTGACGTCGATGACGAGGAGGGGGACGAGAACGAGGGCAGTGAGGTTGACCAGCATGGCCAGGAAGATGACTCCGACAGCGGCGAGGTAGCCGCGGTACCTGAACAGGGCTGGCGGAATGAACGGGTCTGTCATCGTGCGACCGCGCACTGGGACCAGGATGAGTGCGACCACACCCAGGAGCAGGCAGCCCCACGACGCCGGGGCCGAGAACCCGTGTTCACCTCCGGCACGGGTGACGCCGAAGAGCAGAAGGCCGACACCCGCGCCGAGCAGGGTGCCACCCACCAGATCAAGGCGCCGAGCCACCGTCGGCCGTGAGTCCGGGAGTATCCGGGCCACAGCAGGGATCAGGGTGATCCCGAGGGTGGTCATCAGCCAGAACAAGGACCGCCAGCCGAGCCACTGGCCGAGCCCACCGCCGACCGCCGGACCGAGCGCCGCACCCAGACCGCCGGCAGCGGCGATGAACCCGACACCGAGCGCGGTCTGACGGCGTGGCAGAAGGCGGGTGGCCGCGACGATCGTCAGCACGGGGATGGCTGCACCGCCGGCACCGGCGACGATTCTCCCCGCGACGAGGACCGGCAGCACCGGCGCGACCGCACTGATCAGGCTCCCGGCCGCGTACACCGCTAGGGCAATGACGAACAGGCGGCGCAGGCTGAAACCGTCAGCCATCCGGCCATAGAGCGGGATGCCGATCCCACAGGCCAACAGGAACCCGGTGACCACCCAGGCGACGTCCGCCGTCGATGCTCGGAACTCAGCGGTGATACCCGGCAGGACCAGCGAGACCATGTCGCTGGAGACCGGGACCACCATCATCGCGGGGACGAGGACTAGGAGCAGACGGCGGAGGGTGGGTGGCGAAGCCATGTCGAGTGAGTGCCGTGGGGATGGGCAGGCGAGGGTCATCGTGCCTCCGTTCAGATAATGAAACTGAAATGGTTACAGTTGTGGTCACGGGTGTGAGCCCAGTGCTACGGGCCAGTTCAACGGGAGGAGGCTCCGGTGTGCTCGTGGCCGAGGATCCGATCGAGGATCTCGGCGATCGAGGTCTGCGCGAGGCGCTCGTCCAACGCCCTCTGCGCAGCAGTGAATTCGGCCTCGAGCACGGACTGGGCGTGGCGGCCGATCACGCAGCCCTGGTTGGGCGTATGTGCATGGGTCGGCAGCAGCGCACGGCTGTCCTCGACAGCCGCATAGGCGTCGAGAAGTGAGATCTCCTCGGCGGGTTTCGTCAGCTGCCAGCCACCACCACTGCCCTCGAGGGCGTAGACAAGACCGGCGTCTCGCAAGGCGCCGAGGACCCGGCGGACCAGCACGGGGTTGCTCTCCAGGCTGTCGGCGATCGTGGCTGAGGACTGCACGCCGTCGTCGGTCCAGTAAGCCAAGAAGGTCATCGCGTGCGCAGCCGTTGCCGTTCGTGTGCTCACGGCCATCGGTACTCTCCTGATCCTTTGCGCATCGGACGATCTAAAACTAACACGGTTACAGTTATGGTCGGCCGGCGACGTCGTGCTCCTCCTGGCCCGCCGGGTTGGTAGCATGAGCCTCCGCCAGGGCCTATAGCTCAGTTGGTTAGAGCGTCGCGTTTACACCGCGGATGTCGGGGGTTCGAGTCCCTCTGGGCCCACCCAGTGGTCGACGTTCCAACCCTGCCCCCGTGATCGGTGGGCAGGGTTGCTTCGTTGTGGTCCAGGTCGTCCGCCGACACTTCCGTTCGCGTGCATGTCTAGACGGTATGTAGTGACCTGTCCGGCGTGGAGGGGTTGCGGGCCGGGGCCTCTCTCACACATGTTCGTGGGTTACCGAGCAGGGGCCGCCTGCTCGGCCTATCCGACAGTTGTGGGAGGCCCCGGTGTTTACCGAGCGTACGAGTGTGGGGCTCGACGTGCACGCAAGGTCGGTCGTTGCTGCAGCGATCGATGGCGTCACGGGCGAGTTCTTCCGAACTAGATTGACGCCTTCGCATGAGGAGATCCGATCCTGGGTGAACGACCTGCCTGGCCCGGCGGCGGTCGCTTATGAGGCTGGCCCGACAGGGTTCGGGTTGTATCGGCATCTGATGGCGACTGGGATCCGGTGCGAGGTGGTGGCGCCGTCGAAGTTGCAGCGCCCCAGTGGCGATCGTGTGAAGACCGATGCCAGGGACGCGGTGCATCTGGCGCGGTTGCTCCGGCTGGATGAGTTCACCGCCGTGAGGGTCCCGACCGTGGACGAGGAAAATGCTCGTGATCTGGTCCGTGCTCGTGAGGACGCCCGTGGTGATCTGATGCGGGCTCGCCACCGGCTCTCCAAGCTGCTGCTGCGCCATGGGCTCGTCTATTCCGATGGGCGGGCCTGGACCGGCGTGCATGAGGCGTGGCTACGCCGACAGCGGTTCGAGTCGCACGCACTGCAGTTGACTTATGAGTCTGACTTCGAGGCTGTGTTGACGGTCCAGGCGCGCCGGGACCGCCTCAATGAAGCGATCGCGGCGATGGCCGCGGACAGTGAATTCACTCCGATCGTGCGACGCCTTGGCTGCCTGCGCGGGATCGGCGACCTGACCGGACTGGCCCTGGCGGTCGAGGTTGGCGACTGGCACCGCTTCACCGGAAACAGCATCGGCTCGTTCGTCGGCCTTGTCCCTTCGGAGTACTCCTCCGGTGCCTCCCGGGTCCAGGGCTCGATCACCAAGACCGGCAACACTCACGTGCGGCGGCTCCTGGTCGAAGCCGCCTGGCACCACCGAGCCCGCTACGTGATCGGCAAGACCATCCAGGACCGCTGGGAACTGGCCCCACCGGCTGCCCGGGCCCGTGGCGATGCCGGGAACCGGCGCCTGCACCAGCGCTGGAACACCTTCCGCGAACGCCGCAAGCGCCACGTGGTCGCCAACGTCGCCATCGCCCGAGAACTGGCCGGCTGGTGCTGGTCCCTGGCAGTACTCGAGGAATAGTCCCCACAGACCGCTTCGCCGACCAACGCGGTGGGAGCAGCGCGTGGAGCGACCCGCGACACAGCTATGAGCAACCGGGCCCCTGGGCCAGGCCACGCTCGACCCTAGACACGCGGACCGCTCCTGCCGAACACCCCGTCCTGCGGTAACCAACCCGCGCATATCAGTCTGACCGCGCGTCGCCAACGACACGCTCACCACCTACCCAGGCCGGCGAAGCAGAGGCGCCCGCCCCCAGTAACGGGGGACGGGCGCCTCACCCTGCCACTTGACAAAAACGGCTACATATCAGCTGGTGCTGGATTGAAGGGCGCGGAGCCCGAGGACGAAGCCGAGGATGGCCGTGGCGATCGCTGCGAGAAATCCGGAGCCGACATTCCAGGTGGCGAGGTGACCGGCGAAAAGGTCGCGTTCGGCGTTGACGACGTGGGTGAGGGGGTTGAACTGTGAGAGGACGCGAATCCACGGGGGGCCGTCATCGAGAGGAAGCAGCATGCCGGAGAGGATCATCAGCGGGAAGAGGAGTGTCTGTTGGATCGTCCAGAACATCCAGTCCTGCTTGCGCACCGCGATTGCCAGGGCGTAGCTGAGTGAACCGATGCCGACTGCCAGGATGCCCACGAGCAGGAGCCCGATGGCGCCGCCTGGAATGCTTGGCCTGAATCCGAACGGGATCATGACGAGAACGATCACCACCGCCTGGATGACGATCGGCACGAACGCTTTGAGTGATCGTCCGATGAACAGTGCGGATCGGGTCAACGGGGTGACCAGGAGGCGTTCGTGGGAGCCGCCCTGCATGTCGTACTGGAGGTTTGAGCCGGTGGCTGCGGTGCCGAAGAGCGAGGTCATGACGAGGATGCCGGGGACGAACCATGCCCAGGGTGATTCCTGGTTCGGCGCTGCGGTGGCTGCGACGAGCGGGCCGAAGAGCAGCAGGAAGAAGAGCGGCTGGATCATGCCGACCACGATGGAGAACGGGTCGCTGGCGACTGGGCGCAGTTCGCGGCCCATCACGATGAGGGTGTCGGTGAACGGGTTGCGGCGTGGTGGGGCTGTGGTCGTGGTCATTTCGAGGGCTCCTGGAGTTCTTGGTTCGGTTCGTTGATCTGGTTCTCGTCGGCGGTGATCTCGCCGGCGTCGCGCAGGCTCCGCCCGGTCAGTTCGAGGAACACGTCGTTGAGCGTGGGGAGCTTCGTATCCGCGGCTGTCACGGTGATGCCGTGGCTCTGCGCGGCGGCGATCGCGGCGGGGAGGGCCACGCGCCCGTTGCCCACCTGTGCGATGACCGTGCTGCCCTGTGTGGCGACGGTGTGAACCCCGTCCGTCGCCGCGAGCAGGCTGCGGAGTTGTTCGGCGGTGGTCGCCTCGAGCGTGTCGAGGGTTAAGCGGTCGCCGACGTGTTTCTGCTTGAGCCGTGTCGGGGTGCCGTCCGCGATGATGCGTCCGTGGTCGATGATGACGATGCGATCTGCCGCCTGATCTGCTTCCTCCAGGTAGTGGGTGGTGAACACGATCGTCATGCCGGTCCGCTGCCGGGTTCGGGCGACGTGATCCCAGAGATTGCTCCGGTTCTGGGGATCGAGCCCGGTTGTAGGCTCGTCCAGGAAGAGCAGGGGCGGGAGATTCACCAGCCCGATCGCGAGGTCGAGACGGCGCCGCTGACCACCGCTCATCTCCTGGCTCTTGCGCTTCTGCAGTTGCTCCAGGCTCAGGATCGACAGCAGTTCGGCGGCTCGTGCTCGGGCCGCCGCGCGGCCGAGGCCGTAGATGCGGCCCTGTGTGATGACCTCGTCGATCACGCGTTGGGTGTGTCCTGCGCCGTTGCCCTGGCCGACGTAGCCGATGCGCTCGCGCACCTGCGAACGTTGCGTGATCACATCCAAGCCGGCGACTTCTGCGGTACCGCTCGTGGGAGGCAGGAGGGTGGAGAGCATCCGCATGAGCGTGCTCTTGCCAGCGCCGTTGGGGCCGAGAACGGCCACCGTCTCTCCCTGCGCGACGGAGAAGTCGATGCTCTGGACGGCGAGGACGTGGTCGCCGTCGGGTGCGCGGAAGCTCCGCGAAAGGGATGTCGTCGTGATCATGTGCTGGCTGTGCTCCGTTCCTTCCGGTGATGACATGCACCAACCTCACGGTCGTTGTGGTCGGTATACGGCCACAAGTGGAGATAGCCTTGCTCACATGTCCACCGGCACCCGAGCGCTCGAACTCCTCGGCCTGCTCCAGGCACGACGCCATTGGCCGGGCGACGAGCTCGCACGCCGCCTCGGGGTCAGCCAGCGCACGCTCCGCCGCGACGTCGACGGGCTCCAAGAACTCGGCTACCCGATCACCACGACACGCGGGACCGGCGGCGGGTACCAGCTCAGCCCGGGTGCGTCGCTCCCGCCGCTGGTGCTCACTGAGGACGAGGCTGCTGCGGTTGTCTTGGGTCTCAAAGAGACCGTCGCGGGCATTCACACCACCTCGGGGGATGCCGCGGTCAGCGCGATGGCCAAGATCGTCCAAGTGCTTCCGGTACGCATCCGCCGCCGTATCGACAGCCTCCGGAATGTTGCGATCCCGCGGGCAGCACCTCGGCGGGCCGGGATCACCGATGTCGTGGCCTTGACGACCGTGGCTCTCGCCTGCCGTGACCATGAAGCGCTGAGATTCACCTACCGGGCACGAGACGGTCAGGTCTCGGAGCGAAGCGTCCACCCGCACCGAACCGTGAGTGTGGACGACCGCCTCTACCTCGTGGCGTGGGATCTTGACCGAGGCGACTGGCGCACCTTCCGGATCGACCGGATCGACAACCCGATTCGGAGCGGACAGCGGTTCGTTCCACGCCGATTTCCCGGTTCCGATCCCGTCGAGTTTGTCCGCAGCCAGATCAGGTCGATGCCGGCGAGGTATCCCGTCCGCGCCACGGTCCGGGCACCGGCCGAACGAGTCAAGGAGGAGGTCGGGCAGTACGGGACCGTCGAGTCGATCGATGACACCTCATGCGAGGTGTTCATCCCCTCCGACTCACTCGATTGGGCAGCGTTCTGCCTCGCAGCGACCGATGCTCGCTTCCTCGTCCACGGGCCACCGGAGGCGATCAAGTACATGCGTGGCTGG
Organism: Ruania zhangjianzhongii; assembly: GCF_008000995.1. NCBI lineage: Bacteria > Bacillati > Actinomycetota > Actinomycetes > Micrococcales > Ruaniaceae > Ruania > Ruania zhangjianzhongii. The sequence goes on from NZ_CP042828.1 coordinate 2,247,950, forward strand.
GGCGAACGCCTGATCGCCGCCACGAACGAAGGACCCGCAGATGCCCAAGGCTGACACGCCGACCGTCCGGCCGGTGACGGACCGGGAGCGTCGCGCTCGAATCGGCGTCAGGCACGCTCTCGCCAGATCATCGAGAGTTCTTACTCCCGACGATGCGGCCCGGTCGGTCGTCTGCCTGCACGCGACCGACCCGCCGAGCGTGCATCTGTCCTGCTGGGCGCGCAGCGACACGTTGAGCATCGATGACGTGGAGCGGGCGCTCTACGAGACCCGTTCACTGGTGCGACAGCAGTCCATGCGCGAGACGATCTTCGTGTTCCCCCGCGAACTCGTCCCCGCGGTGTGGGGCAGCGCCGCCGCGCGAGTCGCTGCCGTCTCGCGGCGGCGACTCGTCCGAGACCTCGAACGCTGGGGCGCCGTGCCAGAAGGGGAAGGCGCCGGCTGGCTTCAAGGTGCGGAGCGCGCCGTCTTGGATCACCTTGCCGACGGGGTGCCGCGATCGTCCAGGCAACTGCGCGAGGAGGTGGCGGAAGTCGGCGGGTTCATCGTGCAGTCCCCGGACAAGGCTTGGGGCGGCAAAGTCGCCATTGCACCGAGACTGCTCGCCCAACTCAGCATGGACGGCGTCGTCGCCCGGGCTGGCAATGCCGGGGCGTGGTACACAAGCCGACCGCTGTGGACGACCACTGAAGCATGGTGGGGTGGTGACGTTCCGAAGGCACTCGAATCACGAGAAGGCTACGCCGAGCTGGTGAACCGGTGGCTGTGGTCGTACGGTCCTGGCACGGTCGAGGACATCACATGGTGGCTCGGCAGCACCAAAGCGACGGTGCGCGCGACCCTTCAGGACCTCGGCGCAGAGAAGGTGACTCTGGACGACGGCTCGATCGGCTGGCTGCGGCCAGACGACCTCGATCCCGTCAATGATCCCGAGCCCTGGGTCGCGTTGTTGCCGCTTCTCGACCCCACCATCATGGGCTGGAAAGGGCGAGACTTCTTCCTCGGGCCGCACGGATCCCAGCTGTTCGACAGCGCCGGCAACGCCGGCACCACTGCCTGGGCCGATGGGCAGGTGGTCGGCGTCTGGGTACAGGACGCCAAAGGAGTCGTGCAACTCAGATTCCTGGAAGAGATTGCTCCGCTGGCTCGTGACGCGCTGCGCGCCGAGGCTCGACGGCTCACCGAATCGTTGGACGGTCAACGAGTCTTCACCGTGTACCCGTCACCAGCGATGCAGCCCGGAATCAAGCTGCCGGAATGGTGAGGTGGGTGGTCCGCCAAGCACGGAACACTGGACTCCGACTCGCCATCCAGCCTCCTCAGAGTCACCGCACACCAGTCAGGGGAGCAGGAAATCGACGGGCGTCACACCGAGAAGTTTGCGGAAGTGGCGGGTCAAATGGGCTTGGTCATAGAAGCCAGCGGCCGCAGCAGCGTTGGCCGGGCTCATCCCTGTGAGCAGGAGGCGTCGCGCCGCGTCGACGCGCCTGCCGATCACGTAGCGGTGTGGTGGGATCCCGTATGCGTCGGAGAACGCTCGGACAAGGTGGTTCGGATGACTGCGGAGCGTGCGCGCGGCCTCCGCGATCGTGAACCGTTCGGTCAGACGGTCGTCGAGAAGTTCTCGAAGTCGACGTGCGAGAGGGATGTCCCTGGTGGTGACAGAAGTGTGCTCGAACTGTGCCTGGGCAACTTCCTGCAGCTTGTGGATGCCGTATTCGGCGCTGAGCGTGTCGGTCCGCGACGACAGCGCGCCATGTATGTATCGAGCCACTTGCACCGCACCGTCGTCGCACAGCCACGGCGATTTGGCGGCAGCGTCGACACTGCGAGGTGGTAGCCAAAACGGATCGAGGTAAATGACCCGCTTGCGAAAGGGGTGTCCTGGCGTGGCCGATTGGCCGTCGTGGGGCACACCGGGGGGCAGGAGCGTGAGTTGGGACGGTTCCGCGTGCCGTTCGGCACCGTCGAGGCGATAGGCGACTGCTCCCTCGTCGATCAGGAGCACGGTCCAGGAATCGTGCGTGTGCGTTGGATAGGAGTGCCGTCGGAACGTGGCATGCAAGACCTCTTGGACGAGTGGCACATCCGGATGCCACGCATTCACGATGTCGCCCACGTGAGAAACGTACAAGACGCGCCCGGGCGCCGGTCCGAAACTGGTGATATGGATATCGATGCCGCTGCTTCCCCTGTTCGATTCGATACGAAGGTTGCAGTTCTTCTCCGCGATGACCTCCTGTCGTGGCAGGAGCTGAACGTCACCGCGTTCCTGATGAGCGGGATTGCGACGAGTGCGCCTGACCTGGTAGGCGAGCCCTACCTCGACGGCGACGACAACGAGTACCTCTCGATGCTGCGACAGCCCATCCTGGTGTTCACTGCAGAGGCAAACAAGCTTGCCGAAGTGCGCCGGAAGGCGGTCGAGCGCGACCTCTCGATCGCCCTCTACACGCACGACCTCTTCGCCACGGGGCACGATGCGGCCAACCGTGCGGCGGTGGCCGCCGTGCCCGCGGATGAGCTCGATCTCGTCGGGCTAGCGCTGCGCGGTCCGCGCAACGTCGTCGACCGGATGACCAAAGGCGTGACCATGCACCACTAGAGGAGGAGTATCGGCCCTCGGGCCACTTTCTCAGGATGACGTGACGTCTGGCGGTCGGCAGGAAGCCTGCGACCGCGCCGACTGACCGCCGGTACACCCACTGGACGGCGTGGTCAGGGCGGGGCCGGCACAGCGATCACCGCCCACCGTCGTGGACCGGAAGAGGGGTCGCGTGAATAACCCGCTCCGGGTCGAAACGGTCCTTGATCTCCATCAGCCGGGCGGCGTTCGGTCCGTAGGCCGCCTGGGCCTGTTCCTGGTCGTCGGGCCCGAGGAAGTTCGGATAGCCGCCGGGCAAGGCGTGCGGTGCGAGCGTCGCGCTGGTGTTCCTGGTCCAGCCCGAGAGAGGTTCCCCGCGCTCGATCATCTCCACCATCAGGTGATCCTCGCGCCGACCGAAGGCCGTGTCCCGGACGTCCAGCTGAGTCGCGCGCCCGTGGAAGTGCTGGACGTTCAGGAACGAGGTGGTGTGCACCCGGGCGCTGTAGGCCTCGAGCAGGGACGCCGCTGACGCTGGGGTGAGTTGTGCGAGGTTGCGGGTCCGAATTTCATAGTGGGGACCGTTCGGAAAGGCACCGTCGAGCTGTCGCAACCTGGTCAGTGGCGACATCGCTGCGACTGTGGTGGCCAGCGGCGTTCCCAGTGCTGCGACCTCGTCCATCGCTGCCGGGCCGTCCGGAATAGCTCCCGACCAGGTGGGCGAGACCACGATCACCGGGGTGCCGTCCGCACCGGGCACGATCGCGAGCAGCACGGTGAGATCGTCAGGGGCCCTACTGACCAGCTCGGCGTATCCCGCCAGGACCTGGTCCGCCTCCTCGAGCGAGAACCGAAACGAGCCCACCAGCACCTCTGGCAGCGGGTGCAGCGCCACCTCGATCGAAGTGACCACACCAAAGTTCCCGCCGCCACCACGCAGTGCCCAGAGGAGATCGGCATCACCGTGCTGGCCGGCGCGAACCACCTGACCGTCGGCGAGCACCACTTCCGCAGCCACCAGGTTGTCCGCGGCCAGGCCGAGCCGGCCGCACAGCGGGCCGTATCCGCCGGCCAGGGTCAGTCCGACGATCCCGACCGCCCCGACCGTGCCGGTCGCCAGAGCCAACCCCTCGCCATCGGCCGCCGCGGCCACGTCGTCGGCGGTGGCTCCGCCTGCCACTGTGGCGATGCCGTCCCGGATCGAGACCTCGCGCATCTCCCGGAGGTCGATCACCAGGGCGCCTGGGCGGATCGCGCGACCGGTCCAGTCATGTCCGCCAGAGCGGACCGACACGGGCAGGCCGCACTCTCGAGCCGTGCGGAGCGCCTGCTGGACCTCCGCAGTCGACCTGCACCGCACGACCATCCTCGGCCGGTGGTCAATGGCACCGCTCCACACTGCTGCCGCGGCAACAAGCTCTGCGCAGCCGGTCACTATCCGTGCCGGATCGATCGTCCTGCTCAACGCCCCCAGCGCAGCAGCGATCCGTTCCCCCTCAGTGGTCCCCATCGGCCCATCCCCTCATCGTGAATCGTGGCTGCCAGGGTACAGATAGCCGGAAGTCGCACCACGTGTCGCGTTGCCCTAGCTTCGGACGGCGCACGTCTCGGGCCATGTCGAGCGTCACTACCCAGGCGTAGAATGCCCTGCGGACGGCTGGCCTCCACTGTCAGGCGCGAGGTGATGTCGCCACGATGGTCGGAGATGGCATGAGACAGGCCCACATCATTCAGCGGTTCGAGGCCGGAGCGATCGCCCTGCTCGCTCTCGGTGCAGTAGTGGTCGTGTATTCCGGATGGTGGTGGGTCATCTTTGCTGCCTTCGTGCTGTTCGACCTCTCGATGCTGGGATACGTGCGGTCTACCGCTGTAGGGGCGACGTCATACAACCTGATCCACAACTACGGGTTCCCGGCCCTGATCGGGCTGACCGCGTTCGTGACGCAGTCCTCATTCCCGGGCGTCTCGACGGTGGCGGGACTGCTTGCCTGCGCATGGGCATTCCATGTCGGCGTCGACCGCGCCCTCGGCTACGGCTTGAAGCTGCCCGACGCCTTCGGGCACACCCACCTCGGATGGGTCGGCAAGGATCGAGAGAGCGGGGACCAACGTTCCGAGAGCGACGCTCCGGGCAGGTGAGGCCGACGAGGGAAAAGAACTATCACCAGCTTGATAGCTTTCCGTTGTGGCTCATCTCGACGTTGCTGCAGTGACGTACTCCCTTCCCGATGGGCGGCCGTTGTTGGACGGCGCATCCTTCCGAGCAGGGGAGGGGGAGCGGGTAGCGCTGATCGGTGCCAACGGTGCTGGAAAGAGCACGCTGGTGCGGATCATCACGAAAGAGCTCACGGCCGATGCCGGCGCGGTCGCCCGCACCGGCACGCTGGGTGTGATGCGGCAGTTCCTCACCGGCGGCACGGTCCGTGAGCTGTTGCTCGCTGTGGCCCCGCCCGCGATCCGGGACGCGGCAGCGCGGCTCGCCCGGGCGGAGGCGGCGATGGAGGAGCGGGGCAGCACAGACTCGCAGATGGCGTTCGCTACTGCGGTGACCGCATGGGGCGATGCCGGCGGCTATGACGTCGAGGTGCTCTGGGACAGCTGTACCGTGGCGGCACTCGGCCTGCCGTTCGAGCAGTGCCACGATCGCCCGGTGGCGACGCTTTCCGGTGGCGAGCAGAAGCGGCTCGCCCTGGAGGCTCTCTTCCAGGGCCCGGATGATCTGCTGCTGCTGGACGAGCCGGACAACTCCCTGGACGTGCCGGGCAAGCGCTGGTTGGAACAGCAGCTTCGGACCACCAGCAAGGGTGTGCTCTACATCAGCCACGACCGGGAGCTTCTTGCCCGGAGCGCCACGGCGATCGTCACTCTCGAGCTGGGCGCTGCCGGGAGCACCACCTGGACCCACACCGGGAGTTTCGAGACCTACCATCAAGCGCGAACGGAACGCTTTGCGCGGTTGGACGAGCTCCGCCGTCGATGGGATGACGAGCATGCGAAGCTGCGTGCCCTCGTGCAGATGTACAAGCAGAAGGCCGCCTACAACTCCGATATGGCTTCCCGCTACCGCGCCGCCCAGACCCGGTTGGCCAGGTTCGAGCAGGAAGGTCCGCCCGAGGAACAGCCGCAGGAGCAGCAGCTGGCGATGCGGCTGCGTGGCGGGCGTACTGGCAAGCGGGCGCTGGTCTGTGCCGGGCTGGAGCTGACCGGCCTGATGCATCCGTTCGACCTGGAGGCCTGGTACGGCGACCGGATCGCGGTGCTCGGGTCCAACGGGTCCGGTAAGTCGCACTTCCTCCGGCTTCTTGCTGCCGGTGGCAGCGATCCCGATCTCGAGCACGCGCCGGTGACGGACCTGCTGATTGACCCGGTTCCGCATACCGGTGCGGCGAGGCTGGGAGCCCGCGTGCGCCCGGGATGGTTCGCACAGAATCGCGGACGCCCTGACCTGCTGGGGCGGACGCTGCTGGAGATCCTGCACCGCGGCGACGAGCACCGGTCCGGGATGCCTCGCGAGGAAGCGTCTCGTGCCCTGGCACGCTACGAGCTGGCACGCGCGGCCGAGCAGACCTTCGATTCCCTCTCCGGGGGACAGCAGGCGAGATTCCAGATCCTCCTGCTCGAGCTCGGCGGCGCGACCATGCTGCTCCTGGACGAACCGACCGACAACCTGGACCTCGTCTCCGCCGAGGCGCTACAGCATGCGCTGAGCCGGTACGAGGGGACGGTGCTCGCCGTCACCCATGACCGTTGGTTCGCCCGGGACTTCGACCGGTTCCTGGTGTTCGGTGCCGACGGTGACGTGCGGGAGAGGACCGAACCGGTGTGGGACGAAGGCCGCGTCGCCCGAGGTAGCCGCTGACCGGTGGAGGGCGTCCTCCGGGCGCCCCGAGGAGTCCCGTGCCCAGAAACGATCAGGGCCGCGGGTCAGCCGGTGCGGGCTGACGTCCGCTCCACACCGTCCAGGATGAGGTCGAGCCCCTCGGCGAACCAGTCCCGGTCACCGGCCGGTATCGGCTCGCCGATCAGGTGGCGCAGGCGGGGAAAGGCTTCGAGGTCGGCGCTGTGCAGGCGTTGCTGCCAGGTCCGGCCCGGATCGTCCGCGGCGTCGGCCTGCCGGGTACCCAGGACCACGCGTGCACTGCCCTGGACGTAGTTGTTGATGGTCATCACGGCACGAGCGGCGGCATGGGGCGGCAGGTCCAGCTCCTCGAGCGAGGTGAGCGCCCACTCCATCGCGGCCAGCGAAGCGGTGCCGAACGGAGGGGTGACAGTGGCGGTCGCGGTGAGCATCCACGGGTGGGCGACGAACGCCGCCCAATCCTGTCGAGCGAGAGTGTGCATCGCCTCTCGCCAGCCGAGGCCGGACCGTTCGGGATAGGCATAGGACGCGCTGACCTGCTCGACCATCGACTCGATCAGTTCGTCCTTGTCGGCCACGTGCCGATACAACGACATCACCCCAGCGCCGAGCTGCTCGGCCACCCGTTTCATGGTCATCGCGGCCAAACCTGCCTCGTCAGCGACTTCGACCGCTGCGGTGACGATCTTCTCGCGTGATAGCGGGCCCGACGGGCCGACTCGTGGGCTCACCACACTCACCTCCTCGAGGTAAGTCTAGTGCGATGCGTATGGGATACGCTACGCTGCATGCGTACGACATACGCAACGAACGATGGAGGAGTGCTATGCCCGCCTCACCCGTGAGCTCGCCCGGGGCGCGATCGCGATGGCTCGGCCTGGCAGTGCTCACGCTGCCGGTGATCCTGACCTCGATGGACATCACGATCCTGCACATCGCGATCCCGACCATCACCCACGAGCTGACCCCGAGCCCGAGCCAGACGTTGTGGATCCTCGACGCCTACGGTTTCCTGTTGGCCGGGCTCCTGATCGTGATGGGCAACCTCGGCGACCGGATCGGCCGGCGCCGGCTCCTCCTCATCGGCGCCGCCCTGTTCGGAGCGGCCTCGACGCTGGCCGCGTTCGCGCCGGGCTCCGAGGTGCTGATCGCCGCGCGCGCCCTGATGGGGGTCGGCGGCGCCACCCTGATGCCCTCGACCCTCTCGCTGATCCGGAACATGTTCACCGACCCGGGCGAGCGCACCCGTGCGATCGGCATCTGGACGGCCAGCCTGTCCGGCGGAATCGCTCTCGGTCCGATCCTCGGCGGACTGCTGCTCGAAGCCTTCTGGTGGGGATCGGTTTTCCTCATCAACGTGCCGGTCATCCTCCTCCTGCTGGTGCTCGCGGCGCGCCTCGTGCCCGAGTACCGGAGCCCGGCCTCGGCGCGCTTGGACGCACTCAGCGTGCTGCTGTCCTTCGCCGCGATCCTGCCGGTCGTCTGGGCGATCAAGGCCGCCGCCGAGGACCTCGCCCTCACTCCGTCGGTGGCCATCGGACTGGCGATCGGCCTCCTCGCCGGCGCGGCGTTCCTGCTCCGACAGCGTCGACTCCGTGCGCCGCTGGTCGATGTCGGCCTGTTCGCCAACCCGCAGTTCAGCGGTGCGGTCCTGGGCGCGGGGCTCGCGATGTTCTCCCTCGTGGGTGTGATGCTCTACAGCGCCCAGTTCCTGCAGCTCGTCGAGGGCCTCTCACCGCTGATCGCAGCGGTGGCGATGTTGCCCGTGATGCTCGCCGTGGGCCTGATGGCGGTGCTGGCTTCCGTTCTTGTGCGCCGCTTCGGGTACCCGCTCGTCTTCGGCGCCGGCGCCGCCGTGGCGGCCGCGGGAATGCTCGCTTTCAGTCGCGTCCCGGTCGAGGACGGGCTGGTGCTGGCCATCGTCTCCTCGGCGTTCATCGGTGCAGGCATTGCGCCGATGATGACGTTGGCCACCGATGTCGTGGTCGGCTCGGCGCCACCGGACCGCTCAGGTGCCGCATCGGCGCTCTCGGAGACTGCCGCGGAGCTGGGCGCTGCGCTCGGCATCGCCGTGCTCGGCTCGATCGGCACCGCCCGGTTCCGGTCCCAGGTGCTCGACGGGGTGCCGGAGGACGTCCCGACCGCGGCCACCGAGATCGTCAGCTCCAGCCTCGGCGCGGCCCTCAGCGTCGCGGAACAGCTCCCCGCCGACGGCGCGACTCACCTTGCCGATCTCGCTCGCCAGGCGTTCGTCGACGGTCTGGGTGCCGCGACCATCACCGGCGGCCTCATCTTGGTCGCGGCGGCGATCGTGTGCCCGTACCTGCTGCATCGAGGCAGTCGCGCCGCACAGGTTGCCGGCGGGTCCAGGGGGCCTCGTTGACCGGGCCGGGGGCTTGTTCACCTCCACGCGCGCCGAGGATCTCAGGGCCGGGGTGCCGCAGAGAATCCGGTCCAGCGAAGCTCGGCAGGCAGGTGGCTCATCTCGTTCATCATGCTGATGCTCGGTGGTACCGCGGGGCGGTACTCGATCACGGTCAGCGCGGCGTTCGCGACCGGGAGGCCGAACCAGCGGGTCGGCGGGGCGGCGAGGGCGTCCCGGAGCAGCCAGGCGATCTGAAACGCGTGCGTGATGAGCACCTCCCGGACGTCGTCGTGCTCGGGAGCAGTGGCGAACCGCGCCGTGAGGCGCTGAGCGATCCGGTTCCCGGCTTCGGCCTCCTCGGCGTCATAGCCATCGAAGAACGGCACCCAGGCTGCGGGCGTCTCCTCGGGTGAGGGCACATAGGGAATGTGGTCGATGAGCTCCTCGGCCGCGGCCACCGGGGTACCGGTGGCCAGCTGTCCGGCGAGCTCGACCGCGCTGGCCTCGGCCCGAGGCAGCGGCGAGTGCCAGACGGCATCGATCGGCAGGTGCGCCAGGCGCCGGCCGAGCAGCTGTGCCTGCTGGTGTCCGGTCTCAGTGAGCTCGCCGAACGGATCGGCGCTGCCGTGTCGGGCGAGGTACAGATACCTGGTGGCCATAGCCTGGTTCTCCTAGTGTTGCGGGTCAGCTGGGCGTGACGGTCCCGCGGGTGCCGTCGATGGTGATGATCTGGCCGTCGCGGATCGCTGTGGTGGCGTCCGGTACGCCGATCACCGCGGGGATCTGGTGCTCCCGGGCGACGATCGCGGCATGGGAGAGGGCGCCTCCGGTCTCGGTGACGATCCCGGTGGCGATCCGGAACGCGGGAGTCCACGACGGGTCGGTGTACCGGCAGACGAGGATGTCCCCGTGCTGGAGATGGCTGAGCTCGCTGGTGCTGCGCAGCACCCGGGCCGGAGCGGTCAGGCGCCCATGAGCTCCCGGGGTTCCGGTCAGCGTGGGTCCGCCGGCAGCTCGATCGTGGTGCGGCAGTGGGGGAGCGGGGGCGGTGATCGGGCGGGACTGGAGGATCCAGATCCGCCCACCGGCGATCGCCCACTCGATGTCCTGGGGGCCGCCGAGGATCGTCGCAGCCTGTCGCCCGAGCGCCGCGAGCTTCCCGGCGCTCGCCTCGTCGATCGCTGGAACGTCCTGCCGGTGTGCCGGCACCTCGGAGACGGCGAGTCCGCCGCGGCCCGGGCGGCGGTCCACTCGGGTGGTCTTGTGCCCGAGGGCGGGTCGGGCGGTGCCATCCGGGCCGATCTGCCAGGTGTCGGGAGTGACCGTTCCGCCGACCACGGACGGACCGAGCCCCCAGGATGCTTCGATCCGGGTGGCGCCGCCGGTGGTCGCCGGGGTGAACATCACGCCGGAGGCGTCTGCGTCGACCAGCTGCTGGACGATCACGGCGATGTCCGGGTCCTCGGGCGCTTCGCCGGTCAGCTGGCGCCAGTACTCGGCCACCTGAGTCTCGCGGGCAGCTGCCCAGCACCGGCGGATCGCTGCGTCGACCTCGGCCGCGCCACGCACGGCGAGCACGCTCTCGTACTGTCCGGCAGCGGAGGCTTCGGCCGTGTCCTCGTGTGCGGCGGAGGAGCGGACTGCGACCTGCGGGTCGCCCAGCGCGGTCAGGGCCTCGGCCAGCTTGCTGCGCAGAGCGCCGGACAGCGCGCGTGCATCGACAGCGTGCGCTTCGTGGGCGGCGAACGGCACCACGAAGGCGCGGGGCACCGGCAACCCGGCGCGTAGCAGGGCGGCGAGTGCGCCGGCCTTGCCGCCGCAGGTCGCGGTGGTGGCGGACAGCAAGGGGGTGATCATCGATCCTTCCAGGAGCGGCGTTCGAGCCGAAGGTCTTCTCTGCGTATCAACGAAAGATTGACAACGTTGTGTTGATTCTGCAGGCTGAGGCCATGGAACGCAAGGAAGGGCCGGAACCCGCGGCTGCGGACAACGTCCAGGCCCGACGAGAGCAGGGTGCGCAGGAGCAGCTGCTCGCGCGGGGCGCCGACAGCCTGGCACCGCGGCCGTGGCGACCGGCTCCGGCACCGCCGACCGCTGTGGACCTCACCCAGTTCGCGCTCTGGCGCGCGAGCGATCTCACCGCAGCGGAGCTGCTCGCCGCCCTGGCTCTGCTCCCTGCCGCTCGGGCGGAGGTCGACGGCGTGGAGTCGGGTCTGTTGTTCATCGCACGCGGCGCTGGGCTCACCTGGGCGCAGATCGCCGAGGCGACCGGATTCCGGTCACCGCAGGCCTGCCAGCAGTACTACACCCGGTTGGCTGCGAGGGCGGAGAGCCGGTGAGGCTCGACCCGCTGCCCACGTGGCGGCTCCTCCATGCGCTGCGCCTGCTCGGGTTCGCCGACGATGCCGGCATTGCCGCCAGGGTCGGCAGCGACCAGGCCGAGGTCGCCGAGGAGCTGCTCGATGCCCAGAGCCGCGGCTGGGTCCAACACACCGCGTTCGCGGATCTGGACGGCTGGTCGCTGACTGACCGGGGTAAGGCCGAGAACGAACGCCTGCTCGCGGACCAACGGCAGGAGGCGGACCTCGGCGGAGAGGTGGACGCCGTCTACCGGGAGTTCCTGCCACTGAACGCCCGCCTCCTGCGCGCCTGCTCCGACTGGCAGCTCCGCCCTGCCGATGGCGACCCGCTGGCCGCGAACGACCACCGAGACCCTGCCTGGGACGATCAGGTGCTGGCCGAGCTCACCGAGCTCAACGAGGAGCTCGCGCCGCTGGTTGGCCGCCTCGTCGCAGTGCTTGACCGGTTCGCTGGCTACGACGACCGGTTCGCCAGCGCCCTGCGCCGCGCCCAGGCGGGGGAGCCCGGGTGGGTGGACAGTTCCACCCTCGACTCCTGTCACCGGGTCTGGTTCGAGCTGCACGAAGACCTCATCGCCACGCTCGGCATCGACCGCAGCGCAGAGCACTGACCGGGCCGGCGTCAGCCTCGCCCACTCAGCCCTCTCGCCGGCGCACCAACTCCGCGATCCAGGTGGGGGCGTAGGGGGAGGTGCAGCCGGGGGAGGTGGGGTAGTCCTTGAGCACCTCGAGGCGTTCCCCGATCGCCACCGCCCGCCCGCGCTCGCCAGGATGGTGGATACCGATGGTCGCCAGCGTTTCGTTCATCGACCACTGCAGCGGGTCCGGAGCGTCGGCCAGCTCGGTCTCCACCTGGTCGAGCAGGCCGGGCAGGTCCAGCCCGTCAGGCTTCTTCGCCACCCGGTCGCTGGTTAGGGCCCAGCCAGCGCTGGCCACCTGTGGATCGGGATCGGCCAGCCAGGTCAGGCGCAGGTCCTCCGCGTGCGGGTTCTTCTTCACCACGTAGTTGACCAACCAGGTGTGCACCTTCGGTGTGCGCGCCGCGCGCAGCATCTGGTCCAGGTCCTCTCGCCCGAACGCCTTGGGCCGGCAGATCAGCAGCGCCAGGAGCCGGGCGGCGCTGTCCCCGCTACGCCAGAGGCCGACGGCGAGCTCCTGGTTGGTCTTCAGTCGTTTCGCGACGGCGCGCAGCTTGGTGAGGTTCACTCCGTGGTCATCGCCGTGGCGCTCGTTCACTGCCCGGACCGCTGGATCCTCCAGTGCGGCCAGCTCCTTGAGCACGTCAGCCACGTTCGCGTCAGTCATCGCGCCACCTCCGTCGAGGCGAGCCTAGAACACCTCGGGGCCGGACGGGCCCGATGTCACACTCTGCGCCCCCGGCCCGACACCTCTGATGACGCGCACCCGCGTCAAGCTGCCGGGCGCCGGAACGCCGGGTCCGGGAAACGAGAAGGGAAACTCCATGCCCCGCATCGAGATGAGCCGCACCAACAAGCTCGGCTACGCCGCTGTCATCGGGATGGAGGGGTACGCACGGCGGTCCGTCGACCCCCTCCTGTATGACCTGGTGAAGCTGCGTGCCTCGATCCTGAACGGCTGCGCGTACTGCGTGGACATGCACTCCACCGACGGCCAGAAGCGCGGCATCCCGACCCGCAAGCTGTTCGCTGTGGCCGCCTGGCAGCACGCCCCGAACATGTTCGACGCCCGGGAGCGTGCCGTGCTGGCCCTGACCGACGCCGTCACCCAGCTCGGACCGGACACGGTCACCGACGAGATCTGGGCCGCTGCCGCGGCGCACTTCGACGAGTCCGAGCTCGGTGGCCTGGTGCTGGCGATCGCCACCATCAACGTCTGGAACCGGATCGCCATCGCCACCGAGATGTCCCCGCCCATCGACGATAAGCACCCGCTGGTGTGACCGGGCCCGGGTGGCGCCGCTACGGTGAGGAGCATGACCGCCCCCAGCGTCGCGGCCCTCGCCTGGCAGTCCGAGCAGCCCCGGCTGCTCGGTATCGCCTACCGGATGCTGGGCGACTACGGCCACGCGGAAGACGTCGTCTCCGAGGTCGGGCTGGAGGCGGTGCGCGCCGAGCGGGAGGGGGCCGTGCGCTCCTGGCCGGCGTGGCTGACCACCGTCTGTGTGCGCCGCGCCATCGATCGGCTGCGCTCCTTGGCACGAGCCCGGGAGGAGTACCCGGGGCCCTGGCTCCCGGAGCCGGTTGCCACCGACCTGCTCCCGGAGGAGGTGGTCGCCCAGCGGGAACTGCTCTCCATCGGCCTGCTGCACTTGGCCGAACAGCTCAGCCCGGAGTCGCGCGCGGCGCTGGTCCTGCACCGGGCGTTCGCCATGACCGCAGTGGAGATCGCCGAGATCCTGGACAAGACCCCGGCAGCGGTGCGCCAGCTCGTCTCTCGCGCCGAGCGCAGGTTGCAGGTGCACCCGGAGGCACCTGCCCCACGGGCCGCGGACCCGGCGATGCTCGCCGAGCTGGTCACTGCCCTCGAACGCGGCGAGATCGGTACGCTGCTGCGGCTGCTCGAGGACGACGCCATCCTCTGGACCGACGGCGGAGGCGTGGTGCGCGCCGCCCTCAACCCGATCTACGGTGCGGAGCGGATCGTGCGGTTCTACGCCGGCGTCTACGCCAGCGCCCAGGACCAGAACCCCGAGGCACCGATGCGAGCCACGGTGGTGCCCATCAACGGCGAGCTCGGCCTGGACGTACGCCAGGCGGGCCGGCAGGATCTGGTCACCTTCGACGTCGGCCCGACCGATCGCCTGCGCGCGCTGCACCAGATCGCCAACCCGGACAAGCTCACCCGCACCGGGACTGAGCCGGTATGACCGGCCAGGCGCCGCCGTCGACCGCTGTGTTCGGCTACGGTTCGCTGCTCGAGCCGCGTTCACTGCACCGCACCCTGCCCGAGATCGACCTGCAGGAGTGCATCCCCGCCACTGCCGGTGGTCTGGTCCGATGCTTCGACGTGGCGTTCCCGAACGACGGCAGCCAGGCCGACAAGGCCTACTATGCCGCCGACGGGCACCGGCCACCGCGGATCCTGCTCTGCAACCTGCGCCCGGACACGGGCCGGAGAGCCAACGGCGTCTGCATCCCGGTCGGTCCGCGTGAGCTGGCCGCCCTGCGTGATCGGGAACGGCGCTACACGCCCACCGACATCACCGAGCTCGTGGTTGCCTACGCGGGCCACCGGGCGCCGGCCGGCCGCGTGCTGGCCTTCCTCGGCCGAACGGAGTTCACCAGAGCCGAGGACGCCGCCCGAGGCGTGCTGTCGGCGGCCTACCGGGACACGATCCTGGCCGGTGCGGCGTACTGGGACCAGCGGGTGCCCGGCTTTGCCGCGGACTTCCACGCTGGTACGCACCTGCCCGCGCCGGACCGGGTCCAGCCGGTCCGGCAGGTGGACCTGCGCGCCCCCTAGCAGCCGTCCCGTCCCGACGGCGGAGCGCGCCCGCCGTACTCGGGTTCGACTGGGGCCCGTGGGTGAGCTTCTCGGCGCCTGCGTCTTCGGCGCGCGCCGAAGACGTAGCGCTGGAACACTCGCAGCACGGCTGATCGACCGAGCATCGTGATGCCCGGCACTGGGAACGGAGGTAGTGATGGCACAGTCGGAGCCCACGCAGAGCCAGCAGCTGGACCGCAAGTGGAGCGAGCTCCTCCAGGAGTTGCGGGTCGCCCAGACCGGTGTGCAGATCCTCACCGGCTTCCTGCTCACCATCCCGTTCTCCGCCCAGTTCCCCGACCTGGACCCGAGCACCCGCACGGTCTACCTGTACGTGCTCTGCGGATCGGTGCTGGCCACCGCGTTCCTGGTGGCTCCGGTGGCCTTCCACCGGAGCAAGTTCTACTCCGGTCAACGCCCCTGGCTGCTGGCGGCGGCGAACCACACCGCGCGCTACGGACTTGCCACCCTGGCGGTGACGATCGGCGGAGTCGTGTGGCTGGTGTTCTCCGTCGTGGAGAGCACGACCACCGCTTTCATCGCCGCGGGGTGCGTGCTGCTGTTCTTCCTCCTGCTCTGGGGCCTGGTCCCGTTGATCGGGCGTACCGATCGCCAGGACGCCGGCCGCGACGGTCAGTAGGAGAGGACGAGAACGGCGACCCCTTGTCGTGTTCGGCCGGCGGCGCAAGCCTGGCGTACCGGCGCCGGATAGGCTCGGGCTCGTGACCTTCGCGGACGCACCCACCCTGCAGCACGCCGCCGTGCGCCTGGAGCGGCTCGACCAGTCCCACCGGGAGGACCTGGCCGCTGCCGTACGCCCCGGCGAGCTCTGGCGGACCTGGTACACGGCCATCCCCTCCCCGGAGGGGATGGCTGCGGACATCGACCGTCGGCGCGCCGAACATGCGGCCGGGCGCGTGGCCCCCTGGGCGGTCATCGATACCAGCACAGGCACCGCCGTCGGCGTGACCACCTACCTGAACCTGGACCAGACGCACCGCCGCCTCGAGATCGGCAGCACCTGGCTCGCCCGTCGCGCCCAGGGCACCGCGATCAACCCGGCTACCAAGCTCCTGCTTCTCCGGCGTGCCTTTGACGAGCTGGGCTGCCTCGCCGTGGAGTTCCGCACGCATTGGCACAACCACCAGTCCCGGGCAGCCATCGCCCGGCTCGGGGCGAAACAGGACGGCGTGCTGCGCAGCCACCGGATCCTGCCCGATGGCAGCGTGCGGGACACCGTCGTCTTCTCCATCCTGCATGCCGAGTGGCCGGCGGTCCGGGCCGGACTCGTGGCACGCCTGCCACCGGCCGAGGAGTGGCAGTGAGGGACAAGGTCGACCTGAAGAAGAGCCTCGACTCCTACCGGGCCCGGCGCGGGCAGTTCCGCGTGCTGGACGTCCCGGAGCTGCACTACCTGATGATCGACGGGCACGGCGACCCGAACACCGGCGCCTTCACCACCGCTGTCGAAAGCCTGTACCCGCTGGCCTACACGCTGAAGTTCACCAGCAAGAGCGAGCTGGGTCGGGACTATGTGGTGCCACCGCTGGAAGGGCTGTGGTGGGCCGAGGACATGGACTCCTTCACGGCGGCACGGGACAAGAGCGCCTGGGACTGGACGCTGATGCTGCTCGTCCCGCACTGGATCGACGCCGCGATCGTCACCGCCGCGATCGCGAAGGTCGAGAAGAAGGGGGCACCGGCCCGGCTCGCGGATGTGCGCTGGCAGGCGCTGGCCGAGGGCCGGTGCGTGCAGACCCTGCACGTCGGCTCCTTCGACGAGGAGGCCGGGGTGCTGGCGCAGCTGCACCACGAGTTCATCCCCGCCCACGGTCTGCGGCTGCGTGGCACCCACCACGAGATCTACCTCAGTGACGTGCGCAGAACCGCACCGGAGAAGCTGCGCACGATCCTGCGCCAGCCGGTCGCGGCGGCCCACGACGCCGGCCGATGAGCGCCGACGATTCCGTGGTGCCGGCTCCGGCCGAGAGCCAGGGTGGCTGGCTGCGCCGGGTGCTGCTCTGGGTGATCGTGGTGGTGGTGACCATCGCGATCGCGCGCCTGATCGGGCGGATCGAATGGGCCGCCGTGTGGCAGGCGATGGGCCGGTTGACCTGGTGGCAGCCGTTCGTGCTGCTCGCCATGCTCGCTGTGCGTCAGGTCGCCAATGCGGCACCGTTGGCCTTCTACATCCCCGGAGTGAGCCTGTACCGGGCCACGGTGAACGACCTGGGTGCCTCCACGATGTCCGCGTTCGCCCCGCCGCCCAGCGATATGGCGCTGCGGGTGGCGATGTTCACGTCCTGGAAGGTGGAGCCCACGCGGGCCGTGGCCGGCACGGTGATGAACGCACTGACGTTCTTCATCGTGCGGTTCGCCGCCCCGCTGCTCGGCTTCGCGGCAGTATTCGCGGGCGGACGCTCGCTCGGACTGCGCTGGCTGGACCTGATCAGCCTCGCGGTCGCGGCCGTGCTGCTCGCCGGGGTGCTGCTGCTGGTGCGCACCGACTCCTGGGCGGCGTGGTGGGGTCGCACCGCCGGACGGATGGTACGCAGGGTCCGCTCCTCGGTGGACCCGGAGGCGTGGGCCAGAGCGTGCGTGCAGTTCCGGGGCGCGATCGCCGCCCGGTTCGGCTACGGCTTCCCGCGCTCGCTGGCCGTGCTGGTGCTGATGCTCGCCGCGGACATGATGATCCTGTTCTGCGCGCTCCGGTTCGTCGGTGTGGGCGGGGACCAGCTCAGCGTGCTGGATGTGGCGATCGCGTTCCTGTTCGCCTACCCGCTGACCGCGTTCGCGATGTCCGGGCTGGGCCTGGTGGACATGGTGGCGCTGGCTTCGCTGGTGGAGGCCGGCGGCGACGCCGTGCAGGAGCCAGCGCTGGCGGCGCTGATCATCTGGCGGGTGTTCACCGTGGCCGGGCCGCTGATTTCCGGCCTCGGTGCGGTGTGGCTGTGGCGCCGCTCCACCCGCGCCGACCGGCGGGGGAGCGTAGCCAAGCCAGGCAACTGACCCGGGCCCGGTTCCTCGACCGGCACCCGACCACGCGACTGGACGACATCCATTGCTCCGGGCGGGGTGGGTTCAGGTGGTGAGTGCACGGACCTCGGCCACTCGCGGCAGTCTCATCGCGCGGGCGCCGGACATCGGTGCCAGGGTCGAAGGATGATCCCGCAGGTGTCGCTTCGCAGACTGCCCGGCCTGCTCACCGAGGGATACGCGTTCATCTCCCGCACCTGCGACAACGTCGGCACGGACGCTTTCCGGGTGCACGCCTTCGGCCGGCCGGTGACCTTCCTGCGAGGTGCGGACGCCTCCCGGCTGTTCTATGGCGGCCAGGGCCGCTTCACCCGGGCGGGAGCGGTGCCCACCTTTGTGCAGCACCTGCTGCAGGACGAAGGCTCGGTACAAGGACTCGACAGCGCAGCTCACCGGCATCGGAAAGCGATGTTTCGCGCTCTGCTCACCTCCTCAGATGCCGGCCGGATCGTGGATCTGTTCGCCGAGGACTTCGCTCGGGCAGCGAGGTACTGGGCCGAGCAGGACCGGATCGCGCTGCACAGCCAGGCGGAGCTGCTGCTCACCCGGACCGCGCTGCGCTGGGCCGGTGTGCCGCTCGCGGGCACCAGTGTGCGCCACCGCGCCCGAGAGCTGTCGGCGATGGTGGACTGGATCGGCTTGGTCGGCCCGGGGAACTGGGCGGCCCGACTGCTCCGCCGCCGCACCGAGGCCTGGGCGGCGGGACTGGTGTCCGCGGTGCGTGCGGGTGAGCTCTCCCCGCCCGGCCGCAGTGCCTTGGCGGTGATCGCCGGCTTCCGGGATGACCACGGTGACCTGCTGACCGAGGAGGTGGCCGCCGTCGAGCTGATCAACGTGCTCCGCCCGATCGTGGCGGTGAGCCGTTTCGTCACCTTCGCCGCGGTAGCACTGATGACCCATCCGCACTGGCGAGAGACCTTTGCGCAGGGAACGGAGGCGGATCTGCAGCCATTCGTGCACGAGGTGCGCCGCTACTATCCGTTCTTCCCTGCGGTGCCGGGCCGGACCACCGAACCGTTCACCTGGCAGGGCGCAGAGTTCGCCGCCGGGGAGCTCGTGGTGCTCGACCTGTACGGGACCAACCATCACCGGAGCCTGTGGGAGCTGCCCGAAGCGTTCGCCCCGGAGCGGTTTCGAGACTGGGACGGCGACCCGCACACGCTCATCCCGCAGGGCGGCGGGGACTCTGTCACCGACCACCGGTGCCCCGGCGAGCCGATGACGATCGCGCTGATGAAGGAGGCGGTGCGGCTGCTCACCCGCTCGGTGACGTACACCGTGCCGGTCCAAGACCTGAGCGTGCCGCTGAACCGCGGGCCGGCTCTGCCGCGGGAGGGCGTGCTGCTGGCGGGCGTGCAGCCGGTCGGCTAAGGTGGCGCCGCTCCGCCCGGGCCGGCCGACGGGGGAGCGTGGTTCTGTGGCCGCGACTGGACAAGAACTGTTGCCCAGCCACGCTCGGGCCAACACACTTTGGCAAGTCGGCGGCATTCGTTATCGGCCGGCCTCGGATGTCACAGGTGAGCCGAGCATCTTGTCTTCGGGGTGACAGGTACGCAGAGCCGGAGGAGGGTGGGAGGTATGCGTGGGCAGGGCAACGGTGCTGCACCGGGCGCAGGAACGAAGCGCGCCGAGGAGTTCACCGAGCTGCGTCCGCTGCTGTTCGCGATCGCCTACCGGATCCTGGGCAGCGTGACCGAGGCCGAGGACGTCGTTCAGGACAGCTGGTTGCGCTACGACGCTGCCGAGGCGCGGCCGGAGTCGCCGAAGGCCTACCTGTCCACGATCGTCACCTGGCTCGCGGTGAACGTGCTGAAGTCAGCCCGGGTGCGGCGCGAGGAGTATGTGGGGGAATGGTTCCCCGAACCGTTGCTCGAGGATCCGTACCAGGATCCGGCGCGGAGCGCGGAGCTGGCGGACTCGGTCTCGATGGCCGCGCTGGTGCTGCTGGAACGGCTCAGCCCGCTGGAACGGGCCACGTTCGTGCTGCGGGACGTGTTCGGCTTCGAGTACATCGATATCGCTGCGGCGGTGGGGCGGTCCGAGTCGGCCTGCCGGCAGCTGCTGGTGAGGGCCAGGCGGCACGTGCGCCAGGGCCGGCCGCGGTTCGAGGCGGACCGGGAAGCCCGCGACGAGCTGGCCGCCCGGTTCTTCGAGGCGATCGGCAACGGTGACCTGGACGGCCTGCGCGACTTGTTGGCGGCCGACGTCCAGCTGGTCACCGACACCGGCGGCAAGGCCCCCGCGCCGCCGAGGCCGATCGTCGGTGCGAAGCAGAACCTCCGGTTGCTCGGCGCCATCATCCCGGATCTGGACCGCATCGGCCTCACCCTGGAGCCGCAGGAGGTGAACGGCGAGCCGGGAGCGCTGGCTCGCGACGGGGAGGGCAACATCGTGCAGGTGATGACCCTGGACATCGCCGGCGGCCGGATCCAGACGATCCGGATGGTGAGCAACCCGGAGAAGCTCGCGCACCTCGGACCGGTAGCCGATCAGTGGGCAGTGGCACGGGAGTACCGCCATGGGCGGGACGCCCGGCGCTGATCTGGATGGACTGGTGCTGATCCGCACTGGCGCTGATCTGGACGGACTGGTGCTGATCCGCACTGGCGCTGACCTGGACAGCCACTGGTGCTGATGCTTGCTAGCACCGGCGATGTCGCGGCGTGCCGTCGTGCTGTCTTCGGGGTGGACCGCATCTCTCACTCAGAACGGAGACCGCCATGACTGCCGAGCCCGCCACCGGTCGCGGAAGGACGCAGCAGCGTCCGGCGCTGCCCAGGACCGTGCTGCCCAGGACCGTGCTGCGCAGGGCCGCCTTCGGGCTGCTCGCCGCGACCGCGATCAACCTCGCCCTCTACGCCACCGGTCGCCTGGTCGGTGCAGCGCTCAGCCTGGACCCAGCGATCGGCCCACCGAACCACCACCTCACCGCCTTCGATGTCGCCTGGAAGACCTTCGTCCCGCTGAGCCTTGGGGTCGGGGTGCTCCTGCTCGCTCGGTTGCGCTCGCGGGCCTGGGTGAGCGCCGTGATGGTGCTCGGCGCCGCTGTGGCGGTGTCCACCGGCGCGGTGCCGCCGCTGTACGCCCACGACGGGATCACCGCTGTGCTGCTCGCGGGGATGCACACTGTGCCCGGGGTGGCGCTGGTGTGGATCGGCCTGGCCGTGCGCCGCGCTAGTCGCCGCCGCTGAGGGCGGCGAGTCGGCGCAGCAGATAGCGCTGCTCCGGCAGGATGGTGGTCAGCCGCGCCGCCTGCCGGTAGTGCTCGGCCGCCGCGGCCCGGTCGCCGGCCAGCTCGAGCAGGTGGGCGCGGACAGCGTGCACCCGGTGTTCCTCCACCCCCTCGGGGTGGTCCAGCAGTGGGTCGGTCATCTGCAGCCCGGTGCGGGCATCGTGAGCCATCGCGACGGCGACCGCACGGTTGAGAGTAGTGGTCGGGCTGGGTGCGACTCGCCCGAGCAGGTCGTAGAGCACACTGATCTGCAGCCAGTCGGTCTGCGCGTAGCTGGCAGCGTCGGCATGCACAGCGGCGATCGCCGCCTCCAGCTGGAACCGGCCCACGTGCCCGCGGGGAAGCGTCCGTTCCAGCAGCTCGCGGCCGCGGTCGATCAGCCCGGTGAGCCAACGGCTCCGATCCTGCTCGGCCAGCGGGACCAGATCGCCGGCCGCATCGGTACGTGCTGGGCTGCGGGCATGGGTGAGCAGCATCAGCGCCAGCGCACCGGACACCTCGTCATGGTCGGGCAGCGCCCGGTGCAGGTGCTCGGTGAGCGCGATCGCCTCGCCAGCCAGCTGGACGTCCTGCAGCTGGGCACCGGCGGTGGCGGTGTATCCCTCGGTGAAGATCAGGTAGCACGCGTCCAGGACAGCGTTCACCCGGGCCGGCAGCTCCTCGGGCGGCGGGAGCTCGAACCGGGCGCCGGACTGGCGGAGCGTGCTGCGGGCGCGGGTGAGGCGCTGGGTCATCGTGCGGGCCGGCACCCCGAACCCGGCAGCGATCTGAGTCACGCCCAGCCCGGCGACTGCGCGCAGGCAGAGGCACACCTGCGAGGATCTGGTCAGCGACGGGTGCGCACAGAGCAGCAGCAGCAGCCGCAGCCGGTCAGCGTCCGGCCCGGTGGCCACGCCCGCGCCCTGGCCAGGCGCACCGGAGGGCTCCCCGGTGCGTGCGCCGTCGTCGACGACCTGCTCCTCCCGCCGGGTGCGCGCGGTATCGGCGCGCACCCGGTCGATCAGCCGGCGGGAGGCGACCCGGATGAGCCAGGCACGCGGATCAGCCGGTGTACCCGTGCGGGGCCACTGCCGCACCGCGGCCTCGGCCGCCTCCTGCACGGCGTCCTCACAGTCGCCGTAGTCGCCGTGCCGGCGCAGCAGCGCGGCGAGCACCTGCGGCGCCTCGGCCCGCCAGAGCCGGGCCAGCGGGTCACCGGGGGCCGCGGGCTCGCTCCCGGTGGCCGCACGTGGCATACCCGTCACGCCGGGTCGTCACCCGCTGAGCCCATCACCGGTCGCAGCTCCACGGTCTCGTCCGGGCCGGCGAACCTGGCAGCGATCTGCTCGGCCCGCTCCGGGCTGGCCACGTCGATGAGGAAGAACCCGGCCAGGTGCTCCTTGGTCTCCGAGTAGGGGCCCGCGGTGGGGACCGGTGCGCCGTCGGCCCACCGGTACAGCCTCGAGGTGGTCGGATCGCCGAGCGCCTCCCCGCCGAGGAGCTCACCGGCCGCCTGCATCTCGCCGAGGGTCTCCTCGAAATCGGCGTTCAGCTGCTCCCGGACCTCAGCGGGCAGCTGCTGGTGTGCCGCCAGGTAGTCGGCAGTGGGGTGGCCCCACGGCTGCGGGTTGGAATGGATCAGCAGCACGTACTTCATCGTGGACTCCTCTAGTCAGGCGACAGGCGGATCCTGTCACGTGCTGAACGTCGGAGCCAGTATCGCGATGTCGACATGTGCGGTGCGCGAGGGTGTGGTGAGGGTGGCGATTCCACACGATCGCAGCCACAGAGTCACCCCCGGCGCGCTAGGTCGTCTCCTGAGTCACCTCGGTGTGCACGCTGGTGGCCAGCGGCACCTCCTTGAGGAAGATCAGGGCGACCAGTGCCACCACCGCCAGCGGCACCAGGAACGCGAAGATCGGCATCAGCGCGTGGTTGTAGGCGTGCACGATCACGTCGCGAAGCTCCTCCGGGAGCGCGTTGACACCGGCCGGGGTGAGCGAGTTGATCGCCATGCCGTCCGGCACCCCGCCGGCGCTAGGCAGACGCGCGGTGAGCTCGGCGGTCAGCCGGGAGGCGAACACCGAACCCACCACGGCCGACCCGAGCGTGGCCCCGACCTGACGGAAGTAGTTGTTCGACGCCGTCGCCGTGCCCACGATCGCGTTCGGGAAGGTGTTCTGCACGATCAGGGTGAGGATCTGCATGCTCATCCCGATCCCGAGGCCGAACAGGCAGATGTAGGCGCACAGCACTATCAGCGGAGATTCGACGGTCAGAGTGGAGATCAGCAGCATGCCGATCGCCATCACCACGGACCCGGTCAGCGGGAATGCCTTGTACCGCCCGGACCGGGACACCATCTGCCCGGAGACCACCGAGGCCACCAGCAGGCCACCCATCATCGGGATCATCAGCAGTCCCGCCTCGGTGGCATCCACCCCGGTGACCATCTGCAGGTAGGTGGGCATGTAGCCGATCGTGCCGAACATCATCACCCCCACCGAGAGGCTGGCGACGGTGGTCAGGGCGAAGTTCCGCTCGCGGAAGAGGCCCAGGGGGATGACCGGGCTGCTCGCACGGGACTCGGCCCAGACGAACAGGCCCGCCAGGGCCAGGAACGCCACGGCCAGACCGATGATCTGCGGGGAGAGCCAGTCGAACTCGTGCCCGCCCCAGGTGGTGACCAGCACCAGCGCGGTGGTGGCGCCGGCGAGCAGCGCCATGCCCAGGTAGTCCAGCCGGGGCCGGCTCGCCGAGGCACGGCGGGGCAGGTGCAGGAGCAGGCTCACCGCACCGATCGCCAGCGCACCCAGGGGCAGGTTGATCCAGAACGCCCAACGCCAACCGGGGCCCTCGGTGAACCAGCCACCGAGCAACGGCCCGGCCACTGAGGAGACGGCGAACACGGCACCGAGAGCGCCCATGTACTTCCCACGTTCCCGGGCAGGGACGACGTCGGCGATCGCGGCCTGGGACAGGATCATCAGCCCGCCGGCGCCAAGGCCCTGGATCACCCGAGCGAGGATCAGCGCCGCCATGTTCGGGGCGAGACCGCCGATCACGGACCCGGCGATGAACAGGGCGATCGCGGCGAGCAGTACGGGTTTGCGGCCGAGCTGGTCGCTGATCCGCCCGTAGACCGGCATCATGATGGTGGAGGCGAGGATGTAGCTGCTGATCACCCAGGTCATCTGGTCGACCCCGTGCAGCTCGCCGACCATGGTTGGCAGGGCGGTGGCGAGGACCGTCTGGTTCAGCGATGCCAGCAACATCGTGACCATCAGTGCGGCGAACAGCAGGCCCACGTTCGTGGGTCGTGATTCATCCTCTTCCGGAGCGGGTATTCGGGATGAAGGCACGCACGAACACTACGCATGTAGATTACACATCACAACCTGGCAGCCGGCTGGCGGTCGGTCGGCACGACCTGGTCTCAGGTCGATCAGGAGGTGGCGACGGCGTCCCGTGGGTGCGAATCAGCGGGTGGCGACGGCGTCCCGTGGGTGCGAATCAGCCGGCGCAGTGGTAGCCGTACAGGTCGTCCTGGGTGCCGTTCACCCAGAGCTGGTGACCGTCCGGGATCTGGACCAGGAGGGTGCGGTTGTAAGCCTCGTCCACCACGGTGGCCCGCACTCCGGCCTCGCTGAGCCGAGTGCTGAGTGCGTCCAGATCACCGGAGTGCTCCAGGGCCAGCTCGAGCGCTACGGACGGTGCCCGGTGCCAGGCCACCTGCCCTCCGCCGTCGGCCGTGAAGTCCTTCCAGTTGCCAGAATCGGAGGCGAGCCGGGGCTGCAGGCCCAGGCCGGTGAGGATCGCAGTGGGTTCGTCCGGATCCGGGCCGTACCAGATCGGCATGATCGCCACCTGCGTCTGGCCAGAGGCGAGCGTGGGGGTGGGGGAGTCCTCGACGGCGGGACTCACCGTGATCGTGGTGCCGTCCGTGGCGCCGACGGCAGGCTCGGCGACGGTGGCGACCGTTTCGGCGGTGGCCAGTGCTGCGCTCGGGTCGGTGACCAGGATGTCCAGGTGGGTGGTGCCGGCGGCGGTGGCCTCGGTGGTTTCGTGCACGGTGAGCTGGCCGCCACCGGTATAGCGTCCGGGCTCGCCGGTGGGGGAGAAGCCGAGGATCGGGGCGACTCGCTGCCACCAGCTGAGGTCGGTGGTGGTGTAGACGGCGTGCACCGTGGTCACTGGTCAGCCTCCGCGAGATAGCCGGACATCACGCGTTCCACCAGAGCGGACAAGGACTCCTCCTCGTCGATGGCGCGGTGCTTGATCTGGCGAACCAGGTCCGCCGGCAGATACACGTTGAACTGCACCTTGGCTTCTCGCATGCTAGCAGTGTAGCAACACCCTGAGTGCGGGCCCTGGCCATCGGGACACTCGGCAATCTGGACGGCGATCTTCACGGGCCAAGCCGCCCTTTCAGTGCCGCCCTTGCATTAGATCCAGAATCCTGGATATTGTCTGGTTCGTGGCCGTTCCCGGGATTCTGATGTCGCGCGCAGGTTTCGCCGCGATGCGCCTCGCCCAGCGCCTCTCCGCGCTCTCGGCGGGCGACCGGATCCCGAAGTTCGAAGACCTGGCCACCGAGCTCGGCTGCGGGAAGGGCACTGTCCAGGCGGGCTTCGACCTGCTCGGCGAGGCGGGCGGGCTGCGGCTACGCTCCCGCGGACGGCTGGGCACCTTCGTGGACGAGATCGACCACACCGTGCTCTGGCGGCTCGCCGGGCAGCGATCGGTATCGGTCGCGATGCCGTTGCCCTACTCGCGCCGCTACGAGGGGCTGGCAACGGGTCTGCATGCCAGTTTCGCGGATGCCGGTATCCCGCTGACCCTGATGTTCATGCGCGGATCGGTGGCCCGGCTGCGGGCGCTGGCCGAGGGCCGCGCCGACTTCGTGGTGATGTCCGCCCTGGCGGCCGGTAGCAGCGATGACCTCGAGATCGTGCACAACTTCGGACCGGGCAGCTATGTGGCCGCCCACGCCCTCATCCTCGCCGACGGCTGCACCGCCGACACCCCCGGCCTGCGGGTGGGAGTCGACCCGGCCTCGGAGGACCAGGTGCGTCTGGTGGATCGGGCCTTTGGTCCCCTCCCCGGTGCGCAGCGAGTCGAAGTCTCCTACAACCAGCTCGAATCGGCGTTCCGCGACGGGCGCATCGACGCCACGGTGTGGAACGTCGATGAGATCCGCGCGCACATCAGTGCGCCGGTGAGTATCGAACCGCTGGCACTCGCACGCGATGCGGCCAATACGCAGGCGGTGATCGTCCGGGCGGCCACCGAGGTGCCGGTACCGGTCGGTGTCCGGGCTGCGCTCACCGCTGCGACTGTTCTCGACCGGGCCCACGACGTCGTCGCGGGCCGTGCAACCCCGACCTATTAGGAGCAGCAGATGGATCCGACGCTGCAGGAGCGACTCGACATCTTCCGCGCG
This sequence comes from Ruania zhangjianzhongii, assembly GCF_008000995.1. NCBI lineage: Bacteria > Bacillati > Actinomycetota > Actinomycetes > Micrococcales > Ruaniaceae > Ruania > Ruania zhangjianzhongii. Next base: position 2,274,273 of record NZ_CP042828.1, read on the forward strand.
ATGCCCGCCGTACCGGACGAGGCGGTCGACCTGGTCGCGGCCGAGCTCACCCGGCTCGACCCGGCACAGACACTGACCGACGACCAGGCCGGCAGCTTTGTCTCGCACGCCGTCAACGCGCTGGCGCGACTGTCCGCCGGAGACGTCTCGGTCGAAGCGCCCAGCGACACCGTCTACCAGCAGGTGCGGGATGAGGACCCCCAGGCGGAAGAGCGGGCGCGCGCCTTCGTCGAGCGCGTGCAGGCCCGGCTCGGCCGAGCACTGCCGGAGGCGGAACTGAAGTTCATCACCATCCACTTCGCTGCGTTGGCGCAGCACACCAGAAAGGAGCACCCGTGAAGATCATCACCGGCGGTGTCGGAAAGGCCCAGGTGGCCGAGGTCCTGAAACCCCTCCTGCGACCCGAGGACGAGGTGAGCGTCGGCAGTGACATGGATGCCGCGATCAAGCTGCAGTCCGGCCAGGCCGACTTCTTCCTCGGCACCTGCCACACCGGTGCTGGTGCAAGCCTGGGGGTGCTGGTCGGCCTCCTCGGCGGCGACCGATGCCACACCTTTGCCCGGAAGATCCCCGCTGCCGAAGACGTGGACCACGCGCTGGCGAGCGGCGCGGTCGCGCTCGGCTTCTCCGTGGACCAGATCACCGAGGCGGTACCGGTGATCTACGCCGCGCTGCAGCGCCGGAACGAGGGCTGAGATGGGTCACCTCCCGATGGACGTCACCGCTGGCGGCGTCAGCTTCCTGCTCTGGCAGTCGATCGTCGTCATGGCGGTGACGGCGATCGGTGCGATGATGGCGCACTCCGCTCTTGCGGTGTTCAACGACGGCGCCCGGCCGTTCATGCTTGACTTCGTCCGCGGTAAGACGAACCGGGCGGCGACGGCCACGATCGTGTTCGGGCTCTCCGCCGGGTTCATCTTCGGGCTCGGGGCTCCGATGGCCCTGGCCACCGGGGTGCTCAATCCCTGGCTGATCTTCCTGCCTGCCGAGATCCTCGGTCTGCTCGCCCCCTGGCGCTGGTTGGCAGGTGTGGCCGGTGCGGCTTGGGGCGCGGTGTGCGCGTTCGGTCTGGGTACGGTCAACTCCGTCGCTCAGCAGCTTCCGGTCGACTTCATCACCGCCCTGCAGGTACTGGGCGACCCGATTCTGTGGCTGTTCTCGATGTTCCCGGTGCTCGCGGTGGCCCGCCAGTTCGGGCGACTTCGCGGGTTCATCACCCTGCTGGTCGAGGCGGGCATGATCGTCCTCGCCACCCAGCTCTGGCCGGACATGTTCGCCGGGTCCCTGGCGATGGCGCTCGGTGTGGTGCTGCTGCTGGTGTTCGCGCTGACCAAGGACCGCACCGCCAAGAGCGAGGAGAAGGTAGCACTCGCGGCGATGAACGCGGACCAGCGCACCGCGGCCGCCGAGGCGGAGGCCACCAGCGCAGCGGCGGTGAACCAGCTGTTCGGGCCGAACGCGCTCCGGCTCCGCAAGAACATCGTCTGGCTCGCGCTCCTCGGTGGCGCGGTGGCCGCCCTGTCCGCCACCCACATCTTCGGTGGGGGAGAGGCCACCAGCTTCCTGCTCGCCGACGGCAAGGTGACCGAAGCGGCCCAGGTCGACTTCTACCGGGCGTTCGGGTTCATTCCGCTGATTGCCACCACCGCCCTCGCCTCCGGGGCCTACGCGATGGCCGGGTTCACCTTCGTCTACCCGGTCGGCTACCTGATCGGCGCGGGCTTCGACTCGCCGGCGCTCGCACTGGCCGTGGCGTTCGTCGCCGGTGCCGTGGTGATGGCGCTCGAAGTGCTGGCCCTGTCCTGGGTGGGGAACTGGCTACAGCGCTGGCCGAGCGTGCGCGACTCGGCCGACCATATCCGCAGTGCGATCACCGAGTCGCTGCAGGTGGCGATCCTGGTCGGTTCGGTCATGGCGGCCAGCCAGATGGGTGGCGGATTCGGAATCTTCCTCGTCGGTGGCCTCTACCTGGTCAACGAGGCGCTCGGCCGGCCCGTGGTCCGGATGGCAGCCGGCCCGGCTGCGGTGATCGTCAGCGGCGTGCTGCTCAACCTGCTCTATCTGGTCGGGCTGTTCACCCCGATCGCTGCTTAGGAGAACCGATGCTCATCCAGACGGTCCTCGGCCCGATCCAGCCCGATGCGGTCACCGGACCGGTACTCCCGCACGAGCACCTTGCGCTCGACCTGCGCACCGAGGCGGACGCCGGTGGCATGCTGTCCGGCCGGCATGCGGCCGCGGTGGCCGCCGAGCTCGCCGACGCCCGCGAGCGGGCGGACCTGAGCCTGGTGATCGATCAGACCTGCCGGGGGATGGGTCGGGACCCGGACACCCTGCAGACGATCGCTGCTGACTCCGGTGTGCCCGTGGTGGCCAGCACCGGCTGGTACTACCAGCGTTTCCACCCCGAGGGCGAACCGGGACCGGACCTGGACGCCGCGACCGAACTGCTGCTGACCGATCTGAGGGTGGGGATCGATGGCACCGACGTGTGCGCCGGTCTGATCGGTGAGATCGGTACCCACGGGCCCGCGCCGACCTCGGCCGAACGGACCAGCCTGCGCGCCGCGGGCCGCGCCAGTGCCCGCACTGGCGCACCGATCGCCACCCACGCCCACCTGGGCATCGGGGCGCTGGGCCAGCTCGACGTGCTGGCCGACTCCGGTGCCGACCTGGCTCGGGTGTGCGTCGGCCACCAGGATCTGATCGACGACGTCGACCAGCACGCCCGGATCGCCGACGCCGGTGCCTACCTCGCCTTCGATACTGTGGGCAAGGAGTCCTACCAGGGGGACGACGTTCGGGTGCGGATGCTGCTCGCGCTCCTCGAGCAGGGTCTGGGCGCCCATCTGCTGCTGTCCAACGACATCTCCCGGCACTCCTATCTGCGCAGCGAAGGCGGGCAGGGGTATGCGCACGTGCTCTGCCCGTTCGCGGACCGGCTGCGGGCCGCCGGCGTCGACGGAGCCACCCTCACCATGCTCTACCGGGACAACGCCCTGCGCTGGCTCACCGGGAGCGAGGACATCGGCCCGGCTGCGGCCCTGCGGATCGGGGTGCGGTCATGACCGGGCCGGTGCTGCCCCGCACCCATCCATTGCCGCACCTGGACGTCGATGCAGCCTTCGGCTTGCAGCAGCGCCTGGTGGCAGCCGCCGGCGACGAGCTGCCCGGGGCAGCCATGTTCACCGCCGACGCCGGGGTCCGGCCAGAGACAGGACGGCCGCGGACCACGGCGGCCGTTGAACGCGTCCTCGCCACCGCGTTCGGTGCGCAGGCTGCCTGCCTGGTCCAAGGTGCCGGTACCGGAGCGATCCGGACCGCCCTGTCCGCAGGGCCCTGGGAGGCCGGCGACCGGCGGCTGCTGGTGCACGACGCCCCCGACTACTCCACCACCGCCACCACGTTCCGCGACGGGATGGTCCAGCCGGTCCGGGCTGACTTTGACCTCCCCGACGCCGTCCAGCGGGCCCTGGCCGACCCCGACGGCCCCGCCTGGGTGTACATCCAGCACAGCCGGCAGCGTCTGACCGACAGCTTCGACCCGATGCAGGTGGTCGCTGCGGCGCGGGCCGCAGGCCGGCGGGTGATCGTGGACGAGAACTACGCGGCGGTGCGCACCCCGGCGATCGGCACCGAGCACGGTGCCAGCGCCTCCGCCTTCTCCCTGTTCAAGCTGCACGGACCCGAAGGCATCGGGGTGGTGCTTGGTGATGACGACCTGATCGAGACCGCCCACCGCGCCAACTACTCCGGCGGCGGTCAGGTGCAAGGCCACCAGGCGCTGCACGCTCTGCAGGCCCTGGTCAACGCCCCGCTGAACTGGGCGCGGCAGTCGGCCGAGGTGCACCGCCTCGCCGGCCTGCTCGGCCAGGGCGCGGTCCCCGGGATCGTCGACGCGAAGGTCGCGAACGTGCAGGATCTGTGTGTCGTCGCGCTGCTCGCCGAGCCGGAGGCCGACCGTGTCCGGGCCGCCGCTGCCACCCACGGGGCCGCGCCCTACCCGGTCGGCTCGAACAGCCGGTTCGAGGTGGCACCGATGATCTACCGGCTGTCCTCCTCAGCGCTGTCCGCCCAGCCCGAGCTGCGCGACTGGACGCTGCGGATCAACCCCATGCGCGCCGGTGCCGACCTCGTGGTCGACATCCTCCGCCGCTCGATCCCGAACTGAGGGGGCTCATGTTCCTGTCGCTGACCCAGCGCCGTAACCCGGCACTGCTCGATTCCGCCCGCGAACTGCACGCCTACGGTCGCATCGGTCCGGACACCTACGTGCTCGACCTGGACGTGATCACCGAGAACGCTCAGACGCTGGCCGCCACGGCCGCCGGTCACCAGATCGAGCCCTGGTTCGTGACCAAGCAGATCGGCCGAGTGCCCCCGGTGGCCGCCGCGATCGCCCAGCACATTCGCGCCGCCACGGCGATCGACGTCCGTGAGGCACGAGCGGTCACCGCTGCCGGAGTGCGGCTGGGCAACGTGGGCCATCTGGTCCAGGTGCCGCGCCGGGCGCTGCCGGAGATCCTCGCCTCCGGCCCGGCGTACGTCACCGTCTTCGACCTGGCCAACCTGCGCGCCGTGGCGGAGGCAGCGGCGGGGCTCGGGATCGTACAACCGGTGCTGCTGCGGATCGCCGGTGACCCGGCCACCACCTACCCCGGCCAGGAGGGCGGCATCGAACCCGCCGCCGTCGCGCAGGTCCTGGACCTCGCCGCCGGTCTGGAGCACGTCCAGATAGCCGGGGTGACCGCCTTTCCGTGCCTCCTCTTCGACGACGTTTCCGCCCAGGTCCGCCCCACCCCGACCGCCGACCGGGCGCTCGCCGCAGCCGATGTGCTCCGCACGGCCGGAATCGACCCGGTGATCAACCTGCCCAGTCAGTCCAGCTGCTCGACCATCCCGCTGGTGGCCGCGCTCGGTGGCACGCACGTCGAACCTGGCCATGCCCTGACCGGGACCACGCCCGAGCATGCCGTCCGGGACCACCTGCCCGAGCGCCCGGGCATGGTCTACGTCTCCGAGATCGCCCAGACCGAGCCGACACCGGCGGTCTTCGGCGGCGGTTTCTACGCCCGCGGGCATGCTCGGCAGGTGCTGCTCGGGCGCGGACCGCAGCTGCGAGAGGCCACCCTGGTGGACACCCCAGCGGAGAACATCGACTACTACCGCCGGCTCCGCCTGGGGGGCGGGAGCGAGCCGGAGCTCGGGGAGGTCGCCCTGATGGCGTTCCGGACCCAGATCTTCGTGACCCGGTCCCAGGTGGCGGTCGTGGCCGGGATCCAATCCGGCAGCCCCCAGCTCGTCGGCCTGTTCGACGCCACCGGCCGAGAGCTCTCGGAGGTGGGCGGTTGAGTACCACGATCCTCGTCCTGGACGGGTTCGGGATCGGTGCCCTGCCGGACGCGGGTGACCTGCGCCCGGGGGACGTTCGCGCGGACACGCTCGGCTCCCTGCTCGCATGGAGCCGGGACGAGCGCCGCAGCACCGCGAACATCCCGTGGTTGACCGCACTCGGCCTGGCCGTCCTGCGCCCCGACCTGAACCTGCCCGCACCGCAGCCGGCGCCCGCGCACCTGGAGGTGACTGCCCGGCGCAGCGCCCTCGGCTACCCCGGCGCGGACACCTTCGCCGGGCACCAGACGATGATGGGCGCGGACATGTCCCACGTGACCCATTGCCGGGTCGGGGAGCGGCTTGAGCAAGTACGGGAGGCACTTGAGCTCATCGGTCACCACACCGAGCTTCTCGACGGCCGGGCGGTGATCCTCGTCGACGGGCAGATGCTCGTCCACGACAACCTCGAAGCCGACCCAGGACTGAACTGGAATGTGTCCGCACCGCTGGACAAGGTCCGGTGGGAGGACCTGCTGCACGCCGCCCAGGCCGTGCGCGCCGTGGCTCCGGTGGCGCGGGTGATCGCCGTCGGTGGCTACGCCGACGAGCCGTTGCCGGCCTACGTTCGCCCGGGGGAGGACGCCACGATCGGCCTGGACACCCCGACCAGCGGCTTCTACCGCAACGGCGGCCTGCAGGTGCGCCACCTCGGTGCCCCGCTCGACCATCACCGTCAGCTGCCGGAAGTTGCAGCCAACGCCGGCCTCCCGGTCACCCTGATCGGGAAGGCCGCCGACATCCTCGCTACCGAGGCAGCGGTGGAACGCCGACCCGGAGTCGACACCGCCGCCGTGCTCGCCGACACCCTCGAGGCATCCGGCCGACCGGGTCTGGTGATCACCAATGTCCAGCAGACCGACCTGTCCGGGCACCAGCAGGATCCCGGCCGCTACCTCGACCTGCTCGAACAGGTCGACGTCGCGATCCCCGACCTGCTCCGCGCACTGGCACCCGGGGAGCAGTTCGTGGTGGTGGCCGACCACGGGAACGACCCGAGGATCGGGCACGCCTTCCACACCCGTGAGTACGTCCCCGTGCTCGCCGCCGCCCGGACCACGGAACCGGCCATACCGGTCCGCCGCGGAGACGATCTGCCGTCGCTCGCCGACGTCGGCGCCTCCGTGGCGCTCAGCCTCGGCCTCGGCGAACACGCCCTCGGCCACGGCGACGCCCACCATCTGACCAGCAGCGAACCCGACCCCGCTACCAGGAGGACCCATGCCTGAGCGCACCGCCACCATCGCCTCGACCTCTGGCCTGCACGCCCGGCCCGCGAACCTGTTCGTCCAGGCCGTCCAGAGGGCCGGACTGCCGGTCCAGATCGCGCGGGCCGGCCAACCCGGCGTGGACGCGCGCAGCATCCTGTCGGTGATGGGTCTGGGGGCCAAGCATGGCGAGCAGGTGGTGCTCAGCACCGACGCCGATGACAGCCAAGGGGCACTTGAGGACCTGGTCACGCTCTTGGAAACCGACCTGGACGCCGCCGAGAGCACTGACCGATGACGCCTGGGACTGCCCGTGGTGCTGGCGTCGGGTATGGCGCCGGAATCGGCCTGGCCGTCCACGTGCCACCAGCGCCGGTCGCGCCCGAGCACGAGGCCGCCGAGGACATCGAGACCGCCACGGCCAGGATCCACGACGCGTTCGACCAGGTTGCCCGCGCGCTGACCGATCGGGCCGCGCACGCCACCGGCCCGCTCGCCGAGACGCTGGCCGCGGCCGCGACGATGGCGGCGGATCCCGCACTGACCGATCAGACCGTCCGGCAGGCCGGCGCGGGCTTCGGCCCGGCAACCGCTGTGACCCGGGCCGTCGAGAGCTTCGCCACCACCTTCCAGGAGGCCGGCGGCTATCTGGCCGAACGGGTGACCGACCTGGTCAGCGTCCGGGACCGGGTGGTCGCCCTGCTCCTCGGCCAAGACGAACCTGGCATGCCGGCACTGATCGGGCGGAGCGTGATCATCGCCGCCGATCTGGCCCCTGCGGACACCGCAGCGCTCGACCTGGACCTGATCGCCGGCATCGTCACTGCGGCCGGCGGTCCGACCAGCCACACGGCGATCATCGCCCGTCAGCTCGGTATCCCCTGCGTGGTCGGGGCAGCCGCCGCACTCCAGCTACCCGCCGGGGCCCGCATCCTGGTGGACGCCGCCAGCGGGACCGTGGTCGCCGACCCCGACGAGGAGAGGGTCGCCCTAGCCCTGCGCCGTGCCCGGCGACTCGCTGAGGTTGCCGAGGACGACCGGCCCGCCGCCACCAGCGACGGCCACCGGATCCAGCTCCTGGCCAACATCGGCACCCCGGAGGACGCGCTACGCGCGGCGAGTACCGCCGTCGACGGCGTGGGACTGTTCCGTACCGAGATGCTGTATCTCGACCGGGCCGCCGCGCCCAGCTCCGCCGAACAGGTGGGTGTGTACCGGCAGGTGCTCGACGCATTCGACGGCCGCAAGGTCGTACTGCGCACCCTCGATGCCGGGGCAGACAAGCCGCTCACCTTCGCCACCGCTGACGGCGAGGCGAACCCCGCGCTCGGGCTGCGCGGCTACCGCACCGCGCGCCGGCACCCGGAGCTGCTCGAGGACCAGCTCGCCGCCATCGCCGAGGCTGCCACCGACCACCCATCCCCGGTATGGGTGATGGCGCCGATGATCAGTACCGCTGGTGAGGCGGCAGAATTCGCCGCGCGGGCCCGCTCGCACGGGATCACTACCGTCGGTGCGATGGTCGAGGTCCCCAGCGCGGCCCTGCTCGCCGACGAACTGCTCGCCCCGCTCGACTTCCTGTCGCTGGGCACCAACGACCTGACCCAGTACGTGATGGCGGCCGACCGGCTCAGCACCGACCTCGCCGACCTGACCGACCGGTGGCAACCGGCCGTGCTCCGGCTGGTGGCGGCCACCGTCCGTGCCGGAAAGACGGCGGGGAAACCCGTCGGCGTGTGCGGGGAGTCGGCTGCCGACCCGTTGATGGCGCTGGTACTCACCGGACTGGGCATCTCCAGCTTGTCCATGTCTGCGCCGTCGGTCGGCGGAGTGCGCTATGCCTTACGCGCTCACGACCTGCGCGCCTGCCGCCGGATGGCCGAGGCGGCGCTGGCCGCCCCTGATGCTGCGGCCGCTCGCTCGGCGGCAGCGGCGCTGCTGGACGAGACGGTCCGGGAGACTCTGCACGTCTGACCCGAGATCTACTGGGACAGGCGGACCGATCGGTCCCCGGGGGTCACGGCCGCCGGGGTCCGGTAGAGATCAGGCGAGCGCTCTCGAGCAGGTCGTGCAGTTCCTGCGCGTCGTGGGCGAGGCCGATGGGTACCGAGGTGGTCTTGGCCTCGCCGACCAGCGCCACCATCAGTTGCCCGCGACTACTTCGTTGGATCTCGATGTCGCGGATGGTTGACCAGGACACCGCGGGCCGCAGCGGGCCGGCCTGACGCGCTACCCGGACGCCGTCGGTGGTGAGCACCAGGCCGGGGCTGGCGCCGATGAGGCGGCGCACTGCGAGGACTACCAGCGGGACCATGATCAGCACGGCGACCAGGAAGAGCAGGATCACCGCTGCGGCCAGGGCCCGGCGGCCGGCGGAGAGCTCCGCGTCCGCCAGATCCGCAAGAGAGCCCGGGATCGTCGCGATCGTCAGGATGAGCATCAGCAGCGTGACCGCGCCGCCCAGGATCAGCTCGCGCCTGGCGTAGGCAGTGCTGAAATCAACCTCGACGCGCCCGGCGGCGCGGAACTGGTGCAGGGTGTGCTCGATGGTCATGCCTGTTGGCCTCCGGTGGCGACGAGTCGGGCGTTCTCGAGGAGGTAGTGCAGCTCCTGGGGGTCGTACTGCATGCTTCGCGGGACATAGACCGGGCGTGCCGCGGTCATCAGGGTGACCACCGGTTGCCCCGAGCCTCGCTGCTGGAGCGTGATCGAGTCGATCGCGTTCCATGGCACTGGTGTCTTGGGCCTGGCCAACGCTGTGCCGACGGACACTCCCTGGCGACTGAGCAGCAGCCCTGGCGCCGGTGACTCGGCGTTCATGCGTTCGCGAACAAGGATGATCGTCCACAGCATGAGTCCGACCGGCACGGCGAACAGCACCAGAAGGCCGACCATCGCCGGGACGGCCCAGCCGGGCCCATCCTCGCGAGTAGCCTCGGCCATCAGCGAGGTGGTGTAGACGCACACGGCGCAGACGGCAACGAGCAGCAGCAGGCCGATGATCGCGCTGATCAGGTCTTTGCGGCAGCGCGCCCGGTCGTAGCCCACCTGGGTCTGTCCGGTGCTGCGGAACTGGCGCAGGACATCGTCGATGGTCATGAGCTCCCCTTGGTATGCGCCGGCGATCTCCGCACCATAGCGGGCTAGCGCGGGGGTGGGGCGAACATCCGATGGGCAGAACTCACCAACGCATAGAGCCGTTCATCCTCGAACTCCAGGCGGATCGGCACCGTCTTGCCCTTCTTCCCGGACATGATCAGCACCACGGTGCGGTGAACGATCCGCAGGGCGCGCACCTCGGTCACCTGGGGCCAAGGCACCGACGCGGTCGCGCGTCTGCCGGGTGCCCCGACGGCGGCGCCCTGCGCGGTCAGCACCAGGCCGGGGTGCTGACCGTTCACCCGGCCCGCAGCGAGTGCCGCCAGCCAGGCAGCGAGGCCGACCAGCCCGGCGAGCACACCGGCGCACACGGCGAAGATCGCCACGCCGGCCGGGTCCGGCTCGCTGCTCAGTCCGGTGATCTGCCACAGCCGCACCAGGCCGGCCAACCCCGCGACGACGACGAACGCCAGGGCAATCAACGAGCCGATCAGGTGGGCGACGGCGAAGCGGTGCTGGTAACGCACGGCGAGGTACCCGGTATGCCGGAGCTGCGCGAGTGCCTGGTCGACGGTCACAGCTTCTGCCCCCCATTTCGGTGATTGCTGCCGGGTAGCGTAGCCCGGCGTCGGGGTGGGCGGATACATTCGAGGGATGGACCCGCCACTGCACCTCCGCGACGTGATCGGCTACCTGGAGCGACGCTACCCGCCCGCCACTGCCGAGCCCTGGGATGCGGTGGGGCTGGTGGTCGGGGACCCGGTCGCACCGGTGGAGCGGGTGCTGTTCGCGATCGACCCGACCGAGGAGGTGGTGGCCGAAGCGGCCTCCGCCGGTGCGGACCTGCTGGTCACCCACCACCCGCTGCTGCTCAAGCCGGTGCACTCCGTGGCCGCCACCGGTGCCAAGGGCCGGGTGGTGCACTCCCTGATCGCCTCCGGGATCGCGCTGTACGTGGCGCACACCAACGCCGATATCGCCGCCGGCGGGGTGAACGAGGCGCTTGCCGCCACGTTGGACCTGGCCGAGGTCCGCCCGCTCGTGCCCGCCCCGGGTCAGTCGCTGGATGTGCTCGTGGTGTACGTCCCGGAGGAGGAAGCCGAATCGCTCCGGGCAGCGCTGGCCAGTGCCGGTGCCGGGGCGGTCGGGGACTACACCGGCTGCGCCTGGTCGGTGACCGGCACCGGGGAGTTCACCCCGCACGACGGCGCCGACCCCACCATCGGCGAGATCGGCCGACACGAGCGGGTGGCCGAGCGGCGGATCGAGATGGTCGTGCCGCCGCATCGCCGGGACCAGGTGGCCGCCGTGCTCCGGGAGTCCCACCCGTACGAGGAACCGGCATTCTCCTTCCTGACCACGCAGGCACCGTCCGGGTCGGTGGGCAGTGGGCGGGTCGGGTACCTGCCGTATGACATGACCTTGCGCGAGCTGGCTGAGCAGGTGGCCGCGGCGCTGCCCGCCACCGCTCAGGGCATCCGGGTCAGCGGTGACCTCGATCAGGTGGTCTCCACCGTGGCGGTCTGCGGCGGTTCCGGGGACGCCTACCTGGAGGCCGCGCACCGCTCCGGTGCCGACGTCTACCTCACCGCCGACCTGCGCCACCACCGTGCCGAGGAGGCCCGCGCCGAGTCCGGTGCGCCGGCCCTGATCGACGCCGCGCACTGGGCCACCGAGTGGCCCTGGCTGCCGGTGGCGGCCCGTGCGCTGGACGCCGATGCCGCCGGCCGGCTGGAGACCATCGTCAGCACCCGCGTGAGTGACCCATGGACCATTAGGCTGGGTGCAGCCGACCCCGGAGGAACTTCGTGACCACAGCACCCGCTGCCGACCAGCTCCGACTGCTGGACGTGCAGGCGCTCGACACCCATCTGGCTAAGCTCGCCCACCAGCGCAAGACCCATCCCACTCTGGCGGCGCACGCCGAGCTCACCGCCCGGGCCGAGGATCTGCAGCGGGCGAAGACTGCCGCCGAGGTGCTCATCTCCGACACCCGGCGTGAGCTCGCCAAGGCCGAGACCGACGTCGAGCAGGTGGAAACCCGGGCGACCCGCAACCAGCAGCGCCTGGACGCCGGCGCCGGCAGCGCCAAGGATCTGCAGGCCCTCGGTCATGAGCTCGAGTCCCTCGCCAAACGGCAGTCCGACCTGGAGGAGGTCGAGCTGGAGGTGATGGAACGGATGGAGCGCGCCGAGAAGGACGCCGTCGCTGTGAATGAGCAGCTCGAGGCGCTGCAGGCCGATATCGCCCGAACCGAGAGCGAGCGCGATGAGGCCCTGGCGGCCCTGGACGCCGAGACCGCCGAGACGCAGAGCAAGCGCGAGACGGCAGCCACCGGCATCGACGAAGGCCTGCTCGCCCTCTACGAACGGGTTCGCACCCAGACCGGGGGACTGGCCGCCGTCGCGCTGCGCGGGCTGGCCACCGAAGGAGTGCAGGTACCGCTCAGCCTGACCGAGAAGGACGCCATCGCCAATGCCGGTCCGGACGACGTGATTCGCAGCGAGGACTACGACTACATCCTCATCCGCGTGTCCTGAGCCGGGCGTGGGCCACTTCTCCGACGCCCTCGACGGCGGCCCGCTGCGCTTGGAGCTGCGCAGCATCAACGGCCGCGACTTCGCGCTGCTGCGCCCGATCGCCTACAGCGCCGACGACTACACCGAACCGTTCGTGGTGCCCGCCCAGCTGGAGACCTTCCGTACCGATATGGCCTCGGTGCCGTGGGTGTTCACCTGGCTGGTGCCGCGCAGCGGCCGGTTCCTGCCCGCCGCAGTGCTGCACGACGCCCTCGTGCTCCCGGGTTCCTATGCCGGGCCGGAGGTCACCCGCCCCGAGGCGGACCGGTTGTTCCGGGTCGCGATGCGCGGCCTCGGCACCGGCGTGATCCGGACCTGGCTGATGTGGTCGGCGGTGTCCATGGCGACCATGTGGGAGGCGAAACATCCCCGCTGGTACTGGCGGAGCGCTGTCGTCGGCCTGATCGCTGTGGTGACCGTGCTCGGCATCCTGGCCACCCTGGACCTGTTCGACGTGTGGAACCTGCTGCCCTGGATGGGGGAGCGGAGCCTCGGCGCGGAGCTGCTGGGCGGGGCCCTCGGGGCGCTGGTGATCCCGGCGGTGCTGGCCTGCAGCTGGGGTCGCACGTTCGCGCCGGCGGGCATCATCACCGCGGTGGCACTGGCGTTCCTGGTGCATGTGACGCTCGCGATCGCGCTCGTCTACACCCTGTACTGGCTGCTCGAGCGGGCGGTGAGTGGGCCGGCGGTGCGGCGCGGGCCGCCGTTCGGCGGCTGAGAACGCCCGACGGTCAGCTGAGCACCAGCTCCAGGGTGTCCGGGCCGGTGGCCGCCCGGAGGTGGTTCACCTCGCGCAGCACCGGACCGATGAGCTCGCGCGTGGCCGCGACCACCGCCGAGATCGTGCGCGGCGGGCTGCCGGGGCGGGTGAGCAGGTGGTGGGTGAGCAGACCGCGGGTGTGTTTGGCGTGGTGCGAGACGACGGTGCGCACCCCGTCGGTCTCCGCGACCACCCGCACGGTCAGCCACGGGGTGCCGGCGGGCGGTTTCCACGCCGCCAGGTAGGCCGCCGAGCGGCAGTCGATGATGACCTCAGTGTCGGTGGCGCGACCCGGGCCCGTCAGCTGGTCTCCCAGGGCCCGGCTCCAGTGCCGAGCCAGCGGACCGGTGCCCGGCAGCGAGGTGCCCATCGAGAGCCGGTAGGCGGGGACCTTGTCCGCGGGGGAGAGGACGCCCCACAGCGCAGAGACGATCCGCACACTGGTGTTCGCCCGCCGGCGGGCGGTGCCGGTCAGCTCGGCCAGGTCCGCCGCCGCGTACAGCACGCCGGTGTAGACCTTCGCTGCGGGGGCGGCGTGCGCCTGTCGGAGGGCGGTGTTCCTGGCCACCTCCTCGGACAGGGAGGCGCCGACGCCGAGCAGCGCGGGGGCGTCCGGGCGCGCGCTGACCTGCTGCAGGGCGTCCAGGACCTGGCTGCGGGCGGTGGTCAGGTCCGGTCGGGTGAGAGCGGCGAGATCGACCGGCCGGCCGCGGGCGGGAGCGGTCTTGCCCTCCGAGGGCGGCAGCAGGATGAGCACGGGGTCTGAGTCTACGGCGCGAGTGCCAATCGACGGATATACGGCGGCGTGTGCGAAATATGGCACCGCCCGCCGTATATCCGTCACTTCGACCCAGTTAGACTAGGCAGCGGATGAGTCGGCCAGGCGGTCGCGTCGCGGGGGAACCCGCGCCGAGGAACGTCCGGGCTCCACAGGGCAGGGTGGTGGGTAACGCCCACCCGGGGTGACCCGCGGGACAGTGCCACAGAAATCAGACCGCCACTCGGTTCGCCGAGCGGTAAGGGTGAAACGGTGGTGTAAGAGACCACCAGCGCACCGGGTGACCGGTGCGGCTAGGTAAACCCCACCCGGAGCAAGACCAGACAGGAAGTGTTCGAGGGCTGCTCGCCCGAGCTTCCGGGTAGGTCGCTGGAGGCGTGCGGCAACGTACGTCGTAGATGGATGGCCGCCACCGGGTCCGTCAGGATCCGGCTACAGAACCCGGCGTACCGGCCGGCTCATCCGCCCCCTTCCCCCTCGGGTCGTCAGGTGAGGGGTGCGCTATAGCGCACTCCCCGCAGGACGACCCCCGGGCAGGTCAGGCGTTGTCTGCCGCCAGCGCCGCAGCGCCCACGATCCCGGCCTTGTTCCGCAGCTTCGCCGGCACGATCGGCGTCTTCAGGTCCAGCAGCGGCAGGAACTGCTCGTGGTCCTTGGACACTCCGCCGCCGACGACGAACAGGTCCGGGGAGAACAGGAACTCCACGTGGGAGAAGTACCGCTGCAGCCGCTCGGCCCACTCGGGGTAGGAGAGGCCTTCCTCCTCCTTGATCGAGGAAGCGGCACGGCTCTCGGCGTCATAGCCGTCGATCTCCAGGTGCCCGAGCTCGAAGTTCGGAATCAGCACACCGTCGCGGATCATCGCGCTGCCGATCCCGGTGCCGAGGGTGAGAACCAGCACGGTGCCCTTCTTCCCCTTTGCCGCGCCGTAGGCGATCTCGGCGTACCCGGCGGCGTCGGCGTCGTTGGCCACATACGCGGTGTGCCCGGTCCAACGCCGCGCCACCTCGGCCACATCGGTGTCCACCCAGCGCTTGTCCACGTTCGCCGCCGAGTGCGCCACACCATCCTTCACGATCCCTGGGAACGTCACCCCGATGTGCGCCATCCCCGGCAGCTCGAAGTGCTCGACCACCTCCGCGAGCACTGCGCCCACCGCCTCCGGGCTGGACTCGGCCGGCGTGGGCCGGCGGAACCGCTTGGTGAGGAGCTCCCCAGTGCCCAGGTGCACCGGCGCACCCTTGATCCCGGACCCACCGATATCGATGCCGAAGCCGATCTTCTCGGCCTCGACCTCCGCGACCTTCGCCGCGTCCTCGTGCTTGCTCATCGTGGATCGTTCCCTTTCGTCAAGTACAGCTCCCACCCACGGACCTCACGGCAGGACTCGGGCCAAGCAGCAGTCTAGAGTTTCCGGTACGTGCCGATGCCGCCGTCGTGGAGCGAGAGGAATGGTGAGACCGTGACCGAGCACACCGACCCTGATCAGGCGTACTACTACAATCTCGAAACTGGTAAGGTCGAGCGCGGTCTGGTCAGCGACTGGACCGACCGACTTGGTCCGTACCGCACCCACGATGAGGCTGCGAACGCTCTACAGCGCGCGAGGCAGCGCAACAAGGCGTGGGAGGAACAGGACCGCGAGTGGGACGACGACCCTGAGGACTGACCGAGGAGCGCACGGATGAGGCAACGGATCCACCGGCTGGCTGGTGCGGCGGCTCTCGCCGTGGGTGCATCGCTGGCTCTGGCTCCCGCCGCCTCAGCGGATTTCTCGCCGTACGTTCCGTTTCCCGAAGGCAAAGACCCGGGCGTCAGCCTCGCCGCACAGCCGCTGATCGGCGTCCGGATCGCTGTTGACCCCGGGCACAACGGTGGGCGTGCCGACGATCCGGAGGCCGCCAACCGGCCGGTCGCCGACGGGCGCGAGGGTCGGACCGCCTGCGGCTCCACCGGTTCCGCCAGCGTCGACGGCTACGCCGAGCACGAGTTCGCCTTCGAGGTCAGCGAGCAGCTCACCGCGGACCTGGAGACCCTGGGCGCCTCGGTCTCGATGACTCGCACCGACGATGACGGCATCGGCCCGTGCGTGGACCGCCGTGGCACCTTCGCCGAAGATCAGGACGTGGACCTGATGGTCTCCATCCACGCGGCCAGCGCCGAGGACGAGGACGCGCCGGGCTTCGCCGTGGTGGTGGCCGACCCGCCGCTGTCCAGCTCGCAGCGCGAACCCAGCCGCGAGCTCGCCGAGGAGTTGGTCGATGCCCTCGAGGACGGCGGCTTCACCCCGAACGACGAGCTCGAGGACCCGATCGTTGAGCGTTCCGATGACGCGACCCTGAACTTCGCCCGCCGCCCAGCCGTACTGCTGGAGCTCGGTGAACTGCGCAACTCTGGCGACGCCGAGGTGATGCGCAGCGAGGACGGACAGCAGCGGTATGTGGAGGCGGTGACCGCAGGCGTCATCGCCTGGGTGCACGAGAACCGCTGATCGCCGTGCGCTGAGGGTGATTCGGCCGCAGGTGCGCCAGCACCCGCGTGGTTCCGCTGAGGAGCGCTCGTGTCTTCCCGCGGAGGGTCGCTCGTGTCTTCCCGCCGAGGCGCGCTCGTGTCCTCCCGCCGAGGCGCGCTCGTGTCCTCCCGCCGACGACGGCGCAGGGCGTCCTGCGTAGTCGTCGCACCCGGCGCTGGACTGCTCCAGGCGCGCCGGGTCACTCCTGGTAGGAGTGCTCCTGCGCCGGGTAGCTGCCGGTGCGCACCTCGCCGGCATAGGCCTCTGCCGCGCGTCGCAGCTCGGCACCGACCTGCCCGAACTGCTTGGCGAACCGCGGTGCCCAGTCACCCATGCCAGCCATGTCCAGCCAGACCAGGACCTGACCGTCACAGGCCGGGCCGGCGCCGATGCCGATCGTGGGTACCTGCAAGATCTCGGTGACCCGGGCGGCCACCGGGGCAGGCACCATCTCCAGCACCACGGCCACGACACCGGCCTCCTGCAAGGCGACCGCGTCCTCGCAGAGCTTCTCCACGGCGTCCTCCCCGCGGCCCTGCACCCGCTTTCCGCCGAGGATGTTCTCCGACTGCGGGGTGAAGCCGAGGTGCCCGACCACCGGGATACCGGCCCCGGTGATCAGTTCTACCTGCGCGGCCACCCGGACACCGCCTTCGAACTTCACCGCATGCGCGCCGGTCTCCTTCATCACCTGGACTGCGGCGGTGTAGGCCTGCTCCGCGCTCGCCTCGTAGCTGCCGAACGGCAGGTCGACCACCACCATCGCGCGCTTCGTCGAGCGGACCACTGCGCGGGCCGGGGGGATCATCTCCTCGACGGTCACCGGGAGGGTGTTCGCATGGCCGAGCATGTTGTCGCCGATCGAGTCGCCCACCAACAGCATGTCGATCCCGGCCTCGTCGAAGATCCGCCCCGTGGGGGCGTCATAGGCGGTGAGCATCGTCAACCGTTCACCGGCCTCTTTGGCAGCGGCGAGGTGATGCACGCGCACGCGCTTGCCAGAACCGACAGCGGGAAGGACCGAGCCTGTGGGGGCGTCCGGGGTCTGCTGTGACATGGGCACCAGCCTAGTGCGAACCCGCGGCGGCAGGGTGCCCGGCAGCGCGTCACGCTGACAGACTGGGGGCGATGACCGCACCGGCGGGCATCGGCGTGACGCAGCCCACTCCGGGGCTGACATGATGGGACTGGTCGGAGCACGCCCGGGAGCGGATCAAGAGCAGGAGCAGCGTATGGACAAGCAGCAGGAGTACGTACTGCGAGCCATCGAGGAACGCGACGTGCGGTTCATCCGGCTGTGGTTCACCGATGTGCTCGGGGTGCTGAAGTCGGTGGCGATCGCCCCGGCCGAGCTCGAGGGCGCGTTCACCGAGGGCATCGGCTTCGATGGGTCCTCGATCGAGGGGCTGTCCCGGGTGAGCGAGGCGGACATGATCGCCCAGCCCGACCCGAGCACCTTCCAGATCCTGCCCTGGCGCGGCGGCCACCACGGCACCGCCCGGATGTTCTGCGACATCCTCACCCCGGACGGGCAGCCGGCCGCAGCCGACCCACGAAACGTGCTCAAGCGCGCGCTGGCCAAGGCGGCCGACGCCGGATTCACCTTCTACACCCACCCCGAGGTGGAGTTCTACCTGTTCCAGGCGCTGGAGTCCGAGACCGACCCGCTGGTGCCGGTGGACAACGCCGGCTACTTCGACCACGTCGCCCGCGGGCAGGGCCACGACTTCCGCCGGGCGGCGATCACGCTGCTGGAGTCGATGGGCATCTCGGTGGAGTTCTCCCACCACGAGGCCGGCCCGGGGCAGAACGAGATCGACCTGCGCTACGCCGACGCGCTGAGCACTGCGGACAACATCATGACCTTCCGCTCGGTGGTCAAGGAGGTGTCCATCCAGCAGGGTTTCACCGCCTCCTTCCTGCCCAAACCGCTCGCCGGGCAGCCGGGGTCGGGGATGCACACCCATCTGTCCCTGTTCGAGGGGGACACCAACGCCTTCCACGAGCCTGGCGCCCGCTACCAGCTCTCCTCCACCGCGCGTGCCTTCATGGCCGGGCTGCTCGTGCACGGCGCGGAGATCACCGCCGTCACCAATCAGTTCGTGAACTCCTACAAGCGGCTCTGGGGCGGGCAGGAGGCCCCGAACTACCTGTGCTGGGGGCACAACAACCGGTCCGCACTGGTGCGGGTGCCGATGTACAAACCCACCAAGGGCCAGTCGGTGCGGGTGGAGTACCGCGCGCTGGACGCCTCGGCGAACCCCTACCTGGCGTTGGCGGTGCTGCTCCGGGCCGGGCTGAAGGGAATCGAGGAGGGTTACGAGCTCCCCGAGGAGGCCGAGGACAACGTCTGGGAGCTTTCGGACAACGAACGCCGCGCGCTGGGCATCGACCCGCTGCCCGGCAGCCTGGACCAGGCGGTGGGCCTGATGGAGGACTCCGAACTGGTCGCCGACACCCTCGGTGAGCAGGTCTTCTCCCATTTTCTGGCGAACAAGCGGCAGGAGTGGCACGACTACCGGGCGCAGGTCACCGGCTACGAGCTGTCCCGCCTCACCCTGATCTGAGCGGGCACTGGTGCGACCGCAGAGCCTGACCGCAGCGCTGGCCCGGGCGGGGTTCACCGACACCGCCCGTTCCGCCGACCTGCTCACCGAACCCGCACTGGCCGCCCTGCTCGACCCGGCCGATGTCACCGCCCTGATCGGGGCGTTGGGCAAGGTCGCCGACCCGGATCGGGCGCTGCTCGCCCTGGTCCGCCTGGCCGAGACCGAGGCAGACCTGAGCGTTCTCACCGGCGACGGCGCAGCATCCGGGGGCCAGTCCAGCCCGCCGGGCACGGGAGCTGGGCTGGGGCGGCTGCTCGCCGTACTCGGTGGGTCCTCGTTCTGGGCGGACTACCTGGTGGCGCACCCGGCTCAGGTGGCCGTCGTGCTCACCGGTGCTGTGGCGCTACCGGGCGCCGCCGAGTCGGACGCGACCCAGGTGCGGGCCGAGCTACTGCGCGCCGTGGGGGCCGACCCGGCCGCGCAGCTGCCGGTGGCCGCGGTTCGAGCCGCTGACGGCGGAGTGGACGATCTGCGCCGCGCCTACCGTCACCTGCTCCTCGGTATCGCCGCCGAGGACCTGTCCGCACCGGACCCGGTCGCGCTGCTGCCCCGCGTGGGTGCTGCACTGGCGAACCTGGCCGCCGCTGCACTGGACGGCGCGCTCGCGCTCGCCCGCGCCGAGCTCAGCGACCACGGCGCCGGGGTGCGCCTGGCCGTGCTCGGGATGGGCAAGACCGGTGGCATGGAGCTGAACTACATCTCCGACGTCGATGTGGTCTACGTGGCTGAACCGGTCGGCAACACCCCGGAGGACGAGGCGTTGCCGGTTGCCACCAAGCTGGCCGCCACACTGGCCCGGATGTGCTCGATGCCGTCCCGGGAGGCGCCACTGTGGGAGGTGGACGCAGCGCTGCGCCCGGAGGGGAAGAATGGGCCCCTGGTGCGCACTCTGGACTCGCACCTGGCCTACTACCGGCGCTGGGCGAAGACCTGGGAGTTCCAGGCGCTGCTCAAAGCCCGGCACGTGGCCGGGGATGCCCCGCTGAGCCAGGCGTATCTGGACGCCCTGCGCCCCATGGTGTGGACCGCCGTCGAGCGGGAGCACTTCGTGGAGGACTCCCAGGCGATGCGCCGCCGGGTGGAGGAGCATGTGCCACCGGTGGAGGCGGACCGGCAGATCAAGCTCGGCCGTGGGGGCTTGCGGGATGTGGAGTTCACCGTGCAGCTGCTGCAGCTCGTGCACGGGCGGGTGGACGAGGGCATCCGGGCCGCGAACACATTGGCAGCACTGGAGGCGTTGTCCGCTACCGGCTACGTGGGCCGGGACCACGCCGATCAGCTCGCCGGATGCTACCGGTTCCTCCGGGTGCTGGAGCATCGGGTGCAGCTGATGCGGATGCGGCGCACCCACCTGCTGCCCACCGATGAGCAAGAGCTGAACGTGCTGGCGCGGGCGGCCCGGATCGAGGGAGGTGACGCCAAGGCGCTGCTGGCGAAGTGGCGCTCGGTCCGCCGGCAGGTACGCAGCCTGCACGAGGACCTGTTCTACCGCCCACTGCTGCCGCAGGTGGCTCGGCTGTCCGCCGACGATGTCAGCCTGGACCCCGAGCGTGCCCGGGAGCGGCTGCGCGGAATCGGCTACCGGGACCCGGCCGGTGCCATCCGACACATCAACTCCCTCACCGAAGGGGTGTCCCGGCGCGCCGCGATCCAGCGCCAGCTGCTCCCGGTGATGCTCGGCTGGTTCGCCGAGGGCCCGGATCCGGACGGGGCGCTACTGGCGTTCCGGAAGATCTCCGACTCCCTCGGCGCCACCCACTGGTACTTGAAGCTGCTCCGTGATTCTGGTGCCGCCGCCGAGCGTCTGGCACACATCCTCTCTGCCAGCGCCTACGCGGCCGAACGGATCGCCGGCCTCACCGAGGCGGTCACCTGGTTGGACGAGGACGCCGACCTCGTGCCGCGCTCCCGGGAGGCGCTCGAGGCGAACATGACAGCCATGCTCGCGCGCCGCAAGGACACCGGTCAGCCAGAGCTTGCCGTGCGGTTCATCCGGCGCCGCGAACTGACCCGGGCGGCGATCTCCGACGTGCTCACCGAGGTGCCGGCGGCCACTTGCGCGGCGATCATCACCCCGGCCGCCGAGCTCGCCCTGGTGGGGGCACTCGGGATCGCCCGGCGGTCGGCGACGGCGAAGCTTGCCTTGGCGCAGGAACCGTCCCGGTTCCTCGTGGTCGCGATGGGGCGCCTGGGTGGGGCGGAGATCTCCTATGCCTCGGATGCGGACGTGATGTTCGTGCACGATCCGCTGCCCGGGACCGGCGCCGACATCGCGCAGAAGTGGGCGCTGGAGGTGGCCACCGCAGTGCCGGCGCTGCTCGGGTCCACCGGCAGCGAGCCGAAGCTGGCGGTGGACGCGGACCTGCGCCCCGAGGGCCGACAGGGGCCGATGGTGCGCACGCTCGCTTCCTACGCGGAGTACTACGCCCGGTGGGCGCAGGGCTGGGAGCGGCAGGCGTTGCTGCGGGCACGGGCGGTGGCCGGGGACACCGGCCTGGGGGAGGAGTTCACCGCGCTGATCGACCCGCTGCGCTATCCCGAGGGCGGGGTGGATCTGCACGAGCTGCGTGAGCTACGCCGGATCAAAGCGCGGGTGGGGTCCGAGCGGCTGCCGCGCGGGGTACCGGATACTCACCACCTCAAGCTCGGCAGTGGCGGACTGGCCGATGTGGAGTGGACCGCGCAGCTGCTGCAGCTCCAGCATGCGCACACCCACCCGGAGCTGCAGGTGACTGGGACGCTGGCCACGCTGGCGGCGGCCGCGGAGGCCGGGCTGATCGGCGCTGCGGATGCGGCCTCGCTCGCGCAGGCGTGGGAGCTGGCCACCCGGCTGCGGAACGCGAATGTGCTCGCCACCGGTCGGCTCACCGGAGCACGGATCGACCAGCTGCCGGCGGAGCGCTCCGCGCTGGTGCGGATCTCCCGGCTGCTCGGGTATCCGGCCGGGCATGCGGACGATCTGGAGCAGGACTGGATGCGCGCCGCCCGGCACGCCCGCAAGGTGATGGAGGACGTCTTCTACGGGTAGCCGCGCACGCCACCCACGTCACCCGCGCTGTGCCCACCGCGTCGGAGGCAACTTGCGGGGTCGGAGTGAGGCTCTACCTTGGTTCCGATCCCGCAAGGTACCTCCGATGGAACGGGGCGAGCGCGAGCGCGGCGTGGGCGAGGGGGCGGGGACAGGAGCAGGGGCGCAGCGCGGGGCACCGGCGGCGGGTCAGACCTCGGCGCCGCCCGTCATCTTCTCCCGGATGCAGGCGAGGAACCTGTCCAGCATCTTGTTCGAGATGCTCTGGATCATGCCGCGGCCGAACTGGGCCGGTTTGCCACCGATGTCCATCTCGGTGACCACGTCCACAGCGGTGCCGTCCGCCACCTCGGTGAGCACCGCCGTCACCGTGGCTCCGGCGGTGCCGTTACCGCGGCGATCCTTGCCTGAGGCCTCGATCACGATCCGCCCGGCTGCCTCGTCGCGTTCGAGGAAGCGTCCGGTGCCGTTGTAGAGCAGCGAGATCGGTCCGAGCTTGACCTTGACCGCCCCGGTGAACTCGTCGCCGTCCACCTCCCCGATCGTGGCGCCCGGGAAGCACGGCACCACCTTCTCCAGGTCGTTGAACGTGTCCCAGGTGGTCGACATCGGTGCCGGCACCTCGAACTGGTGCTCCAGCCTCACATCTGCTCCTTTCGCTGCTGCGGGCCCACCACTCGGCCGTTCCGGCCCGCCACTCGCGCTTACCGATCCACTCGCTCTTTCCGGCCCGCCACTCGCGCTTACGGATCCACTCGCTCTTTCCGGCCCGCCCCGCGGCTCAGCTGCCACCGATCGCGGTGAGCACCGCCCGCCGGGTGAGCACGGTGGCCAGGTGCCGCCGGTAGGTGGCATCACCGTTGAGGTCGTCAGTGGGATTGGTGCCCTCGGCGGCGCTGGCACAGGCTGCTGCCACGGCCTCCTCGGTGACGGAGCCGCCGGCCAGTGCCTGCTCCACGGACGAGGCCCGCACCGGCACAGTGTCCATGTTTCCCAGGGCGACTCTGGCCTCGGCGATGGAACCACCGTCGAGGCGCACCATCGCCGCGACCGAGACGATCGGCCACTGCTGGGCCACCCGGGTGAACTTCTCGTATCCGACGCCCCAGCCGTCATAGGTGGGCACCCGAATCGAGGTGAGGATCTCGTCCTCCTCGACCACCGTGGTGAAGAAGTCCACGAAGAACTCCGCTGCCGGCACGGTTCGCTCACCGCTGGCCCCGACCACGGTCATCTCGGCCTCCAGAGCGGAGAGCGTGGCGGGCATATCGCTGGCGGGGTCGGCATGGACCACCGCGCCACCGATGGTGCCCCGGTGTCGCACCTGGGGGTCGGCGATCTCACCGGCGGCCCGGGCCAACAGCGGTGCGTGGGAGGCGATCACCGGATCACCGGCGACGTCGGCATGCCGGGTCATCGCCCCGATCACGATCGACCCACCGTCGAGTCGCACCCCGCGCAGCTCATCGATCTTCGCGAGCGAGACCACCAGCTCCGGGTCGGCCATCCGCAGCTTCAGCACCGGCAGCAGAGACTGCCCGCCGGCGAGAATCTTCACATCCATCGTGTCGTCGGCCAGCAGCGACAGCGCCTCGGCCACCGTGGCCGGTGCCTTGAAGTCGAACGAGCTCGGAATCATCGTTCCTCCTTCCGCCCACCGCTGGTATCGCCGCCGGCGCTCGTACGCGGCGGGCCACTTTCGGTACCTGATCCGGCGGCCTGGATGGCGTGCCACACCCGGGACGGTGAGCACGGCATCTCCACCTCGGTCACGCCGAGGTGGCGGAGTGCATCGAGCACCCCGTTCACGATCGCCGGTGTGGAGGCGATCGTGCCCGCCTCGCCGACGCCTTTGACGCCGAGGGCGTTCGTGGTCGACGGCGTGACGGTCCGGTCGGTGATGAACTCCGGCAGGTCGGGCGCCGAGGGGACCAGATACTCGGTGAACGAACCGGTCAGCAGGGTGCCGGCGTCGTCGTAGACCGCTTCCTCGTACAGCGCCTGGGCGATCCCCTGGGCGAGACCGCCGTGCACCTGCCCCTCCACGATCAGTGGGTTGACCACGTTCCCGATGTCGTCCACGCACACGTACTTGCGGATGCTCACCTGCCCGGTCTCGGTGTCCACCTCCATCGCTGCCAGGTGGGTGCCGTGCGGGAAGGAGAAGTTCTCCGGATCGAAGGTGGCATCGGAGTCCAGGTTGGGTTCGAACCCGTCCGGGAGGTCGTGGGCTGCGAACACTGCCAGGGCGACGTCCCCGAAGGCGACGCTCTGGTCGGTGCCGCGGACGCTGAACGTGCCCGCGGTGAACTCGATGTCATCGGTGGCGGCCTCCAGCATGTGCGCGGCGACCACCTTCGCCTTCTCGATCACCTTGTCCGCGGCGGCCACCACCGCCATCCCGCCCACGGCCAGCGACCGGGAGCCGTAGGTGTCCAGGCCGCGCTGGGAGATCTGCGTATCGCCATGCAGCACCTCGACGTCCTCGAACGCCACCCCGAGCCGGTCGGCCACGATCTGGCTCCAACTGGTCACGTGCCCCTGCCCGTGCGGGCTGACACCGGTGACCACCTCGACCTTCCCGGTCGGCAGTACCCGCACCTGGGCGTGCTCCCACCCGCCGGCGGCGTAGCGCAGCGCCCCGAGGATCCGGGACGGGGCCAGACCGCACATCTCGGTGAACGTGGAGACCCCGATGCCGAGCTGGACCGGATCACCGGACTCCCGGCGCCGGGCCTGTTCGGCGCGCAGCTCGTCGTAGCCGAACAGCTCGAGAGCCTTCTCGGTGGCGGCCTCGTAGTTGCCGGAGTCGTACTCCATCGTGGAGATCGTCTGGAACGGGAACTCCTCGTGCTTGATCCAGTTCTTCTCCCGGATCTCGATCGGATCCATGCCCAGCTCGGTGGCCAGCTCGTCCATCATCCGCTCGATCGCGAACGTGGCCTCGGGCCGGCCGGCGCCGCGGTAGGCATCGGTCCAGACCTGGTTGGTGAACACGTTGGTGCACTCGAACCGGTAGGCGGGGAACTTGTAGATCCCGTTGAACATGAACGCCCCGAGGATCGGGATGCCCGAGGTGATCAGGCCCAGGTAGGCGCCCATGTTTGCCACCAGGTGCACATCCAGGCCGGTCACCGTGCCGTCCCGGTTCGCCGAGATGCGCATCGTCTGGATCTGGTCCCGCCCGTGGTGGGCGCCGATCATCGACTCCGACCGGGTCTCGGTGTACTTCACCGGCTTACCGGTGCGCTGCGCGGCGAGCAGGGTGATCACCTCTTCCGGGGTCACCTGCAGCTTCCCGCCGAATCCGCCGCCCACATCCGGGGCGATCACCCGCAGCTTCGACTCCGGGATGCCGAGGGTGAGGGCGAGCATCACCCGCAGGATGTGCGGGATCTGCGTGGCCGACCACATCGTGATCTGCTCCCCGGTCGGATCCACCACCGTCGAACGTGGTTCCATGAACGCCGGGATCAGCCGCTGCTGCCGGAAGGTTCGTTCGACCACGATCTCGGAGCCGGCGATCGCCTCCTTGATGTTTCCGCCGGTACCAGCCTCGGCAGAGTCGAACACCCACGTCGCGGAGTGGTTCGTGCCCAGGTCCGGGTAGATCAGCTCCTCGTCTCGGGCCGCTGTGGCCAGGTCCACCACCGGGGTCAGCGTCTCGTAGTCGACGTCCACCAGCTCCGCGGCATCGCGGGCGGCGGCGGGGGAGCGGGCGATCACCGCGGCGACGATCTCGCCGGCGAAGTTCACCATCTCCTCGGCCATCGCCGGGTGCGGTGGGGCCTTCTGCTCCTCGGTGATCGGCCAGGCGTTCGGCATCGATCCCTGCTCGGCGGCCAGATCGGCACCGGTGAGGACTTTCACCACACCGGGGGCGCTGCGCGCGGCGGAGGCGTCGATCCCGGTGATCCGGGCGCGGGCGACCGGACTGCGCACCATGCTCATGTGCAACATGCCAGGCAGGACGATGTTGTCGGTGTACCGGCTGCGGCCGGTGATCAGCCGGGCGTCCTCCTTGCGGGGGCGGGCGCGCCCGATCTCCGGGGCGCGCTCCTCGGTGGCGGTCATCGGGCCACCTCCTCCCCAGCAGCCTGCTGCACGGCGGCGACGATGTTCTGGTAGCCGGTGCACCGGCACAAGTTGCCTTCCAGGCCGTCCCGGACTTCCTCGTCGGTGGGCCGGGGGTTCTCGGTCAGCAGGGACGCGGCCTGCATGATCATTCCGGAGGTGCAGAACCCGCACTGCAGGGCGTGGCAGTCGTTGAACGCCTTCTGCAGGGGGTGCAGCTCACCATCGTCGGCCAGTCCCTCGATGGTGGTGACCTGTTGCCCGTCGGCCTCCACGGCGAGCATCGTGCAGGATTTGATGCTCTGCCCGTCCACCAGCACTGTGCAGGCACCGCAGTTGGTGGTGTCACAGCCGATGACGGTGCCGGTCTTACCGAGCACCTCGCGCAGGTACTGCACGAGCAAGAGCCGTGGCTCGACGTCGTCGGTGTATTCGACCCCGTCGACGGTGAGCGTGATCGTGTGCGACGTCATCTGTTGCTCCTTCGCGCTGCGACATCTCAGATGGTGGGCACTCTACCGACGAATGTGACCTAGCGCACAGGAATGGGTCGAGCTAGCCGACCAGGTCGTCGTGGTGGATCCGGCCGGACACCTCACGCAGCGAGGACCGGCCGCCGCCCCACTGCACCGCGATGATCTCTGCGGCGATCGAGACCGCGGTCTCCTCCGGTGTGCGCGCCCCCAGGTCAAGCCCGATCGGGCTGTGCAGCCGGTCCAGCAGTTCCTCGCTCAGCCCCGCCTCGCGCAGCCGGCGCTGCCGGTCGGAGTGGGTCAGCCGGGAGCCCATCGCCCCGATATAGGCCACGTCTAGTCCGAGTGCCACCTGCAGCGCCGGCACATCGAACTTCGGGTCGTGGGTGAGCACGGCGATCACGGTCCGCCGGTCCACCCGGCCGGCGTCGACCTCCGCCTGCAGGTACCGGTGCGGCCAGTCCACCACCACTTCGTCGGCGTCCGGGAACCGGGCCGGGGTGGCGAACACCCCGCGGGCGTCACAGACGGTCACCCGGTAGCCGAGCATGGCTCCCTGCCGGGCCAGAGCGGCGGCGAAGTCGATCGCGCCGAACACCAGCATCCGGGGCGGTGGCGCGAAGGAGGACACGAACACCCGCATCCCGTCCTCCATCCGCTGCCCGTCCGGGCCGTAGGTGAGCATCCTGTTCCGGCCGGTGGCGAGCAGGCCGCGGGCATCATCGGTGACGGCCTGGTCGGTGCGCTGCGAGCCGAGGGTGCCGGCGGTGCGATCGGCGAACACCACCAGGTGCCGGCCCACCCGGGGCCGGATCGTCATGTTCGGCCACGACCGCCAGGGCCACCGGGGTGCCGGCCTCGATCGCGTCGGCCACCTCGCCGAGCTCGGGAAACGACTGCTGCGAGACCGGTTCGACGAACACATCGATGATTCCGCCACAGGTCAGTCCCACGGCGAACGCCTGGTCGTCGGAGAAGCCGTACCGGTGCAGCTCCGCCTGCCCGCTCGCCAGCACCCGGCGGGCCGTCTCGTACACGTCCCCCTCCACGCATCCGCCGGAGACCGAGCCGCTCACCGTCCCGTCGGCGTCCACCACCATGGCGGCACCGGGCAGCCGCGGCGCGGACTGGAACGCACCCACCACGGTGCCGAGCCCCACCGTGCCGCCGGCCCGCCAGGCCGGTACCAGGTCGCCGAGCACATCACGCATCGATCGTCACCTCCTTCGTGGCCTGGCCGGTGCGGCCGGCCCCGTTCTCGAGCTCGCGGAGCACCTGCTCGAAAGCGGCCAGCGAGTGTCCCGCCACCAGGGCGTCCAGATGCGGCAACGCCGCGACGATTCCGCCCTGCACCGGCTGGTAGCCGGCCTTTCCCGCGTGCGGGTTGGACCACACGATCCGCCGAGCCAGCCTGGCGAGCCGGCGCAGCTGCTCGCCGAGCAGTGCCGGGTCGCCGCGCTCCCACCCGTCGCTGGCGATCAGCACGACGGCGCCGCGCGCCATCCCGCGCCGCCCCCACCGGCGCACGAAGGCGCCGAGCGTATCGGCCAGCCGGGTGCCACCGGACCAGTCCGGGATCGCCGCACCGGCGCGCTGCAGGGCGATATCGACGTCCCGGTGCTGCAGCGCCTGCGTCAACCGGGTCAGCCGGGTGCCGAGCGTGAACACTTCGATATTGTGGCCGCTCCTGCCCCGGACCAGGTGATGCGCCAGCCGAAGCAGCGTGTCCGCATAGGGCCGCATCGACCCGGAGACGTCGATCAGCAGCACCAGACGGCGGGGTGTGCGGCGGGGGCGGGAATGCTGCAGCGGTCCGGGTTCACCGGCGCGGCGCAGCTCGGCGCGCAGGGTGCGCACCCGGTCCACCCGGCCGTGGTGGAACGGTTCGGTGCGGTGCGTGCGGCGGATCGGGTGGGGCAGCGGCAGGGCCCGGATCGCCTGGTTCAACCAGGCCCGCTCGGCGAGGTCCAGCTCGGCCACGTCGCGGTGCCGGAGCTGCTCCGTACGCGAGGCGAGCGTGGCGACCACGGAGGCTGCGCCGTCGTCATCCTCGCCGGCCTGCACCGCGGCCTGGTGACCGACCTGATCCGGGCGAGGCTGCGCCGTCGGCGGTAGTTCGCGCTCGAACCACGCAGTGAACACCCGGTCGTAACCGATCAGATCGGCTGCGCTGCTGCACAGGGTGGCGCGGCCGGCCCAGTACACATCGCTGCGGGAGGTGAGGTCGAGGCGGGCCACGGCTTCTACGAAGGAGCGGGTGGCCGCGGTGGTCACGGGCAGGCCAGCAGCGCGCAGGGCGTGGCCGAAGGCCACCAGGATCGTGTCCGGGGAGTGCCGGATGGTCGACGGCGGAGCGTGCGTGG
Source organism: Ruania zhangjianzhongii (assembly GCF_008000995.1). Lineage (NCBI taxonomy): Bacteria > Bacillati > Actinomycetota > Actinomycetes > Micrococcales > Ruaniaceae > Ruania > Ruania zhangjianzhongii. The sequence goes on from NZ_CP042828.1 coordinate 2,303,147, forward strand.
CCATGTCACGCCGCCAGCAGCCGGTCGAGTTCGGCGCGCACGCGGTCCAGGTCCTCGCGGTGCTTGCACACGGCACCCACCGTGGCGGCAGCGGTGGCCAGGTCCAGCGTCTCGGTGCCCAGGTGCAGCAGCGCCCGGGCCCAGTCCAGGGACTCGGCTACCCCGGGCGGCTTGATCAGGTGTTGGTCGCGGCGCAGCTGCTGCACCGCGGTGACCAGCTGGCTGGCCAGGCGCTCGGGGATGTCCGGCAGCCGGGTGCGCACGATCGCCACCTCCCGGTCGAGTCCCGGATGGTCGATCCAGTGGTAGAGGCAGCGGCGCTTCAGGGCATCGTGAAGCTCGCGGGTGCGGTTGGAGGTGAGGACCACGATCGGTGGGTGCTCGGCGCGGATCGTGCCCAGCTCCGGGATGGTCACCTGGCCGGCGGAGAGCAGCTCCAGCAGGAACGCCTCGAACTCATCATCGGCGCGGTCGATCTCGTCGATGAGCAGCACCGCCGGACCGTTCCGGAGCGCTTGGAGCAGTGGCCGGTCGAGCAGGAAGCGCTCGTCGAACAAGGACTTCTCGATCTCCTCGGTGTCCAGGCCGGGGCGCGCGGCCGTCCCGCGTGCACCCTGGGCGACCGCGGCGGTCTCCAGAGCACGCAGGTGCAGGATCTGCTTGGTGAAGTCCCAGTCATAGAGCGCCTGCGAGGCGTCGATGCCCTCATAGCACTGCAGCCGGATCAGCGGGTAGCCCAACCCTTCGGCAAGTGCCTCCGCGAGCGAGGTCTTCCCGGTGCCCGGCTCTCCCTCGAGCAGGAGCGGGCGGTCCATCGCCACCGCCAGGTAGGTGATCGTGGCCAGGCCCTCGTCGGTGAGGTAGCCGGTGGATTCCAGCATCGTGCTCACCGCGTCGCTGGAGGAGAGAGCCGGCGTCGCAGTCATACCCCCAACATACGCGGCAGACGGCGCGGGTGAGCGGTGGATCGGCGCCGGGCCGGACGGCGTGCCAGCGGTTGGCGCGCGCGGCACCCCGGCCGCACCTGCGTGCGGGGAAGCGGCGGGCTGGGCCTGCCGTACGCTCTGTAGGTCATGGAGGCGGACGCAGGCGGCAGCGCGCGCGGCGCGCAGGATCGGCCCGCTGTGGGCCTGGTGCTGGCGGGCGGCCAGGGGCGGCGGCTCGGGTTGGGCGCGAAGGCGCTGCTGCGCAGTGGGGGAGCGAGCCTGGTGGCGCGGGCGGTGGGTGCACTGCGTGCGGATGGGTGCGCGCCGGTGCTGGTGGTGGTGGGCGCTCAGGCCGAGGAAGTCGCGACCGAGGTGGCGGTTGCAGGAGGCGTGCCGGTCCGCAACCAGGACTGGGCGAGCGGGTTGGCGTCCTCGTTCCGGTGCGGAGTGGCAGCGGTGCCGGCCGATGCCGCACGGGTGGTCGTGACGTTGGTGGACCAGCCGGGGGTCGGCGCCGACGTGGTGGCGCGGGTGCTCGGCGCGCACCGGCCGGGACGGATCGCTGCGGCCACCTACGAGAGTGTTGGCGATCCCCACACAGGTCCTCGCGCCCGGCACCCGATGGTCTTCGACGCCGCCCTCGCGCGGGAGGCTGCGGACCTGGCCGAGGGGGACCGGGGCGCCCGGGAGTTCCTGCGCCGACGACCGGACCTGCTCGACCTGGTGGACTGCACCGCGCTCGGCTCCGCCGCCGACGTCGACACTCCCGAGGATCTGCACCTGCTCGGGCCGTAGGGCGGCGGTCGCTCGGTGAGGCTTGGCGCCGCCTGGGTACGAGCCGGCGCCCCTCGCCCGCCTGAGTAGCGATCTGCAGGCGGAGGACCAGATTGTCGGTCCTCAGCCTGCAAATCGCTACTCAAGCGAATGGACCGGAGGCCGCGGGTGCGCTGGCGAGCGCGCGGGCTCAGGCGATGCCGCGGCCGCGCATGCTGACCGTGAAGCTCGCCCCGTACGCCTCGTGCGTGCGGAAATCGAGTCGCGTGCCGCCTCGTACCGGGTGCACGGTGACCTCCGGGTCCGCATCCAGCACGGGCCGCCGGCCGCGGATGGTCACGCTCACCGTCTCCCGCGAGAACGTCGGGTCGGAGACCGCGATCGTGGTGCCGCGGCCGGCGCTCTGCGCTATGACCGAGGCGGGCCCGTCCACAGTGAGATTCTCGATCTCGTGTTCGCCGTCGCTGAACGTGTTCACGGCGAGCAGGTCGAGTCCCGGGTGGCGCACCGCGTGCACCTCCTCGCTGTGCTGGACGATCTGCGGACCGGCGTCGGCGTAGTTGCTCAGCGCGTCTGCGCCGGCACCGGGAACGATCGCGTACGCCATCGAGCCGGGTGCGGCGCCCGCGTCGCGGGTCTCGGAGACGTCGAAGACCGTCTTGGTGATCGGGGTGTCACTGTTCGAGGTGCGCACGTAGTCCCGGCCGCGCTCCACCTCCTCGATCCGCACGTCCAGCTCATGATCGGTGTAGAAGACATAGCCGATGGCCGTGCCCCGGGTGGCGTTCGCGTAGTGCAGCCAGGCCAGGTTGCTCATCGTCCCCGCGCTGGCCACGGAGGCGCCGCTGCGGGTGGCACCGGCGAACCGCACCTCGTCTCCCGGGTCGCTGATCCGGGCGTCCACAGTGGTGATCGTGCCGCGGTCGTGCTCGTCGGTGATACCAGAAGCCAGGACCACGATCTCGTCGTCGAACATGAACCAGGACTTCGAGGACCGGGAGTTGGCGTAGACCACGAAGTCCTCGGGCAGCTCACCGGCCTGCTTCGCCACGTAGGCGGCGTCGTCGGCCTGCTGCATACCGGCGACGGCGTAGGTTCCGAGGGTCGTCCCACCCGAGTAGGCGTTCGTGCCCAGCGGGAAGTAGACGAAGAGGTTCTGCTTCACCGAGGAAGGAGTGAAGTCGGCCTCTTCGTTGTCGTAGAACAGCTCACCGTAGAGCTCGGGCACCGTCTCGCGCTCCTCGACCGGCGCCGTCACGCCGGCGAGGCGGTCCGCATCGACGGCGGTGAAGTAGTCGACGCCGAACGCCTCGTTCTGGTCATCGCCGGTGAGGTACAGGTAGTGCGCGCCGTCGCCCTGGAACCATGGCCGCAGGTTCTCCCCGCTCATGTACTCGTACTTGCTCACCCGCGCCGAGCTGCGGGCGAGGGCGTAGGTGAAGGTCGAGCGGTGGTGCACGTGCCGGTCCATCGCGTTGTACGCGAACGTGGCCTCCTCGGGCACCAGGTTCGCCGGAGTGACGTCCGGATCCTCCACGGTCTCGGTGTAGGCCACGATGTTCGCCGGGTTCGCGAACGAGGACGGCGAGATGTCCATCTGCTCGATGCCGTGCAGATAAGCCACGTAGGCCGCCAGCTCGGCGGCCGGCTCCTGCTCGGCGAACCGGGAGAGTGCCACCACCGACTCCACCACGGCGGTGCCGTTGTCGTAGCCGGATTTGGTCCGCGAGACCGAGCGGCCCTTGATGATCTCCATCATCCAACCCTCGACGATCACCGGTCCGAAGCTGGTGGCCAACCACTCGTTGATCCGGCTCTGCAGGCCGGGTTCGGTGGGGAAGGAGGTGCCGTCCAGGATCGCGATCGTCGTGGTGACGCGCTCCAGCAGGCCGATGCCGTAGCTGCCGGTATAGGCCACCGAGGAGTGCATGAGGAACGAGCCGTCGGCGTAGAAGCCGTCGGTCACCCCGTGCTGCAGGTGGTAAGGATCGATCACCTGGTACACGGTGAGCTGGTCGGAGATCGCCTTGGTGATCCGGTCGGCGTCGTCGAGCACCGCGCCCTGCACGATCCGGTTCGTGGTGATGTCGGCGAGATTGGCGCCGGTGTGGAAACGCGAGTCGAGGTCGACGTCGCCGTCCTTGCCGTTGCGCAGGTACCGATCCATCGTGTCCACGTACTGCTGAGCAAGGTCCGGATCTGCGGAGGCGATGTCATCGTGGAGCAGGGCGAGGATGCGGCTGACATGCGTGGGGATGCCGATCTCCCAGTTGTACCAATTGCCGTAGTACCCGGCGTCGGTGTCGCTGTAGAAGGTGTCGTAGAGCCAGCGGAGCGCGTCAATCACCTGCTGCCGGGCGTCGGCGTCCTGGTACAGGTCGGTGGGTACCGTGGCGCCGTCGGGCACCGGCATCACTGTGGCGACGGCGATCTCGTACAGCTTCTGGAACGTGGTCTCGAGGTTGCCGTCGTCACTGCCGAGCTCGCGGCCAGGGAACAGGGCGGTCGTCGGGTCGGCGATCAGGGAGTCGAGATTGTCGGTGGCAGTCTCGTACAGATCGGTGAGCTTCGGCTGTACGGCAGCGGCGGCGTTGGTCTCCTCGGTGCCCGCCAGGCCGGCGACGATATTGGCAAGCAGCGCCGCACGGTCTGCGGCCGGCGCTCCGGCGCCGGGGCCCGCTGCGAAGGCGATCTGCGGCTTCGGCAGGGTAGCGGCCAGCGCTGTCACCCCTGCCGCGGTCAGGACGGTCCGGCGGCTCACGCTGCGCATGCATACTCCCTTGTTGCTTCTTGACGCGGGCACCGGCGATCCGGTGGCTCGGTTACACCCTACTTGGACCCCAGGGATGAGCCAGGACCGCATCGGAGCCAACCTCCGGGTAGAGGTTCTCTCCGATCGCGGAACACACCTCCGATGGGGAGGTGTGCGGGGGAGTGAGTGGGGCGCCGCCGGGCGGATCACTCGGGGTGGGTCAGTTCGATCGCCTCGTGCTTGTCCATGACCCGATCCCGCGTACCGTGAATGGCAACACCCCGGAACCGTCCCTGTCACTCCCTCGGGAGTCGATCACACGGCCGGGGTTTTGCTTGCTGTCACCCGACGTTGGCAGAAGTTCCGTGGGACTCGATCTGCGCCGACTCCCACCTGTGGATAACCTGGCAGCGGGCGCACCGTCCCCCGCCTGAGGTAGCCCCACCCGGACGGAGGTATGTTCCGCGATCCGAGTCAAGGTAGAAGCTTGCTCCGATCGTGGAACATACCTCCGCTGGGCGAGGCGGGGAGGAGCTGAGCGGGGCTCCGCTGCGTGCATCAGTCGGGTTGGGGACGTCGGTGCAGGTGACTCGTGCCGCGGCGGGTCAGCTGGTGCCTTCGCCGCGCTGGGTCCGCCTGCGCACAATCAGCAGCATCGCGCCGACGGCGAGCAGCCCGGCGATCAGGGCGAGCGGCACGGTGGCGCCGGTCAGGCTCAGCGCGCCGCGCGCGTCGTCGGTCGCACCGTCGGCGGCGTCCGGACCACCTGCGGCCCCGGCAGTCCCAGCCGGATCCGTGTCGCTCCCGGCGCTCGCGCTGCCATCGGCCCCGGAGTCAGCGTCGGAATCGACGTTCGCCCCATCACCGGTCTCGTCGTCTGCGCCACTGGTGCCGTTGTCGCCGCTGCCGGCACCGTCATCGACACCGCCAGCACCGGTCTCGTCGCTGCCAGCCTCCACCAGCCCATCGAGCGCGGCCTCGAGCTCCTCTAGCGCAGCATCCACACTCGCTTGGCCGGGCTCCGGCGAGTCGAGCACGAACGCGGCTCGCGCCAGCGCGGCATCCAACACTGCCAGCGATTCCGCGGTGTATGCCGCCCGGTCCACCTCGCCGGCGCTGTCGACCAGCGCCTGCAGCTCACCCAGCTCCACCTGCGCCGCTTCGGTCACGGCGGTGAGGGAGAACGCATCCAGCGTGCCCCACGCTCCGCCGCTCAGCGTGGCTTCCGCCCGGACTGTCACCACCCCGTCCGCGCCGACGGTCAGCACGCCGGTCCGCGGCGTCTGCCACTCCCCCCACCCGGTCAGGGTGAAGTCTGCCGACAGCGTCGAGATGCCCGAGTGCGCGGCGATCTGCAGCGAGTCGTCAGCGCCAATGTCCCCGCCCTGCGCCTGCGCGGAGAGCACATACTCACCGGCCGGCACCCCGGTGAGCCGCTGCTCGATCGCGAACGTGTAGTCCGCATCGGCAAAGAAGTGCGTGGAGCGCTCGCCCTCGTACGGATCGTCCGGGGAGCTGATCGTGTACCCCGTCCCGGTACCGGTCCACGGCTCCTCGCCATCCTCGAAGCCCGCGTTCACCACCAGGTTCTCGCCTGCTCCTGTCTCGGTCAGCACGGTCACCGTCGCGACCACGTCAAAGCCCGCCGCGGTCGTCCCGGCCACGGTGTAGGTCCCCGGGCCGAGGATCCAGCGCACGTCGCCGGACCAGGTCACCGTCTGCAGCTCGCTTGTCCCGTCGGTATAGGAGACCTGCACCTGCTCCGGCAGCTCGATCGGTTCGCCGTCGGCCACACTCACCGAAGGATCGGCCACCGAATCGAACTCGCGCGGCCCGACCGACCCGGTCACCGCGTACTCGTACACCCGCAGCGACTCCAGCGGTGTGCCGTCGAAGCCGAAGAGTGCCTGGTTGTCCCACCCGGAACCGCCGAACTCATCGGCCCACTCATCCCCGAGCGAGCCGTCCGGGTCGTAGAACTCCTGCGAGTACGTGCTGGCCCAGCCGGACCCAAACTCCTGCCACAGGTCCCAGTTCGCATCCGCGTCCGCCGGCGGCCCCACCGGAAGCCACGCCGGCTCCCAGTAGAACGTACCCAGCCCGCGGCCCTCGGACACGTCCGCCACTGCCTGCATCACATCGCGGACCGCCAGCGCCTGCCCCTGCACTGACGCGGAGTACTGCTCCGACGCGGAATCCACCGAGTTCGGGTACCCGTCGCCGTCCTCGAGCGTGTACGCCGCCGAGGTCTCCGCGACCGCGACCTCCTTGTCGTAGGTGGTGGCGACCTCATCCAGCACCGCGGTCAGGTTCGCCAGCGACCCGTGCCAGAACGGGTAGTAGGAGGACAGGAACACGTCATAGTCCACCCCGCGTTCGTGAAGCTCGCGGGCCACCGTCGCGTACTGGCCGGCGCGTTCGGGGTTGGTGAAGTGCACCGCCACCTTCACCTCATTGCCGAGGGTTTCCCGCACCGCCGCCGAACCGGCCTGGAACAGCTGCGCCGTGTTCTCCCAGCCGCTCACCCCGGCGATCTCGCCACCTGTGGTCTCGTTGCCGATCTGCACCATCCCGACGGCGACCCCCGCCTCGCGCATCATCGTCAGCGTGTCTGCGGTGTAGTCGTGCAACGCCTGGGTGCGCTCGGTCAGGTCCATCCCGCGCCAGGCACGGGGGGAGTGCTGCTGGCCCGGGTGGGCCCAGAAGTCGGAGTAGTGGAAGTCCACCAGCACCTGCATCCCGGCTGCGGTGGCCCGCTGCCCGATCTCCGTGGCCCGTTCGGCATCCACGTTCCCGCCGCCGTAGCCGAGCGCGGGATCAGCCGAGGAGTAGGGCTGGTTCCAGACCCGGATCCGGGCCCAGTTCACGCCGGCATCGGCGAGCACCTCGAACAGGTCCGCCGGCTCGCCGTTGAAGTCGCGGAACACCACTCCGGACTCTTCGAGCGAGAGCACCGTGGACAGGTCCACCCCGTTGATCCAGTCCTCACCCATGCCTTCGACCTGGGGCACAGTGATCCCGGCCTGGACCGGTTCGGGGCCTGCGGCGGCGGCGGGAGTGGCGGCCATGGCCCCTCCGATCAGTGCGGCGGCAACTGCGAGTGCGGCGGCGGAGCGCCGGCGGGTGGTCATGTCGATTCTCTCCTGACGATCGTCGTCGATACGGGTAGTGCGGGTGGAGCCGCCCCCACCTCGGTCGTCATGTGAGGGGTGCGCTATAGAGCACGCCTGACATGACGACCGTGGCAGGGTGGGCGGCGCTGGGGTCAGCCCTTGACGGAACCGGAGGACAGGCCTCCGACGATGTAGCGCTGCAGGGACAGGAACAGGGCGAGCACCGGTAGCGAGGCGATCATCGCCCCGGCCGCGAACAGGCCCCAGTTGGAGGTGAGCTGGTTGGACACCCACTGGTACATGCCCACGGCGAGGGTCCAGTTGGACTGCCCGGTGAGCACGATCTTGGCCAGGATGAAGTCCCCGAACGAGGCGATGAACGCCAACAGGCCCACCACCGCCAGGATCGGCACCACCAGCGGCATCACCAGCCGCCAGTAGATCTGCGCGTGCGAGGCGCCGTCGATCCGGGCTGCCTCATCGATCTCGATCGGGATGGTGTTGAAGAACCCGTACATCAGGAACGTGTTCGCGCCCAGCGCCCCGCCCAGGTACACGCAGATCAGGGCCAGCTTGGAGTTGATGCCCAGCGCCGGTACGGCTTCACCCAGGGTGATCAGCAGCAGGAACACTGCCACGAACGCCACCGTCTGCGGGAACATCTGGATGATCAGCAGGCCGGTCAGCGAGGCACGGCGACCGCGGAACCGGAACCGGGAGAAGGCGTAGGCAGCGGCGGCGCCCATCATCACCGCGCCGAACGCGGCCGACCCGCCGACCAGCAGCGTGTTCCCCACCCAGGTCCAGAACATCGTGTCGCCCAGGGCCTGGAAGTTCGCGAAGCTGATGGTTCGGAACAGGGCACCGGAACCCGCCAGCGACCCGCTCTCGTCCAGTGCCGCGGAGAGGGCGTAGACCAGCGGGAACGCGGCGTAGAACACGATCACCAGGGCGACCGGATACTTCCAGCCCACCTCGGCCCACCAGCGACGGCGGCGGGCCGGGGTGTTCCGTGACGGTTGCCCGGGGTGGGAGGTGCGGGGGGAGAGCGCAGTCATGGCTAGATCTCCTCGAGCTTGCGGGTCTGGCGAAACGCCAGCGCCGAGATGATTCCGATGACGATGAACACGATGATCGAGAGCGCACTGGCCAGGCCGTAGTCGGCGCGCCCGCCGGAGACACCGGAGATCTGGTAGATCGCCGAGATGAGGATGTCCGTGGAGCCCAGCGGCACCGAGGCACCGGGGAAGGCCGGACCGCCCCCGGTGAGCATGAAGATGATGGTGAAGTTGTTGAAGTTGAACGCGAACGAGGCGATCGCCAGCGGTGCGGTGGAGATCATCAGCAGCGGCAGCGTGATCGAGCGGAACTGCCGCCACCGGCCCGCGCCGTCGATCCGCGCCGCCTCGCTGACATCCGAGGGCAGACCCTGCAGCGCGCCCGTGGAGACCAGGAACCAATACGGATAGGACAGCCACAGGTTCACCCAGAGGATCACGAACTTCGCGAGCCACGGGTCGCCCAACCAGTCGATCCCGCTGCCGAAGAAGAACCACTCGTTGATCACGCCGAACTCGGAGTTCAGCATTCCGCGCCAGAGCAGTGCAGACATGAACGCCGGGAACGCATACGGCAGGATCATGATCGTGCGCAGCACCTTCTGCCCGCGCACCCGGGGGTCGTTGTAGATCATCGCGAACAGCAGCCCGAGGCCGAAGCTGGTCAGCACGGTCAGCGCGCCGAACGCGAACGTCCACACCGTCACCTGCAGCAGGGGGCCGGCGTAGGCGGTGTCGGTGAACGCCCGGACGAAGTTGTCGAACCCGACCGGCACGTACCAGCCGGCGGCGAGGCGCTCACCGTCCCCGCTGACGAAGTTTCCCCGGTCGTCGGGGGAGTAGACGGTGCCGGTCTCGGTATCGGTCAGGGTGGTACTGGCCGGATCCCACTCCAGGCTGGAGGAGTAGATCGAGCCGGTGGAGCCCTCCCGGGTGCGGATCGAGCCGTCCTCGGCGGCCTCGGACACCGGCACCCGTAGTTCGACCACCCGTTCCTGCAGGGCTGCATCGGTGAACAGGTCGGTGCGTGGGACCACCTCCCAGTCCGGCACCTCGACCGGGGTGCCGGAATCGTCCACCACCGCGCCGCCGACTGCCTCCAGCGGGTCCTCGGTGGTACCGATCCGGACCACACCCTCGTCATTGATCGCGAAGCCGAGATCGTTGCCGTCCCGGACCACCGCGAGCGGGTAGCTGGGGGAGTCCTCCACCCGCTGCTCGGCCTGGATCAGCGCGGCGTCCACGGCCTGTTCCATCGAGCCGAGGTGTCCGGTGCCGTAGTTCGTGAAGGCGACGTACCCGGTGTAGACCAGGGTGAACATCTGGAACACCGCGAGGAACACCAGGCCGGGGTAGAGGTACTTCAGCGGCAGCGCGCGGCGGGCGAAGTAGATGATGTCCGCGGCCAGCAGCAGCACCACCAGCACCGCCAGCACTACCCAGGAACCGGCGTTGTAGGCGGACAGGATGGCCATCACACCGATGGCGTTGACCACCATCATGATCAGCAGCTTGGCCAGGAACCCCCAGCCGGGCCCGGACCAGGACCGGGCGTGACTCTCCTGGGGCGACCCGGAAGCCCCGGGCGTCCTGGAAACCCCGGGCGAGCCGGGTGTCCGGGGCGAGCCGGTTGTCCCGGGGGCCTTCGGCTGCCCGGGTGAGACTGCGTCGTCGGCGGCGCTCTTACCCTGCCTGCTGGCGGACATCAGGTACTCCTCGTCGGTGAGGTCCCCGCCGGTGGCTCAGGGGCTCCACCGGCGGGGACGAGCAGCTATTCGGCGATCGCGGACTCGATGCTGCTGACCATCTCCGGCCAGATCGTCTCCGGGTCCTCACCGTTGATCAGCGCAATCTGCACCGGATTCCAGAAGTCCCACACCGCACCCATCTCCGGGATGTTCGGCATCGGGACACCGTTCTGCGCCGAGGACAAGAAGCCAGCCATCACCGGGTCATCGGCCACCGATTCGGCCACAGTGGTCAGCGCCGGGATGCGCGGGTCGGCATCGTAGAGCGCCTGCTGCGCCTCATCGCTGGCCATGTAGTTGGTGAGGAACTCGTTCGCGAGCAGCGCGTTCGCCGACTGTGCGGACAGGTAGAAGCCCTGCACACCCACGAACGGGGCTGCCGTCTCGCTGCCTGCGGAGGGGATCGGGTTCACGGCGACGTCGATCCCGGCGTCGGTGTAGGTCGGGATCACCCACGGTCCCTGCACGATGAACGGCGACTCTCCGGTGGAGAACAGCTCGTTGCCGATGTCGTAGTCGATCGTGTCGGTGAAGATGCCGGTGCCGGCGGAGCCGTTGTCGTAGAGCCACTGGGCGTAGGCCTGACCGCCGTCGCCACCCAGGCCCACCTCAGTGGTGTAGGAGCCGTCCTCGGCCTGTTCGAAGATCGGTGCCCCGAACGAGGTCTGGAAGGCGTAGGAGGTGTACTGGTCACCTTCGGCGCCGTTGGTGTAGAGGATGAACGGGCGATCTTCGAAGCCGGCGTCCTCGGCCATCGCGATCATCTCGTCCCAGGTGCCGGGTGCTTCCTCGCCCACCAGCTCGGTGTTCTGGATCAGCGCGACCGCTTCCTGGGCGTAGGGCAGGGCGTAGAGCTGGCCGTCGTAGGTGAAGGCGTCCAGGGTGACCTGCTCGAAGTCACCGGCCCGGTCGCCCAGGTCCACCGTGTTCACCACACCGGACTCGACGAACTCGCCCAGCCAGTCGTGGGCGCCCACGGTCAGGTCAGGGCCCTCGCCGGTGGGGACCTGGGCGAGGAAGTCTGCCCGGAGGTCCTCGAAGTTCTTCTGCACCACGGTGACGGTGGCGCCGGTGTCCTCTTCGAACTGGGCAGCGGCGTTCTCGATCGCTTCGGCGCGCTCGGCGTCGGACCAGACCACCAGCTCAGCACCCTCGGCGCCGCCGCCGGTGGTTTCCTGGGTCTCGGCCGTGGGTTCGGTGTCGGAGGAGCCGGAGCCGCTGCCGCAGGCCGCCACCAGAGCGACCGATGCGAACAGGCTGACCCCGAGTCCGAGGTACTTGCGCATGAGATGTCCTTCCTGACGTGGCACGGGGTGTGCCGAGGTGATCACTGCGTTGCGGTCACCGGGGTTGGGGATGGGTGATGGGCTCCTGGGTACGTACGACGGCGGTGCTTCCGCCGGGCAGGGTGAGCTCGCCGTCGATGAGCTCACCGGTGAACAGGTCGGTGCCCGGGACCTTCAGGGTTGCGGCGTCGGGGCGATGGTTGACGGCGATCACGTACTCGGTCGTCCCGGTCGCCTCGCGGTCGGCGTCCGCGGTTGGCGCGTGTTCGGTTGACGCGTGCTCGGCTCGTGGGCGCTCGGTTGGCGCGACGGCCGGCGTGTCCGGTTCGTCCCGGACGTACCGGCGCATCACCTCCAGGCCTTCCGGATGCCCGGCCGGGGTGAGGCCGGCGTCGGCGTAGGCGGCCTGGAACACCGGGGTGAGACCGGCCAGGTCCAGCCGGGTGCTCACGTACCAGCCGGTGCCTGAGCCGTGCCGGTGCCGGGTGATCGCCGGGGCACAGTCCGCCGGGCCGCCGCGGTAGTGGCCGAGTACCTCGGCACCGGCGAGGGTGAGGTCCTCGGTCCACACGTCGGTGGTCAGCGTGTGGCCGTTGAAGTCCACCTGGCAGGTCTCGCCGGTACGCATCGGCAGGTACTCCTGGACGCTGACGCCGAGCGCGGTCTGCAGCGGGACACCGAATCCACCGGGGTGCACGGCATCGTTCTCGTCCACTGCGGCGGCGAAGCAGGAGACCAGCAGCGTGCCGCCGTCAGCGACATACCGGGTGAGGTTCTCCGCCGCTGCCGCAGTGAGCAGGTAGGAAGCGGGCGCGACCACGAGCCGGTATCCGGACAGGTCAGCGCTCGGGTGGGCGAAGTCCACCGCGATGCCGTCCCGCCAGAGCCGCTCGTAGTAGGTGCGCATCCGTTCCCGGAACGCCAGGTCGTCGCTCGGGCGCCACTCCAGGTCCTGGGCCCACAGGGACTCCCAGTCGTACAGGACCGCGACCTCGGCGCGGGTGCGTCCGCCCTGCAGCTCACCGAGCCGGCCGAGCCGGTGCCCGAGCTCGGTGACCTCGCGGAACACCCGGCTGGAGGGGCCGGCGTGCGGGAGCATGGCCGAGTGGAACTTCTCCGCCCCGGAGCGGGAGGCACGCCACTGGAAGAACATGATCGCGTCGGCACCACGGCCCAGGTGAGTGAGGGCGTTGCGCTGCATCTCCCCGGGCCGCTTGGCGATGTTCTGGCCCTGCCAGTTCACCGCGGAGGTGGAGTGCTCCATCAGGATCCACGGCCGGCCACCGGCCACCGACCGGGTCAGGTCCGCGGACAGGGCCAGGGCTACGTGCGCGTCCGGGTCGGGGGACCACAGGTAGTGGTCGTCGGAGACGATGTCCACCTCCTGGGCCCACTTCCACAAGTCCGTGTTCCAGGACTGGTGCGCCATGAAGTTCGTGGTGATCGGCTGCGTGGCGTGCGCGCGGATGGCGTCCCGCTCCAACCGGTAGCACTCGCGCAGCTGATCGTCGGTGAACCGGGCCCAGTCCAGCTTCATCGCCGGGTTCACCACGGTGGGTGTGCGGGCCGGGGCCACCACATGGTCCCACTGGCGGTAGTACTGCCCCCAGAAGGCGGTGCCCCAGGCGGCGTTCAGGTTCTCGAGGCTCTGGTAGCGGTGCTGCAGCCAGTTGCGCCAGGCGGCCACGGACGCCTCGGAGAAGTCCTCACCGACCGGCACGCCGTACTCGTTGTGCACGTGCCACATCACCACACCCGGGTGGCTCGCGTAGCGCTCGGCGAGCTGATCGGCCATCTGGACGATCGCGGACCGATACTCCGGTGACGCGTGCGAGGCCATACCGCGAGAACCGAAACCCATCACCACGCCGTCGGCATCGATCGCACGAGCCTGCGGATAGGCGGCGAAGAACCACGCCGGCGGGGAGACGCTCGGGGTAGCGAGGTCCACGGCGATCCCGTGGCCGTGCAGCAGGTCGAGCAGCTCGTCCAGCCAGGTGAAGTCGTAGACGCCTTCTTCGATCTCGAGCTTCGCCCAGGAGAAGATCCCGACGCTGACCAGGTTCACTCCGGCCTCGCGCATCAGGGTGACGTCCTCATCCCAGACGTGCCGAGGCCACTGCTCGGGGTTGTAGTCACCGCCATAGGCGATCGCACCGGGTAGGGGCCACACTTCGCTGGACATCTCTCTCCGTCGAACGGCGGGGACAGGGGGTTCGCCAGCACTGCCACGTGCTGGGCGTTGCCCTACTGTGAACGTGCACAGTCTCATCTGTCAAGCGATCGCACCGATTGGTGATCTTTCTGTGATGTGCCACCCTGGGATCGTGCACACCACTTCTCCCGAGGACCGGCAGCGGACGGGTTCCGACGATGCGCCGAAGCGTCGTCCGACCATCAAGGACGTTGCCGCCAGCTCTGGGGTCTCCCGGGGCACCGTGTCCCGGTTCCTCAACGGCGGCAAATGGGTCTCGCCCGATGCCCGGGAGGCGATCGAGCGGGCGATCCGACAGACCGGCTACCGCGCGAACCAGCACGCCCGGTCGTTGGTGACCGGGCGGGCGAACGCGTTGGCGTTCCTGCTCGCGGAACCGCAGGAGAACCTGTTCGCGGACCCGACCTACACCCCACTGCTTCGCGGTGCTGCGGCGGCCCTGGCGCAGCGGCAGAAGACGCTGAACGTGCTGGTGGCGAGCACACCGGAGGAGCGGGAGAACGTGGTGGCCTACATGGCCGGTGGGCACGTGGACGGGGCGATGCTGATCTCTTCGCACGAGAACGACCCGCTGGTGGATCTGTTGCTGGAGCGCGGCATCCCGGTGGTCTCGTGCGGGCTGCCGCTGGGCCGGTCCGGCTCGCTGGCATCGGTCTCGGTGGACGAGGCTGGGGGAGCGCGGACCATGGTGGCGCACCTGCGCGCGACCGGTCGGCGCCGGATTGCGATGATCACCGGTCCGCTGGACCTGCCGGGCGGGCGCTATCGGCTGGAGGGCTACCAGGACGAGATGGGTGCCGACTTCGACGAGGCGCTGGTGGCCCACGGCGACTGGGGCCACGAGTCGGGGACTGTGGCGATGGCCGAGCTGCTTCGCCGGGCTCCCGATATCGACGCCGTGTTCGCCGCCTCGGACACGATGGCCGCCGGTGCGATCACTGCGCTGCGCCGCGCCGGGCGGAGCGTGCCCGACGACGTGGCCGTGGCCGGCTTCGATGACTCACCGCTGGCAGCGAGCACCGATCCACCGCTGACCACGATGCGCCAGCCGTTCGAGCGGATCAGCGCCGAGATGGTCGCCCTGCTGCTGGACATCGTCGCCGGTGGCGAGATCAAAGCGGTGACGTTGCCCGCGAAGCTGGTGGTGCGGGAGAGCGCCTGAGCGCTCCCGTTGGTCCGCGGGACGCTTCCAGGGTCAGTTCTGCCAGCGGATCTCGCCGTCCACGAGCATCTTGGTCGGCCTCAGCCCGATCGCTCGGGCGACGGCTGCGGACGCGCGGTGATCGGGGTGGACGTGGGCCACGATCTCGCCCACACCCTGTTCTCGGAGCCAGGTCACCATGACCTGGGCCGCCTCCCGGGCGTAACCCTGGCGCTGAGAGGAGCTGCCGATGACCCAGGCGACATCCGCGCTCAGGCCGGTCTCACCCTCGGTGACAGTCGCCTGGACGGTGCCGACCGCCTGGCCGTCCTCCTGCCGCAGGATCCAGTTGAACCAGAGCTGACTGCCGTCGGCTGAGCGCCCGGTCGCCTGTCGCGAGTACCGCCCACGCAGGCCCTCGAGCGTTGCCGGCGCCCCGCCGATGAAGGTGTGCAGGTCAGGATCATCGAGCACCGGGGCCATCTCCTCGGCGTGCTCGGTGCGCAACGGTTCCAGCCTCAGGCGCTTGCTGGTCAGAGTGGCGGGAGGTGCGAAATCGTCCAGTGGCATCGCTGCCGACCCTAGCGGCGGTCGGAGGGCTAGTGGTGGAATGGCCCTATGTCATGGCAGACACATCCGGTGACGCCGGACCGCTTCGAGGACTTCGCCGACGTCATCAATCAGAGGCGCCGGGAGAAGCACTGCTGGTGTCTGTCCCACCGGCTGCGGCAGGCAGAGATCGACGAGCTCGGTGACGGGGACCGGGAACAGGCGGTGCGGCGGCTCAGCGAACGGGAGAATCCGCCGGGTGTGGTCAGCTATGCCGACGGTGAGCCTGTCGGCTGGTGCAGCATCGGCCCGCGCAGCGAGATCACCACCCTCGTCAAGTCCACCCTGATCCGGCCGATCGACGACGTGCCGGTGTGGAGCATCATCTGTGTAGTGGTGCGACCGGGGCACCGCCGGCAGGGCGTGGCGGTGCGGATGCTTGAGGACGCCGTCGCCTACGCGGGCTCCCGCGGCGCGCCGGCAGTCGAGGCGTACCCGGTCGACCCGCCGGGTCGGATGGACCTGACGATGGCCTTCGTGGGCACCAAGACGATGTTCGAGCAGGTGGGGTTCCAGGTGATGGGTAGCACTGACGCCGTCGCGAGCAGGATGCCGCGGCTGGTCATGCGCCGTGACCTGACCTGACCTGATCTGCCCTGATCTGATCTGCCCTGATCTGATCTGCCCTGATCTGCCCTGAGCGACCACCCTGGTCCCATCCGCTCGGGATTGGCCCGGCGTCTCAGGTACTCGGGGCGGTCTGAGGTCGGCGGCGCCTACCTCAGACCGCGTAGGTGACCTCCGCTGGTGGAGACGGTGGCCGTGCAGGTGGTGCGGGAGGCGGCGGCCGTGCGGGTGGCGCGGGCGATGGCGCGGCCGTGCGGGTGGTGCGGGCGATGGCGCGGCCGTGCGGGTGGTGCGGGCGATGGCGCGGCCGTGCGGGTGGTGCGGGCGGTGCTGGGCATAGATGTGCGCCGGTTGACCCTGCCTTCCGATTCCTGTTTACTGTCGATCGTTAACGGTAATCGGAAAGGTAGGGCGATGGTTGCTCTCAGACCCACACGGGCACCGGCGCTGGGCGACCAGCTGGCCGGCGTGCTGCGGGACCAGATCGTGCGGCGCACTCTCACCGCAGGCACCCACCTCGTGGAGGACACGCTCGCGGCGGAGTACGACGTCTCCCGCGGGCCGGTCCGGGACGCGCTGCGCCAGCTGGAATCGCAGGGCCTGGTGGAGTCCCGCCGCCGCGGCTACTTCGTCGTCGGCCTCACCCAGGAGGACATCGACGACCTCTACGAGCTCCGGGAAGCCATCGAGCTGGTCGCCGTCGCGAAAGCGATGGAGCGGGTCACCGCCGACCAAGTCAAGGCCGGCCGCGCGATCGTGCAGGAGATGACCGCCTGTGCCGACCGGTCGGCGGCCGCAGAGTTCGCTGACGCCGACATGCGCTTCCACGCCCTGCTCTACGAGATGAGCGGCAACCGGCGGCTGATCGATGTGTGGAAGTCCTATGAGCCGGTCTTCGCCAGCATCATCCAGCTCACCGTGGAAGAGGATGTGGACCTGCACCCCTCCGCCGGTGACCACGGACACCTCATCGACCTCCTCGAGGGCAACGACCCGGAGGCTCTGCGCACCGAGCTGCGTGACCACCTCGGCGGCGCCCGCGCCCGGATGGCCCGAGCGGTCCAGGCCCTGAACGAGGCAGCGGACTCCGGCCAAGCCTCATGACAGCGACCGCCCAGCACACCCCAAGCACCACCGACCCGCGCCGATCGGCGGACCGCCCGCGCCGGCGCCGCTACGCCGGGGTGGGTCGCGCGAAGAGCATGCTGCTGTTCGCGGTCCCCGCCCTGGCCATCTACGCCTTCGCCGTCGTGGTTCCCTCGCTGCGTGGCGCCTACCTCGCGTTCACCAACTGGGACGGGTTGTCCCAGACCTCCGACTTCATCGGCTTCGACAACTTCGTCCGCATCTTCACCTCGGAGAGTTCGCTCGACGCACTGAAGATGACGCTGGTGTTCGCACTGGCGATCACCGTCCTGCAGAACGGCGTCGGGCTCATCCTGGCCCTCGGGGTGAACAGCGGCCTGAAGTCGCAGAACTTCCTCCGCGTGCTGCTGTTCGCACCGGTGGTGATCACCCCGGTCGTGGTCGCGTTCCTGTGGAAGTTCATGCTCACCCCGAACGGTGCCGTCAACTCCGTGCTCGCCGGCATCGGGCTCGGCGACGTCGCACCGAGCTGGCTCGGCGACCCGTTCTGGGCGGCGGCGTCGATCGTGATGATGGTGGTCTGGCAGAAGGCCGGCTACTCGATGGTCATCTACGTGGCCGGACTGCAGTCCATCCCGCAGGAGATCAACGAGGCCGCGGTGATGGACGGCGCCGGGACCTGGCGAAAGTTCGCGTCCATCACCTGGCCGCTGCTCGCTCCCGCCACCGCGATCTGCGTGATGCTCACCGTGATCGGCGGTCTGAAGATGTTCACCGAGGTCTTCGTGCTCACCGCCGGCGGCCCGGGCGGTGCCACCGAGACGCTGTCCACACTCCTGTACAAGTCGGCGTTCCAGTTCAACGAGTTCGGCTACGGCATCTCGCTGGCCCTGGTGCTCGCACTGGTCGTCGGCTTCTTCTCGGTCGCCCAGCAGCGGCTGGCCCGAAGGGGGCAGTACTGATGTTCCGTTACACGAAGAGCACCTTCGCCCGCGAGGTGGTGATGTTCCTCGTCGCCCTGCTGTTCATCGTCCCGGTGTACATCCTGGTGAACATGGCGTTGCGCCCGGCCGGGGACAGCTCCTCACCGCTGGTGCCGCCGAGTGATCCCACGCTGGCCAACTTCGCCGAAGCCTGGCAGCAGGCCGGGCTCGGCTCGGCACTGCTGAACTCCGTGATCGTGACCGTGGTCAGCGTGGCCGGGATCGTGGTGGTCTCCGCACTCGCTGCCTACCCGCTCTCCCGGGTGCTGTCCCGGCTGTCCAGCGTGCTGTTCTGGATCGTGCTCGCCGGGATGATGATCCCGTTCCAGGTGGCCCTCATCCCGCTGTACCAGACGATGCGCGACCTCGGCCTGCTCGGTACCCTGCCCTCCCTCATCCTGTTCTACATCGGTAGCCAGGTGCCGTTCTCGGTGTTCCTGTACACCGGCTTCCTGCGCACGCTGGAGCGGGACTATGAGGAGGCCGCCGCGATCGACGGCGCAGGACCGTTGCGTACGTTCGTCGCCATCGTCTTCCCGCTGCTTCGCCCGATCACCGGCACGGTGATCATCCTGAACGCGATCGAGGTCTGGAACGACTTCCTGGTGCCGCTGCTCTACCTCAGCGGCACCCCGCAGCAGACCATCACCGTGGCGCTGTACGCGTTCGTCGGGCAGTTCGTCTCGAACTGGCCGGTGGTCTTCGCCGGGCTGCTGATCAGCGTGGTGCCGGTACTGCTCGTCTACTTCCTGATGCAGAAGCAGATCATCAAGGGATTCGCCGGAGGACTCAAGGGATGACTGCTCTCCAGCCCTACGCGCTGCGCGTAGACGGACAGGACGACCCGCAGGGCATCGTCAGCGCGCCGACCTTCTCCTGGCGGCTGCGCGGCGAGGCCCGCGGGGCCGAGCAGACCAGCTACCACCTGGTGGTCTGGCTGCTGATGCCTACGGGTGAGCAGGTGCAGGTCTGGGACTCCGGCCAGGCCACCACCGCAGCGCCGAGCGCGGCCTACCAGGGCGCGCCGCTGCAGACCTCCGCTGACTACCGCTGGCAGCTGGAGGTCACCGACGCCGCCGGTGTCACCGCCTCCGCGTCGGCGAGCTTCGGCACCGGGATCGTGCACCCGGGGGAGTGGGAAGCGCTCTGGATCGGCCGCGACCTGAACGAGCAGAAGACTGCACTGCCGCCGCAGGACACCGACATCAGCTACACGGTGAACAAGCTGCGCCCGGTGCGCCGGTTCGTGCGCCACCTCGATCTCGACCAGGTGCCCGCGCGGGCGAAGGTGCACGCCAGCGCCAAGGGCAACTACCGGCTCTACGTGAACGGCCACAAGGTCGGCACCGACGAGCTCACCCCCGGCTGGACCGAGTACCGGGACCGGATCACCTACCAGTCCTGGGACGTGACCGCACTGCTGCAGCCGGGCCGGAACAGCATCGCCGCGCTCCTCGCCGATGGCTGGTACGTGGGCTTCATCGGCACCGACCGCCGGCACCAGGCCCAGCACTACGGCGAGGAGCCCGAGCTGCTGGTGCAGCTGGTCAGCGATGCCGCGAACGGGCAGCGGACCGTGATCGGCACCGATGCGCGGTGGCACCAGCAGCAGAGCGACATCCTCTACGCGGACCAGCTGATGGGCCAGTACGAGGACTCCCGCCTGGCGCAACCCGACTGGCATCTCCCGGTCACGGACGTGACCGGCTGGAGCTCCGCCGTCGTGAAGGATGACGACTACAGCCGGCTGGTGCCGGAATGCGATCCCGGCGTGCGCGCGACCCGCCGGCTGCCGGCGCTGAGCGTGGTCCGCCAGGCCCGCGACCGGCACATCGTGGACTTCGGCCAGAACCTGGTGGGCCGCATCCGGCTGGTGATCCGCGACCAGGCGGAAGGCACTCGGATCCAGCTGAACCATGCCGAGGTCCTCGACGACGCCGGTGAGCTCTACACCGCGAATCTGCGCACCGCCGAGCCGGTGGACGTGTTCTGGACCGACGGCAGCGCGGAGCAGGTCTTCGAACCACGGTTCACCATGCACGGCTTCCGCTACGCCGAGGTGGCCGGCCTGACCGGCGAGCTGACGCCGTCGGACCTGGAAGCCGTGGTGCTGCACAACGACTTCGAGATGGTCGGTGAGTTCTCCTCCTCCAGCCAGGACCTGAACCAGCTGTTCAGCAACATCTCCTGGGGACTGCGCGGCAACTTCGTCTCTATCCCCACCGACTGCCCGCAACGGGACGAACGTCTCGGCTGGCTGGCCGATGCGCAGGTGTTCGCGCCGACCGCGCTCGCCCTGGCGGACGTAGGGCCGTTGCTGCGCCGTTGGCTGCGGGATGTGCGCAGTGCTCAGAACGACGACGGAGCCTTCCCGGACATCGCACCGCACCTCATTCATCTGCGTGAGGGGGCACCCGCGTGGGGAGATGGCGGAGTCACCATTCCGTGGGCCGTGTACCGCACGTCGGGCGAGACGGCGGTGCTGGCCGAGGCCGCCGATTCGATGGTCGCCTGGGTCCGGCACTTGGAGCGTCACAACCCGGACCTGATCTGGCGCCATCAGCTCGGGAACAACTACGGCGACTGGCTGCAGATCGGCGAAGAGACCCGCAAGGACGTGCTCGCCACCGCCTACTTCGCCTGGAGCGCGGAGCTGACCGCCCGTTCGCTGCGGGTTCTCGGCCGGGACACAGAGGCTGAGGAGATCGCCGCCCTGGCAGCCCGAGTGCGGGCGGCGTTCCGCGCCGAGTTCCTCGAGGCCGACGGGACCGTCGCCGGGGATACCCAGGGCGGCTACCTGCTGGTGCTGGCCTTCGACCTGTGCGAGTCCGCTGACCAACGAGAGCTGGTGGCGCAGCAGCTGGTCCGCGCGGTCCAGCGCCGCGATGTCAGCCTGACCACCGGGTTCGTCACCGTGGGCCTGCTCTGCCCGGTCCTGGCCGAGATCGGGCGCGAGGATCTGGCCTTCCGGCTGCTGCACCACGACGGGTACCCGTCCTGGCTGTACTCGATTCGTAACGGTGCCACCACGATCTGGGAGCGGTGGGACGGCTGGACCGCCGAGCACGGCTTCCAGTCCGCCCGGATGAACAGCTTCAACCACTACTCGCTCGGTTCCGTGGGCCAGTGGTTCCTCACCGGGATCCTCGGCATCGACCAGGCGCCGGACTCGGCCGGCTACCGCGCGGCGGTGCTGCGGCCGCGCTTCGACCCGGAGCTCGACTGGGCCGCGGGCGCCCTGGAGACCAGCCGTGGCCGGTTCGAGAGTCGCTGGCAGCGCGACGGCGAGGAGCTCAGCTGGGCGGTCACGATCCCGCCCGGCGACCCGGCACAGACCTTCATCCCTGGCGTGACCGCCGCACAGGTGCACGAAGGAGGTGAGAGCGCGACCGCCTCCGCGGGCATCACGATGCTCGAGGAGAGCGCGGCCGGAACATGGTGGCAGCTGCCACCGGGACGCTACGACCTCCGGTTCCCCGCTGAGAAGTAGCGATCCGTACCCCACCCCCATCCCCACCCCCACCCACAGTGGGTCGTCATGTCAGGGGTGCGCTCTGGCGCACGGCTGACATGACGACCGACCTCACATTGGAGTTGCAGACAGTATGAAACTGCGTACCACCGGCCTTGTTGCCGGCGCCGCTGTCACCGCTCTGGCGCTGGCAGCCTGCTCCTCCTCGGAGCCGACCGAGGCGAACACCGAGGCGACCGACTCGCTCACCATCGCGACCACCTCGAACAACCAGGCACCGATGGAAGCGGTCGTCGAGGCCTACCGCGAGGAGACCGGTCTCGAAATCAACGTCACCATCGCGGACACCTCCCAGTACCAGTCCACGCTGCGCACCCAGCTCTCCAGCGGGACCGGCCCGGACGTCTTCACCGTGTGGGCCGGGGGCGGCAACCCCGGTGCCGTCGAGGTGCTCCAGGAGGCCGGCTACCTGCTCGACCTCTCCGACCAGGACTGGGTCTCCTCGATCGACCCCGGCACTGCGGAGACGATGCAGATCGACGGCAGCACCTACGGTCTGCCGTCCAAGCTCGACGCGATCGGCACCATCTACAACACCGCCACCCTGGACGAGCTCGGTCTCGAGGTGCCCACCACGTACACCGAGATGCTCGGCTACTGCGAGGACGTGCGCGAGGCCGGGAAGGTCGCCTTCGCACTCGGCATCCAGACCGACTGGGTCACCCAGCTGGTCGCCTACGCGCTGACCGCGTCCTCGGTCTACGGCGACGCCCCCGACTTCGACGCACAGCTCGCCGACGGTTCGGCCACGTTCGCCGGATCAGGCTGGGCCGACGCGCTGCAGAAGTACCTGGAGATGCGGGACGCCGGCTGCTTCAACGAGGACCCGCTCGGCACCGACGTCACCGCCTCCTACGACCTGGTGAACAGTGGCGAGGCCGTCGGCGTGGTGCAGGTGCTCGCCTCCTTCGCCCAGATCGCCTCCACCGCCCCGGAGGGCACCGAGTTCGGCTTCTTCCCGCTGCCCGGTGACGACAGCGGCGTGAACCCGATCCCGCGGGGGATCGGCGTGAGCTTCGCAGTGAACGCCACGGCGCAGAACCAGCTGAACGCGGTGGACTTCGTGGACTGGCTCGCCGGGCCGGAGGCCACCGAGATCTGGTTCCAGACCGCCCCCGGGCTGCCGGCGCTGACCGATGCCGAGGTGGACCTCGATCCGGTGATGCAGGCCGCGACCGACATCATCGCTGACGGGCACACCGCCCCGATGCCGGACCAAGGCTGGCCGAACGCCAAACCGCAGTCCGCCCTGTTCATCGGCGTCCAACAGCTGTTCTCCGACCAAGCGAGCGTGGAGGACGTGCTCGGCTCGATGGACGAAGCCTTCGCCAACTGATCGACGCACAGGGGTGCGGGGACGGCCCCGCACCCCTGCCGCGAGCAGACGCCCGTCCCCGGGCTGGCTGCCGTGACCCGCGCCAGCCCGGCGCACCCTGACCTCGTGCGCACACCTCCCGGACCGGGAGGTGCGCGGCACCGCCCGACCAACGGAAAGAACCTCACCCGCACATGCGCTCGCACGACATCATCACCGCTGTCCCTCTGGCGTTCCAGGACTCTGGCGCGCTCGACCTGGAGGGCAGCCGCGCGATTCTCGAGTACGTCGCCGGCTCCGGGGTCCAGGGCGCGCTCGTCCTGGGTACCACCGGCGAGTTCCCGGCCCTGTCCATCGAGGAGCGGAACACTGTGGCCGCTCTGGCGGTGCAGACCCTCGCGGACCTGCGGGTGATCGTGCACGTGGGTGCCGCCAGCCGGTTCGAGGTGTCCCAGCTGATCGCTGGTGCGCGGGCAGCCGGTGCCCGGGAGATCGCCGTACTGACGCCGTACTACCTGCCGGCTCCGCCCGAAGAGGTCTACGACTTCTTCTCTGCCGTGGTGGCCGAGGCCGCCGGCCTGGACGTGTATGTGTACATGTTCGAAGCGCGCACCGGTATCCCGGTGGACGAAGAGCTGATCGTCCGGCTCGCCGAGCTGCCCGGAGTGGTGGGGGTGAAGGTCAGTGGTGAATCGCTGGACCGGATCAGCACCTACCGGTCCCGACTCGCTGACGACTTCGCGATCTACACCGGTGCGGACGGCGACTTCGCCCGCGCCGGCCAGGCCGGGGCCGACGGGGTGATCTCCGGCGTCGCCTCGGTGTTCGCCCAGCCGTTCATCGCGATGCGCGAGGCCCTGCTCGCCGGCGATGACGAGGCGATCGCGCGGGTCCAGCAGGACATCGACGAGGTGGTGGCCGCCGTGGACGGTTCGCCGGCCCGGATGCGCGCCGTGCACCGGCTCGCCGGCCGGCCGGTCGGAGGCAAGCGGATGCCGATCCCGGACCCGGACGCGGCCACCGTGGACCGCCTCAGCCGCGCGGTGTCCCGGCACCACTGATTCACCCCAGCCAGCGCCTCCGTGGGTGAGGCTTCCGTCGCCAGAGCGCGATTCGGCGACGGAAACCTCGCCCACGGCGAGCGGGCCTGGCGGCTCTTGACCCACCCAGCAGCACGAACCGAGGCTTCACCCGATGAAGGAGAGACAATGACGTACGAATTCACCCCCGCGCGCCGGACCGTGCTCGCCGGATCCCTGGCGGCCACGCTCGGCGCCACCCTGGTGGGCACCCGCGCCGCGGCGGACGCGCCGGCCAGTTCCGCCGCCGCCGCGACCGGGCCGTTCCACGTGGTCGATGGCCTGATCGACACCTCGGACGAGAATGCCCTCGGGCTTCCGCCAGCGGCCAATGCCGAGACGGTGACCATCTTCGCCCCCGGAGACGAGGACCTGAAGTTCAACCACGGGGTGGTGCTGATCCCGTTCGCCGGTCGGCTCTACGCCCAGTGGCAGAGCTCGGAGCGGGACGAGGACGCCCCGGAGACCATCGTCACCTATGCGGTCAGCGAGGACGGCCTGACCTGGAGCGAGCCGATCGCGCTGACCGAACCACGCGCGGATGGCTACACCTCCAGTGGTGGCTGGTGGACCGATGGCGAGACTTTGGTGGCCTACCTGAACGTGTGGCCGGCGAGCCTGGAGCCGCGCGGTGGCTACACCGAGTACGTGACCAGCAGCGACGGCGTCACCTGGTCCGACCCGCAGCCGGTCACTGACGCTGACGGGAACCCGGTACTGGGGATCATCGAGCAGGACACCCGCGCGCTACCCAGTGGGCGGCTGCTGACCGCGTTCCACGTGCAGCCGGGTCTGTTCGTGAAGCCGTACTACACCGACGACCCGCTCGGGCTGACCGGCTGGACGCAGGGGGAGTTCGAGAATCAGCCGAACGTCCCTGGCGAGATGTCTCGCGAGCTGGAGCCGAGCTGGTACGTGCGCCCCGACGGTGCAGTGGTGATGGTCTTCCGCGACCAGGGCGGCAACACCATGCTCAAGCTCGGTGCGGTGAGCGAGGACGACGGCGAGACCTGGACCGAGTCCGAGCTGACGAACGTGCCGGACTCGCGCACCAAGCAGAGCGCAGGCACCCTCCCGGACGGCACCGCCTTCCTGGTCGGCAACCCGACCGGCACCAAGAACCGCTACCCCCTGTCCATCCTGCTCAGCGCGGACGGGGTGAGTTTCGACGTCGGCTACGGCCTGCGCGATACCGACGATCTGCAGGAACGCCGCTACGAGGGCCAGTACAAGAGCAGCGGCTACAGCTACCCGAAGAGCGTGCTCGCCGGCGGCTACCTGTATGCCGCCTACGGCACGAACAAGGAGGACGTGGAATACACCCGGGTGCCGGTCGAGGATCTGTCCCTGCGCAGCGTTCCGGAGCAGCTGGAGCGACCCACGGCCTGGGCCGATTCCGGGCGCCGGCTGCACGTGGCCTGGGATCCGGCCACCGGCGAGGGGGACAGCCCGGTCACCGGTTACGTCGTGACCGCCACCTCACGTTCCGGTCGCAGCGTCGAGGTGAGCGTCGGTGCCAACGAGCGGCGCACCACGATCACGGGAGTGCACCCCGGCCGCTACCAGGTCAGCGTGGCGGCGAAGAACGGCTACGGTGCGGGCGAGGCCTCCGAGCCCTCCGCATGGGTAGTGGTCACCGGGCGCCCCGCTCACCCTGGCGAGCACTGATGGATCGGGGACCTGCGGCAGCGACGACCCAGGAACCTGGTCCGCCGTTCCGGGTGCTGCCCGGCCTCATCGACACGGCGGAGGAGAATGCCCTCGGGCTGCCGCAGGCGGCGAGTGCTGAGACCGTGACGATCTTCGCGCCGGGGGAGCAGGACCTGAAGTTCAACCACGGCGTGGTGCTGATCCCGTTCGCCGGTCGGCTCTACGCCCAGTGGCAGAGCTCCGAGCGTGACGAGGACGCCCCGGGCACGATCGTCACCTACTCGATCAGCGACGACGGCACCACCTGGAGTACGCCCGTCGCGTTGACCACGCCGCAGGACGACCGGGAGATCACCAGCGGCGGTTGGTGGACCGACGGCAACACGCTGGTGGCGTACCTGAACGTGTGGCCGCGCGGACTCGATCCCGAAGGTGGCAGCACCGAGTACGTCACCAGCACCGATGGCGTCTCCTGGTCTCGGCCGGAGCCGGTGACCGATGCCGAGGGAGAGCCAGTCCTGGGGATCATCGAGCAGGACACCCGCGCGCTGCCCAGCGGCCGCCTGCTGACCGCATTCCATCGACAGCCGGGCCTGTTCGCCACGCCGTACTACACCGACGATCCACTCGGGCTGACCGGGTGGCGACCAGGGCAGCTGGAGAACGAGCCGAACGAGCGGGGCACCCAGTCCCGGGAGCTGGAACCGAGCTGGTTCCTGCGCGCGGACGGCGCGATCGTGATGGTCTTCCGGGACCAGGCCGGTGAGTCGATGGTCAAGCTGGCCGCGGTGAGCACCGACGATGGCCAGACCTGGACCGCCCCGGTGCCCACGAACGTGCCGGATGCCCGCACCAAACAAAGTGCGGGCAACCTGCCGGACGGCACTGCCTACCTGGTCGGGCACCCGACCGGGCGGCGGGCCCGGTATCCGTTGACCGTGTTGCTCAGTGCGGACGGGCAGACTTTCGACGTCGGCTACACCCTACGCAGCACCGAGATGCTCCAGGATCGGCGGCACACCGGGCAGTACAAGGGTGCGGGCTACAGCTACGCGAAGAGCGTGCTCGCCGGCGACTGGCTCTACATCGCCTACGGCACGAACAAGGAGGACGCCGAGCTCACCCGCGTCCCGGTGGCTGACCTGTCGCTGCGCGGCGGCTGACCCACAGGGCGGCCTGCCCGACGCCCCGGCCCGTCAGTCGTCGGTGGGCCCGCCGGTCAGCTCTTCGACCTCGATCGGCTTCGGCTCCGGCCGCTTGAACAGCAGCGCCACCACGATCGCCACCACGCCGATGCACGCCGCCACCATGAACGCGAGCTGTAGCCCGTGGGCGTCCGGAATACCCGGGGGACCCTGGCTGCCGAGCGCGGCGACGGTCACGAACACCGCACTGCCCAGCGCCCCGGCCACCTGCTGCAACGTGGCGAGGATCGCGGACCCGTGCGAGTACAGGTCGTCGGTGAGCGCACCGAGCGAATCGGTCATCAGCGGCGTCATCATCAGCCCCAGCGACCCCATCAGCAGCATGTGCACACCGATCACCGCCACCAGCGGCGCCTGGTCACCGAGTGCGGCGAACAGCCCGAGTGCGAGAGTCATCCCCACGGCACCGGGAATCACCAGCGGGCGAGCACCGACCCGGTCATACAGCCGCCCCACCGGCCGGGCGATCGCCGCCATCAGCAGCCCACCGGGCAGCAGGGCCAGCCCCGCTACCAGGGTGTCGTGCTGAAGCACGTTCTGCAGGTAGATCGGCAGCAGGATCGCGCCCGCGCCGAGCAGCGCCATGAACACGAACAGGGACAGGATCAGGGCAATCCGGAACCGCGGGTAGCTGAGCGTGCGCAGGTCCAGCAGCGGGCGGTTCTGCCGCTGTAGCCGCTGCTGCCGCAGCACGAACAGCACCAGGCCGACCACGCCGATACCGATCGACGCCCACGGCGGCAGCACACCGCCGCCCTGCCCGATCGAGGACAGCCCGTAGACCAAGCCGGCGAAGCCGAGCGCAGAGAGCAGCACGGACGCACCGTCGAGGGGCACCCGCCGGGTCTCGCTGGGGACGTACAGCCGGAGCAGTCCGAACACGAACATCCCCACGGCCAGGATCAGCACCAGCCAGAACATCCACCGCCAGCCCAGGGCGTGCAGGATCGCCCCGCCGACGGTCGGCCCGATCGCCGGCGCCACGCCGATCACGATCGAGATGGTGCCCATCATCGCCCCGCGCCGATCGGCCGGGATCAGTTTCATCACCGAGGTCATCACCAGCGGGATCATCACTGCAGTGCCGCAGGCCTGCACCATCCGGCCGATCAGCAGCACCGGGAAGTTCATCGCCAGCGCGGCCACCAGGGTGCCGATGGTGAAGGAGGCGATCGCCACCAGGAAGACCTGCCGCGGGGTGAACCGCTCCAGGAGGAACCCGGTGGTGGGGATGACCACGGCCATCGTCACCAGGAACCCGCTGATCAGCCACTGCGCGGCGCTGGTGGTGACGTCCATCTCCACCGCCAGATGGGGCAGCGCGATGGAGACGATCGTCTCGTTCAAGATCATCACGAACGCCGCGACGACCATCACGCCGATGATCAGCCCCGGACTGGACGGGGTGCCCTGGGGCCGCTCCCGCGCGTCGTGGCTGATCGGGCTTGCCGACTTGGACACGCTGGTACTCCTTCTCTGGCCACCGCGGATAGTGGTGGGGCCCGAGGCTGCGCACGAGGCGATCTGCTCAGGGCCGGCGTGTCATAGCTGAGGACAACCGCAAGGGACGCGCATGGCCACTGGGAACGATACTCGCGCCGCCCGAGCCAGGCGAACCTCATTTTCGCATCGCCGACGGCGCAGCCTCCGGGCGAGGAACGTCACCCGGAATAGGACGCACCCCGGGTGCGTTGAACAGTGCTCAGGACCCTAGGCAGAAACCATCCCGGTCGTGGTTCAGGGCGAGCAAGCCGCGCAGGGTGCGGCCATCGTCGGCGAGCACCACCAGGCGCACCGTCTCGGTGGAGGCCATCAGGTCCAGGGCCTCCTGCATCGAGCGTTCCGGCGTGATCGTGGGCACGCTGCGGCGGGCGAAGCCGCGGATCGGTGCCTCGTCGGTAGCCGACTCCGGCAGGTCCTCCCGGTCGAGGAGACCGGCGAACGAGGCGCCGTCCACCAGCGGGACGGACAGCACCTTCGGGTTACTGAACAGGGTGCGGGCATCGCCGGCGGTCGCCGCCGCGGGCAGGGTCTTCGGTGTGCTGATCATCACATCCCGCACCGGCCGGGTCGCCGCCTGGTCCCGGCCCACGGACGGGTTCGCGCAGGCGGCGGAGTCCGCTTGCGGATCTGTGCTGGTCATCGTCGCTCCTTCGCCGGCGGACGTACTGGCTCCATTCTGCGCCGGTACGGACGGTGACGCCATGGCAGGCACTGTGCGGGTGGAACTGGACAGGTGGCGCGCCTGCCCCGTTCGCCGAGGCCCTCGACGTGGCCGAGCCCCCGCCTCGCGGACCCGACAACACGTTCGGAGGTAGGGGAGCCGGCGGGCGGCACGCGGCATCGGCCGAGAAGACCCTTCATCTCAGAGACGCGAGGCGATCAGGTCGTCCTGCCCTCGGCGATGGCCGCCAGTCGGTCCACAGATGCCTGGAGCTTGTCGGACGTCGTCGCCTTGGCTCGCGGAATCCTCTGTTCGTCCACCAACCTCGTCCAGTCGTAGGTGTGGATCACCCGCGTGGTCGATGCGTCGGTCGGCTCCAACTCCCATCGCCACAGGTGTCCTGGCGGTTCCTGACCGGGCGCAGCAGGTAGCCAGGCGATACGCCGTCCCTCGGTGAACTCGACCACCTGGTTCTCTCGGACGCTGCCCTTGGTCAACGTCATGGTGAAGACATCCCCGACGGCGCGGACCCGTTGCCCCGCCCGCGCCTGCGACAGGTTGTCGTTACCGTCCCAGCGCGGTTGTAGAGCCGGATCCGCAATGAGCTCGAAGATGACGGATGCTGGGGCGCTGACATCGCGAACGGCGCTGACAACGCGTTGAAGGTTGCTCTCCGGCGACATTGATCGTTCATACCATGACGACGGCGCAGGCGTCACCCGGGCCGCACGTTGCACTGGCCGCCCCGGTGCTGCCACCGTTCCTGCGCAGCCACCGCGGCTCAGAGCATCCGCACCCGGGCGCGGAACTGGGCGAGGAACTGTGCGTTCGCCTCGTCCCCGCCGGGAGCGTTGCCGCTGCGCCACATCGGGATCGGCGCCTCATCACCGGCGAGCAGCTCCACCACGGAGAGCATCAGCCAGTTCAGCGTGAACGCGTTCGCGAACGTGGACACCGCACCGGTAGCCTCATCGACTCCCGGCACCCGAACCACGGCATCGCCGACCGGCACCTTGGTGTCCAGGTGCACGTCCACCAGATCGTGCAGGTTCGCCCCGCTCGGGTGCCGAGCGGGATGGTCGGGCGCCGTCTGCTCGGCGTGCACCCGGGAGGAGACCCCCACGGTGCGGACCCCAGCCTCCCGGGCGGTCAGGGCAGCATCGATCAGGGCGGCGTTGATGCCGTAGGCGTTCGCGAGGATCAGCACATCGTGCTCGCCGAGCTGCCAGTCCTCGATCACCACCTTCCCGTACCCGGGGGTGCGCTCCATCGCCATCGAACGTAAGGCGCCGCCGGAGAGCAGGGTGCCCTCGTCCAGGATCGCGCTGATGTGCATCAGACCACCGGCCCGGAAGAACACCTCCTGCGCAGCCAGGTTGGAGTGCCCACCGGGGCCGTACACGTGCACCAGCCGGTCGGCGCGGATCTGCGCGGCGAGCAGCTGCGCCGCCGCAGCCACACTCGCCGTCTCCTCGGCCAGGATCTGCTGCATCAGCGCGGTGACCTCGCTCAGGTACCGCTTCCCGCCGGACTCAGACATCGGCGCCCGCCTCCTCGTCGACATACAGGTGGGCATCGGGGTGAAGCTTCAGCGCGGTCCCCGGCACGAGCGGGTCGGGCTCGCCGTGCACAGTGGCGGTGACCGCGCGGCGCTTGGCCCGCCCGGGGACGGAGGCAATGAGGGTCCGTGCGGCCAGCAGCCGGGGGATGGTGACGGTGACCGCATGTGTGGGGACGGCGGCCAGGTCGGGGAAGTGGCCCTCGTCCACCTGCTGCTGCCGGGACACCTGGTCCAGGGCCACGACGGCTGCCGCGCGCGGGTGGTCGAAGTCGGCCGGGGGATCGTTGAACGCCAGATGGGCGTTCTGGCCGAGTCCGAGCAGCACCAGGTCGAAGTCGGCGGTGCCCATCGCCTGTTCGTAGGCTGCTGCCGCGGCGGCCGGCTCCATCGAGGTGTCCATCCGGTGCAGGCGCAGCCTGCCGCCGGTCGGGCGCACCACCCGATCGGCCAGCCAGTTCGCGAACCCCTGGGGCGCGCCAGGGTCCAGGCCGAGGTAGTCGTCCATGTGGAAGGCGTGCACCCGGCTGAAGTCGATCCGCGAGTTGGCCACCAGCGTGGCGAGCGTCGCCTCCTGGCTCGGCGCCGCCCCGAGCATCACCCGCACCGAGTCCTGCTG
This sequence comes from Ruania zhangjianzhongii, assembly GCF_008000995.1. Classification (NCBI taxonomy): domain Bacteria; kingdom Bacillati; phylum Actinomycetota; class Actinomycetes; order Micrococcales; family Ruaniaceae; genus Ruania; species Ruania zhangjianzhongii. The sequence continues at coordinate 2,334,527 of NZ_CP042828.1, forward strand.
CGCGAGCAGTTCCGCGAGCAGGTCGGCGGCGTGCCGGCCCGCCGCCTGCCCGAGCTCGGCGGCACCGCGATGGCGGTGCAGGGTCAACGGGTGCAATGCTGCGGTCATCCGTTCTCCTCCTCCTGCAGACCAGGCAGGGCCGCGGCCACGGCCTCGAGAGTCTCGGCCAGCAGGTCGTCGGTGTGTTCGGTGGACAGGAACCAGAGCCCGCGGGGCACGATCGACACCCCCCGGTCGAACAACCGCTGGTGCAAGCGCGCCATCCCGGCGCGGTCGGTCGCCACGAAGTCCCGGTAGTTGCGCACCGTGTCGGCCTCGGTGAGATAGGTCTGGAACACCGCCCCGGTGCCCTCCACCAGCAACGGCACTCCGGCGGCCTGGCCGGCCGCACGCAGCTCGGCCATCAGCTGCTCGCCACGGTGAATCATCGGCGGATAGATCGACTCGCGCTGCTCGTGCAGCGTCCGCAGCACCGCCACCGCAGCGGCCATGGCCACCGGGTGGGAGTTGAACGTCCCGGCGTGTGCCACGGTGCCGTCGGTGATCGAGTTCATCACCTCCCGCGAGCCGGCCAACGCCGAGACCTGCATACCGCCGGCCATCGCCTTGCCGAAAGCAGCCAGGTCCGGCGTGACACCGAGGAGCTCCTGCGCGCCGCCGGGGGCCACCCGGAACCCGCTGATGATCTCGTCGAAGATCAGCACGCTGCCGTGGGCGGTGGTCAGCTCCCGCAGCCCTTCCAGGAAGCCGGGGACCGGCATGATCGCACCGGTGTTGCACAGGAACGGCTCCACGATCACTGCGGCGATCTCGCTGCCGTGCGCAGCGAACGCGGAGCGGACCGCGTCCAGGTCGTTGTGCGGGAGCAGAATCAGCTCGTCACTTCCGTGCGGGGTCTGCCCGGCACTGCCCGGCACGGCGCGCAGTGCCTGCGGGCTGCCGGCCGCTTCCGGATCGGGGTGCACGCTGTACAGCACCGGATCGAGCCAGCCGTGGTAGTTGCCCTCGAACTTGATCACCTTCGCCCGGCCGGTGTGCCCGCGGGCCAGGCGCAGCGCCGCGTGCACCGCCTCGGAGCCGACGCTGTTGAACCGCACCAGCTCGGCGCACGGCACCATCTCGCAGATCAGCTCGGCCGCCTCTGCTTCCAGCTCGTGCTGCGCGGCGTAGGTGATCCCGCGGGTGACCTGCATGGTGACCGCCTCCTGCACCTCGGGGGCGGCGTGCCCGAGCAGGTTCGGGCCCTGGCCGAGCACGTAGTCGATGTACCGGTTGCCGTCGACGTCCCACAGCTCGGCGCCGTGGGCGTGGTCGACGAACAGCGGGACGCCGGGCATCCGGCGGGCGTCGCTGGAGACACCGCCGGCGATCGTGCGCTGCGCGCGCGCAAAGAGCGCCTCGGAACGGGCAGTGGAGCGGGTCATAGCGAGTGTTCCTCCGATGCGTCGGGTGCGGTGAGCGTGCGGCTGAGCAGCCGGAACCGTTGCCGGGGGCGGCCGCCGGTGGGGGAGACCTGCGGCGGAAGCGGCCATGCGTACCCGGCTTCCACCAACTGTTTGATCGTGCGCAGTCCGCTGCGCGCGGTCACGCCGAGCGCGCGAGCGACCTCCTCGGCCCCCACCTCCAGGTAGGGCTGATCGGCCGGGTGCGGATCGCCGTCGCGCACACCCTGGGCCACCCGTGCGGCCAGGGCGCCGGACTTCTCCTCGGCGGGAGCACGCACGGCCACCGGCGGCGCGTTGTCCAGGCCGAGACCGGTGCGCTCCCCGTCGGCGTCGATCAGCAGCACCTCGGTGCCCTCGGCCCGAGCGGAGGCTTCCAGCGCGGTGAAGGCGTTCGCCTCGGCGGCATGGGCCGTGCGTCCGGTGCCCAGCCCGATCGCGAGCGGGATCCCGACCCGGGTGCGCACCGTCTGCAGGAACGGGGCCCAGATCAGCTGCCCGGTGAGCCGGCCCACCCCGCCGGCGGTGGTGGTCACCACGAACTCGGTGTCCGAGCGCCGCGCCACCGTCCCACCCACAGTGCGCGCTTCGTCGATGAGGATCCGGTGCACGTCCAGGCTGCCCTGCTGCTGCCAGTAGGTGGAGACCGCTGGGGCGCCATCGGCCGACGGGCTGATCAGCTGCACCACGATGAACGCGATCTGCTGCTCCTCCAGCCGGGTGCCCCGGGCCTGGGAGATCGCCGAGTCCACCGCCCCGCGCACTGTGGCCAGCGTCGGCGTGATCCGCACCACCGGAAGGCCGGCCGCGGCGAGGGCCTCCTCCACCTCGATGATCGTGGTGAGCGCGCAGCTGGTCTGCCCGGAGGCCTGCGCCTGGGCGTGGAAGTCGAAGTAGTCCTGGACGTCCTCGGGCCGCCGGTACGGGGCGACCGGGACGTCCACGTCCGGCAGGGCGAGCTCGCGGAAAGCTTCGGTGACGGCGTCGGCGGGCAGGGAGTCGATGCTCACCCGGCGCACGTCCACCCCCTCGTGCACGGTGGCGCGCAGCAGGGTGGCGTACAGCGCGGCACCGGTCAGCCGCACGAAGGAGGAAGGCACGGACCGGTAGCCGGCCGCACCGGCCAGATCGAAGTGCATCGGGCCGGGGAACACGGCGGCATCGATCCGGTCGGCCTGGCGTTCGAACTTCTCCCGCGCCTCGGCCATCGTGGTGTGCACCCCGGTGACGAACCGCACGCCCAGCTCCGGGTCCTGCTCGCGCAGCTGGTCGGCAGCCTCGAGCATCGTGGCCACCAGCGGTCGGCGGCCGAACAGGCCGATGGTCAGGTCGCGGCCGGGCTCGGGGCCGGTGGGTGAGGTGATCATCGCGAGGTCTCTCTCCGGGCACGCCCCTCGGCGGTGCGCCAGTCGAACAGCAGGGCAGCGTTGCCGGCCAGGACCGCGTCCAGGTCCGCCGGTGCCAGAGCAGAGTAGGCGATTCGGCCCAGCGAGACGCGCTGGTCGATGAACGGGAAGTCTGAACCGAACACCACTCGGTGCGCGCCGACCTGGTGCACGAAGGACTCGATCACTCGGGCGTTCATGTACGAGCCACAGATCTCCAGGACGGCGCCCGGTACCTCCCGGGTCACCGCCACCGACTCCTCGTACCCGGCCGGCAGTGCGCCGCTGTGCCCGATCAGCACGGTGATGTCCCCGTGCCGCTGCGCTACCTCGGTCAGCAGCGCCGGAGTGTCGAACGGGGAACCGAACCAGGTGTGGGTGAGCACCGGGCACCCGGTGCGCGCGGAGTACTCCCACACCGGGTCGTACCGTTGCCCGGTGAGCGGGTACTCGTGCAGGTCCGGATGCAGCTTGATGCCCACGAAGCGCGGATCATCGATGATCCGGTCCAGCTCGGTCTGCGGGTCCTGCCACGGGTTGACCACGCCGTAGCCGAGCAGCTGGTCCGGGAAGTCGGCGACCGCTCGGGCGGTCTCGTCGTTTCCGCGCCGGGAGTCCTCCTGGATGGCGCGGTTGGTGGAGAGCACTGCCTGGTCCACCCCGGTGCGGGCCATCACCGCGACCATGCTCGCCGGGTCGGACTCGGGGATGTGGAACAGGCTGTACGGGCCGGCGTGTGCGTGCGCATCGATCACCGGGCGGTGCACCGGGCGGCGGTGGTCGGCTGCAGCGCGGAGCTCGGAGCCGGTGGTGGCCGGGCGGGCGGCGGCGGTGATCCGCGAGGCGGTGGCGGCTGCGGAACGATCGGTGGCCGGTTCGCCGAACAGACGTCGGGCATTGCCGCCGGCCACCAGGTCCACGTCGGCGGCGCTGAGCCCGGACCAGGCCAGCTGCGCGATCGCCTCACCCGGATCCCGGCGCGGGGCGCCGGTGGCGAACAGCAGCCGCTGCGCGCCGAACTCGCTGACGAACCAGTCGAAGCCCTGGTGGGTGGAGAAGTTCACCGTGTCCAGGTGCAGGTTGGCATGCCGGTGCAGCAACGGCGCCAGACGGCGGAGCTCGCGGTAGCCGATCCAGCTCACCACGATCGGCAGGTCCGGGTGGCGGGCGGCCAGGGTGGCCAGCTCGTTCCACGCGATCTCCGGACGGTCGATCACGACCGGCAGGCCGGCCGTCTCGAGCAGCTCCCAGGCCGGATCGAGGGAGTCCAGCGCGAAGTCGTGGGTGCGGGGGTAGAGGGTGACCGCTGCGGCGCCGGCGTCCCGGGCGGCCTGCACCTGTGCGCGCATCCCCGGCAGCGTGGTGCCCACATCCGTAGTCAGCGTCCAGCACAACCGCCAGTCATGCCGGCCACGCCGGTCGGGCAGCTCTGCGGCGAGCTCGGCGTTGCCTCGTTCGCAGTCGTGCAACATCGAGGCCACAGCGCCGGCGAGGCCACCGGTGATGCCGAAACCGGCCAGATCCTCCAACGCGGCGGAGCTGACCGCACCGGGCAGCCGGCCGGCGAGCATATGCGCGTCCCAGAGCGCAGGAAGAGACGGTTCAGCCATGGTGACCCGTCACGGTCCAGGTGCCGGCGTACGGCAGCACGAGGGCGCCGGAGGCATCGCGGCCCGGTTCCAGCTCGATCCCGTCCAGGTGCAGGCCGGTGACCGAGGCGCCGAGGCTGATCGTGCACCGGGCCCCGCAGGTGACGGCGGCGGTGAACGCTGCGGCGTCGGACGTCCAGGTGAGGTCCACCTCGCTGGTGGCGCGAAGCGCCAGCTCCTGCCAGTCCAGATGCTGCACACCCCAGCCGAGCAGTGCCCGGCTCCCTGCAGCGTCGGTGGTGTGCTGGGCCACCCACTGCTCTGCCACGGTGACCTCCACCGATTCCCGCCGGAGCACGAGCAGCTCGCCGGACCGGACGAGCTCCGGTGCCTCGAGACCTGGTTCGCGCGGCAGCAGGACGGTGTCGAAGTTGCCGGTGGTGTTGGTCAGCACGACCGAGCTCAGCGGGGCGTAGTCGGCGTGGCCGTACTCGCCGGGCAGGCGGGCGTCACCGAGGTGTGCCCCGGTCTGGGTCGCCGGAGCGTCGGTGAGCAGGAGCAGGTCCGCAGTGCGCCAGTGCCCGCCGCCGGCGGCCCAGTCAGTGGGCGCGTGCCAGCGCAGGGTGAACGTCTCCTGCCCGGTGGGCGCGGTCTCGGCGCGGTCGCGCACGATCAGCATCGGGCCCAGGTGCGAGCTGGCGATCACGGTGCGCCTCTGCTCCAGGCCGTAACCGTGCTGGCTGCCGAGGAAGACGGCGAACCCTGCCCCCATCTGGTGCCGCCCGGTGGCCCGGCGTTCGGTGTCCAGCGGGTGGCCCTCCCGGCTGACCGCATTATGGCCGGCAGCGGCCTGGAACCAGGACTGGTAGTCGGGATCGTCGTAGTGCGGCGGGCCACCGGCCTCCCAGAGCAGCGGCGTTCCGGCGCGGTCGAGCACCAGGTCCAGCACGGCCCGGTGGGAGTGCGACTCCAGCTCGTGCTCCACGTGCGGTCCGTGGTTGATCACCGCACGCAGGCCCGGCTCGGTGTGCAGCAGCGTGTAGCCGGAGTAGGGCAGCGCGACGGCGTTCGTCGCCGTGCCGGGGATGGCCTCGCTGGGCGGATCGGTGCGGGCGTTCTGGGCCCAGCTGGCGGCCGAGGCCGGCAGGCAGGCGAGCTCGCGCTCGAAGAGTGCTGGGGGCAGGACGGCACGGGCGGTGCGCAGCAGGTCCGCGTCCTGCAGCAGCCAGGCACCGCGGAGCAGCACATCGCCGGGCCACTCCACTGGGGAGTCCTGGAATGCCGGCGCCCAACCGGCGCTGGTGACCAGGGTGGCGATCCACTGGTGCGCCTGGTGCAGGCGGGGGTGGGCGGCCAGCTCGCCCGTGCCGTACTGGCGGTCGGCGGCGGCAGCGAGCTGCAGGTTGCGCAGGCACATCAGGTGATAGCCGGGGGAGCGCTCGTAGTGTCCGCCGTCCGGGTAGAAGTCCAGCGCCAGGTGCTCGCGGATCAGCTGGAACCCTCGGCTGCGCCAACCGGGTGCCTCGGCAAGGTCGGGGAGCACGTGCCCGGTGTGCAGCAGCTGGGTGGCGGCCACCAGCTGCCAGTTGCCGTGCCGGAACGCGGTGTGCTCCTCGGCCATCCAGCGGGCGCCGCCGATCACCGTGGTGAGCGTGGTCAGCCAGCCGTCGTCGTCGAGCGCATCGGCGAACGCCGCCAGCGCCGGGAGCAGCACTGTCGACCGGCACCAGCAGCCGAGCGTGTACCAGATGACGTCCAGGCCCGCCCATTCGCCGGTCAGGCTGTCCCGGACCGACTCCCACCGCCGAATCAGCGTGGAGAAGGTCTGCGGGTAGCGCGGGTCGCCGGTGAGGGCGTAGGCGCGGGCCAGCGGGTCCAGCCAGCGCAGGTAGTGGAAGCCGTACCGGCGGGAGCGGCCGAGCTCGGCGCCGGTGACGTCGATGCCGTCGGCCACCAGCGCGTCAGCTGCGCGGATCGCCTCGGCGCCGGCGTCGGTGTCCCGGCTGCCGCGGGCCCAGTCGGCCAGGTTCCACACCGGCGGGTGCAAGGTGAGCTGGGCACGGAGGTCGGCGATCGTGTCCGGCTCCCGGGGCAGGCCGAGGCTGGTGGCCAGGTCCGCCAGCGAGATCGCGGTGATCCGGGCATCGATGTGCCGGGGGTTCTCCGGGCCCGTGGGCGGCGGCTGTTCGGTGGGACGCTGGCCCGCGACTGCCTTCTCGCCGGCGGGTGGCTGCTGGCTCATCGCGCGCTCGGCTCCGGCCGGGGCACCGCGCCGTCCGGCCGCGCCGGGACGTCCACGGGGCGACGCGTGCGAATCGACTCGTGCGCTGCCTCCAGCACCGCGGTGACGTCCCGGGAGTCCTCCAGCGGGATCAGCGGCTCGGTGCCGGTGCGGGCACAGTCCACGAAGTGCCGGATCGCGTCCCGGTAGGCCCCAGCCGGCACTGTGTGGGTGACCCGCTGCAGCATGTTCCGTGGGTGGCTGTAGCCGGAATCGGTGGCGAGGGTGATGTTCTCCTTCTGCCGGTCCAGCTGCACCACCCCGCCGTCGCAGGCGAGCGTGACGTAGGAGTCGACCATGGTGGGGAAGGTGTTCGGGTAGATCCAGGCGGACTCGAAGGTCGCGACTGCACCCCGGGAGTACTGCGCCTGGATCTGCACCGCGTCCGGGGTGTCGATACCCAGAGAGCGCAGCTTGCCGTACCGGGCGGTGGCGTAGACGGAGGTGACGCGATCGCCGATGAACCAGCTCATCAGGTCGATGTCGTGGCTGGAGAGGAACCAGGCGCAGGTGGTCTGATCCGCCCAGGAGAGCATCTCGGTGGGGACGAACAGGGTGTCGTCCTTGCGGGCGTAGCCCACTGCGGCCTCGCCCAGATCGTCGAGCAGCTCGCGGGCCTGGGCGTAGGCCGGCACCCAGCGGTGGTTGTACAGGCACATCGCCACCACACCGGCCTTGCGCACTGCCGCCACCGCCCGGTCCGCCTCCGCCACCGAGGTGGTGAACGGCTTCTCGCAGAGCACGTGCTTGCCGTTCTCGGCAGCGGCGATCACCGCCTCGGCATGCAGATGGTCGGGGGTGGTGACGACCACGGCATCCACCTGCGGATCCGCGACCAAGGAGGCCGCGTCGTCGTGCACAGTAGGCGGAACCGCCTGATCGATCTGGCCGGCCAGCGCCTCGGCGCTGGACCTGCTGCCGCTGGCCACGGCCGTGATCTGCACGTCCCGTTCACCGGAGAGGGCCCTGGCGTTGCCCTGACCCATCACACCGGCACCGATCAGTCCGATGCGAAGCCCGTCCATGCTGCTCATACCTCCTCGATCTACTGCTGGTTGCTGGTCAGCTCGGTGTTCCACTGCTCCTCAGCGGCGGTGAGCGCCTCCTCGGCGCTCTTGCCGCCGTTCATGAACGCGCGGATCTCCTCGTCGAAGATCTCCCGGAGCACCACGTCGTTGTGCGACTGCAGGCCTCCGTCCTCAAGTGCGGGGAAGGTCTCCACCAGGATCGCCCGGCCCTGACCGGCGGGGGTGCTGGTGTCGATATCGGTGAAGTACGGGTCCTCCAGGGAGGCCGGCGTGGAGGGGAAGATCGGCACCAGCTTGCAGAACTCCAGCAGATTCTCGGCGTTCGTGACGAACTTCAGCCAGGCGGCTGCTGCGGCCTTGTTCTCGGAGTCCTGCGGGATGCCGAAGATCTGCTGGGACTGCAGGTACTGGATCCCCGGAGGGCCGGTGACGGCCGGGGCCACGGCCAGGTCCTCGTACACGTCCGGGGCGTTGTTCTCCACGTTCAGCAGCTGGCTGGAGACCCGGGAGGGGTTGAAGGCGATCTGCTCGTTCACCAGGGACTGCTCGTAGTTGCGCGGGTCCTTGCCGAGCACACCGGGAGCGATCGCCCCGGAGTCGAAGGAGACCTTGAACTTCTCCAGCACCTCCACGCACTCCGGGGTGTTGAAGGCCGCGGCGGTCCGGTCCTCGTTCAGCAGGGTGATCCCCTCGGACTGGATCGTGTCCGAGTAGGCCATCAGGTTGCCGCCGTATTCGCCGGTCTCGTCCCGGTACTGCTCGGCGAGCTCGAGCGCCTCGTCCCACGTGGTGGGCGGGTTCTCCGGATCGAAGCCGACCGGCTCGAGTGCGGACTTGCGGTACATGCCCAGCTCGGCGCCGCCGTTGTACCAGGGGATGCCCGCCAGCGTGCCGTCCGGGGTAGTCAGCGGCTGCACCAGCGACTCCTGGTAGGCGCCGAGGTCCTCCTCGCTGAAAAACTCGTTCAGGTCCGACATCGCACCGGCGTACCGGCCCACGGTGTCGCTGGTGTAGTTCACCGCGTCCGGGACCTCACCGCTGGCCAGTGCCGCGAGCAGCTTGGTGTTGATGTCCTGGCCGGGCACGTCCACCCAGTTGATCGTGACGTCGGGGTGCTCGGTGGTGTAAGCGTCGATCAGGCCCTGGATGTAGTCCGCGTAGTTGGCCTGCAGGTTGATCGTCCACCACTCCACCGTGCCGGCGAACTCCTCGCCGGCCTCCCCGCCACCGCCGCCGGTGTCGGGATCCTCCTCGCCGCTGATGCAGGCCGTGGTGGTCAGGGTGGCGGCGGCTGCGGTGCCGCCGAGGAAGGTGCGGCGAGTCAGGCGCGCTCGCCTCGATGCGGATGTGCTCATGATTCCTCGCTCGAAGGTGTCGGTGATGGTGGTGCGGTCGTCGACGACCGGACGGTGTACCCGAGGTGGGATGTCAAAAACATGCGTTAGCGACAGAGTGAAGCATGGAGTGGCGGAGGCGTCAACCATGACGCCCGGCGCGGTTTCTTGCGCGTTGAGTGCGTTGTGCTGAGGTATTGACAAGCCATAGCGAGCCTGTCCAGACTGTGCGACACGATCTGAAACCCAGGTTATGGAAGCAAGCGCAGCGGCTTGGCGGCAAGCGGCACAGCGAATCTCGTCTGCTGCCGCGGACACCGGAGAGGGAGGTGCCGATGACGGACCATCTGGGCCCGGTGCTGGGCGGGAAGCCTGCACCGCCGTCGGCCGAGACGGCTGCGGACCGGCGAAAACGGCGCCGTGCTCGCCGCCGTCCGGGTGCTCCGCGCGGCAGTCGCGTGACCCAGGGGCGCTGGTACACGCCTTATCTGTTCATGCTTCCGGGCCTGGTGCTGTTCGCGATCATTTTCGCCTGGCCGGTGGTGCTGGCGCTGCAGATGTCGGTGTCCAGCTACGACATCATCTCCCCGCCGACGTTCGTCGGGCTGGAGAACTTCGAGCGGCTGCTGGTGGATCCGCGGTTCCACCACGCGTTGACGAACTCGCTGCTCTTCCTGGTGCTCTACACCCCGCTGGCAGTGGTGGTGCCGCTGTTCCTGGCGCTGTTGGTGAACCTCAAGGTGCCCGGTATCCAGTCGTTCCGGGTGGCCTACTTCCTCCCGGTGGTGACCTCGATGGTGGCCGTCGCGGTCGCCTGGCGGTTCCTGCTCAACCAGGCGGGAGTGGTGAACTGGCTGCTCTCCCTGGTGGGCCTGGGACCGGTGGACTTCCTCCTCGACACCAGCTGGGCGCTGCCCACGGTGGTGGCGATCGAGGGCTGGAAGAACATGGGCTTCTACATGATGATCTACCTCGCCGCACTGCAGGGGATCCCGCGGGAGCACCTGGAATCGGCCACCCTCGACGGCGCGAGTGGGCTGCAGCGGTTGCGGCACATCATCGTGCCGGCGCTGATGCCGTTCTTCGCGGTGACCTTGACGCTGGGGATGCTCGAAGCGATGAAGAACTTCGAGACCGTCTACATCATGACCCGCGGCGGTCCGCAGGACGCCACGCTGACGCTCGGCTACTACATCTGGCACCTCGCGTTCGAACGCAGCCAGATGGGCTATGCGAACACGGTCGGGATCTTCATGTGGGTGCTGATGATCGGGTTCGCGCTGCTGAACCTGACGGTGACCCGGAGGAAAGACTGATGAGCGCAGACACCGTCCGCCGGCAGCGGCCCGCGTCGTTCTGGGTCCGGCGTTGCCTGCTCTACTTGTTGCTGGCAGTGGTGGCGTTGGGTTTCGTGGGCCCGTTCGTGCTGCTGCTGTCCACGGCGATGAAGCCGGAGACCCAGTCGGTCTACGGCTTCCCACCCTCGATCGTTCCGCTGCCGCCGGTCTTCGACTGGTTCGTGGATGCGTGGACGCTGATCCCGTTCGCGCGGATGCTGCTCAACTCGGTGCTCTACGTGGTGATCACCATCCCGCTGTACCTGTTGGTCTCGGCGATGACCGCCTGGCCGCTGGCGCGGATGCGGTTCCGGGGCCGCGGGGTGTTCTTCATCCTGTTCCTGTCCCTGATGTTCATGCCGGCCGAGATCATGCTCGTGCCCCGGTTCCTGGTGATGAGCCAGCTGGACCTGACCGACTCCTACACCGCCGTCATCCTGGTGGCACTGCTCAGCTCGCTGGGCGTGTTCCTGCTCCGCCAGACCTTCGCCGAGATGCCGGGGGAGATCATCGAGGCCGCCCGGATCGACGGCGCGAACGAGTGGGGGATCTTCTGGCGGATCGCCCTGCCGATCACCAAGCCGACGATGGCGGTGCTGGCGATCCTTGGGTTCATCTCGGTGTGGAACAGCTTCATCTGGCCGCTGGTGGTACTCACCACCCAGGACAAGTTCCCGATCGCCCTCGGGATCGCCTATCTCACCGGCGTGACCGGTACCGATATGCGCGGTCTGGCGGCCGGCACGGTGATGTCCCTGGTGCCGGTGATCGCCATCTTCATTGTGCTGCAGCGGAGGATCCTGAGTTCGATGGGCGGGGCGGTGAAGGGATGAGGCGATCGCCTCGGCCCGGGTGGCCGGTACGGATGACCGGCGGCGGGGTGTCACAGGTGAAGGAAGGGACGAGATGAAGTTTGTGTCGGTAGTCGTGGATGGTCGACGGCGGTCCGGTGTGCTGGACGGCGACGGCAGCGTGGCGTTGATGGTGGAGGGTCTGGGTGCCGCCTTCGGCGCGGGCGCCTCGATCGAGGACTGGACTGTGGCCGGGCGCGCGGCGTTGGCTGGGGGAGCGGAGCGCGTGCCCGCCGATCAGGTGCGGCTGGGGGCGCCGGTACAGCCGGGGAAGATCGTCTGCGTGGGTGCGAACTATGCCGAGCACGTGCGGGAGTCCGGTGCGCCGATGCCCACCGAGCCGATCCTGTTCCTGAAGACGCCCGACACGGTGGTCGGACCCACCGACGAGATTCTGGTGCCGCGTGGCAGTGAGCACACCGACTGGGAGGTCGAGCTCGGGGTGGTGATCGGGCGGCAGGCCGCCTACCTGCCCGATGACGCGCGGTCGCTGGAGTACGTGGCCGGGTACGTGCTCGCCAACGACCTCTCCGAACGTCACTTCCAGCTGGAACGCGGCGGCACCTGGGACAAAGGGAAGAACTGCCCCACGTTCTGCCCGCTCGGCCCGTACCTGGTGACCAGTGACGAGGTGCCCGACCCGCAGGACGTGCGCATCGGCCTGGACGTGAACGGGACCGCCTACCAGGACGCCAGTACCGCGGACATGATCTTCGACGTCGAGCTGGCGATCCGGTACATCTCCCAGTACATGACCCTGTACCCGGGGGACGTGGTGCTCACCGGTACTCCGGTGGGGGTGGGTATGGGGCAGAGCCCGCCGCGCTACCTGGCGGCAGGAGACAGCGTGCGCGTGTGGGGCGAAGGGCTGGGGGAGCAGCTCAACCCGGTGGCGGGGGCGTAGGGCTTCAGCTCTCGAGTGATGCTCTGGCATCGCTGAGCAGCAGATACAGGTGCAGCGCGTCCGTGGGGGACTGGCGGAAGCCGAGGGCCTGGTAGAAACGTGCAGCGCGCTCGTGCAGCGCATGCACCAGCAGCAGTCGGACCCCGACGCGGTCAGCCGCGGCGAGGGTGGACAGCACGGCGTCACGGAGCAGAAGTCGGCCGAGGCCCGAGCCTTGAGCACGTCGGTCGACAGCGAGCCGGCCCAGCAGCACGCGCCGCACCCCCAGCACAACTGGCGTCTCGCGAGCTCCGGGCGACCGTCGGTGGGAGGCCACGGGCCGTACCGACTCTCACCCGCCGAACGGCACCCGCCTGCGGAAGTCGTCGGCCACCTGCTCGAACGTCATCCACTCGACGCCGTCATGGCCGCTGATGTAGTCGAAGAGGCGTTCCAGCATCAGCAGCACCTGCGGGCGGCCGGAGACGTCCGGGTGGATGGTGAACGGGAACACCCCGTAGTCCATCTCCCGATAGACCCAGTCGAACTGGTCCTTCCACAGCTGCTCGATTACCTGCGGGGAGACGAACCCGTGCGAGTTCGCGTTCGCCTTGATGAACAGCATCGGCGGCAGATCGTCCACGTACCAGTTGGCGGCGATCTCCACCAGGTCCACCTCGTGGCCGCGGACCAGCGGTTTCATCCACTCCTCGGCCCCTTTGCTGTAGTCGACGTTCGTCCAGGTGTCGCCCACGCGGGCGTAGAACGGGCTGAAGTCGTCGTAGGACTGGGAGTTGTCATAGGTGAAGCCGTGCTCGAGCAACAGCTGGGCGGTGCGTTCGCCCATCTCCCACCACGGCGCCACGAACCCACGGGGCGGCGCGCCGGTGAGCTGCTCCACCAGCTGCACGCTCTTCGCCAGCACATCGGACTCCTGCTGCGCACTCATCGTCACCGGGTTCTCGTGGCTGTAGCCGTGGCAGCCGATCTCGAATCCGGCCGCGGCGACGGCGCCGATCTGGTCCGGGAAGGTCTCGATCGAGTGCCCGGGGACGAACCAGGTGGCCGGCAGACCCCGCCGCTCGAACAGTCGCTGCAGCCGTGGCACACCCACCTCGCCGGCGAACATGCCACGCTGGATGTCGTTCGGCGAGTCCTGCCCGCCGTACGAGCCGAGCCATCCGGCCACCGCGTCCACATGGACGCCGATGCAGACCTTGATCTCCTTGGACATGTGCGGGTCTCCTCCTCGTGGTGAGTGGGTTCGTCAGTCGCGGGCGGGTGCGGGAGTGGCTGGCCTGCGTGAGCCGGCGAGCGTGTGCAGCAGGACGTGCACCACGAACGCGATCACCAGCGCGGCCAGGCTGGCCGAGAAGTCACCGGGCAGCGGCCACACGTACTGGAAAAGCAGGCCGGAGGCGGCACCGACTACGAACGAGGTCACCGCGAACCAGCGCACTGCCGGCTGCTCGCGATAGCTCGTGGGGGTGAACGCGCCCCGCCGGAGCAGGAAGTAGTCGGCGATGATGGGGGAGACGAGCGGCACGAAGGCGGCGCCGAGCACAGTGATGAAGTCGTTGAAGAACAGCTGGTAGAACGCCAGCGAGCCAAGGACCGTGCCGACCACGCCAACGATGAGCACCAGCTTGGACCGCCTGACCTTCACGCCGAAGCCGTGCAGCACCGGTCCGGTGTAGAGGGAGTTCGAGTACAGCTCGGAGTTCTCCGTGGTCCACAGCGAGGTGGTCCAGACCACCACCCCGATGATGGTCAGCAGGATGCCCTGGGTGTACATCCAGTTCACGAAGTTGGAGTCGCCGGTGGCGATCGAGCCGATATAGCCGACGACGTTCAGCAGCGGGTTGGTGAGGATGAACGCCGCGGCCGCTCCGATCACCACAGCGCGGACGTTCTTGGCGAACCTCATGATGTCCGCGCCCATCACCGCCCCGGCGATCCAGGCACCCACCACGATCGTGATCCCGGTACCCATCGGCAGGCCGCTGCGGGTGGAAGCCTCGTCCACCATGGCGCCCCAGCCGCCGTTGTCGTTCAGCATGCCGACCCCGGCATAGAGCGCGACCACCAGCAGCAACGGTGCGACCGGCAGGGCGACCTTCTCGATCATCGAGATGCCGCGGTAGGCGGTCCAGGTGAACAGCGCTCCGAAGGCGACGCAGGTGAGCACCACCTCGAGGGAGACCGGGGCGACGTCGGCGCGGCCGAAGCTGGCGGGATCGATCACGGTGATCCCGGTCGGGTTGCCGAGCAGCACCCCCCAGATCTCCCCGATCATGCCGAGGATCGAGGCGAACCAGCCGAGGGTGAGCAGGGCCATGAAGACCATCGGCAGAATGAATCCGCGGTCGCCGTAGGACACCTTGGACAGCAGCGCGAGGTTGAAGCCGGTGCGCATCGCCGGGATGCCGAGCAGCACGGTGAGGGTGAACAGGACCAGCTCGCCGATGGAGATCGTGGCGACCGCACCGCCGAGCGTCATGCCCGGTTGGTCACCCTGCCCGGCGAGCTGCCCGCCGACGATCAGGCCGGTGACCACGAAGCCGAAGCCGACCCAGATCGCGGCGATGCCGATCGTCTTGCGCCGCGCCGACCGGGGGACCGGCTCAAGCATGTACTCGTCGTGTTCGTAGCCGAGCTGTTCCTCGCTCGGTGTCGGGTTCGTCTTTGAACTCATCGGTCCTCCGTCCCGCTGCAGAAGTCGGGCGTGTCAGGCAGCGGCTCGATCTAGTGGGGTTGTCGGGACCATAGCGAGTGGGCGAACGTTTTCCGCGGACGCGCGCCGTTCCCGCTGGTCGGTGTCCCGCTCAGCACGGCGCAGATACTTCGGCCGGCATCAGCCGGGATGCATCGATGATCGGTGACCAGGCCAGGTGCACACAGATGTTGGCGCACGAACCGACCCGGCTCATCCTGCGGTCCTCCACAGCGCCGGCGCACGAAGGGTCCGCGGGCCGAGGCTGAGCCTGGCGACCCGGGAGCTACCGCCCGCTCCGGACGGAGTCCAGGTCGCTGTATGCGGTGACCTTCGAGATTCCCAGGCGCGCCGAGACCCGTTCGACGGCGCGCTTGATGTGGAAGGCTCCCCGGTCCTCGAGCACACGGAGCACCTCGATACGGTCGGCCTTGGTCATCAGGTTCACCGGCTTGCCGGTCGCTTTGACCGCCGTGTCGATCATCTGCTCCAGCACCATCTGGATGTCGGGGCCGACGATCTCCTGGGGCCCCTCGTCGCCGTCGGAGGGGAGGAGGCTCGACAGAATCGCCTGGGCGTTCTGGACCACTGTCAGGTCGATATTGATACAGAGGGCCGCAATCACGGAGCCGGCCTCGTTCCGGTAGTACACCGACGAACAGTGCAGGTCACGACCGTCCGAGGTCCGGCCGTGATAACCGAAGGCGTTGTGGTCGATGTCTTCGTGCTGCAGCACCCCCAGACCGAGGTTCGTTGACGGCCCGCCCACCGTCCGGCCGGAGACGTCGCCGTTCTCGATGGCATAGATCGTGCGCTCCATCGACCGGTCGGAAAGGTCGTGCAGGACCACCTCACAGTGCGCTCCTACTGCTGCAGTGATCGCACGCATCACCGGTTCCAGCATGGAGTAGAGCTCGGCGACGCTCTCGAAAGTCTGTCGACCGGTAGTAGCGGGAGCCTGCTCCCTGTGCGCCGGCATGAGGTCCTCCTCGTGAGTTTTGACAGTGCGTTCATCGTACTGTAGAAATTCCGTTAACTTGATAGAAGTTACATTAGGTCGGGGTTGAGCTGGGTCCCTCGCTCGTCCGACAACGAAGTCAGACCTTACTGATGGAGGAAACGATGAGTGTGCGAAACCGGCGCGTGTGGCTGCTCGGCGCGAGCATCGCCACGGGCGCGATGGTTCTGGCCGGGTGCAGTGGTGGTGGAGACGACGACACCATCTACGTTTCTGTGGCAAACCACCCGTGGACCGATGCTGTGCTGGCCAACGTCGACGAGTTCGAAGCCGAGAGCGGGTTGACCGTCGAGGTCACGTCCTATACCGAGGACCAGCTCTCTCAGCAGCTCAACGTCCGGTTGAACGCCAACGCGGATGACATCGACGTGATGATGGTCCGCCCGTTGCAGGAGATCCGAACCTTCGACCGGAACGGCTGGCTCGCCGACCTCACCGAGCAGGCCGCCGGTGATCAGGAGTGGGACTGGAGCGACTTCCAGGAGGGTCCACGGGACTCGGTCACCGTGGACGAGCGTGTGCTCGGCGTGCCGCTGGCCACGGAGCGGGAGGTGCTCTACTACCGCACCGACCTGCTCGAGGAGGCCGGCCTGGAGGTACCGGAGACCCTCGAGGAGTTGGAAGAGGCGGCGCGCACGATCCAGGAGCAGAACGATGATGTGTTCGGCTTTGTCTCCCGAGGCGCCCGAGCCGCTGCGGTGACGCAGTTCTCCAGCTTCCTCTATAGCTACGGTGCTGACTGGGAGGCCGAGGACGGCTCTTCCGGTATCGGCACTCCTGAGGCGCGCGAGGCGTACACGTTCTACACGGACATGCTCCGGAACTACGGCCCGCCCGGAGTGACGAACATGAGCTGGCCGGAGGCGATGGGGATCTTCACCCAGGGCCGAGCCGCCTTCTACACCGAGGCGGACAGCCTCTACACCAACGCCACCGACCCCTCGAACTCGACGGTGAGCGACACGGTCGGGTTCGCACCATTCCCCGCCGGCCCGGCGGGATCACACCCCACGAACGTGCCGTCCTGGGCGTTGTCAGTCCCGGAGAGCTCCACCAACCACGAAGGTGCGTGGGAGTTCATCCGGTGGGCCACGAACCAGGAGAACACCTTGCTGGCCCAGGAGAACGGCGTCATCGGCGCGCGTGCTTCGGCCTGGGAGGCGGAGGTACCCGACATTCCGGAGGATCTCGCCGAGGCCCAGCGGACGAGCGCCGAGGTCGGTGTGGGCTACAGCCATCCGGTGGTGCTGAACGTCAGCCGCGCTCGGGACATCGTCGGCGAGCCGATCGTGACCGGTATCGAGGGCGGCGACATCGAGGCTGCCCTGGACACGGCGGACCAGGCGTTCACCGAGTTCCTCGCGGAGGAGAACGAGGACTGAGCGACGCCATGGCTCCCGCCAACGCAGGCGGGCGGGAGTTCCACCCGTGAACCGATCTGAAGGAGGTGCGCAGATGAGCACAGCGTTGACCAGCAGGCGCCGGGCGCCCTGGCAGGGCTTCTCGGACTGGGCGAACAGGCACCGCAAGTGGGTACTCGCCACCCCGGCCATCGTGTTCGTCATCGCGCTGATGGTGCTGCCATTGCTGTACACGGTGGTGCTGAGCTTTACGGACGCCGAGGGATCGATCCAGCGAGCCTTCGACTTCGTCTGGTTCGAGAACTACCTCAGCATCCTCAGCGATACCGAACGGTTCTGGCCGGCCGTGTGGCGCACAGCGATCTTTACCGCCGTGGCCGTCGCGCTGGAGATGACCATCGGTACGGCCGTGGCGCTGCTGCTCCGGCGCCCCTTCCTGGGACGCGGCGTGATCCGCGTCATCATGCTGCTGCCGTTGGTGGCTACGCCGGTGGCGGTGGCGATGATGTGGCTCCTGATCTTCGAGCCGACGGTCGGTTTCGCCAACCAGCTGCTCGGTTGGCTCGGCATCCCCGCCCAGGGTTGGATCTCCGACCCGTCGACGGCCCTGCCCACGCTGATGCTGGTGGACGTCTGGCAGTGGACACCGATGGTGATCCTCATCCTGCTCGCCGGGCTCGTTGGTCTGCCCGAGGAACAGCAGGAGGCCGCTCGGATCGACGGCGCCTCCAGCTGGCAGCGTTTCTGGCACGTGACGCTGCCGATGCTGAAGACCACGGTGATCGCTGCGCTGCTGTTGCGCAGCATCGATGCGATGAAGACCTTCGATCTGCTCTACGTGACCAAGGGCACCGGCGGTGGGTCCGCACACGAGGTGGAGACGCTGAACATCTACGCGTACGCGCTCAGCTTCGACTACAACGAGTACGGCATGGCGGCAGCCCTAGTGCTGTTGTACTTCCTGCTCATCGTGATCGTGCTCGCAGTGCTCACCGTGCGCCGGAAGGAGGCGCAGCGATGAAGACCGCGACCTCGATCGAGTCCCGAGGGTTCGTCCGGTTCCGGACGGTGTTCCTGATCGTGTTCGGTCTGATCTGCCTGGCGCCGATCGCGTGGATGCTGCTGGCCTCGTTCAAGACCAACATCGATATCTACGATCCGAGTAGCACGTTCTCCTTCAGTCCGACCTTGAAGAACTACGTCTCAGTGTTCGCGCAGGCGGACTTCCTGCAGTTCTTCATCAACAGCCTGGTGATCGGCGTGGGATCCACAGCGCTCTCGCTGCTGATCGGCGTACCGGCGGCCTACTCGATGCAGCGGTTCGGGATGGTGAAGTCTTCCGGCATGATCCTGCTCTCCCGGGTCATCCCGCACGTGACGCTGCTGGTGCCCTGGTACTTCATCTTCGCCTCGATGCGCATGGTGGGCGGGTACAGCTCGCTGATCATCTCCCACATGTTCATCGCGGTACCACTGATCGTGTGGGTGATGATCGGCGTATTCGAAGGAGTCCCGGAGGAGCTCGAAGAGGCTGCGCGGGTGGACGGCCTGACTCATATCGGGGCCTTCCGCCGGATCGTGGTGCCCTTGGTGGTTCCGGGTATCGCCACCTCCTCGATCCTGTCCTTCATCTTCTCGTGGAACAACTTTGTGTTCGCACTGGTGCTCTCCGGCAACGACACCAGGACCCTGCCGGTGGCGATCTTCAACTTTATCGGCTACGCCAGCATCGACTGGGGTGCACTGATGGCAGCGTGTGTGAGCATCACGGCACCGATGATCGTGATGGCGCTGCTCGGACAGAAGTACGTGGTGGCCGGTATGACGGCCGGGGCGGTGAAGGGCTGATGATGACAGAATCCGGTGACCTGGTGAACAGCGAGGCCACCACCTTGCTCTCCGAGCTGGTGGCGATTCCCAGCGTCAATCCGCGAGGGGAGGCCCTCCCGGCAGAGACACCTTTGGCGCAGCACATCGCCGACTGGTGTGCTGCGCAGGGGATCGAGGCCGTACTGAGCCCGGTCCTGGACGGACGCAGCAACGTGGTGGCCACCGTGCCCGGGCGAGACCCGAGCACCGCGGTCCTGTTCGAATCCCACCTGGACACGGTCGAGACCGAGCACATGAGTACCCCGCCGTTCACCCCCACAGTGCGGGACGGCCGGCTCTACGCCCGGGGGGCGTGCGATGCGAAAGGGCCGTTGGCGGCGTTTCTGACCGCACTACGGGACGTCGCGCATGCACCCGAACCGCCGCCGTCCACTGTCATCGTGGCCGCCGTCGTGGACGAGGAGCACGCCTACCGCGGCGTTCTCCAGTTGCTCGAGGACCTGGGCGGGGGACCTGCGAAGGTGCGCGGCGCCGTCATTGGTGAGCCGACCGACCTGCGTGCCGTGGTGGCGCACAAAGGCGTGATGCGCTGCCGGATCGTTGCGGAGGGCCCTGGCGGGCACAGCTCGCGTCCCTGGGGGATCGAGAACCCGATCGAGACTGTCGCCCGAGTGATCAGCTATCTGGCGGAGGAGATCACGCCCGAGCTCGACGGCCACACCCATCCGTTGGTCGGGCCAGCATCATTGGTGCCCTCCCTGATCAGCGGCGGCACCGGCCCGAACACGGTGCCGAACCAGTGTGCGGTGAGCCTGGACCGGCGCACGCTACCAGGGGAGGACCCGCAGCAGGTGTGGCGTGAGCTCCACGATCGGGTGAAGGCACAGTTCGGCAGCAGCGTCACCGTCGAACCACCGTTCCTCACCGACCTGGCACTGGACAACGATCCCCGTGATCCGTTCCTCGCCGGTGTCTGCGCCGAGCTGGGGAGCGCCGGTCACGACCCAGCGCCGATCGGGACCGGGTGGGGCAGCGATGCCAGCAAGATCGCGGCTGCCGGGATTCCCGCGCTGGTCATGGGCCCTGGATCAATCACCGATGCCCACACCCCGGACGAGTCGATCGATCTGACCGAGCTAGCCCGCGCCGTCGATATCGCCCGAGCGGTGATGTTCCGCCCGGTGCAGACGCCCCAGGAGGTCTGAGGAAATGGAATCTGCCGAGACCGGCCCGTTGGTGTTCGCGCCCGACTCCGGAGTGGAGTGGCCTGCCCTTCTCCTCAAAGAGTCCGCGCTGCGCCACAACGCCGAAGTCATGGCGCATTACTGCCGCGATCACGAGGTGTCGTTGGCCCCCCACGGTAAGACGCATGTCTCGCCAGAGCTGTGGCACCTGCAGGAGGGAGCCGGGGCCTGGGGCGTAAGCGTGGCCTCGCCTGGCCAGGCCCGCGTGTTCCACGAAGCCGGAGCTCGCCGCATCCTGCTGGCCAACCAGCTTGTCGATGCAGCGTTCGCCCGATGGGCCCAGCGCCAGCTCGCCACTGACGAGGACTTCGAGTTCTGCTGCTATGTGGACTCCGTCGCCGGGGTGCGCCTGCTCGAGGATGCGCTCGACTCAGGACCGGCGTTGCCGGTGGTGATCGAGATCGGGCACGACGGCGGTCGTGCCGGGTGCCGAGACTCCGCCACCGTGCGAGCAGTCGCTGAGGCAGTCGCGGCGTCGGACAGCCTGGCTCTGGTAGGCGTGGCGGGGTACGAGGGCAGCGTGAGCCACGCGCGCGACGCTCAGGCCCTGGACGCCGTGCGGGAGTATCTGCGGGGCGTGACCGCAGAGTTCCAGAATCTGGGCGCTGCCGGGTTGCTGGATTCCGCGGCCACGGAGTACCTGCTCACCGCTGGTGGCAGTCTCTACTTCGATGTGGTCGCCGAGGTCTTCGGCCGGGTGCGGTACCTGGACAGGCCGGTCCGGACAGTGCTGCGCAGCGGCGCTTACCTGACCCACGATCATGGTTTGTACGGTCGGCTCTCACCGCTCGGGGCCTCTGGTCCGCGTGCGTTCCGACCCGCCGGCGAGGTCTGGGCCCAGGTTCTGTCCGTGCCCGAGCCGGGGCTGGTCCTCCTCAATGCGGGCCGGCGGGACGTGCCGTACGACCAGGACCTCCCGACCGCACTGGGCTACCGGCGTGACGGTAGCTTCCACCGGCTCCAGGGGAGCGAGGTATTCGAGCTGAACGACCACCACACTTTCCTGCGCACCCCTGCTGGTCAGGAGCCCGCCGTGGGGGAACTGGTCGCCCTCGGCACTTCGCACCCGTGCACCCTGCACGACAAGTGGTCCCGCGCGCTGCTGGTGGATGACCACTACCGCGCCGTCGGCGCGATCCACTCCCACTTCTAGACCGCCATCACCTGACCGCTGCCCGGGTCTGCACCCGGGCAGATCGCTGACGCATGACCAACTTGGAGGTTTGTCACCATCGTGAAGAAGGCACTGTCCACCACGAAAGCACCCGCGGCCGCCCACTCGTTCTCCCAGGGGGTCCACGCCGGGCCGATCGTGCAGATCTCCGGTCAGGGTCCGCAGGACCCGGAGACAGGGGAGTACGTCTTTCCAGGCGACGTGGGCCGGCAGACCTGGCGGACGCTCGAGAACGTGCGCCACATCGTGGAAGCCTCCGGTGGCACCTTCGACGACGTGATCTCCCTGCGGGTCTTCCTCACCGACCAGTCGGAGTTCGCGGGTATGAACGAGGCCTACGAGGCATTCGTCCGTGAGCACACCCCGTCGGGGACCCTGCCCGCCCGCACCACGGTGTTCGTCGGCCTGCCCTGGCCGCAGATGCTCGTAGAGATCGACGGGATGGCCGTCATCGGGCAGTGAAACTGTGGGGCAGCCCGGGGCGGTCCGCAATCACTCCGGAAGCCAGCGCGCTCGGAGGTCCGGCCGAAGCCAGGCCGCCGGTGACGCGATCGAGAGGCCGCCGTCCACGGGCAGCACCGCTCCGGTGATGAACCCCGCTGCTGGTGATGCGAGAAAGTCGACGGCTGCAGCGACATCGGCCGGCTGGCCTGTCCTCATCAAGGGGTAGCCGGCAGTGACGTCCGGCAGGTCGCCATTCCCGATCATCGCGGGCGCTACTGCGTTCACCCGCACGCCTCGTGGGCCGTACTCCAGTGCTAGTTGACGGACCAGCCCCTCCACGCCTGCTTTGGCGGCCGCATAGGCAGGGAGACTGGGTGCAGCCAGCGTCGCATTGATCGAGGTCACTGCGACGATCGCACTTCCGCGCCTCAGATGGGGCAAGACGGCGCGGCTGACGAAGAACGCCGAGTCCAAGGTGGCGCCGAGTGCGGTACGCCACTGGACGTCCGTGGTGCATTCAGCCGAAGCCACCGGCATCGCCGCGGCCGCCAACACGACCACGTCAAGACCACGGATCTCCTCGAGCGTGCGCTCGACGACGTTGCTTGTCTGCTCGGGCTCGGAGAGATCGGCCACCATGTGGTGCACGAACGCAGGGTCATCACTGGCGTCCGCGGAGACTCCGACTACCAGTGCGCCACTGTCGGCGAACTGCTGTCCGATGGCCGCACCGATAGGCGAAGAGGCACCGATGACGAGTACACCGCGCACAGCCATGGGGCGGCCACCTAGCCGTAAGTCGGCAGAGCCAGTGCGGACATGATTGCCGTCAGGGATGCCCGACCCGGAGCATCGAGGTCCTGGGCGGGGGAGCGCACGGTGCTGTGGTCGATGATCCCGCGCGCGAGCAGGACCTCCTTGTGTACCGCCCAGGCGATGCCCTGCTGCAAGCCGAACACGATCAGCGGTAGCAGCGCCGCGAACTCACGCCGTGCCTCATCGGCCCGCCCGGCCTGCCACGCGGTCAGAATGGGGCCCAGCACATCGACGAACTCGCAGGCCGGCATCGTGCCGACGGCTCCGCGGCTATATTCCTCAAGCACGAACTGCGCGTTCTGCCCGCCGAGGATGGCTGTGCCGCGGTCAGCGAGAGCAGCACGTACCGCAGCGACCTTCGGCACCGTAGGTGGCGCCTCGACCTTGACCGACGTGACGCCGTCGAGGTCGGCGAGCTCGGCAACGAGCGCTGGCGCCATACTCACGCCTGTCGCGCCGGGTGCATCCTGAACCATCACCTGCGTATCGCTCGCTACGGCGACTCCGGCGACGTCACCGTAGAAGTCCACCAGTTGACCGGCTGTCGGTTTCACCATGAAGGGCGGGAGCACCATCAGCGTGTGCGCAGCACCCCCGATGTCGTGGATCTGCTCGATAGCGGTGATGGTGGACGTGCCGTTGATGCCCGCCACGATCGGACACTGACCAGCGACAACGTCGGTCACAGTGGCAAGCACCTGCTGACGGTCGGCCTGGGTCAGCGCGAAGGCCTCGCTGGCCATGCCGAAGATCGCCACGCCGTCGACCCCGCTCGCAAGCTGAAACTCGATCAAGCGGCGGAGTGAAGGCAGATCGAGTTCACCGTTCGGCCGGAATGGCGTAGCCACGATGGGGACGAGGCCCTGGACGGTGCCGCGCGATACAGGGGATGACACTGGTCTGCTTTCTGTCGGGTGACGAGTACGTGATGCGGTGTGGTCAGGAGCGTGACGCCAGGGCGGTGACCGCGTCGATGTCGACGTCGATGCCGAGCCCCGGCCCGGCCGGGAGGTCAATGTGGTCCGCCGCGACCAGAAGCGGAGCGTGCAGGATACGTTGCCCGACCTCCGTGGACGTGGGCTGGTACTCAAATGCCGGCAGGTCCTCGATCGCGGCGCTGACGTGCAGTCCTGCAGCCATCGCCACCCCCAGGCCGACTGAATGGTGCGGGGCGACGGGGACATGTGCTGCGGAGGCGACCTCGGCGATGGCCATGCCTTCCGTGATGCCCGTACGCGCGATATCCGGTTGGGCGATCCGTAGTGCCCGTGAGGTGAGCCAGTCGCTGAATTCGTAGCGGTTGCGCATAGCCTCACCGACAGCGATGGGGATCGAGGACCGGGCAACGAGCTCGCCGTGACCGGCTCTGTCCTCCGGAGCCAACGGTGCTTCAAGGAACCAGCACCCCCGTTCGGCCAGGCCGTGCGCCAGGCGAATCGCGTCGGTGATCGAGTATGCCCAGTGTGCATCGACGGCGATGCTCAGCTCAGGAGCTGCCTCGCGAATCGCGTCGACAGTGGCGAGGTCCCTCTCGACACCGTGCCCGATGTGCAGCTTCACCCGCCGAGCTCCGCGTGCCACCCAATCGCGGGCAAGCGCCGCTCGCTCGTCATCGCTGGGCTTCGGCAGCCCGGAGACATAGGTCGGAATCGATGTCCGGAACGCGCCGCCGAGGAGCTCGACGACCGAGCGGCCGCTGATCTTGCCGGCCAGATCCCAGAGTGCGATGTCTACCGCCGCCAGAGCGTCGGCCTGGTGACCGACCAGGTGCCCGCGTTCCCGCATCAGGTCCCGCAGTCTCGACCAGGTCGGTCGCGGTGAGGTCGCCGACCCGCCCCGCAATACCGGTGCGAGCAACAGCTCCACGATCGCTGCCGGGACTTCCGGAGCGACCGGAGCGAGCGCCTCGCCCCAGCCGGAGGTTCCGTCGTCGGCAACTACTTCAACGAGCAAGGTCTCGTAGCGGGCCGAGTACAGGCTGCGCCACGGCTCGCGCACTTGATATCCCGTGGTGGAGGAGTCGGGCATTGCTCCCAGATAGGGGGCGTCCGCAGCGAGCTTGAGGACGTAAGTACGTACATCCGCGATCTCTGGTCGTCGCATCACGTATCCAACTTCGATTGACGGAGCATGTGTCTATGCATGAGACTTGCATACAGAGCATGACGGATGCAAGGTGGAGTCGAGGGAGGAGCACACAGTGGCGGAGCAGGGTACGAACCAGAGCGTGGAGAAGACCGCTGCGGTCCTGAGTGCGTTCATCGACGGTCGCGAGCTGCGAGTCGCGGACGTCGTGAAGCACGCACGCCTCGGCCAGTCCTCCGCCTCCCGGCTGCTCGCCACGTTAGAGAGCCTGGAGTACGTCGAACGGGATCCGGTGAGTTCGCTGTACCGGCTGGGTCCCGCGCTGGTCACTCTCGGCGGCGTAGCAATCAATCAGCATCCGGTGCATCGCGAGGCGCGCCAACGTGCGCAGAACTTGGCGGCACGGCTCGGTCTTGGCGCGAATGTGGCAGTGCGGCGAGGCGAGTCGCTGTTCTATCTGTGCAACTTCGAAGGTCGGCTCGCTCCGAAGTCGTTCACACTCATCGGGCAGCGGAATCCGCTTCACGCCACGGGTATGGGGAAGTGCCTCCTGCTCGAGCTGTCCGCTGAGCAGCGCCGCGAACTGATCCCGGATCTACAGAGATTCACCGCGCGCACGATCACGGACCATGACGAGCTCGACCGAGACCTGCATGAAGCCAAGGAGCGGGGCTACGCGATCGAGGACCAAGAGCTCGCGCTCAGCCGCGCATGCCTCGCGGCGCCCGTCCTCGGCCCGGGTGGCCAGGTGGTGGCGGCCATCTCGGTCTCCGGCCCACTGACCGCGGTCAATCTCCCAGATCGGGAGCGCGAGCTGGGTCACGAGGTGATCGAGATCGCCGATGCGATCAGCGCCGGCCTCGGCTATCTGGGGCCGCACTCCGGCTGACACGGCACCCGCGCATGCGCCGCGGCGCAGGCGTCCACCTCTTCATCGACGGAACACGGGAGATCAGAACATGCGAGTAGCAGTCACCGGCGCGGCAGGACGAGTGGGTCGACGATTGGTCGAGTGGTTCTGTGAGCGTGGCGATGACGTCGTGGCGCTCGATCAGGTTGCCGTTCCGATCCACGAGGACGTCAGCTCCGTCGTCGCGGATCTGACAGACGCAGATGGCCTAGTGACAGCCACGGCGGGCTGCGACGTCATCGTGCACCTTGCCGCCGCCATGTCCTGGGACCCGCGAGAGAGTGGCTTGCTCCATCGGGTCAATGTGGATGGCACCTGGAACGTTGTGAACGCGGCGGCGGCGAACCGCGTTCGGCGGTTGGTGTTCGCGAGCAGTGGTGAGGTCTATCCGGAGTCCAAGGCGCAGTTCCTGCCAGTGGATGAGCACCATCCGACCGAACCGACGTCGGTCTACGGGATGACCAAGCTTGTTGGCGAGGCGATGGTCCGGAACCTGGGTCGCCGCAGCGACATCGAGACTGTCGTGGTCCGGCTCCCGCACACGCAGGAGGCGAGCGAGCTCCTGGATCCGGCCAGCCCGTTCAGCGGGCCCCGGTTCTTCCTGCACCGCCGCCTGGAGCAGCAGCGGGAACTCGGCAACGCCGGAGCCGTCGCGGCACTGGAAGCGGCGGGACGTGCCGATGAGCTGACCCTTCTCCTCGCCCGTGGCGAGGACGGAACGCCGTACCGGATGCCGATCTGCGACGCTCGGGACACAGCAGCAGGTCTGGGACTCGCGGCCACTGTTGCCGGCGCCGCTGACCAGGTGGTCTATATCGGCCCGGACGAGGCGACGTCGATGGCAGCGCTGATCCCCGAAGCCTCGCGACTGACCGGTCTGCCGCTGGCCGAGGTCCGGCTGCCAGGGCCGGCAGTGAACTACCACACCAGCATCGCCAAGGCGCGTGAGCTGCTCGGGTTCGCACCCCGATGGCCGATGCCGACGATGCTCGCCGAGGCCGCCGAGGCCCGGCAGCGAAGCAGCAGTACCCAGGCCTGAAAGAAATCGACGAAGGAGTCAGTGATGAAGAAGTACATGGTTGCGGGTTCGGTGCTCGTTGCGGGTGCGCTCACGCTGAGCGCTTGCAGCGGTGGCGACGGCGGCAGTGACGGTGAGGTGACGCTGGACTTTCCCACCTGGCAGGCGACGGAGCCTGGCTATCAGGAGTTCTGGGAGGCCGCCGTCGAAGAGTTCGAGGCCAGCCACTCCGGCGTGACGATCAACCTGGAGCAGATCTCGTTCGACGACTACCAGCAGTCGTTGGTGACCCGGTTCGCGGCGAACGACTCACCGGCGATCGTCCACCTTCCGACCCGGTTCTTCCCGAGCTTCGCTGACCAGGGGTTTCTTGCCGGTCTTGATGACCGTCTCGCAGAGACCGACATTCTCGAGACGTGGCCGGCGTCTCAGGACCAGCTGATGTGGGAAGGGGAGTACCAGGGCGTGCTCCTGCTGAACTATGGCTATGTCCTTTACTACAACAGCGAGATGTTGGCTGAGGCGGACGTAGAAGTACCGACCAGCTATGAGGAGCTCATCGAGGCTGCGGAGCAGCTGACGGACGACGGCGTGTACGGAATCGCGATGGACACAGCGCAGAATCCGAACCTGCTGACCGAGCTGGCGTGGCCTGTGGTCGGTTCGGGCAACACGGTCGTCGGTGACTCGGGGTACACGTTCACTGATCCCGCCGTCGTCGAGATCGCTGAACAGGTTCGGGAACTGTCCCAGTACGCACCGCAGGGCCTGGCGAGCGAACAGAAGCGGCAGTACTTCGCTGATGGAAACGCAGCGATGATGATCGATGGGCCGTTCGTCGGCCAACTCATCGAGGACTCGCCGAACGCCGAGGTGATCGAGGTCGCTCCGCCTCCCTTCGAGGTGGTTCCGGGCGCGCAGAGCAACTCTTTGCACGTGGCACGCAACGTCAGCGACGAGGAAGCGGACCTCGCCTGGGAGTTCATCGACATGGTGGCCAGCTCGCAGTGGCAGGACCGCTACGTCGAGGAGGTCGGTGTGCCGGCGCCCCGGGAGGGCAGTGGTGCGGAGACGATCGCGGATGACCCGGCACTGCAGGTGTTCGCCGATGTGCTGACTGACGCCGTGGACGTCGTTCCGGCGAATGACCAGGTGCGGCTCGAGTACCCGGCCTACGCGGAGGCGGTGAGCTTTGCGGTGTCCCGGCTGATCAGTACCGATGATCCGGTGGAGGACGTGATGTCCGAGCTGCAGACCCGGCTCGACGAAGAAGTGCCGCTGAGCTGATGGCACAACGCACGACGACCATGGGCGCGAAGGTATGACCGAACAGATGACCGCAGCGCCACGCAGAGGCGCGCGCCGGGTGAGCCTGGCTCGGAGGCAGTCGCGGCTGTACTGGGCCATGCTCGCTCCGGCGCTGGTCCTGGGCGGATCGCTGATTCTGTATCCGATGTATCTCGCTATCGATCTGTCGTTCACCGATGTCGGCATGGTGACGCTGGATGCCCTGGGAGACGCTGAGCGGACGCTGGAGAACTACACCAAGCTCTGGCACGACGAACGAGTACGGGAAAGTCTTCTGCTGGCGCTGGTCTATACGCTCGGTGCCACCATTCCCGCGTTCGTGCTGGGCCTGATCACAGCGCTCCTGCTGAACAAGCGATTCCCGGGCAGGCGTATCCTGCGCACCTTGGTCCTGTTGCCGTGGGCAGTCCCCACGGTGCTCGCCGCTATCGCCTTCCTGTGGATCCTTGATGCTTCCTACGGCGTGTTCAACTACGTGCTCCGGTCGCTCGGGCTGATCGAGGAGAACATCGCCTGGCTGGCGACGACGGACACGGCGATGATCGCCGTCATCATCCCGACGGTCTGGAAGATCTACCCGTTCTTCACGCTGATCATCCTGGCGGCGCTCCAGGCGGTGCCCGGGGATCTGTACGAGGCGGCTGCGGTCGATGGGGCCGGGCCGGTGCGCCAGTTCACGGCCATCACCTGGCCGGTGATCCGACCGGCGTGCTGGCTGTCGCTGATCCTGCAGGGGCTCTGGACGTTCCGAGAGTTCGACATCATCTACCCGATGACCGGGGGTGGGCCGGCCGATTCGACCAACACCCTCGCGATCAAGGTCTTTAACGAAGCGTTCAACCAGTTCAACATGGGCTTCGCCTCCGCCCTGGGCATCTTGACGATGGCGGTTGGCGCCCTGGCCATCGCCGTCTTCTACCGCAAGCTACGCCAGCAGGCGTTCTAGGAGTACCCCATGCGGACCAGAAACAGCACTACACGCCGGATCGTGATCGCAGGAGTCGTCGTCCTGTTCGCGGTGGTCGGCCTCTTCCCGATCTACTGGATGGTGGTGTCAGCCCTCCTGCCCACCTCAGAGACGCTCTCCACGAGTCCGCCACTGATTCCGAGTCCGGCCAGTCTGGACTTTGGCTATTTCGCTGATGTGGTCAGCAACAGTGAGTTGCCGACGTGGTTCCTCAACTCGACTCTCACCACGCTCGGCTCGGTTCTCGTGAGCATGGTCGTCGCCACCCTTGCCGGGTACAGCCTGTCGCGGATGCGGGGGCGGCTGCAGGACGCGGCCTCGGCGAGCATGCTGCTGACCCGGGTATTACCGGGCACGCTGCTGGTGATCCCGTTGTTCGTGGTGTTCTCCAGCCTCCACCTGCTCAACACGCTCTGGGCGATCATTCTGGCGAACTGCACCGTGATCATCCCGTTCGCGGTGTGGTTGATGAAGGGCTTCTTCGACTCCATCCCCAAGGAGCTCGAAGAGGCCGCAGTCATCGATGGCTGCGGAGTCTTCGGGGCGTTCGCGCGCATCGTGCTCCCGCTGACCCGTCCCGGTCTGGCTGCCACGACGGCGTATGCATTCGTGCTGGCGTGGAGCGACTACCTGTTTGCCAAGACCTTCCTCCAGGACCGCGACCTCTGGACCCTCACCCTGGGGTCCGCCTCGTTCGTCGGTGAGCACGCAGTGAACTGGAACAGTCTGATGGCAGTGGGCATCATTGCCATCATCCCGGTCGCGATCCTCTTCCTCTTCCTGGAGCCGTTGCTGGTCAAGGGCCTGGCCTCCGGTTCGGTGAAGGGCTGAGGTGGCGACCCGCGGCTACCGCCCCTGGTGCCCGTGTTCGACCACCCGCTCCTCCCGCAGCCGCTCCCGCAGCCACCGGACCGCCTCACCCTGCGGCACTGCGCGCGGCCAGAGCAGGTCGACGCCTACCCAGTAGTCGGTATGCGGGTAGGCAGTGAGGAGGAGGTCGACGAACTCTCCGCTGGACAACTCCTCCAGGACGAGCTGGCGCGGCACCGTCGCCCAGCCGAACCGTGAGCGGACCATCGTGATCAGTGCGGAGTAGTCGTCGGCGTGCCACGTCTGTACCGACTGCAGGTACTCGGTGGTCGGTAGCACGGCCGCGTGCTTGGAGTGCGCCAGGTGCCGGTAGGACTGCAGGGCCGCGAACGAGACCTCCGGCTCGGCGGCTAGCGGATGGTCGCGGTGCGCCACGTGGCACAGCACCAGCTCTCCGAGACGGCGGAACTCCAGTCCGTGGTCGTACTCCGGTTGGGCGAAGGACACTCCGAGCGCGACCTGTCCGTCCTGGACCAGCTGGGGCAGATCACCATGGCTGGGGTGGCGCACCACCAGGTCCACGTGCGGGTAGCGGGCCGCGAAGTCCCGCAGGGGCGCGATCATCAGGTGGTAGGGCACGTCGATCGCCACCGTGATCTGGCTCGGGTTGCCCTGGGCGAGGCTGTCCGCGTGGCTCTCCAGGGTGAGCGCCCGGTCCAGCAGATCGCGCGATTCGGTCAGCAACGTCCCGCCGGCGTCGGTCAGCGTCGGCATCTTCGTGGACCGGTCGAACAGCGCGGTGCCGAAACCGGCCTCGAGGTTCGCGATCGTCTCGCTCACCGTGGACTGGGATCGGCGCAACCGCCGGGCGGCGGCCGAGAACGATCCGGCGTCCACACAGGTGACGAAGACATCGATCTGGTCGAGGGTGAAGCGCATCGCCATCCTCCTATCGGCTCGCCCGATGGAACCTCACTTAACTTACCGGCCCTTGCCCCTTAGTGTCCCCGCAACGACAGCGACGTACTCAGGATCGCCGACCACGCCCATCGGAGGACGTGCATGACCGCAGATCTGGCCATCATCAACGCCACCATCGTGCCGATGACCGGCGGAGCGCCCATCGAGAACGGGGTGCTGACCGTCCGCGACGGCAGGATCGAAGAAGTTGGCACGGCCACGACAAGACCAGAGGCGACCCGCACGATCGACGCCGCTGGCTGCGCGGTCATCCCCGGGCTGGTCAACTCCCACACCCACAACGCCTCGAACATGCTGCTGCGCAGCCTGGACGAGGACGTGGAGCTCTGGCAGTGGCTGCGCTCGATGTGGGCGATGAAGCGCAACTTCGACCCGGAGACCCTGTACTGGGCCAGCCTGTGCGGCCTGATCGAGATGGCCCGTGGCGGGATCACCTGCTTCAACGAGCACTTCGACGCCTACGCCGTGGAACCGGAGGTGCGGGCCCTCGAAGAGGTGCCCCTGCGTGCCACCCTCGGTTACGGGTTCGCCGACCGCGGCGTGTACGAGTCGATCACGGACTGGTCCTGGCGCACCCTGGACAGCTTCGGCGAGAAGGTGGCCCGCCATCATGGCCGGGCCGAGGGCCGGATCCAGGTGGCGCTCTCCCCGCATGCGCCCTACTCGGTGGGCGCCCAGATGTGGCAGCTGGCCGCCACAGTGGCCGAGCAGCACGATCTGACCACGCACACGCACGTCGCCGAGGGGATGAACGAGGTGCGGTACATGGCCGAGGAGTACGGCACCACCACGGTGCAGTGGCTCGACTCGCTCGGGGTGCTCTCCTCGCGCGTCACTGCGGCACACTGCACCCGCCTGAACGCCCGGGACATCGAGATCCTCGCCGACCGGGACGTGAAGATCGCGCACTGCCCGATCTCGAACGCCAAGCTCGTGTCCGGAACGATGGACCTGGGCGCGGTCACCGAGGCGGGGATCACCGTCGGGCTGGCCACAGATGGTCCGGCCAGCCACAACACGATGGACATGTTCGAAGAGATGAAGTTCGCCGGGCTGATCCACAAGGACCGGACCCAGGAGCCCACCTTCCTGCCCGCCGGGCAGATCCTCGAACTGGCCACCGCCGGCTCAGCTGCTGCCATGCACCGCCCCGAGCTCGGCCGGCTGGTGCCCGGCGCGCCGGCGGACATCACCGTCGTCGACCTGGACCGCCCGCACACCCTGCCCGCCTATAACGCCGTCTCCACACTGGTCTACTCCAGCCGTGCTGATGACGTCCGATACACGATCGTGGCCGGCCGGGTGGTGCTGGACGACGGCGCAGTGGCGGGTCTCGATGAACGTCACGTCCGCAAGACCTTCCGTGAGCATGCCCTGGCGCTACGCGCCAGGAGCCTGTGACCTGACCCTCTGACCACAATGGAGTGAGCATGTCCGAGACCACAACCACGACCCCGGTCAAGTCGGAGGTCGACAGCCGCCCGACGATGGTGCGCACGGTGCTGCTGGGCGCCCAGCACCTGCTGGCGATGTACGCCTCGATCGCTGCTACGCCGCTTGCTCTGGCCGTTGCCCTGGATGTGCCCCAGGACCAGCTGATCTACCTGCTCACGGTGACCGCGCTGATGAGCGGTGTGGCCACGCTGATCCAGTCCATCGGGTTCTGGAAGATCGGGGCCAGGCTGCCGCTGGTGCAGGGCACCACGTTCACGGCAGTGGCGCCGATGATCCTCATCGGCAGCGAGTGGGGCTGGCCGGCGATCTTCGGCTCGACGATCGCCGCGGGGCTGATCGCCCTGATCATCGCCCCGTTCTTCTCCCGACTGTTGTTCCTGTTTCCACCAGTGGTGACCGGCACGACGATCGCGGCGGTGGGGATCTCGCTGCTGCCGATCTCGTTGATGTGGATCAACGGGGGCGACCCGACCCGAGAGACGCTCTCCCTGCCGGATCTCGGCCTGGCCGGGATCACCATCCTCACCATCCTGCTGGTGACCAAGCTGTCGAAGGGCTTCCTCGGCCGGGTGGCGGTGATGGTCGGGCTCGTGGTGGGCACGATCGTGGCCGCGATCCTCGGCCGGCTGGACCTGTCTCCGGTGGGCTCGGCGCCCTGGGTGGAGATCGTGCAGCCGTTCGAGTTCGGCTTGCCGACGTTCCCTCTCTCCGCGGTGTTCGCGATGACGCTGGTGATGATCATCTCGATGGTGGAGACCACCTCCGATGTGCTGGCGATCGGAGAGATCACCGAGACCAAGGTGGACCGGAAGCGGATCGCCGCTGCGATCCGCGCCGACGGTCTCGCCACCGCGTTGGGTGGGGTCTTCAATGCGTTCCCGTTTACTGCGTACGCCCAGAACGTCAGCCTGGTGCAGCTCACCCGGATCAAGAGCCGGTGGGTGATCGCCGCCGCTGGTGGGTTGCTGGTGGTGATCGGGCTGTTGCCGAAGGTCAGTGCCGTGGTGGCCTCCATCCCGATGGCGGTGCTCGGCGGGGGAGCGCTGGTGCTCTTCGGTGGTGTGGCCGCAGTCGGGATCAAGATCCTCGGCAAGGCCGACCTGGAGGACGCCGGCAACCTGATCATCGTCGCCGTAAGCATGGGGCTGGCGATGATGCCGGTGGCGATGCCGACCGTGTTCGCCGACCTACCCTCCGGCGTGCGCATCGTGGCGGAGAACAGCATCGTGCTCGCCTGTGTCAGTGCCATCGTGCTGAACGTGCTGTTCAACGTGATCGGCCGAGGTAGAGGTGCCGGAAAGGTGCCCGCCGAGGGCGCCGATCCCAGTACCGACGATCCCAGTACCGACGGGCCCCGTGCAGACGAGCCCCGTGCAGATGGGCCCCGTACCGACGGGCCCAGCGACGAGGTCCACTCCCGCGCCTGACGGGCCCGCGGGCGTGACGGCTGGGCTGCATCCGCGCCGTCGCCACGGAAGCCGCGGGTGCCCCTCAGCCGAGCGCCGCGGCGACCCTGCGCAGCCCGTCCGGGGCGGTGATGTCCTCACCGAGCAGCGGCACCTCGGCCAGGGGCAGGTCCGGGAGGCGGTCAGTGACGTAGCGGATGTGCTCGCTCTCCTGAGCGCGGCGCTGCACGAGCAGCGCACCGGCGTCGGCAGGGGAGCGCCGGTTCACCACCAGGGCGCTCACCGCGAGACCGGACTCCCGGAGCTGTGCGGCTAGCTCGACGGTCTCCAACGCAGGCAGGCGCTCGCCCAGGAGCACGGCGACGAACGCCGTCTGCTCGTGGTCTCGCAGCAGGTCACGCAGCCGGGTGAAGCGTTCCTGGCGGGCCAGCAACACGCTGCGGATCTCGGCGTCCCGTGCGCCTCGCGAGCCCTCGTCTCCGGAGATGGTCCGGTAGGCCGGGTCCTCCTCGTCCAGGCTGCGGATGGCGTCGGTGAACCGCTGCGCGCGGCTGTGCCGGTCCAGCATCCCCTGGGTCCAGGCGGACATCGTCTCCGGCAGGGACACCAGTCGGGCGGTGTGCCCGGAGGGTGCGGTGTCGAAGACGATCAGGTCGAAGTGGTCCAGCTGTTCGGTCACCGTGACGGCGATGCGTTCCAGGATCGCTGCCTCGAACGCGCCCGGGGCGTTCTTGGCCAGTCGGAGGTGCTTGCTGACCTCGGCGTGCAGATGGTCGGGCACCAACCGCTCCAGCCGCTCACCCACCTGCGCCAGATGCTCAGCCGTGGCGCGCTCCGGGTCGATCTCCAGCCCGCAGAGCCGGTCCGGGCCGAGCGCCGTGATCTCATCGCCGACCCGGCGGTCCCACAGGTGCCCGAGATTGTGCGCCGGGTCCGTGGAGACCACCAGCACCCGCTGCCCGGCCTTGGCTCGGGCGAGTGCGATCGTGGAGGCGATCACGGTTTTGCCCACTCCGCCCTTGCCGCCGACGAACAGCAGCCGCCGCTGACCGGCCAGGCTCAGCAGCACGCCACGGTCTCCAGCGGGGAGGTCTGCATCCCCATCCTGCGGTGCCAGTCGTGGAAGCGTTCGTAGACCACCGGCAGCAGCTCGATCGTGTAGTAGCTCACCGGGTTCGGCACGCCCAGCGACTCAGCGAGCACCACGATCATGAAGAGATCCTCCTCGTCCCGCCGGGCCCGGGCGAACGTGCGCCGGTACGGGGCGACGTAGAACTCCCGCAGCCCCCGGGCCAGCCGCTGCAGCGGTCCGTCGGGATCGCGGACCTCCTCAGTCACGGTGCTCGCCCACCTCCGCGGGATCGGACGAGGCGTCCTCGGGTTCCGGCGGAGACTTGCGCGCCCGCCCGATCGCCCGGCCGGCCGCCACGATCACCCACAGCGAGGCGATCAGGATGACCAGATCCATCACGAACAGCAGCCAGTTCTGTTCCTCGTAGAACTGGCCCAGCTGGACGACCAGGGCGTAGAGGGTCATCACGGTGACGAACACCATCGGCACCACCACCGGCGTGACCCGGCGCCGCTTGCGTATCAGCATCACCGCGAGGATGGACAGCGTCAGCGCGGCGAGGAGCTGGTTCGTGGTGCCGAACAGTGGCCAGATCACCATGCCGCCGGAACCGTCGGCACCGGCGCCGAAGCACAGCCCGATACCGAGCACCAGCACCACGAGCGTGGCCACGAACTTGCCGATCTTCAGCCCGGCCAGCTCACCGGCTTCCTGAACCACGAACCGCTGCAGCCGAACCCCGGTGTCCATCGTGGTGGCGGCGAACAGCACGGCCATCGTGGCCAGGATGGTGGCACTGAGCGAGGTGGGAAGCCCCAGCCCGCTGTTCACGATGTTTCCGCCTCCTTCGACGAACGCCGCTACGCCGCCCTCGTTGAACGCGGAGTAGACCGCCTCCCAGTCGGCCAGTGTCCGGAAGCCGGCGGTGGTCGCGATGATCGCACCCAGGGCGAGCAGGCCTTCACCCACGGCACCGAAGTAGCCGACGAACCTGGCGTCGGTCTCCTTGTCCAGCTGCTTGGAGCTGGTGCCGGAGGAAACCATGCCGTGGAACCCGGAGATCGCACCACAGGCGATGGTGACGAACAGCAGCGGGACGATGCTGGGTGTCCCCGCGGGCACCGCCTCGTTCCAGGCGGGGGCGACCATGGTCGGGGTGGCGATCAGGACGCTGCCGTAGAGGATCGCCAACCCGACGAACAGCTGCAGACCGTTGATGTAGTCCCGGGGCTGGAGCAGTACCCACACCGGCAGCATCGACGCCACCCCGGCGTAGAGGAACAGCACGACCACCCAGAACGCGTTGGCGGACAGGCCGAGCACGGTCTCCGGCAGCTCCACCGGAACCTGGTTACCGAGCACGATCAGCGCGTACAGCGCCGCCACCCCCACGATCGAGACCGCGATCAGGTTCCACTTGAACCGGTAGATCGCCTGACCCACGCCCAGTGCCACGACGAGGGCGCCCCAGGTGGGGATGACCGCCGTCGGCGTGGTGACCAGCAGATCGGAGATGACCACGGCGAACGCGGCGTTCACCATCAGCAGCAGCAGGAAGATCACCACGAGGAACAGGTTCCGGCCCTGTTTGCCGATGTAACGCCCGGATAGGGTGCCGATCGACTGTCCCTTGTGCCGCACCGAGGCCCAGAGCGCGCCGAGATCATGCATCCCGGCGAAGAACACCGTGCCGAGGGTGACCCAGAGGAACGCCGGCAGCCAGCCCCAGATCACCGCGACCGCGGGGCCGACGATCGGCGCCGCACCGGCCACCGAGGTGAAGTGGTGCCCCCAGAGGATGAACTTATTCGTCGGAACGAAGTCCACCCCGTCGCGCTGGGTGTGCGCCGGGGTCTTGAACGTGGCGTCCAGACGGTAGAGACGTGTGGCCAGGAATTTCGAGTACAGGGCGTACCCGAGGGCCATCATGGCGATTCCGATCACGGCCAGAATGAGCGAGTTCACGGCGGCTCCCATCCGCATGATGTGCGGCAGTGCCCCGGAGCCGTCAGGCCCCCCTGCGTGCGCCGGCCGCGCTGCCGAATCTCGTTGCCGGTGACGCTAGCAGAGCGCCGGGGGAGCGGCACGTCGGATCGCCGCACGACCTCCTGTTGGGTTCGGATGAATCTGCTTATGCGTATTGACACCGTTCGAATCGCACGTATGCTTATGGGCATAAGCAGCAAGGATGATGCCGAGATCTGGAAGGGCAGCAATGGCGCAGAGCAAGAGTCAGCCGGGCGCGTCTCGCACGCGTCAGGCAGACGTCGCCAAAGCTGCGGGCGTCTCCCAGGCGACCGTCTCCATGGTGCTGTCCGGCCGGAAGTCCACGCGGATCTCCGAGGAAACCCGGCAGCGCATTCTCGGCCTCAGCGGATCGCTGGGTTACAGCGCGAACCCCGCTGCACGCAGCCTCGCGGGCGGGAAGAACCGCATCCTCGGCGTCTTCACCTACGAGCCGACCTTCCCGATCGCCGGGCTGGACCAGTACTACCCGTTCCTGCTCGGTATCGAGTCCGAGGCGGAACGGCTGCAGCAGAACCTGCTGCTTTTCACCAGTGCGAGCTCCGGCGGCGCCGGCAGCCCGCGGAGCATCTACGCAGGCAGCGTCAACCAGCTCGGTATCGCTGACGGCAGCATCCTGCTCGGTCGTGGTGAGGACCGCGATGAGGTCGCGCGGCTGTCGAAGGAGGGCTACCCCTTCGTCTACATCGGTCGCCGTGAGATCAAGAATGCGAGGATCTCCTGGGTCACCGCGGACTACGAGAGCGCCACCTACGAGGTGATGACCCGGTTGGCCGAGCTCGGGCACCGGAAGCTCTTCTACGTCGGCGTGCCCGTTCCGGAAGAGCCCAACCTCGATCGATTCGCCGGCTGGCAACGCGCCCTCGACGATCACGGCATGACTGGCTCGGTGGATCGCTCCGCCGACGGCGCTGATCTGGAGGCGGAGCTCGGCGCGCAGATCAACGCCGGTGCCACCGCGATCATCGTGGAGACGCCGGAGAACGGTGCGCGGGTGTTCCGCGTGATCAAGAAGCTCGGACTGGACGTGCCGGGCGAGGTTTCCGTGGCCGTGCTGGGTGACATGGCAATACCCCGCGGCCGGAAGCAGTCCTGGTCCGGTTTCGACATGCCGTTCGGTGACATCGGTGCTGAAGCGGTCCGACTGCTGGTGGAGCTGATCTCCGACCGCACGGCAGGTCCGCGCACCTTGAAGCTGCCCTGCACCGCGCGCCCCGGCCGCACGATCGGCCGTCCGCCTGCCCGGCGCTGATGCTGCGGCGCCCGCATACCTACACAGAAGTGCTTCATCCGTCCGGGAGGGACCGCCCCTTCCGACCCGAAAGGAGACCCGTGAGTCAAGCAGTATCGCTCCATGTCGAGGCCCCGGTCCGCACCAGTGTGGACGTCGTGGTGGTGGGCAGTGGCCCGTCTGGACTGTCCGCAGCGATCAGTGCCGCCCGGCGCGGTGCTCGTACGCTCCTGGTCGAACGTTTCGGCTACGTCGGCGGAAACCTCACCGCTGGTCTGGTCGGACCGTGCATGACCTCCTACAGCCTGGATGGGTCCACCCAGCTGATCAAGGGCGTCTTCGAAGAGCTCGTGCTGCGGATGGAGGCCGACGGCCAGGCGATCCACCCCTCGAAGGTGCCGGCGAACAGCCCATACTGCGGCTACATCACCTACGGGCACGACAAGGTGACGCCGTTCGAACCGGAGGCCGTCAAAGCCACCGGGCTGGAGATGCTCCAGGAAGCGGGGGTGGAGATTCTGTTCCACACCACGGTGATCGCCCCGCGTACCGACGGCGATCAGGTCACCGGGCTCTTCATCTCCAGCAAGTCCGGGATCGAGGCGATCGATGCCAAGGTGGTGGTGGACTGTTCCGCTGACGCGGACGTCGTCGCCGGTGCGGGCGGAGAGACCATCTACGGTCGCGAGGAGGACGGTCTCGCCCAGCCGATGACGCTGTTCTGCCGGGTGACCGGAGTCGATGATGCTGCGGTCGATGAGTACGTCACCCAGGCCCAGGAGTTCCGCCCGTTCAAGTCGATCGTGGATGAGGGACGACGCGCCGGCGAGTACTCGATCCCGCGCATGGGCATCGGCCTGTACAAGACGTTGCGGCCCGGGGTGTGGCGCTTGAACACCACCCGCGTCCTCGGTGTCAGTGGTGTGGACGTGGCCGATCTGACGGCCGCGGAGATCGAGGGCCGCAAGCAGGTCCACGAGCTGATTGCCTTCCTTCGTCGGCGCGCCCCCGGTTTCAGCCAGGCCACCCTGCTCGACACGGCAGCGATGATCGGGGTGCGAGAGACGCGGCGGATCGTCGGGGACTACACCCTCACCTTGGCCGACCTGGAAACCGGCAGGCACTTCGAGGACGTCATCGGCACCTGTGGGTACCCGGTGGACATCCACAGCCCGGTGGACGCCGGCGGCCGCCTGGAGGACGACCCCACAGCGAACATCTACGAGATGCCGTTCCGGATGCTCGTCCCGCAGACCCTGGACGGTGTCCTGGTGGCCGGCCGAAGCGTCTCGGCCACGCACGAGGCGCTGGCGGCGATCCGGGTGATGCCCCCCTCGTTCGCGATGGGCCAGGCTGCCGGGACCGCAGCCGCACTGGCGGTCGCCACCGGTGTGCAACCGCGCGCTGTCGACGTCCAGGCACTGCAGGACCAGCTGCTCGAAGACAACGCCTACCTCGGGGCCGAGCGCGTCCCGCAGACGATCGGCTGATCGTGGGGGTGCTCGTTGCCCGGCGAGTCGGCCAGGCCGTGCTGGTGCTCTGGGGCGCCCTGACGATCGTGTTCGTGGTGGTCAGGATGGTCCCGGGGGAGCCGGCGGCACTGCTGCTCGGCCCCACGGCCACACCGGAGCAGATCGCCGCGCTCACCACTGAGCTCGGCTACGACGATGCGCTCGGCGTGCAGTACGTCCACTACCTGATCGACGCCGTTCGTCTGGACTTCGGCGACTCGCACCGGCTGCACGTGCCAGCAATGGCAGCAGCGCTCGGGCGGCTGCCGGCCACGATGACCTTGGCGATCAGCGCGATGGTCGTGACGATCGCCGTGGGCTTCCCGCTCGGGGTGGTGGCCGCCCGCCGGCCGAAGAGCATGGTCGGGCGGGCAGTCTCCACGATGTCGCTGGCCTTCCAAGGCATGCCGCAGTTCTGGGTGGGCATCATGCTGGTGATCATCTTCTCGGCCACGCTGAGCGTGCTGCCGTCGTCGGGTTTCACCACACCGTTGAGCCTGGTGATGCCGGCCGTGGCGCTGTCCTTGCCGTATGTCGGCTGGCTCACTCGGTCCGTGCGCAACTCCGTGATGGAGGAGCTCGACCAGCACTATGTGCGCACCGCACGCGCCAACGGCCTCCCGCGACAGCGGATCTTCTACGGCCATGTCGTGCGAAACACGCTCATTCCGGTGATCACCGTGGTGGGTCTGCTGCTCGGAGTGTTCATCGGCAGCGCCGTGATCGTGGAGCAGGTGTTCGCCTGGCCCGGGGTCGGACGTTTGCTCGTGGACGCGATCACCTACCGGGACTACTCGGTGGTGCAGGCCGCCGTGCTGGTGATCACTGCGTTGTACGTGGTGATGAACCTGGCGGTGGACCTGCTCTACAGCTTCTTGGACCCGCGCGTGCGGTTCGGAACTTCGTAAGGCGGTAGTCATGACAGCTCTCACAGCCACCAAGCCCAGAACACGCCGGGTCCGCCTGTCGTGGAATATGCGGACCATGGCCCAGGCGGTGATCGCGCTCTACGTCCTGGTCGCGGTCTTCGGGCCGCTGCTCATCCCCTACGACGCCAATGTGACCAGCACCATCGACCGTCTGCAACCACCCGGCGCCAGTCTGGACGACGGGACCACCAGTTGGCTCGGCACCGACCAGGTGGGCCGGTCCATCATCGCCCAGGTCATCTCGGGCTCCCGAGTGTCCATGCTGATCGCGGCCGCGACAGTGGGTATCGCAGGCGTCCTCGGGCTCGTTCTGGGATTGATCTCCGGTTATTTCGGCCGCTGGGGCGACTCGCTCATCATGCGGCTCGGTGACATCCAGCTCGCCTTTCCGAGCATCTTGCTCGCCATCCTGATCGCCGGTGTGCTCGGCCCGAGCGTCACCAACGTGATCTTCACCCTGGCGATCACCCGATGGGTGATCTTCGCCCGCGTCGTCCGCGCCTCCGCGCTGGTGGCGAGCAAGAGCGAGGCAGTCGAAGGAGCCAAGACCCTCGGCGTGACCAACTTCTGGATCATCGTTCGCTACATCCTGCCGCGCGTGCTCGGCCCGCTCGCCGTGGCGGCGACGGTCCAGGTGGGCCTGATGGTGATCGCCGAGGCGTCATTGAGCTTCCTCGGCCTCGGCGTACCGCTGGACCAAGCCTCCTGGGGCTCGATCATCGCCAATGGGCGCGACTACCTCTCGTCGGCCTGGTGGATCGCCGCCTTCCCGGGCCTAGCACTCGTGATCCTCGTGGTTGCCACGGGGATGGCCACCGACGGCAAACGTGCCGCCAACCAGACCATGTAAGGCGCCCAGAACCGCCGACCGCCTCTTCCCCCGGTTCACCAGTCACTCTGTTCCCTTGTTCCCCGTATCCCTGTTCAACACTCACTCGAAGGAGAGATGAATGTCCCGTCACACCCCCCTCTGGAACACCCCCATCGACCGCCGCACGTTCTTCGGCCTCACCGGTGCCGGCGCCGGTGCGCTCGTGCTCAGCTCCTGCGGTATGCAGACCGATAGTGAAGGTGCAGGCGGTGAAGAGTCCTCGGTGATCCGCGCCGCATTCGACCGCCCGATCCTCGACCTGAACCCCTTCGGCTCTGCGAACGTGGAGCAATCCACCCTCCTCGCTGCAGCGCTCATCTTCGACTCACTGGTGACCCGCACCGACGACGGCTTCGCACCACGGCTCGCCGCCGAGTGGGACCAGCCGGACGAGAACACCTGGGTCTTCACCCTCGCCGACGTGACCTACCACGACGGTCAGGCAATCACAGCCGAGGACGTCAAGGCCTGTGTCGAGAACATCGCGTCCGGCTCCACCCCGCAGGCGGCCCTCTGGGGTGCCCTGGACGCGGTGGAGGCAACGGACGAGACGACGGTAACGATCACCACGAGTTCGCCGGTGGGCACGATGTTGTCCAACCTCTCCCTCATCTCGATCGTCCCGGCCGACAAGATCGAGGACCAGAGCTTCTTTGCCACGTCGCCAGTCGGAAGCGGGCCGTTCGAAGTGGACAGCTTCACCGCCTCCGACCACCTCAACCTCACAGCAGTTGAGGACTACTGGAACGGGGCCGCGGCCTCCACGCGGTTGGAACTTCCGTACATCCCGGAGAACTCCACCCGGCTGACTGCGCTGAAGACCGGTGAGGTGGACGTCACCTGGTCGATCCCGCCGGACCAGCTCGCAGAGCTGGAAGAGCCAGGGG
Organism: Ruania zhangjianzhongii; assembly: GCF_008000995.1. Taxonomy (NCBI): domain Bacteria; kingdom Bacillati; phylum Actinomycetota; class Actinomycetes; order Micrococcales; family Ruaniaceae; genus Ruania; species Ruania zhangjianzhongii. Next base: position 2,376,723 of record NZ_CP042828.1, read on the forward strand.
TGGAGGTGGTGACCGGACCAAGCTTCGTGAACTATTTCAACTGGTTCAACTCCAGCCGCGAGCCATTCACCGACGTCCGCGTGCGGCAGGCGATGTGGATGGCGATCGACGTGGCGCAGGTTGTCACCGACCTGTTCGGTGACTCAGCCGAGCTGGCGACCGCTCCGATCCCGTCACCGGTGTTCGGATACAGCGCGCAGGAGCCCTACCCCTACGACCCCGAGCAGGCGCGCTCGTTGCTCGCCGAGGCAGGTTTCGCGGACGGCTTCTCCACCCACGTGATGTGGGCTCAAGGAGTGGCGCCGCAAGCTCGACCGCTGGCGGAGTCGTTCGCCTCCTACTGGCAGGAGATCGGAGTGACGGTGGAGCTGCAGGAACTCGAGCAGGCCCAGTGGCTGGACCGCCTCCTGGCTCTGGACTGGGACATGGACCTGCAGAACGCGGGCAATGCCACCGGGGATGCCGACTACACCCTCGGTCGCCTCTACAGCACCGATGCGAACCGGATGGGCTACTCCAACCCCGAGCTCGACGAGATCCTCAGCGGCGCCCGGAGCACCACCGATCAGGACCAGCGAGCCGAGCTGTACGCCCAAGCGTGCAAGATCATCTGGGATGACGCCGTCGGCATCTTCCCGCTCGCCCCGCTGGCTACCTACGGGGTGCGCGACGGCGTTGAGGGCCTGGCGCCGGCGCCGAACAACCAGCCGGACTTCGTGCCGGTGCATCATTCGGCATGAGCGCGGGCACGATGACGGCACCAGGCGAGGCAGCCCCTACCGAAGAGGCGGCCGCGGCACTCGAAGTCGATCACCTGCACGTGGCGTACCGCCGAGGCGACGAGGTGCTCGAGGCGGTGCGGGATGTCTCCTTCCGGGTGGAGCGAGGTGAGACAGTAGCGCTCGTCGGTGAGTCCGGAAGTGGCAAGAGCACGATCGGGTTCGCGCTCATGGGCCTGCTCCCGGCCGGTGTCGGTGAGGTGACCAGCGGCACGGTGCAGTTCCTCGGATCCGCGCTGGACGTGACCTCCGAGGCCGACCTTTCCCAGGTACGCGGCCGGAAGATGTCGATGGTGTTCCAGGACCCGCTGACGTCGCTCAACCCGGTGCTGACCGTGGGTAAGCAGCTGTCGGAACTGTTCACCGTCCACCAGAAGCTGGGCCGACGCGAGGCCTGGCGGCGGGCAGTGGACCTGCTCCGAACCGTCCGCATTCCGGATCCGCAGCGGCGTGCCAGGCAGTATCCGCAACAGCTCTCCGGCGGCATGCGCCAGCGGGTGGTGATGGCGATGGCATTGGCACAGCATCCGCAGATGGTGATCGCGGACGAACCCACCACCGCGCTGGACGTGACCGTGCAGGCGCACGTGATGGAGCTGCTCGAGGACCTCGCGAAGCAGACCGGGGCCGGCACGCTACTGATCACCCATGACCTCGGCGTGGTCGCCTCGTATGCTCGGCGCGTCTACATCCTCTACGCCGGCAGCGTGATGGAGCGCGGCCCGATCCGGGAGATCTACGAACGGCCCGCCCACCCGTACACGGAGGGGCTGCTGCAGTCCGTCCCACGGGTGACGGGAGAGCAGCAGGACCTGCGCCCCATCCCGGGCAGCCCACCCAACATCGCGGAGCCGGTCGCCGGCTGCCCGTTCAACACGCGCTGCCCCCTGGCTACCGACCGGTGCCGGGACGAGGTTCCGCAGATGGTGCCCGTGGCTGACGGCCGGGACTCGGCCTGCCACTATGCGAAGGAGGTGTACGCCGGTGAGCACGACGCCACGCTCCGTGCTGAGCGCGACTGACCTGACCAGCACGTACCGACTCAAGGGAAGCCTGCTCCGGCGCGGTCCCAGCGAGGTGCAGGCAGTGGCGGGCATCGACCTCGAGCTGGCCGAGGGTGAAGCGCTCGGCCTCGTCGGGGAGTCCGGCTGCGGTAAATCGACAGTGGCCCGCGCGATCGTCGGACTGCAGCCGGTGGCGAGCGGATCAGTGCAGGTGTGCGGACAGGACCTGATGGCCCTGCGCTCGCGCGAACGCCGCGCCGCACGCCGCCAGGTCCAGATGATCTTCCAGGACCCGTACTCCTCGCTGAATGCAGACATGACGGTCCACGACCTGCTCACCGAAGGGTGGCGGGCGCACCGTGGCATCCTCGAACCGGACCGGTGGGACCGGCGGGTGGACGAGTTGCTGGAGATGGTCGGGCTGAGCTCTCACCACGCCGACCGCAAGCCCCGCGAGTTCTCCGGCGGCCAGCTGCAGCGAATCGCTATCGCCCGCGCGCTGAGCGTGGAGCCGCGACTCCTGGTGGCCGACGAGGCGGTCTCGGCCCTGGACGTGTCGGTGCAGGCGCAGGTGCTGAACCTGTTGGACGATCTGCGCAAGCGGCTCGGCCTCGGCATCCTGTTCATCTCCCACGATCTCGCCGTGGTGCGGCACCTGTGCGATCGAGTTGCCGTGATGTACCTCGGCAAGATCGTCGAGACCGGTGCCACCGCGGAGGTGTTCGCCGGGCCCACCCACCCCTACACCCAGTTGTTGCTGGACTCGGTGCCGGACCTGTACCCGTGGGAGTCCGAAGTGCAGGACCGGCTGCCGGAGTCGGGGGAGCTGCCCTCACCGATCGATCCGCCGTCTGGGTGCCGGTTCCGCACCCGGTGCCCGCTCGCCAGCGCGGTCTGCGCGAGCGACCTCCCGGTGCTCGAGTCGGCCGGCGGGGCGGCCCCAGGGCACACAGCGGCGTGTCACTTCAAGGAGGAGGCGCTTCAGGGTGCCTGGCGGGACGCGGTGGCGTAGAAGACCCTCGGCGATCCGTCAGCATGCCGCGCGGCGGCCCTCGGCCCCTTGCTCCGAGACAACGTTGTCGTCTAACGTGATGCGGAACACAAAGTGGTGGTCAGCCAGGAGGCGACACCGACGTCGTCGAGAGGTGTCGCCACCGGACCGGCCGTGAGCACACAGCCCCAGCCCGCGGGTACGCCTTTCAATCATTGGAGAGAGATATGGCTGCGAAGCGCTTGAAGTACCTGTCCCTCGGAGCCAGCGTTGCAGTGATCGCGGGCCTTGCCGCATGCAGTGAGGGCGACCCCGGCCAGGAGGAGCCCGGGGGTGAAGAAGGTGGCGAGATCCAGACCGTCGGGCTGATGGTCCAGGACCTGTCCAACCCGTTCTTCGGTGCGATGGAGGACGCCCTGGTGGCGGCGGCCGAACCGCAGGGGATCGAGGTCAACGTCCAGGACGGACAGCAGGACCTGAACACCCAGAACAACCAGATCGACACCTTCATCCAGCAGCAGGTGGACGCGATCCTGATCAACGCCGTCGACTCCGAGGGCATCGGCCCGGCCGTCCAGCGCGCCACCGACGCGGGAATCATCGTGGTGGCCGTGGATGTGGCGGCCGAAGGCGCCCAGGCCACGGTCACGTTGGACAACACCGCAGCGGGCGAGGTGGCGTGCACCTACCTGTTCGAGCAGATGGGTGGCTCCGGCGACATCCTGGTGGTGGACGGCACGCCGATCACCTCGGTGCAGGACCGGATGACCGGCTGCGAAGCGGTGATGGAGGAGAACCCGGACATCAACGTCGTCGGGCACCAGAACGGTGACAACGGCCGGCAGGAGGCGCTGAGCCTCACCCAGGACATGCTCACCGCCAACTCGGAGATCGACGGCATCTTCGCCATCAACGACCCGAGCGCTCTCGGCGCGACCCTGGCAGCCGAGCAGGCCGGCTACAGCGACCTGACGATCGTCGGCGTGGACGGCTCCCCGGAAGCGGTCGAAGCGCTCGAGGACCCGGACTCGATGTTCTCCGGAACCGCGAAGCAGGATCCGGGCGCTCAGGTGGAGATGGGCCTGGAGATGGCCCAGCAGCTCATCGCCGGTGAGGAGCTGGAGGAGGACTACGTGGAGATCCGCACCGAGATGCTCACCCGGGACAACCTGGAGGAGTACGAGGGCTGGTGAGCCCGGGCCTTTCCACTGATGACCGGGGCTGCCATGACTGACCGACCCGTACCGCACACGAGCGTGCTCTGGCTGGAGAACATCTCCAAGAAGTTCGCCGGGACGACAGTGCTGCACGGTGTCGACCTCGAGGTGCGAGCCGGCGAGGTGCACGCCCTGATGGGTGAAAACGGCGCCGGCAAGTCCACCCTGATGAAGGTGGTCGGGGGAGTCCATCAGCCCGACACCGGCCAGGTACGGGTGAACGGGCAGGAACTGGTCCTGGCCAGCCCGAAGGATGCCATCGCCGCGGGGATCGCGATGATCCACCAAGAGCTGAGCACCGTGCCGTACATGACCGTGGCCGACAACCTGGCCCTGGGGAGGGAACCTACCCGCGCACGCTACGTCGTCGACCGGGAAGCCCTGATAGCCGAGGCACAGCGCAAGCTGGACCGGATCGGGGTACGGGTGAACCCGAAGGCCAAGATGGTGGACCTCTCGGTCGGCCAGCAGCAGATGGTCGAGATCGCCCGAGCCGTGGACCAGCAGGCGAAGATCCTGGTGCTCGACGAGCCCACCGCGGCCCTCTCGGATGCCGAGTCGGAGCGGCTGTTCACCCTGGTGGACTCGATGCGCGAGCGCGGGATGGGCCTGATCTACATCTCCCACCGACTGGACGAGGTCTGGCGACTGGCCGACCGGGTCACCGTGCTCCGCGACGGGCATCTGGTCGGTACCTCCGAGCGTGGCGCCGTGGACCAGGACGAGATCGTGCGGCAGATGGTCGGCCGGCGGATCGAGTCGCTGTACGTGCGCGAGAACCGGTCAGCCGGCGAGGTGGTGCTGGAGGTCAGCGACATCATCTCCGCCGAACGGGGTATCGGGCCGGTATCGCTCTCGGTCCGGGCCGGTGAGGTGGTCACCCTCGTCGGCCTGATCGGCGCCGGGCGCACCGAGACCGTGCGGATGATCTACGGCGCGGATCTCCCGGACTCCGGCTCGGTCCGCCTGCACGGGAAGAACGTCTCCATCCAGTCGGCCACGGACGCGCTGAAGGTGGGCATCGGGCTGCTGCCGGAGAGCCGCAAGGAACAGGCGCTGTTCCCGAGCCGGGACGTGGTGGACAACATCACCATCACGTCCCTGAAAACCACCTCGCGGTTCGGTGTGCTGGCGCGAGCACGGCTGCTGCAGACGGCCAAGGAATACATCGACATGCTGCGGATCCGCGCCCAGTCCGCCCGGCAGCTGGTCAGCACCCTGTCCGGCGGGAACCAGCAGAAAGTGGTGCTCTCCCGCCTGCTGGCCAGCTCCACCGAGGTGCTGATCCTGGACGAACCGACCCGTGGGGTGGACGTCGGCGCCAAGCACGAGATCTACGAGATCATCAACGGTCTCGCCGCCGAGGGGAAGGCGGTGCTGATCGTGTCCTCGGACCTTCCGGAGGCGATGGGGATCAGCGACCGGCTGCTGGTCTACCGGGACGGGCAGATCGTCACCGAGCTCACCGCGGCCGACACCTCGGAAGAAGAAGTGATGATGTTTGCCACCGGTCTGGCAGGGAGTGAAGAGCGCGATGACTGACGGAACTGTGCACAGCGGGCCCGGGCCGGAGGCGCCGCCGGAGACCTCGAGGATCGCGTGGCTGCTCAAGCAGGGCCTGCGGATCTGGGAGACCTGGGGCATCGGTGTGGTGCTGGTGCTGCTGGTGGCGCTGATGTCCTTCATCGCCCCGCACTTCTTCAGCCTGTCCAACCTGTTCAACATCGCTCGGTCCACCTCGATCATCGCGGTGCTTGCCGCCGGGATGACCGTGGTGATCCTGATCGCCGGGATCGATCTCTCGGTGGGGTCGGTGCTGGCCGTCTCCGGGGTGATCTCAGTGATCGGCTGGAACGCCGGCCTGCCCGCGGTGGTGGCGGTTCTCCTCGGCGTGATCGTCGGGGCACTGGCCGGGATGCTGAACGGGATGCTGGTCGCCTACCTCTCCTTGGCCGGCTTCATCGTCACGCTCGCCGGGCTGACGGCGTATCGCGGGGTGGCCTACGCCCTCACCGATGGTCGTCCGCTCACCGCCGAGGGCACGCTCGGGTTCCACCTGCTCGGCGACGGCAACTTCATCGGCGTGCCGATCCCGGTCTGGATCATGATCGCCACTTACGCGATCCTCTGGTTCCTGCTCGAGCGCACCACCTTCGGCAAGCACGTCTACGCAGCCGGCGGCAATGCCGAGGCCGCACGGATGGCCGGTCTGCGCACCAATCTGATCTTCGCCTCCGCCTATGCGATCTCCGGGGTCACCGCGGGTATCGCCGGGGTGATGTTCATGGCCCGGGTGCAGTCCGGCCAGCCCACCGCCGGGGAGGGGTATGAGCTGCAGGCGATCGCGGCCGTGGTGCTCGGCGGCACGAGCCTGATGGGCGGGCGCGGGCGCGTGCTCTCCACGCTGGTCGGAGCGTTGATCATCGGGGTGCTGACCAATGGGATGGTGCTGATGAACACCCCGTTCTTCACCCAGCTGATCGTGCAGGGCGTGGTGATCGTGCTCGCCGTCTCGATCGACCGGCTGCGGGTCCGGTATGTGAAGTAGTTTTCCGCTGTCGACGGCGGAGCTCGCCGTGACTAGGCGTTGTTCCGTTCCGGATCGGGTGGGCGGCAGACGATCGCGTGCACGGTCCCGGTCAGGGTGAGCGCGCCGGCGGCGTGGGGCAGAAGCAGCACCGTCCCCGGGATCAGTGGCGTGGCGCCGGCCGGACCGATCAGCTCACCGGCGCCGCCGAGCACCACCAGCACGGCCAGGCCCGGTGCTACTTCGGACCGGGCGCCGGGCAGGAGGCGCTCGACCCGGAAGTAGGCGTCGGCCGCCGGGACGAGGGCCGATCGTGCGCTGGACTCGGGGGCGATCAGGGCGTCCACGTCGGCGCTGGTGAGCGCATGGGTGTGGACGGCATCCAGGGCCCGGTCGAAGCCGAGGCCGAGGTGGCCGTCCGCCGTGCCATCGATCTCGAAGTCCTGCCACTCCAGCAGGATGGACAGGTCCTCCGGCTGCTGCACCTCGACGAGGAAGACACTTTCGCCGATCGCGTGCGGTAGTCCGGCAGGGATGAACACGGTGTCCCCGGGAGCGACCTCGCGGCGGTGACACAGGGCGAGCAGCTCCGCGGTGCGCTGCTGCGTGACCAGGTCCTCGAGCTCGTGCCGGGTGACGGTGCGGGTGAAGCCGAGGAAGACCTCGCCCCCGTCGACGATGTACCAGGCCTCGGCCTTGCCGTGGGCCAGGCCGAGGTGATCGGCGGCGAAGTCGTCGTCGGGATGTACATGCACCGGGAGGCGTTGACCGGCTTCGAGCAGCTTGACCAGGAGCTGGGTGTCCGTGCCGAAGGCGGTGCGGTGATCGGCGCCGAGCCAGTGCTCGGGGTCCGCCTCGATCAGGTCCCGCAGTGGGCGGCCGGCGATCGTGGTCAGGCCCAGGCTGGGCTCGCCGAACAGGGTGGTGGCCGAGCCCAGCCAGTCTTCGGGGGTGCGCGGCTGGCTGGTAGGCAGGCCCCGGAAACGGGCGATGCGTTCGCCGCCGAGGTAGAAGCGCTCCGGGGGCTGGTTCGGCGGCAGCGGGATCGGGGTGGTCATCGTTCCTCCTGGCTGGGCGGGAGCGGGCGGATACCGGATTGGCGCAGGGTGACCGGCAGCACGAGGTCTCGTGGCGGCCCGGTGTCCCCGTCGATCCGGGCGAAGAGCAGGCGGGCGGCCTCACGGCCGAGCGCGGTGGCGTCGTAGCTGACCAGGGTCAGCGGCAGCGGCATCAGGTGCGCGAGCCGGAAGTCGTCGAACCCGGCGATCGCGACGTCGGCGCCCCGGTTCCAGATCTCTTCGACGGCGCCGATCGTGGCGCGGTTGTTGCCGCAGAAGATCGCTGACGGCGGATCGGGCCGATCGAGCAGCTCGGCGACTGCGCGCGCGGAGGCTTCCGGTCCGTGCACACCGGTGCGGCACAGGCCGTGCTCGGTGGTCAGCGAGAGCTGCCGGAGCTGCTGCCGGGCGCCGTCCAGACGTTGCTGCATCGCGGTGATAGCGAGCGAGTCGAACACCATCCCGATGCGCTCGTGCCCCTGGTCGGCGAGGTGGTGGATCGCGAGGGCTGCCCCACGGGCATTGTCGAGCACCACCGAGTCCGCAGCCAGGCCCCGGGGCGCACGGTCGACGAAGACCATCGGGGTGCCCATCGCCACCTCCCGGGCCAGGCTGGACTGGTCCGGGCTGTGCGGGACGACGATCAGCCCGTCCGCCCGCCGGCGGCACAGCTCGAAGATCGTGGCCAGCTCAGCGTCTTCGCTGACCTCCTCCTCCGGGCTGCATGCGGTGATGAGCTGCACACCGCGCTCGGTCGCGACCTCGGAGGTGCCCTGCGTGATGGCGGCATAGAACTCGTTGGAGACGTCCTTGATCACCAGGCCGATCATCGCTGTGGTGGATCCGGACTTCAGCGCGGCGGCCATCTGGTTCGGCCGGTATCCGATCTCGGCGGCGGCTTCCCGCACCCGGTCGGCGAGCACCGGGTCCACCGTGGCCACGCCGTTGACCACCCGGGAGACGGTCTTGAAGCTGACGCCGGCGATCTTCGCGACGTCCACCATCGTCGGGCGCGGGTGCGGTCGCCTCGTGTCCATGGCGCCCGTTCGCCTCCCCTGAGTCAACGTCGACGTGCCGTCGTGGCTACCGGCCGTGGCCCAGACCGCCACACCAAGCAGACTGGACAACGTTGTCTCAGGATACCCGGCTTGGGGAGGCTCCGCTCGGAGTTCGGGTGGAGTTCGCGGCGGGTTGCGGGAGTCAGTCGCCGAGGGTGAGTCGGATGCGCTGTCGGATGTTGGCGAGCTGTTGGTCCGTGACGCGCGAATCGGTAGGTGTGACGCGTCGGAGCGACACGCTGGTGACGTGGTGAGCGAGCGCCCAACAGGTGCCTTCTGCACTGTTCTGTGCCGTCGGCTCGATTCGTTCCGCGAACGATTCGTGTGCGAGGCCTTCGTCACGAGTCATCGGGACAACGAGGATATTCGGGTAGTCATCCGGGAAGAGCTCGCCGTCCTCAACAACAATGCCTGAGCGCAACTTGCTGGGCTCGCGGGGGAGGGCGCCACCTCGCCAGTCCACCACTCGTCTTACGCACACTGTGAAGCGATCGAGCCCCGATCGGGTACCCCCAGATGGGCAGTGTCCGGCGATCCCACTGCGCATCCCGGGCAAGTCGATGGTGGGGAGGGCCGCCGACCGGTCAGAATCCGTTGTCCGATAGCGATCTGGGCAACGGATTCGGTCCAGTCGCGGAGGTGGTGGTTGGGGGAGTGCGGCGCCGGGGCACACACGTCCCCATCCACCTGGCGCAACCAGTGCACCCGGCGCCCGCACCTCCCCACTCGCCCGGCCCACTGGCCCGCCGCACCCACCCGGCCCACTGGCCCCCGCACCTACCCCGCCCGGACCTCGTCCCCGATCCGCTCCGGGTTGTCCGCGTCATAGATCAGCGACGCGCGCTTGATCACCTGCAGCCCGTCGGAGACGTCCACCGCCGCCACCCCCGGCAGCCGGCCGACCTCCTCGGTGAGGAAGGAGTAGAGCGCGTCGTCGTCGGCCACGGCGATCTCGCCGGACAGGTTCGTCAGGCCGGTGGTGGCGGCGATGTTCAGCACGTTCGGGTGGGCGGCCAGCGTCCGGCCCACGGCCTCCAGCCGCGCCGGCGTCACCCGCAGCCACAGCGACGCCACCACCGGCTGGCCGATCACCGCCGGCTGCACCACCGTGCGCAGCCGCAACAGGCCCGCGGTCATCAGCGCCTCCACCCGGCGCCGCGCGGTGGCCGGCTGGATCGCCAGCGCCGCACCGAGGTCGCGCCAGGTGCGCCGGCCGTCATCGGTGAGCAGGTCCACCAGGGACTGGTCCAGCTCATCGAGCTCGCGCGTCTGCCGGGAGGAGTCCTCGCTCCAGTGGTCCAGCCGCTCCGAGCGCAACGCCGCCAGCGCCCGCTCCGGCACCAGCCCGCCGCACCAGCCATGCGGGGTGGAGAACCGCCGAATGATCTTGGCGGTCGAGCTCCCGGTGACCCCGCGCACCTTCGTCAGCCGGGCGTTGAGCAGCTCCATCAGGTGCTGGGTCGAGTCCACGTGCAGCTGGGCCGTGCAGTCCAGATCGCCACCCACCACGGACACGTACCCGCACTCCGGCCACTGCGCCACGGCCCGCGCCACGTCCTGACTCGCGCCGGGCACACAGCGCAGCCGGAGGAACACCGCGAATCCGTACCCGGCCCGCTGCTGGTCCACCACGCTGATCACCCGGATCAGCTGCCGGTCGAACAGCCAGGCGAGCCGGCGGGACACGGTCGGCGCACTGGTTCCCGCCGCCGCAGCAAGCGCGCTCATCCGGCAGCGCGGATGCGCGAGCAGTGCAGCCACAACTTTCCTGTCCAGCGGCTGCAGAGTGTCTGTTTCCACCATGGTGGGCTAAAACGCTATCACTATCGTTCATCCAGCCCGCCTTCCTTGCACCGGCGCTACTGGCCGATCAACGATGCAGCAGAACGAGCAGAACCATGGACCGCGAAGGTGGGCTGAATGAGTGCAGTGACGTTGAGCGTGGTCGGCGCCGGGCACCGTGGAGCGGAGGCCTACGGCGACTACTGCCTGCGCTACCCCGAGCGGGCCCAGGTGGTCGCCGTCGCCGAACCCGATCCCGTCCGGCTCGCCGAGTTCGCCGCGGCCCACCAGATCCCACCGGAGCGGCAGTTCACCTCCTGGGACGACCTGCTGGCTCAGCCGAAGCTCTCCGACGGTCTCGTGGTCGCCACCCCGGACCTGGTCCGCGCCGGCCCGGTGGTCACCGGCGCCCGCCAGGGGTACGCCCTCCTGGTGGAGAAGCCGTTCGCCCCCACCGAGGAACAGCTCGATGCGATGTCCGCCGCGATCACCGAGAGCGGCTCCTTCGTCGGGGTGGCGCACGTGCTCCGGTACACGAACTTCTACCGCACGGTGAAGCAGCTCATCGATGACGGCACCATCGGTCGGCTGATCCACATCGACCAGACCGAGGACATCGGCTACTGGCACTTCGCGCACAGCTATGTCCGCGGCAACTGGGCCCGCGCCGAGGAATCCAGCCCGATGCTGCTGGCCAAGTCCTGCCACGACCTGGACCTGCTCACCTGGCTGATCGACGAACCGGCCACGTCGGTCTCCTCGGCCGGCACGCTCACCCACTTCACGCCCGCGAACGCCCCCGAGGGGGCACCCGAACGATGCACCGACGGTTGCCCGGCCGCGGACACCTGCCCGTTCTACGCCCCCCGCCTCTACCTCGACCGACTCGCCGGCCACCACACCTGGCCGGTCACCGCCGTCACCCGAGACACCAGCCCCGAGGCCCGGCTGCAGGCACTGCACGAGGGCCCGTACGGCAGGTGCGTCTACCGCGCGGGCAGCAACCAACCCGACCACCAGGTGGTCACCATCTCCTTCGGCGCCGGTGTGCTCGCCACGCTGCGGATCGGTGCCTTCACCGGCTCGAACACCCGCACCATCCGCGTGCTCGGCTCCCACGGCGAGATCAGCGGCCGCCTGGACACCGGCGAGATCGAGGTCCGCCGATTCCTGCCCGCACCCGGCACCGAGATCCACGAGTGGCCCCGCTGGGACCGGGACGCCCAGGGCCGCTCCGGCATGCCCGATGACGAGACCTGGACCATCGCTGCCGGCCCCACGTCCGACCCGGACCTGGCCGATACCCCCGGCCGCCGGGAGAGCGATGGGCACGCCGGTGGCGACGACGGGTTGATGCACGAGTTCGTCGAACAGCTGAGCCTGTGGAAGTCCGGGAAGGGCGCGGCGCTACCCACCGAGCTGCGGGACGCCGAACGCAGTCACCGGATCGCTTTCGCCGCCGAACGCTCCCGGCACGCCGGCCAGACGATCGAGCTCGCGGGATGAGCCAGCGGCTCTACGTCCGTGCCGTCACCCAGCTCGCCGAGCGCGTGCTCGGTCACGCGCAGGGTATTCAGTTCGCCCTGCTCGACGGCGGGGACTTACCTGCCTCGTCCAGCCTGCCCGCGTACGAGTACAGCGCAGCGGGCGGAGTGGTGCAGATCCGCGCCACCGACACCCCGGCCGCCAGTGCCGGGCTGTACGCCTACCTCAAAGACGCACTGGGTGTGCAGGTCACCTGGGACACGCCGCTGCCGCTCCAGCTGGAAGGACCGTGGCCGGACGCCGGCCCCACCCGCCGACACACCCCGGCGCAGCACCGGTACTACCTGAACGTCGTCACAACCGGCTACTCCGCGCCGTACTGGGACTGGGACCGGTGGCAGCGCGAGATCGACTGGATGGCGCTGCACGGCATCACCACCCCGCTGATGATGGTCGGCCACGAAGCCATCCTCGCCCGCGCGTTCACCGCGCAGGGCGCCGACCCTCAGGACGTGCGCACCTGGCTCGGCTCCACTGCCCACCTGCCCTGGACGCTGATGGGGTGCACGAACGCCTTCGGCGGACCGCTGCCGGCCACCTGGTTCGAGGACCGCCTCGAGCTCGCGGCGCAGATCCTCAGCCGTCAGCGGGAACTCGGCATGCGGGCGGTGCTGCCCTCGTTCGGCGGCCACGTGCCAGACTCGCTGGCCGCTGCAGACACCCCCCGCACCAGCTGGCAGGGCTTCTCCACCGCACTCTTGGCGCCCGGCGAGCCGGCGTTCGCCGAGATCGCTGAGGCGGTCACCCGCGCCCAGGCCGAGCTGCTCGGCACCGACCACCTCTACAGCGCCGACCCGTTCATCGAGTCCATCCCGCCGGCCGGCGAGCCGGAGCAGCTGACCGCGCACACCCGCGCCGTCTACCGCGGGATGAGTGCCGCCGACCCGGACGCGGTCTGGGTGATGCAGGCCTGGCCGTTCCACTACCACCGGCAGTTCTGGACCACCGAGCGGATCGCGGCGGTCACCAGGGCTGTCCCCGACGAGCGCCTGCTGCTGCTCGACCTGTGGGCCGAGCACGCCCCGGTCTGGGACGACGGCCGCGGGATCAAGGACACCCCCTGGCTGTGGTCCGCGGTGCACAACTTCGGCGGCCGGTTCTCCGTGCACGGCGACCTGTTCGGGATCACGGAGAACCTTGGCGGCGTGCTCGATGCCGCCCGCGCGGGTGAGGCGAACGTCGGCCGCCTGGTCGGCACCGGGCTGGCGATGGAGGCGATCGAGAACAACCCGGTGTTCTACGAGCTGGCCACCGACCTGGTCTGGCGCACGCCGGACGTCGCCGCCTGGGTGACCGACTACGCACGCCAGCGTTACCAGCTCCAAGAGGCTCCGCCGTCGGCAACCGGCGCTGCATCCCGGGCCTGGGACGTGCTGCTGACCACGCTCTACCGGCGAGGAGCCAGCCGGTCCACCCCGTCACCGCTGATCGCGCGCCCCTGGGACCTCGACCCGCCGTTCGCCCGGCAGCGCAGCGCGGGGGAGTTCCTCGACCCGGACGCGCCCGTGCTGATCTCGGCGAACATCGATGCCGAGTCCGACCCACACGTCGAGGGCGACCTGCCCGCGATCGCCGACGCCGCTGCGCACCTCCTCGAGGTCGCTCACGCGGGGAGCTCGCCGGAGGTAGCCAGCGATCTGGCCGATCTGCTCACGCACCTGCTGGCGCAACGCAGCCGGGCCGTGATCCGCGCCCTGTCCGCGGCTGCTCAGGCGGGAGAGGTCGACGGCGTGACTCGCCACGGCGCAGCGCTCACCCAGGCGTTGGCGGACCTGGACCGGCTGGCCGGCACCCAGCGGAACAGGCTGCTCGGCACCTGGCTCGCCGATGCCGCTCGCTGCGGCGCGGACCAGGCCGAGCGGGACACGCTGGTCCGCGATGCCCGGCGGCTGCTTACCGTGTGGGCGTGGCAGAGCTCCGGGCTGCACGACTACTCCGGGCGGCACTGGGCGGGACTGCTGGCCGGTTTCTACCTACCGCGCTGGCAGCTGTGGACCGACTGGCTGACCACCGTGGCCACCCAGGGAACGGACACCGACCTGAGCCAGTTCCGCTCCGCCGTCGTGAATTTCGAAGAAGCCTGGGCGGACCGGACGACGATCGGGGAGACCGAGCCCAGCGGTGACCTGCTCGCGATCGCGGCCGAGTTGCTGGAGCGCTACCGCGGCCCGATCGGCTGAGTCGGCAGGAGCGGGGCACTGCTGAGCGGTGCCGGTTCACTGCCGGGCCCTTCAACCTCCCTGTGCTCGTAGCCGGGAACGGCTTGGCCGTGCACCAAGCACCCGGTGCGGCTTGGGCTGCTGCAGGGAGCAGCTTGCTCGTGCGCGGCAAGCAGCCGGTACTGCTGCGCCCGGCTTGGCGCGGATCGGGGGAGCGATGGCGCTGCAGTGACCGATCGAGCGCGAGCGCCATACGGTCGAGCGGCCAAGGACCGCACATACATACTTGACAATCCATTATGCATAATTAGGCTTTGGGTCATGCCAAATGAAACGAGCTTCGGGGAGCTCACCCGCGAGACCCTCAGCGAGCTGTCCGCCGATGCGATCGCCGTGGTGCCCCTCGGTGCCACCGAACAGCACGGCCGGCAGCTGCCGACGGCCACGGACACGATGATCGCCACGCATCTCGCCGAGCGCTCGGTGCGTCTGGTCGCCGACGAGGTGAAGGTGGTCCTCTGCCCGACGGTGCCGTACGGGTTCTCCGAACATCACGTGCCGTTCGGCGGCACCATCAGCCTGGATAACGACACCTACATCCGTGTGCTCACCTCGATCGGCCGGTCGCTGTCCAGGAGCGGGTTCAAGCGGCTGATCTTCCTCAACGGGCACGGCGGCAACGTGGCACCGGGTTCTGCTGCCGCCGACCGGTTGGTCACCGAGCTGGGGCTCGATCTGGCCGTGGGCCTGCTGAGCTACTGGGAGTGCATCGACGAGCGCACGCGGGCGGCCTTCACGATGCCTGCACCCGGACACGCCGGGGGGTTCGAGGCCGCGCTGATCAGCGCGCTGGCCGCCGATCTGGTCCTGCCGTTGCCGCAGGACCAGGGCAGCTCCGCACGGGACGATGCCGCACGGCCGCTGAACGTCTCCGACGAGATGAAGGGCACCACTCGGTTCCCGAACATGTGGCAGGCCTCGGACGGTGTCACCGACATCCCCGCCCACCCTGATCCGGTACTCGGTGCCGAACTGCTGGAGAACGTCAGCATCGCCATTGCCGAGTACGTCAAGCAGTTCGACGCCGCTACTCGCTGATTCCTCCGCTCACCCGGAAGCCAATGGAGGTTCTCTATGGAAAATGTCGATACGGCACAGGCCGTACCCACGAAGATGCGTAGGCGCTCTCGGCGCACTGTCTATCGGTCCATCTGGGGCACGGTCATGTCCCTGCCGGTCCTCGTTCCTTTCATCGTCTTCGGCGTCGTGCCGCTCGTCTGGCTCATGGTCATCAGCGTGACCGACTACGACGGGTTCCTCCGGATGGACTTCGTCGGCATTGAGAACTATGTGGAGCTGATGGGGGACAGCTACTGGTGGCGTTCGGTGGCCAATACCCTGATCATCGCCGTCTGCGCGGTCGCGATCCAACTACCCATCGGATTCGGGCTCGCCGTCGTCCTCAACGCGGCCAGCAAGCGGATCGCCACCACGTTCCGCACGGTGTTCTTCCTGCCCTACATCATTCCCGCGATGATCTGCGGTGTGCTGTTCGGGTTCCTCGTCGGCCCCACCCGGCTCGGGATCGTCAACGACCTGCTGATGAACCTCGGCCTGGTGGAGAGCCCGATCACCTTCCTCGGCACTCGGGTCGGCGCGCTGGCGGTCATCATCATTGCGACAGCCTGGATGGAGTTCGGGTTCACCCTGTTGCTGTTCCACGCCGGTCTGCAGTCGGTACCCGAGGAGCTGTACGAAGCGGCACAGCTGGACGGCGCGAGCCGCTGGCGCAGCCTGACCAACATCACCCTGCCGTTGCTGCGCCCGATCATCAACGTGATCTTGTTGCTGGCGATGGTCTCGGTGATGAAGTCCTTCGATGTGGTGAAGTCGTTGACGAATGGCGGCCCGGCCGGTGCCAGTGACGTCATGTTCACCCACATCTACGACTTGTTCTTCAGTCAACAGATCTACTCGCGAATCGGTTATGCCTCCGCGGTGTCGGTGGTCGCCAGCGTGATCATCGCCGTGTCCGTGGGCGTGGTGTTCATCATGATCGGTCGCGGACGAAAGAAGGGTGCGTGATGAAGGGCTACCGGTACCGGCGAACGCGAATCACCGTATTCGCCGCCCTGGTCGTGTGTGCGGTCACGACGCTCTTTCCGATCCTGTACGCCATCTCCGGATCGTTCAAGACGCTGCCCGAGCTCTCCAACTCCGGGTCACGACTCATTCCGCAGAACCCGACGGTCCAGAACTACCTCGACGCGCTGACCGAGGCCAATTTCTTCCAGGCCTTCACCAACAGCGTGATGGTCACCGTATCGGCGACCGTCATCGGGACGATCGCGGCCGCGATGTGCGGGTACGCCTTCGCCCGGAAGATGGTGCCCGGATCGAAGCTGTTCCTCGGTCTGATGGGTGCCGGCATCTTCCTCAGTGCCGGTACCGCGACCATCTATCCCCGCTATGTCATGGCCCAGGCCCTGGGAATCGACAACTTGGTCGGGGTGGTCGTGCTGCAGCTGGCGGAGATCACGCTGCTGACGACCTTCCTGGTCCGGGCCTACTGCCTGGACATGGGTGAAGAGGTCGAGCACGCTGCCATGATCGACGGCTGCGGTACCTTCGGTGCCTTCTGGCACGTGGGGATCCCGGCCATGCGCCCCATCCTGACTACGGCAGCGGTACTGACCTTCCAATGGTCCTGGAACAGCTTCCAGGTTCCGCTGGTGTTCACGTTGCCTCGGCCGGATCTGCAGACCCTCACCGTGAGCGTCTTCGCTATCAAATCGGCCGGTGGAGACGGTTTCGGGGAATACACGATTCTGCTCGCGGGCGCGGTGATGGCAGTGCTGCCCATCATCGTCGTCTACATCATTGCGCAGCGCTATTTCATGGATGGTCTGACAGCAGGAGCTTTGAAAGGATGATGACAATGCACAAGCGCAAGCTTGGGGTGATCAGTGTGCTGGCCGGCACAGCTTTGGTGGCGGCCGGATGCTCAGGTGGCGATGACGATGGCGGTGTGCCGACCATCAGCATCTGGGTGCAGTCAAGCAGCGAGACCGCGGTCGACGAACGATGGGTCGAAGACTTCAACGCAGCGAATGACGACGTGCAGGTCGAGTACCGGAGCATGCCGTCCGACCGCTTCGCCAACGACCTCATGCTCGCCATGCGAACGGACGAGGGTCCGGACATCTTCCACGGCCCGTCTCCGGCGGAAGTGGTCAACCCGGGATTCGCCCTGCCGCTGGAGGACTACCTCTCCGAGGAGACCCGCGCCGAGTTCGAGGGCTATCTGGAAGGGTCCTTCGACTACATCATCCAGGACAGCATCTACGCGCTGCCGTACAAGTTCAACGGCACCCGGCTGCTGATCAACCGGGACCTGTTTGAG
Organism: Ruania zhangjianzhongii; assembly: GCF_008000995.1. Lineage (NCBI taxonomy): Bacteria > Bacillati > Actinomycetota > Actinomycetes > Micrococcales > Ruaniaceae > Ruania > Ruania zhangjianzhongii. The sequence goes on from NZ_CP042828.1 coordinate 2,394,246, forward strand.
GAAGCCGGCCTCGACCCGGACTCACCACCGCAAACCTTCAGTGAGGTGCGTGAGGCTGCGGCGGCCATCACCGAGTCCTCAGGCGGTAACGCCTACGGATTCGCTGTGCCGCTGGCCTGGAACGGGGTCTACCAGAACCACATCGAACCGCTGGCGATGGCGGTGAACCCGAACCTCACCCGCGTGGGGCTGTTCGACCGTGAGCGGCAGGAGTTCGCGATGGAGGAGTTCGAACCGATCCTCCAGCTCTACCGCGACGTGCAGGACGACGGCGCGATGTTCCCCAGCATCGGCACGCTCGACCGGGACAGTCTGCGCAGCGAGTTCGCGAACGGACAGGTCGGCATGTACGTGGGCAGCTCCCTCGAGGTCGGCGTGATGAACGATGCGTTGGACACCGATGTGGACTGGGATGCGGTCCGTATCCCGATCCCGGACGGTATGGAGTACCAGCGTTCCAGCGGGACGGTCGTGGCCGGTGGCTTCGTCAGCTCCCAGACCGAGGACCCCGAGCTCGCGGTGCGCGTCTACGAGGAGTGGCTGAGCGCAGACCGCACCTGTGAGCTCACCGAGGAGGGGCACATCATCCCGGTCCTGGGGAGCCTGAACGAGTGCGTACCCAGCGATATCACCGGGTACGAGGAGTTCGTCCCGTCCGACGAGATGCTGGACACCCCGGACCCGATCGCGCCCGGGAACGCCCTGCGCATCACCGGCACTCCGTACGAGGACATCATTGCCGAGCTGGCGGTGACCGATGCCGAGATGGCCCCCGCCCTCGAGGAGCTCTCCACTCGCTACACCGAGGCGTACCAGGAGGGGGTGGACTCAGGTGAGCTCGACGCCGGTGACTACAGCTGATCCGCACGCCGGCCAGGCTGCCGCGAAGCCGCGGGTCGCCGTCATCCTCACCACCTATTTCCGCGGATCGCACTCCGATGTGGTGGTGGGCCGGCTGCTGGACGGGTACCTCCTCGAAGGGGAGAACCGGCAGCCGGACGTCGAGGTGGTCTCGGCGTACCTGGAGCTGCTCGGCGACCCCTACGGCGGCGACGATCCACGCGATGACATCGGCGTCGAGATGTTCGAGCAGTTCGGCATCCCGATGTTCGACTCGGTGGCCGAGGCCATCGGACTGGGCGAGCCCGGCGTGGCCGTCGACGCAGTGCTGGTGATCGGCGAGCACGGCGGGTACGAGGAGAACATGTACGACCAACGCCTCTATCCGCGCAAGCGGCTCGTGGACGCAGCGATCTCGACCATGTGGGGCGCCGGAACGTTCGTGCCGGTGTTCACCGACAAGCAGCTGGCCTGGCGCACGCGGGACGCGTTCCGGATGGTCGAGGACTGCCGGCGCTTCGGGGTGCCGCTGATGGCGGGGTCGAGCATTCCGCTGGCCTGGCGCAGCGGTGATCAGACCTGGCCTGCTGGCGAACCGATGGACGCCGCCGTGGTGGTCGGCTTCGGTGGTGCGGACATCTATGGCACGCACCTGCTGGAGCTGTGCCAGTCGTTCACCGAACGCCGAGCAGGCGGTGAGACCGGGGTCGAGCAGGTGCTCGGGCTCACCGGAGATCAAGCCCGAGCCGCTCTGACCGACGGCCGCATCGACCGCGAGCTGTACGAACGAGCTCTCGCGACGGTCGACCTCGAGCCAGAGGGCCAGGCGCGGATAGCCGAGTCCGGCATCGACGTGTTCGAGGTGATCCACCGCGACGGGTTGCGCAGCTGGATCGTGATCCACGAGGGGCTGTACCGGTTCGGGGTGGCGGCCCGCGGCCCGAACCTCAGCACCGCTACGCGCGTCTGGGCCCAGCGGGGCCCGGAGTTCGGGCACTTCTCCTACCTGGTACGCAACATCGAGCAGTTCTTCAGCACCGGCAAGCCGGGCTGGCCTACCGAACGGGTCCTCCTCGTGACTGGTGTGCTTGACGCCGCGATGCGATCGCGGCACGCGAGTCGCGGGCAGGGTGTGCCGGTTCCGGTAGTCACTCCGGAGTTGGACTTTGGCTACCAGCACGACGACAGTGCGGTGATCCACGCGCACGGTCTCCCTGTGATCGACGATTCTGAGTAAGAGGAAACAGATGCAATTCGCAACATCGCCAGACGCGCCCCGCCCGGCCGGACCGTACAGCCATGCCGTGCGGGTGGGCGGTTTCGTCTACACCGCCGGCTTCGGGCCGCAGCATCCGGATACGGGGGAGGTGCCCGAGGGAGTGGTCGCCCAGACCCGACAGGTGCTGGAGAACCTGCGGGTCGCGCTGCGCGCCGTGGGTGCGGAGCTGGACCAGGTGGTCAAGACCACCTGCCATCTACGGCATCCCGAAGCCGATTTCGCCGGGTTCAACGAGGTGTACCGGGAGTTCTTCGACGAGCCCTACCCGGTGCGCACCACGGTCGGCTCGGAACTTCCGGGAATCCTGGTGGAGATCGACGCCGTCGCCGTGTCGGGCGACACAGCCGAGACGGCGTAGGCATAATGTGGCGATGAGCGATCCGATCTTCGGCCTCACCCTGGGAGCGTCCGGTCAGTCGATGGTCGACCGGATCGAGGGCACCCTCTCGGACGCCATCCGCAACGGTGACCTCCCCGGCGGACACCGGCTTCGCGAGATCCCCATCGCTCAGCAGTTCGACTGTTCCACCACGCCGGTGCGAGAGGCGATTCGACGTCTCGCTTCTGCCGGGTTGGTGACGCTAGCTCCCCGCCGCGGGGCGATCGTCAGCGCCATCTCGATGGACGAGATCGAAGATCTCTACGAGCTGCGGATGCTTGTGGAGCCGGCGATGGCGCGCCGAGCAGCCGCAGCAGCGGCCGAGCGGCCGGAGGCGCTGGAGCGACTGGGAGAGCTGGTGCGCAGACAGACCGAGCAGCTCGAGTCGGGTGAGGTGGGCGATGGCCTGTTGGACGCCTCGGTGCACGCAGCCATCGCTGAGCTGGCCGGAAACGTGGTCATCGCCGGGCACGTCTCGAACGCCACCCAACAGGTCGAAGCGGTGCAGGCCCGGGCACGGAAGTGGGCGCCACGTGGGCTGGAGTCAGCTCTGCACTTCCACACCCGCTTGCTCGCTGCGATCGATGCCGGGGACGCCGACCGGGCAGAGTCTGTGATGCGCGAGCATCTCGTCGAAGCGCAGGAGGGTGTCGTCGCTGGTCTGCAACGGCAGGCGGACGACGCAGTGCAGCGGCCCGAAGGGACACTCTGAGCTCGCCACCCAGGTCTGGACTCCGTTGCGTACCGAACGGTAGACGGTGACCTGCACGGTCAGGAGCGCGGTCCACGGTGCCAGCAACGGCAGCTGGGAGCCCATCAGGTTCGCCGAGATCCCGGGAGCAGGCTCGCAGCGCCGCGCCGTCCGGTGGCGGCCCAGGCTGGAGCGGGCGACGACGTCGCTCACCAAGGCGCGCCCCTCACCCTGACCGTGCGCGACCGGGCCCGGCTGGCTGGTCCGCAGCCTGACCGGCTGCGCTCCGGATGTCGCGGGAGATGAGCCGAGCAGCCCGCACCAACAAAGGAACGCGCAGTTGCAGCTCGTCCAATCCGGCGACCGCCTTCGGCACACTGAACGATATCGCGCCAAGGATCTCGGGACCGTGGATGATCGGCACGGCCACGCAGTTGATGAAATCTTCGAACTCTCCGTCATCGCGTGCCCAACCGAGCCTGGAAATATCCCTCAGCTGTGCGTCAAGACCCTCCTCGTCGCGCAGGGTCATCGGGGTGTATTTCTGCCAGGGATGATCGACCAGGATCGCTGAACGCCGTTCGGTAGGGCAGTGGGCGAGGATCGCCTTGCCTACGGCAGTGCAGTAGGGGATGACCGGCGCGCCGAGACGGGAATAGGTAGGTATCGCCGTCTCGTCAGCCACCTTGTGCACATAAGCGATCTGATCGTCGAGCAGTGCTGCGACATGGATCGTATGACCGACCGCCCGTTGGAGCGCCCGGGCGTGCAGCTCAGCGGGCCGATGGAGACTGACGTCGCCTATGGCTACCTGTCCGAGCTCGACGAGCCTCAACCCGAGTACGTACGTTCCATCTCTTCGGCGACGCACGTACCGCTCGCCTTCGAGGGTCTTGAGATCACGAAACATCGTTGTCCGATGCACGTCGAATTCCCTGGCCAAATCCGCAACGGTGCGCCCTCGTTCAGTGAGTGCCTGCACGATACGAACACCTCTCGTGATCGTAGTGCCCATCGATCCTCCCAGATCCAACACCCTCCGACGGGTGTGCAACTATTGCAACATCGGACGTCGACGGGCTCTCGCGATGCCAATCTACCTGCATCTGCGCTGGTCAAGTCAACTTGAGGCACCGGATTTGTGCGGGGTGTGCAGATAGTGCAACATCGCTTGCCGCTCCGGCCCCACGATGCAAATATTGAGAAATGCACGGAGTCCTAGTAGCCAGAGCTGCGCATCGTATGGATTGAGCAGTCGCCATCGCCTTTGCTGTGCAAAACACCGTAACGACTAGTGGACTCGGATCAAGGCGGACCGAGTCTTTGTCGCTACTGCCCTAGGTTCCACGTGTCAAGTCGCCCGCTATCCGCTATGCCAAAGGAGTCATGACCACTATGCGCCCAAACCTACGTTCCGGCACTAGGCGCCGAACGCTGGCGGCATCAGCCATTGCGCTTTCCATGCTCGGCCTTACCGCGTGCGGGAGCGGAAGCGCCGGAGGGTCGAGCCTGCAGATCATTCTGACCACGAATCCCTGGTCCACGGAGATCGTGGAAAGGCTGAGCGACTTTGAGGAGGAGAGTGGTATCGACGTTGAGGTCACGCAGTTGACCCGCGAGCAAGCCCAGTCCACTCTCACCGTGAAACTCAAGGCCGGCGCATCCGATTTGGACGTCTATATGTATGCCCCGCCGCAGCTGGGCCTCCAGTACGCACAGAACGGGTGGATGCTCGACCTGACGGACAGAGTCGCCGAGGACAGCGTATTCGACTGGGACGATTTCATGCCCGCCACCCGGGACGCCGTCACCTTCGAGGAACGCGTGTATGGAATTCCCACGGTGACTGAACGTGAGGTTCTCTTCTACCGGAAGGATCTGTTCGCCGCAGCCGGGCTGGAGCCGCCCACCACCTTCGCGGAGCTCGAGGCGGCCGCGGCCGAGCTGAACCAGGATGATGTCACCGGCTACATCGCGCGGGCCGAGCCCAGTGCGGCCATCACCCAGTTCTCCGGTTTCCTGTACGGGCATGGCGGCGACTTCATCACCGACGGCGAAGCGTCGATCAACAGCGACGAAGCAGTCGCTGCGTATCAGACCTATGGCGATCTGTATCGCGAGCACGGACCGGTCGGCCTGGTGGGTACCACCCAGGAGCTGGTCGCCATGTTCCAGCAGGGGAGTGCGGCGATGATGATCGACGCCGAGGTTTGGTGGGGGCAGCTGGTTGACCCAGAGGCGTCCACCATTCCCGCCGAGGACGTTGGTGTGGCCCCGTTACCGGGCGGGTCAGCAGGATCTCGGCCCTACAACATTCCGTCGCAGGCCCTGGGCATCAACCCCGATACGTCGATGGAGGACGAGGCGTGGGAGTTCGTCCAGTGGGCCACCAGCCCGGAGATGGTCTTCGACATCCAACAGTCTGGAGTGTTCGGCGCACGGCAGAGCGTCTGGGACGACCCGGACGCGCTCACCGGGATCCCTGAGGACTACCGGGAGACGCTGCTGGCATCGATCGAGAGTGGCATCGGACATGACCGGCCGCAGGTGATGCAGGTCGGACGGGCCCGGGATATCGCCGGTGCGCCGATCCTGGTCGCGATCGAGGGCGGCGATGTTGCCAGCGCCGCGGATCAGGCACAGGCACAGCTGGAGGCGCTGCTTGCCGAAGAGCGAGAGGCGAGCGAGTAGGTGGGGCCAGGAACGAAGCTGGCCGGACTTTGTGCCGATCCACCCACTCGAGCGCTGAGGAGCCCGCACAGATGATTCGAGCTCTCCGGATGAACCGGACCAAACTGATCATGATCACGCCGGCAGTTCTCGTGATCGTGGCGTTGATCGCCTTCCCCATCATCTACACGGTGCAGCTCAGTTTCACCGAGGGCCTCGGCTCCGGTCAGGCATTCAGCCTCGACAACTACCGTGCGGTGCTCTCCGACACCGGAAGGTTCTGGCCGGCCGTCCTGCGCACCGTCATCTTCACCGTCGGGGCGCTGGTTCTTCAGCTGGTCCTTGGTATCGGTACCGCGCTCTTGCTCCGCAGACCATTTCGTGGGCACAACGCGGTCAAGACGATCCTCATCCTCCCGCTGGTGACGAGCCCGGTGGCTGTTGCTTCCATCTGGCTTCTCATGCTGGAGCCGAACCTGGGTATTGTGAACGAGGTCCTTGGCTGGTTCCAGATCGCACCACAGGGATGGCTCAAAGATCCGGGCCAGGCGTTTCCGACGCTCATCCTGCTGGACATCTGGCAGTTCACCCCTCTCATTGTGTTGATTACCCTCGCCGGTTTGAGTGGCCTGCCCGAAGAGGTCGAAGAGGCGGCTGTCGTGGACGGAGCCAACTATCTGCAGAGAACCCGTCACGTCACTCTGCCGCTTCTGCGCAACACCATCGTTGTGGCTGCTGTGCTCCGCGGTGTCGATGCCATGAAGACCTTCGACATTATCTATGCGACCGTCGGGCCAGGTGGTGGGGGCGGACACACCGCGGAAACGTTGAACGTGTACGTGTATGGCCTCAGCTTTGACTATATTGAGATCGGGAAGGCTGCGGTTGCTCTCATCGCGTTCTTCATTATGGTGCTGGCCGTCGCACTCCTTATTATCAGAAGGGCGGCACGAGAATGAGTATCGCAGTCAAGACTGGTCGCATCACCAAATCCATGCGCGCCCTCGCGATCGTGAGCGTGACCCTGGTAGCAGCGTTCCCCTTTGTGTGGATGTTGTTGGCGTCATTCAAGCACAATGTTCAGATCTCCGACGTGAGCCAGTCCTTCGTCTTCTCGCCGACTCTGGACAACTACGTGTCGGTGCTGGAGACCAACAACTACTTCCAGTATTTCGTCAACAGCCTCACGGTATCGCTCGGCGCCACGATCGCATCGCTGGTGCTCGGTGTGCCGGCGGCGTGGGCGATAGCCAAGTTCAGTATGGCGCGGTTGAATACGATGGTTCTACTGGCGCGGATCATCCCTGCTGTAACGCTTCTGGTGCCGTGGTACCTGCTATTCTCCAAACTAGAGATGGTCGGCGGATACCCAGCGCTGATCTTGAGCCATGTGTTCATCTGCATGCCCCTGATCATGTGGATCATGACAGGATTCTTTGCATCGCTGCCAGCGGAGTTGGACGAGGCAGGCCGGATTGATGGGTTGAGCGAGTTCGGAACATTTCTCCACATCTCCCTTCCGCTGTCCGTTCCTGGTATCGCGACCGGCAGTATTCTGGCTATCATCTTCAGTTGGAACAACTTCCTGTTCTCGCTGGTGCTCGCCGATACGAGTACCTTGACCCTGCCGGTTGCCATCTACCAGTTCATGTCTTATGCCGGCATCGATTGGGGTGGTCTGATGGCGGCCGCTTCGGTCATGACGTTGCCCATCATCGTGTTCGGACTGTTCGCGCAGCGCTACGTTGTCGCCGGACTCACCGCCGGCGCGACGAAGGGCTAGATGAAGGATCGTCCACGTGTGGGCTGCTCGATCAACGGGCCGCCCGGGTGTGGTGGACGTTGAGTGCCCCTGTGATGTGTGTCCGTTGAGATGAGAGGTCTCTTGTGGTTGTACTCGATAGCACGTTGATGGCTCCTTGGGATGATGGGACGTCGTCGCCCCGGATTGAGGACGTGCAGACGTTCGTGACGGCTCCCGAAGGCCTGAACCTGGTGGTGGTTCGCGTCGAGACGGACGTTCCGGGCCTGTACGGGCTGGGCTGCGGAACTCATGCCTTCCGCGCCAAGGCCGTGAAGGACATTGTGGACGACTACCTCACGCCCCGGGTGATCGGCCGCAGCGCTCGGGATGTCACCGACATCTTCCAGACGTTGAAGCTGGCGCCGTACTGGCGCGGGGGGCCGGTAGACAACAGTGCGTTGTCGGGCATCGACATGGCGCTCTGGGACATCAAGGCCAAACTGGCCAACCAGCCGGTGTGGAGCCTGACGGGCGGTCTGGTGCGCTCCTACCTGCCCACCTACATCTCGGTGTTCGCCACATCGCTCGAGGAGCTCGTGGTGGGAGTTCGGAAGCGTTGGGACGAGGGATATCGAAGCTTTCGGCCGATGATCGCCGGGCACGACTACGGGTCCCAGCGGTGCACCGGGCGTGCCTACATCGCTGACTGGGTCGCTACCTTGACCCGGCTGGTGGAGGAGTTCGGTACCGAGGCAGAGTACGTGGTCGACGTCCATGGGCGTCTGCAGCCGCAAGAAGTGTTCGAGCTCGCACGAGCCATGGATGAGTTCCCACTGGTGTATCTGGAGGACCCGTTCCCGCACGAGCTGACCCGGTGGCTGCCGCAGCTCCGTGGCTTCAGTTCGCTGCGCATCGCGATCGGTGAGACGTTCGCCAGCATCGAGGAGTTTCTCCCGCTGATCGTCGCATCGAGCATCGACGTGGTCCGGAGTCATATCTCGATGATCGGCGGGTTCAGTGCAGCGCACCGGCTGGCGACGTTGGCCGAGCAGTTCGGGGTGCAAACCGCCTGGCATGGCCCGCTGGACCTGAGTCCGCTCGGCCACGCGGCGAACGCGGCCCTGGGCCTGGCCAGCCCGAACTTCGGAATTCACGAGCATCACGAGCCCAGCGAAGCAGCCATCGAGGTGTTCCCCGGGGCGCACACAGCCGAGGCGGGCCGGATCGTGCCGTGGCACACGCCGGGCTGGGGCGTGGAATTCGACGAGGCCGCGGCACGCAGGCACCCCCCGATGTCCCCCTTCACCATCTCCCGTTTGGAGGCGAATCGTGCGCTGGATGGCAGCCTGCTGAAACCCTAGAAGGTGCTGCTGGTCGGCACGGAGCGTGCCGCGACTGACGATGGGAGCGTTGTGCCGTGAGGAAAAGTCGATACGTAGTGGTGGGCGCGGGCGGGGTAGGCGGGGTGGTGGCAGGCTTCCTCGCGGCGGCCGGTGAGGACGTGCTGCTGATCGCGCGTGGCGAACACGGCGACCGGATCCGTGCCCAGGGTCTGTTGATCGGCACGCCCCGGGGCAGCTTCGTGGCCCACCCGGCCGTGGTCGATTCGGTGGACGAGTGGCGTCCGCTGGCCCGCGACGTGCTCCTGGTGGCGGTCAAGTCGCAGGACGCGGTCGGGCTGTTCGCCGACCTGGCCGCCAAACCGGTGCAGGATTCGTTCGTGGGCCACCACGTTCCGCTGTTCTGCTTCCAGAACGGAGTCTCGAACGAGCGGAGTGCACTGCGCTACTTCTCGAGGGTGCATGGCGTCTGCGTCGGCGTCCCGGGCGTCTACCTGCAGCCCGGCAGGGTTGATGATCACGGCAGTCCGGTCCCCGGCGTGCTGGAGATCGGTCGCTTCCCACACGGCTCCGACGAGGGCGACGCTCGCCTGGTGGATGCACTCGCCCGTGCCGGCTTTCGCGCCTACGTGACCGAAGAGATCGGGCCGTGGAAGGCAGACAAGCTGATCGGTAACCTCCGCAACGCGATCGATGCGCTGTTCCCAGCCGATCGCGGAAGCAGCGCCGCCCAGCTGCTCACCGATGCTGCACGCAGCGAAGCACGCGCGTGCTTCCAGGCAGCATCGATGAGCGTGATCGATCCCACCGAGCTGGAGGAGCATCGGACGGGATTCTCCGAGGTACCGGTCGACGGCACGGCCCGGGCTGGTGGATCGACCTGGCAGAGCGTGGCGCGGGGGTTGTCCTCGGTGGAGACTGACTACCTGAACGGCGAGATAGCGCTGCTCGGGCGGCTGCATGGAGTTCCGACACCAGTGAACGACGCGTTGCAAGAGCAGATGTGGGCACTAGTGGTGGAGGAGCGACGCGACCGCGCGAGCACCGCCGCCGAGCTGCTCGACTCGCTCCGCATCGTGGCCTGAGCGGCAACTCCGCGTGGCAGGCCGCACTCGGCGTCTGCGGTCACGGTGCCACCGGGGCAGTCAGCCGAGCCTGCGCACCGCCGACCGCACCCCACCGCCGGCGGCCAACGCCTCCCGCGCCGCGGCCGGCGAGGCACCGGAGAGCATGGACGTCAGCGCGGCCGGCAGGTCACCGTCGCCGGCAGCCAGCGCCGCCCGGCACTCTGCCTCCGGCGCCTCGGTGGACATCACCAGGATCCGCACCGCTCGCTCGTCCAGCTTGGTGTTGGTGGCCAGCATGTGCGTCATCAGGTTGGACCAGGTGCGCCCGGCGCGGATCATCAGCGCCGTGGAGAAGGCGTTGATCAGCACCTTGGTGGCGGTGCCGGCCTTGAGCCGGGTGGACCCGGTCAGGGCCTCCGGCCCGGTGGCCGCCTCGATCGCCAGGTCCACACCGCGGGAGAGCACGGCACCGGACTGGTTGGTGATCAGCGCCGTGTACGCCCCACGCTCGTGCGCCGCGGCCAGCGCGCCGCGGACGTACCCGGTGCTGCCCGAGGCGGTCACTCCGATCACCACGTCCGCACTGGTGACCGAACCTGCCTCGGCAGCCCCGGCAGCCTCGGCGTCCTCCTCATCGATCGCCGAGTCCAGCAGCGCCGGCGCGCCACCGGGGAAGTGCCAGACGAAGGTGTCCTCCAGCCCGAAGGTGGGGCGGGACTCGGTCACGTCGATGAACGCCAGCCGCCCGGACGCCCCGGCACCGAAGTAGTGCACCCGCCCACCCGCCTGTAGGCGTTCGTGCGCGGCCTCCACCAGCACGGCCAGCTGCCCGGCCACGCCCAGCGCCGCCTGCACACCCACCAGGTCCTCGGTCAGGATCGCCTCGATCGCAGCCTGCGGATCGAGCGTGTCGATGTCCATCATGGCCGGGTTCCGGTCCTCGGTGGACAGCCCCAGAGGGCTGGCCTGCGGCCAGGTGGGGGTCTGGTCGGTCATCGCGTCCTCACTTCTCGGCGCCGGAGGCGAGGCCGCTGATCAGTAGCCGCTGGGCGAAGATGAACAGCACCACCACCGGGATGGTCACCACGATCGAGCCCGCGAGCAGGATCGTCACCGGGGTGTCGAACTCGGTGAGCTGGGCGATCCCCAGTGGTGCGGTCCACAGCTCGCGGGACTGCACCAGGAACAGTAGCGCGTACAGGTACTCGTTCCAGGCGATCATGAACATGTACATCGCCGTGGCGGCGATCCCGGGCAGGGCGATCGGCAGCACGATCCGCCAGATCACCCCCATCAGGGAGCAGCCATCGATCAGTGCCGCATCCTCGATCGAGGACGGCAGCGCGATGAAGTAGTTCCGCAGCATGTACAGCGAGACCGGCACGGTCAGCGCCACGTACACCACCACTAGCCCCACCAAGGTGCCGGTCAGCCCCGCCCGGGAGAGCAGCACGAACAGCGGTACGGCCAGCACCACCCCGGGGAACATGTACACGGCCACGATGATCGCGTTGCCCACGCTGCGTCCGGAGAACCGGATCCGTGCAGTGGCATAGGCGCCCAGGATGCTCACCAAGATCGAGGCGAGCACCGTGCCCACGGCCAGGATCAGCGAGTTGACCAGGAACCCGCCCAGGCCGTAGCCGCCGTCGGCCGTGGACCTCAGGGCATCGGCGTAGGCGCTGAAATCGAGTTCGCTCGGCGCGGGGAACAGGTTCAGCGGGTCGTTCAGCACCGCGGCGAACGGCCGCACCGAGAGCACGATCCCGTACAGCACCGGCCCGATGGACAGCACCAGGGTGATGATGATGATCGAGGCGCGCAGCGCCTTCACGCCGCCCGACTCTCTGCGAACCGAGGTACTCACATCGCCTCCTTCCGCCGGTTGGCCAACGCCCAGAGGATCCCGAACACGATCAGGATCGCCGTCATGCACAGCCCGTAGGCGGCAGCGCTACCGACATCGGCGCGCACGGTCAGCTCCTTGAACACCTTCACCGCCATCACCTCGGTGCCACCGGCGCCCTGGGTGAGCAGGTAGATGTCGTTGAAGTTCTGGAAGGACCAGATGAACCGCAGCAGCAGCAGCACCATCACCACGGTCCGCAGCTGCGGCAGCACGATGTGAGTGAGCCGCTGGCGGGCGTTCGCACCGTCGATCGCGGCCGCGTCCTCGAGCTCGGCCGGCACGTTCTGCAGCCGGGCGGTCACGAACAGGAACGTGAACGGCGCCGACTTCCAGATCTCGAACAGGATCACCACGATCAGCGCCAGCGGGATGCCCACCCCGGCCACGTCGAAGGACTTGGTGGTCAGGAACGCGATCGGCGCTTCCCAGCCGAGCACCTGCATCCCGAAGGCGTTGATGATCCCGTACTGCGGGTTGAGCATCGTGCGCCAGATGGTCGCCCCGGCGATCACCGGCAGCACGTACGGCACCAGGAACAGCGCCCGCACCACGTTCTGCCCGCGGAACCGTTTGCGCATCGCCAGCGCCACGATCACCCCGCCGCCGATCACCCCGATCGTGGTGAAAACGGCGTAGGCCACCGTGGTGCCCAGCGCGCCCCAGAACGCACCCGAGCCGAGCGCGTCCCGCATGTTCCCCAGCGACCACTCGATGTTGCCCAGGTTCAGCTGGGGGATGTCGATCAGCCGGAAGTCGGCGAAGGCGAACACCACCACCGCGCAGAACGGGATGAGGATCACCAGCGTGATCGCCAGGTAGGACGGTGCGGAGAGCAGGTACCCGTGCAGGTTGGCGCGCTGGGCCCGGCTCAGCCGGGACCCGCGCGCCACCTTCGTCGTGCGTGCGTCAGCCATCTACTAGCCGAGGTCGTCCTGCAGGGCCTGCACGTCCGCCGCCATATCGGTCACGACCTGCTGCGGGTCGGTGCCGGAGTAGAGCGCGTCCAGGTGCTCGGCCAGGGTGTTCTGCGCGAACGCTTCACCGGCGAGCACGGCGTCGTCGGTGCCCAGGCCCCACGCGGAGACGGCGTCCATCCCCTCTCCGAGTCCGGTCACCATCTCCTCGCCGTAGATGTCCGCCACGGTCTGCTCCGAGCCGGCCATCGGCAGGGTGCCCCACTCGTCCAGGTACTGGGTCGGGTTCTCGGCGTTGCCCGGGCGCAGCGGGATGCGGCCCTCCGGAGCGGTAGCGAGCATGTCCGCGTACCCGGTGGAGAGGATGTACTCCACGAACGCACTTGCCCCCTCGGCGTTGGCGCCTTCGGGGATCACGTAGTTCAGCGTGGTGCCGTACTGGGCGGGGAACTCCTCGTCCAGCACGGTGATGAAGTCGGAGTTCTCCACGAAGAAGTTCTCGTTGTCGGAGCACTCGGCGCAGGTCAGCGGGTTGTCCGAGTCCAGCCCGGCGAGCTCGTCCAGGATGTGCGTGGAGAACAGCAGGAACGCTGCCTCCCCGTTCAGGTAGGTGGACCGAGCGCTGGTCACGTCGAACTGCCCGGCGGCGCTGGACTCGGCCAGGGTGGCGAAGTGTCCGGCGGCCTCGGCGCACTCCGGGGCGTCGATGGTCACCGTGCCCTCGCTCACCAGCTGGCAGCCGGTCTGCTGGAAGGTGGACTGAATCCCCTCGGTGGCCGACGGCGTGCCCACCTGGGTACCGAACGCCATCCCGGTGATGCCCTGGTCCTGCCGGATCGTCTCGGCCGCGGAGGCGAGCTCTTCCAGCGAGGTGGGTACCTCCAACCCGGCCTCCTCGAGCAGGTCGGTGCGGTAGACGATCACGTGCGTCCACCCGTCGGAGGGGACCGCCTGGTAGGCGCCGTCGATGTTGATGAAGTCCAGCGCGCGCTGGTTGAACGTGTCCGCGCCGAGGTTCTCGATCACCGCGGTGGCGGCGTCGGAGTCGACCAGTCCCTGGGACTGCCAGGCGGACAGGTCCGGGGCGTGCAGGGCCACGTCCGGCACATCACCGGAGGCGGCACCGGTGACCAGCGCCTGGTCCTGGTCGGCGCCGGCCATCGCGACGATCTCCACCTCGATGCCGGTCTCCTCGGTGAACGCGGCGGCCACCTCCTCCTGGGCGGCCATCCGGTCCGGCTGCACGTGCGGGGTCCAGAAGGTGATCGGCCCGGAGTCGTCACCGCCGTCCCCGTCGCCGCCACCCGAACAGGCGGCCAGCGCCAGGGCAGAGGCCAGGGTCACAGCGACACCGCCGATGATCCGTCGGTCTACTTTCATTGTCCTGCTCCTTTGCATCGAGGTTCCGGGAACGGTGAACGGCTTACGAAACGAGCGAGGCCAGGCTCGGGGGAGGAACGTCGTCGGCCTCGTGAATGGACTGCAGCAGCAGCGCGGTGAGCTCTTCGCGCACCTGCGCATAGGCGGGATCGCCATAGACCGACTGCAGCTCCGCCGGGTCGGTCTCGGTGTCGAAGAGCTCCCACTCCGGCTCGCGCGGGTCATCGATGGCGCCGGTGATACCCAGCGCCTCCCCGTAGTAGTGGATCAGCTTGTACCGATCGGTGCGCACCCCGACGTGGGCGCCGACCCCGGCCTTGAGGTGCTCCCAGTACCGGTAGTAGATGTGCTCGCGCCAGTCCTGCGGCTGCTCACCACGGGCGATCGACCGCAGCGAGGCGCCCTGCATCCGGTCCGGCGCTTCGATGCCGGCGTAGTCCAGGAACGTCTGCGCCAGGTCCAGGTTCAGCGCCAGATCGTCAGAGACGGTGCCGGCCGGGATCTCCGCCGGGTAGCGCATCACCAGCGGGATCCGCAGCGAGTCGGCGTACATGAACCGTTTGTCGAAGTAGCCGTGGTCGCCGAGGAAGAAGCCCTGGTCGCTGGCGTAAGTGACCAGCGTGCTGTCGTTCTGACCGGTGGCATCGAGGTGGTCCAGCAGCCGGCCGGTGGTGCGGTCCACGCCGGCCACACAGCGCAGGTAGTCGCCGATGTAGCGCTGATAGAACCAGGAGGTGCGCTCGGCCTGGGAGTCGAACTCGGGGATGGTGGTCTTCGCGTCCAGCTCGTCCAGGTCCCGGCCCACCCGGATGATCGCTTCTTCGGCGGCGCGGGCGCGCCCGGAGTAGTCGTCGAACAGGGTCTCCGGCTCCGGGAACGTCACGCCCTGGTACAGGTGCTGCTCCTGTGGTCCGGGGAACCAGCGCCGGTGCGGGGCCTTGTGCCAGAGCAGCAGCAACCAGGGCTGATCGCCGTCCTGCTGCTCGAGCCAGTCCAGGGCGAGGTCAGTGAGGATGTCGGTGACGTAGCCGGTGTGCTGGGTGCGGCCATCCGGGCCGATCAGCTCGGGATCGTCGTAGTCGCCCTGACCATCCAGCACCTGCCACTCGTCGAAGCCGACCGGATCGTGCCCCGAACCGTGGCCGAGGTGCCACTTGCCGAACAGGGCGGTGCGGTAACCGGCGGCCTGCATCAGTGCCGGGAAGGTGGGCTGGGCCGAGTCGAAGCTCGTGGTCAGCGTCATCATTCCGTTGCGGTGACTGTGCGCACCGGTGAGGATTGCTGCCCGGGAGGGGGCGCAGAGGGCGTTGGTGCAGTCAGCCTGGTCGAACCGGATGCCCTCAGCGGCGATCCGGTCCAGGTGCGGAGTCTGGTTGAGCTGGCTGCCGTAGGCGCTCATCGCGTGCGCGGCGTGGTCATCGGTGAGGACGAACAGGATATTCGGGCGATCGGGCACGGCTGCACCTCCCTCCAGGCGTTGCGCCGAGGGTAGGCATAGGAGGCCGGCCGAGTCGCGCACCAGCGGCCAGATGAAAGCGACGGCGGGTCTGGCCGGGCGTGGTGACGGAAAGTGATGCTCCGAGTGGGTGGGGCAGGTGTTCCCGGCAGGGCGCGGTGGCCGGCGGGGCCAAGCTGGAGCGCTTCCGCGGAAGCGCCTCAGTGCAGAATCTGACCCTCCGGAGCGTCGCGGGGTCTCGCCTGAGCCCGAGGGAAGCGCTCCGGTGCCCGCTCGACCTCAGGACGCTTCATGACAGCACGACACCGTGCATGGTATTAAATGCCCCGGCTGGAGTGTCTACTGCTCACCTGGGCGGTACAGCCAGACGGCTTCCGCTGCGCGCAACGTGGCTGGATCACCGCCTGGTTGGGAGCGCCAGAGGGCCTCGGCGCCGGCGGGGCGCTTCAGCGGAAGCGCTTCAGTGCCGAAATTGATCTGAACCGCGAGGGCACCCCGGGTCAGAGTGAGCAGATCGTCGTGATGGTCGACGGCGGTGCTCACCGGGAGCGTGTCGCGCAGCCGGGCCCAGGTGGTCAGCAGGGAACGCCACCGGTTCAGGTGGCTGGTGTCGTTGCCGCGCTGCGTGGCGGCGGAGCCGTGTTCGGGCAGCGGGCCGTGGGCGAGCCAAGGTTCGGCACTCGAGAACCCGCGCCCGGGTTCGTCGGTCCACGGGATGGGGGAGCGGGCCCGGTCCCGACTGGCGTCCAGCTCACCGGCGCGGAGTGCGATCGGGTCCCGGGCGGTGCTCGGGTCGATCTCCAGATCGATCATGCCGAGCTCCTCGCCCTGGTAGAGCAGGTAGGGGCCGGGCATGGCGAGCACGGCGGCGGACAGGGCGAGGGCGCGGTCGGCACTGCCCAGGCGGGAGGCCGGGCGGGCGCGGTCATGGTTGGACAGGAACCAGCCGAATCTTCCGGCGGTGTCCGGGCTCGGGGTGCGCAGCACCTGTGCCACCTCGGCGGCGTCGAACGGGACCCGGTCGGTACCGAACCACATCGCGGCATCGAGGCGGCCAGACTCGAGGTACCGCTCCACCCGTTCGGGGTTCTCCAGCACGGTCTCGCCGAGCAGGAAGGGATCCTCACCGGCATGGGTGCGGGGGAGTCGCGCGCGGAGCTGGGTGTAGAGATCGACGACGTCGTCCTGGTCCACGTCGTAGACCCGGGCCAGGCCGCGGGCTGAGCGCACCCGCCCGGCGGGCACGTTCTCTGCCCGGGTGGGTTCGAGCACGGGGTTGTCCGGCAGGTCCGGGTGCTTCAGCAGGTTGTGCGCGACGTCGATGCGGAAGCCGTCTGCACCGAGCTCGATCCAGTGCTCCAGGATGGCGACCCACTCCTCGAACACGCGCGGGTTGCGCCAGTTCAGGTCCGGTTGCTCCGGGAGGTAGGCGTGCAGGTAGTACTGCTCGGACTCCGGTTCCCAGGTCCAGGCGGACCCGCCGAAGTTCGCCAGCCAGTTGTTCGGCGGTCCGCCGTCGCCGGCTGGGTCGGCCCACAGGTAGTAGTCGCGGTAGTCGACACCGTCCCGGCCCTCGGCCAGCGCGGCCTGGAACCACGGGTGCTCGTGCGAGGTGTGGTTCGGGACCACGTCCACCAGCAGGCGCATGCCGCGCTCGTGCAGCTCGTCGACGAGCCGGCGGAACGTGTCGGTATCGCCGAAGGCCGGGTCGATGCCACGGAAGTCGCTCACGTCGTAGCCGTGGTCGTGCCCCGGGGAGGGGAAGAACGGCGTGATCCACACCGCGTCCACGCCCAGCGCCTGGATGTGGTCCAGCCGGTCGATCACACCCTGCAGATCACCGGTGCCGTCGCCGTCGGAATCGGCGAGGGAACGGATATAGACCTCATAGATGACGGCGTCGCGCCACCACGGGCGAGGTGTGGCTGTCGGCGAGCGGGTGGGCACTTCTCCAGGGTAGAGGCTCGCCGAGTCGCCGCGGCTGAGGGCAGGTCGTCACCAGCAAGATGCAAGAAGTTGACAAGACTTGTACAAGACTGTCAAAGTCGTGTCATCGAGACCAGACAACCAGCGGAGCCATCGGCATGGGAGCCACACTGACTGAGGTCGCGCAGGCGGCCGGCGTGTCGCTAGCGACCGCCTCGAGGGCCTTCAAAGACCCGGATCGGCTCGCAGGTGCGACCCGAGCGCGAGTTCTGAAGGCGGCAGCTGACCTGGACTACAACACGCATACAAGTTCCTCCGCCCGCACCTTCGCGGTCGTGGTGCCCGATGCCGCGAATCCGATTTTCGCTGCGTTGACTGCGGCCATTCAGGAACAGGCATGGGCGGGTGGGCACCATGTGCTTCTGTACAACACCTCCGAGCATCCGTCGGTCGAAGCGGACGTGCTGCGCTCGCTGCCGGCTACGGTCAGCGGTGTCATCCTCGCCTCGCCGCGCCTGGCTGCGAAAGAGCTCACGACTGCGATCGGTAGCACGCCGCTGGTGGTCATCAACTCCGGTGTCACGTTCTGCATGTCTGTGCTGCTGGACGTTGATACCGGAATCGAGCAGGCCTTCGAACACCTTTTTGCCCTTGGGCACAGACATGTGGCCTACGCTCCAGGGCCTCGGTCCGCATGGGCCAACCAGCGCCGGGACGAGCTAATCCGCGCCTGCGCTGAGCGGTGGGCGATGAAGCTCGATGTTGTCGGCCACCAGGCAGCGAGCGTTGACGGCGGCCTGGCCGCCGCTGCCTCTGTGGTCGCCAGCGGCGCCAGCGCCGTGATTGCGTACAACGACCTGGTTGCGCTCGGTGTGCGGGCCGGCGCTCGCGCTTTGGGCAAGGAGTGTCCGCGTGATCTGAGCATCGTGGGTATCGACGACCTGAACGTCGCAGCGGTCTCCGAGCCGAGTCTGACGACCGTGCGGGTCGACATCACCGACGGTGGTGTGCGGGCCTATCAAATCCTTGCCGACGTGGTGTCTGGGAAGGTCATCGACGCAGGTCCGGAGCACCGGCCGTCGCAGCTCATCGTTCGGCACTCGACCGCCTTGGCGCCCGGCACGGGCGACCTCCGCCGAGAGAGCCACGCGTGACCACCATCTGTACGGGGCGCTGTCTCACCGCTTACCGGTCGGTTCCTGAGGAGACTTTGAATGCCTGAGACCATCTCTGCCGTCGATGTGATCGTCACCAGCCCCGGACGTAACTACGTGATCGTCAAGATCACCACCGACGCTGGGTTGGTCGGCTGGGGCGACGCGACGGTGAACGGGCGCGAGCTCGCCGTCGCCAGCTACCTACGTGACCACATCGCCCCCACCCTCGTCGGACAAGACCCAGGCAATATCGAAGACATCTGGCACTACCTGTACCGCGGCGCCTACTGGCGGCGCGGCCCGGTGACGATGGCCGCGATCGGCGGGGTCGACCTCGCTCTCTGGGACCTGCTGGGCAAGTCCCTCGACGTCCCTGTCTACCGGCTGCTCGGCGGTGCGGTCCGCTCGCGGGTACTCGCATACACGCACGCGTCCGGATGGAGTCAGGAAGAGCTCGAGGACGCCGTCGACGCCAAGCGTGCAGCGGGCTTTCGCGCGATTCGGGCCCAGTTTGGTGTGCCCGGTTTGGACGTCGTCTACGGGATCACCCGCGAAGCGGGCTACGAACCTGCTGCACGCGGGTCTCGACCGATGGAAGAGACGTGGGACGCCGGTGCGTACCTGCGACACGCACCGCAAACCCTGCTGCGTCTGCGCGAACACGTCGGACCCGAGCTGCACCTGCTGCACGACGCCCACCACCGACTCAATCCGACACAAGCGGCCAGGTTGGCCAAAGAGCTGGAACCTGTTGATCTGTTCTGGCTGGAAGACCTGATCCCCGCCGAGAACCCGGACCTGCTCCGGCGGGTGCGTGAACACTCCACCACCCCCCTGGCCATCGGCGAGGTGTTCAACACGATCTGGGACTGTCGCACCATCATCAGCGAGCGTTTGGCCGATTACATCCGTACCGCCGTCGGGCATGCGGGGGGCATCTCGCACCTGCGAAAGATCCTGCACTACGCAGAGGTTCACCAGGTCGACGGCGGGCCCCACGGTCCATCGGACGTCTCGCCACTGAGCATGTCCGCCTCCCTACACGTCGGGCTGTCTACCCACAACTTCAGCATCCAGGAGCTGATGGGATATCCCAGCCTCACCAGCGAGGTGTTCCAGTCCTCCTACACCTTCACCGACGGCTATCTGCACCCCGGTGAGGAGCCGGGACTCGGTGTCGAGGTGGACGAGAGGGCAGCCTCGGCGTTCCCGTACGCACCTGCTTACTTGCCGATCGCTCGTACGCGCGACGGCGCGATCACAGATTGGTGACCGGCATGACCACCACCGGAGAGCACACCCTGCCCACTCTCGGGCGCGACGTCGCCCTGGAGCGCGGGATGGCCGGAACAGCTGCGCCGAGTCCCGGCATTCTCCACCTCGGCTACGGCAACTTTCACCGTGCGCATCAGGCCGTCTACACCAATGCGGCCGTGCAGTCTCACGGCGGTGACTGGGGAATCGTCGGTGTGGCGAACTCGTCCCGCGAGGTCGTCTATGCAGTCGAGTCTCAGGACCATCTCTACACGGTGGTGACCATCGCGCCAGAGCGCACAGAGTTCCAGGTTCCACGCGTGCTCGCCGAGACCCTCGTCGCGGCGCAGCAAGCCGACCGTGTCGTGGCACAGATCGCCGCGGCGGAGATCAAGATCGTCACCCTGACCGTCACCGAGCATGGCTACACCTTTGAGCCATCGACAGGTGGCATCGACCTGGCTAATCCGCTCGTCCAGCACGACCTGCAGGTCGTGGACCAGCCGCGTACCAGCATCGGTCAGATCGTGCGCGGCCTGCAAGCGAGGATGCGTGCCTCCGGAGCCCCCATCTCGATCCTGAGTTGCGACAACCTTGGTGGTAACGGTGACCGCACGCGAGACATCGTCACCGACTTCATCGATCACCTTCCCGGTGATCAGGCACGTGACCTGCTGACCTGGGTCGAGTCCCAGGTGACGTTTCCCAACAGCATGGTCGACAGGATCGTGCCGGCAACAAACGACGCGCATCGAGACCGCGTGGCCACGATGTGTGGCTACCGGGACGCCGTGCCCGTACCTGCCGAGCCGTTTACGATGTGGGTGATCGAGGACCGCTTCGCGGCCGGGCGCCCGCGGTGGGAAGCCGGTGGGGCCATCTTCTCCACCGAGGTGGATCGCTACGAGCAGATGAAGCTGCGCCTTCTCAACGGAACCCACTCCCTGATCGCCTACCTCGGCGCCCTCAGCGGTGCTGAGACGATCCCGGCGAGTGTCGGGCAGGCGGCTGTGGCGGACGCAGCGCACCGGGTTCTCACCGGGGAGTACTTACCCAGCGTGGATCTCCCCGGCGGCGTCATCGCTGCCGACTATGAACGCGCCCTGTTCGGACGCTGGAGCAACACGGCCCTGGGACACAGAACGAGTCAGGTGGGCTCGGACGGGTCGGTGAAGCTGCCGCAGCGGGTGTGCACGCCGGCGCTGCAGGCGCTCGGCGAGGGCGTGATGCCGCAGCACCTGGCCCTGTCCGTGGCCGGCTATCTCGCCTGCATCGCTCCCTTGGACGGATTCGACCCTGGCCCACACGCGCACGCGATGAGCGATCCAGCACGCCCGGCACTTGGCGCACTAGCCGCTCGGAGCACCGACGGCCGCACCATGGCCCGGGCGGTCTTCGAGTCCGAGGAGATCTTTCCGAGCGAGCTCGCGGCCCAAGGGGACTTCGTGGCGCGCGTCGGCGAGTACGTCGACATCATCAGCACAGCCGGGGTGGCGTCGGCGATCGACGAGGCAGCTCTTACCCACCAGCCAACCACCCGAGCGTAACTCGCCCGGCTGAACGAACAACTGCGCCCTCTTCCACTCACCGACATACCAATCACCGAACGATGAAGGATCAACGATGAAGAAGTACATGCCAGTCGCCGTCGCCGGCGGCCTTTCCCTCGCACTCGGGTTGACTGCTTGCGGAGGATCCAGTGGCGGAGGCGATGGGATCCAGTTGCGGATGGCGTTGGCCGACAACGAGCAGAGCAACTACTACCAGGGCGCCCTCGCGATTGCCGAGGAGGTGGCCGAGCGCACCGATGGCCGTATCGAGATCACCGTGGTCGCCGGCGGGTCGCTCGGTGACGAGCGCGCCACGGTGGAGATGGCCATGAACGGTGATCTGGACATCGCGACCGGAGCCAACTCCGTCTTCACGAACTGGATCCCGGAGATGTCTATTCTGGATCAGGCTTACTTGTGGGAGAACGCCGATCAGGCCCATGCCGCTGTCGACGGCGAAGTGGGAGACCTGATCGAGGAGGCAGCGCTTGAGCAGAACCTTCACGTGGTCGGCTACATGGAGTCTGGCTTCCGTAATGTCTTCTCGACACGGCCGATCGAGTCGATCGACGACTTCGCCGGGTTGAAGATTCGTACGATGCAGAACGAATACCAGCTCGCCGCTTTCGAAGGGTTCGGTGCAGTCCCGGTCGGACTGCCGTCCGGTGAGCAGTTCACAGCACTGCAGCAGGGAACGATTGATGCCGTGGAGAATGCGACGTCGAACGCGCTGGCGAACAGCTACTACGAGGTGGCGCCGCACATCACCAACACCGAGCACACGTTCGTCTACATCGTCATGGCACTGTCCGACGACGCCTGGAACAAGATTCCGGAGGAACTGCGCGAGCCCTTCCTCGAGGGTATGCAAGCGGGGTACGAGCAGCAGCGCGAGTTCCTCGTCCAGGCGAACGACGAGGCTGAGGCCGAGCTGCAGGACGAGGGCGTGGAGTTCTACGACATCGACCAGGAGGAGATGCGCGCCGCCTGGGAGGACACCGTAGACGGGCACGGCTGGTCGTTCGACCCTGAGTGGCAGGACGCCGTCGACACGGCGCGCGAGCAGGGCTAACCATGGATGTGAGCGCACCCCGAGACTTCGTGCTCAAGCGGCTGCTCAAGGGGTTCGAGGACGTCGTTCTCGCCGGAACGTTCATCGTGATGATCCTGGCGATGGCCATACAGGTCCTCAATCGCACCTTCTGGCAGTTCTCCATGCCGTGGCTGGAGGAGACGTCTCTCTTCGCGATGCTCTACATGGTCCTCATCGGGACAGAGGCAGGCCTGCGGGACGGGTCCCAGATCGCCGTCACGATGCTCCCGGACAAGTTGAGGGGACGTGCGCGGCTGGCTGTGCAGCTGCTTGCCAAAGTGGCCGTCCTGGTGTTCTCGGTGGTGATGCTCATCGGTTCCTACAACCTGGTGCAGCAGCAGGTCACCAGCGGGCAGACAAGTCCCGCGCTCGGCTGGCCGATGTGGGTGCCCTACGGCTCGTTCGCGATCTCCTTCCTATTGATCGTCGTCGTGCAGGCTATTGCGCTGGTGCTTCAGGTTCGGGCGCTCATAGCGAATGACGAGTCGATCGCTATGAGGATCGACGTCCGCACCCAAGACAACGCCGAGCCGCTCACCGGCGCTGACGGAGACGGTCCCGACGCACCGATCGAGGAGAGGGGCGGTGATCAGCGATGACCATCGCCATCGTGCTCATAGCTTTCTTCGTCCTGCTGGTCATCGGTGTTCCCATCGGTGTGGCGCTCGGAGCCGGGGTGCTAGCGGCGATCCTCCTGGACCCCGGTACTCCGGTCGGGACCGAGGTGGTCGCGCAGCGGATGTACGGCGGGCTCGAGTCCACCGCGCTGATGGCGATCCCGTTCTTCATTCTGGCCGGCAACTTGATGACCCAGGGCGGGATCTCCCGAGGGCTGGTCAACTTCACCAACGCCATCGTGGGTGGAGTACGCGGCGGACTGGCCTACGTACTGGTCCTCGCTGCCGCCTTCTTCGCCATGCTCTCCGGCTCGGCGCCCGCAACCGTGGTGGCGATCGGTGTGATGCTCTACCAGGACATGGTGCGCCTGGGCTATCCGAAGAAGCGCCTGGCCGGCCTGCTTGTGGTCGCCGGCGGACTGGGACCTGTGATCCCGCCGAGCATCATCATGGTCGTCATCGCCGCACTGATGGGCACGTCCGTCGGTGACATGTTCGCCTCCGGACTGCTCGTCGGCGGGCTCCTCGCCTTCGCGCTGTTAGCGATGGTGGGATTCATCGCCCACAAGGAGGGCTGGCCGAAGAGCGCAGAAAAATTCTCGTTGAAGCGACTTGGCACATCCTTCGTCAAGGCGCTGCCTGCTCTGGCCCTTCCCGCCATCATCCTGGGCGGCATCTACTCCGGACTGTTCACACCAACCGAATCGGCGGCGATCGCCGTCGTCTGGGCGATGTTCGCGAGTCTCGTGATCTATCGCAAGTCCACCCTCAGGGACATCGTGAATGTCCTGATCGCCTCGGCCAAGAGCACCGCAATGATCCTGTTCATCACGGCTGCCTCGACTGCCTTCTCCTGGCTGTTCGCGTACTCGGGAACGTCCGGAAGGCTGGTGCAGTGGATCATGTCGATGGACCTCGGTCCCGTCACCTTCCTGGCGATCAGCGCTCTCGTGCTGGTCATTCTCGGCTTCTTCCTGGAGGGGACAGCCATCGCGATCCTCATGGTCCCGATCCTGTGGCCGATCGCTGACCTCCTCGGCGTCCATCCCATTCACTTCGGGCTGGTCGTTGCCCTGACAGCCGTCGTGGGGACAATGACACCGCCAGTCGCCGTCGGGCTGGTCGCAGCAGTCAGCGTCACCAAACAGAGTCTCGGCACGATCAGCCGGGCGGAGATACCGTTCTTCCTCATCTATCTGGCGGTCGTTGCGGCAGTCGTCTTCATCCCGTGGCTCAGTACGGTGCTCATCACGTAACCGGCAAGCACAGCGGTAGGAGGATCGGCACGCGCCGCAAGCGGCCGTAGCCAGCGATCATGCTCGCCGGGAGGCGTCGTCCAGCTGAAGTCCGACCACGTCGGCGAGTCGAGCGATGCCCGAATCCCAGGAGAGGAGCACGGCGTTGTGGCGCCACGCCAGCCGCCGTAGATCCGACTGCCGTGATTCAGTGCGCGCTCCGGCCAGGACCTCCATCAGCACAGGTTCCGTGACTGCTAGTTCGCCCCCAGAGGCGATCAGTGTCGTCACCCGTTGACCAACACTGCTGTCGCCATACACCTCAAGTGCACCTCACGTGCAAATCGCGTGTATTCGTCGTATCGATGCCACGGGGTGTGCCAGATTCAAAAGTCGAGCCTCCCGTCCAACTTAGAGGTGCAGGTCAGGGCGGGCGAGGATCCATCCCCCTCTCCACCACCTGGATCATCAACCTCGACATCGACGGTTTGCGGGCGCGGGCGAAGGGCAGGTAGCCGTGTCCACATCGCCCGCAGACCGCTCACCGCCGGTCAGCGCGCCGAGGACGGCCAGAGCTCAGCGCCCTGGTGGGTCGCGACGCCGATGCGCTCAGTGGTTCCGGTGCGCGCGTTGAACCACATCAGCCAGCGATCGTTCGCGTCGTCGAACACCACGAACGGCTTGTAGACCGCCTCGCTGTCCCATGCGCCCGGCAGGCCGGGGGAGAGGATCGGGTTCTCCGGGTGCCGTTGCCACCCCGTGACGCCGTCGCGGGAGCGGGCCAGGCCCACCCGCGCTTTGAACATGTCCTCGTACCCGATGTAGAAGAGGTAGTACCAGCCGTCGTGCTGGACGACCTGTGGGCCGGCCACCCGCTGCTCCTCCCAGATGTTGTTCTCGTCCGGGCCGAACACGGGTACGTCGTAGGGACGGGTCCAGCTCTGGCCGTCCTCGCTCTCTGCGTAGCCGAGGGCGTCCGGTTCGAACCAGCCGCCGCCGGAGTACCAGATGCGGTAGCGCTGCGTGGTCTCGTCCCAGAGGACCGTCGGGCACATCAGGGACTGCTTCTCCCACGGCGCTGCCGCTTCGAGCACCGGCGTGTCCTGGCGTTCCCAGTGATAGCCGTCCTCGCTGGTCGCATACCCGATCGCGGACGTGCCGTCGTCGTTGGCCGCCGCCTCCAGGTACACATCGGTCCAGACCGAGGAGGAGAGTTTGCGCCCCGCCGTCTGGCCGGAGTACCAGAGGTGGTAGAGGCCATCGCGGTAGACGATCGCCGGGCGGTTGACGTCATCCTCCCAGCCGGTCTCCGGCCGGGGTGTCAGGACGAGCTCAGGTTCGCTCCAGCTCAGCCCGTCCGGGCTCTCCGACACGGCGATCGCGTAGTGCTTGCGCCAGGAGAAGTACATCCGGTAGCCGTGTGCGGTCCTGATTACGTGATTGTCGAAGCGGAAGTCCCCGTCGGTGCCCATCACCGGGTTCTCCGGAAACTTCTCCCAGCCGCCACGGCAGCCGATGGTCCTGGCGAGCTCTGGGTAGTTGCTCATGGCTCTCCTCGTCTCACGAAAAGTGGGTCAGCTGCTGGTGCGATGGCGCTCTTGGAGGTCCTTCTCCACTGTCGGGTAGATCCGTTCGAGCTTGTAGAAGGCGAACAGCACGATCAGCACGATGAACAGCACCGCGGGGATATGGATGAACACGGCGCTGATGGCGGTGATCGCACTGTCCGGTTGGACGTCCTGGAGGCCGTCGTACCCGGCCGCGCCCATGATCCAGCCGAGGAGGGCGGCACCGAAGCCGTAGCCCGCCTTCTGGCCCATGCTCCCTGCGCTGTAGAGGATCCCTTCGACCCGCTTGCCGGTCTTCCACTCTCCGTACTCGATGGTGTCCGGGAGCATTCCCCAGATCGCACCGAAGATCGGGATGCGGCCGATCCCGCGGATCAACGTGCCGGCGATGGCGAAGGTGAGGTTCTCCGGATCGATCGCCATCACCACGGAGCCGATCACGAAGATGACAGCACCCACGATCATCGGGGCGATCTTGCCGAACCGGCGGTAGATCGGCCCCATGAACAGCATGCCGATCAGTGCCGGGATGTACAGCAGGAAGGAGACGAGGGCGACGAAGCTGGTGTTGCCGAGGAGGTTCTCGGCGTAGTAGGCGGAGGCGCCGGTATACATCGACTCCGCAGCGCTGAACACGATGAAGATTCCGAACAGCAGCACCCAGTACTTGTTCTTGACGGCGGCCTTGACCGAGTCCTTGAACCCCGGCTGGGAGACCGAGGCCGGCGGGTCGATGATGCGTTCCTTGGTGTTCTTGAACGTGACCAAGAACAGGGCGGTACCGATCAGGGCAAAGATGACGAACGCGGTGATCCAGCCCGGCTGCTCGCCACCCAGGGAGTCCACCAGAGGAATCGTCAGCACGGTCACCAGCAGGATGCCGGCAGTGGCAGCGAACATCCGGGTGACGTTGAGCCTCGACCGCTCCTGGAAGTCCCGGGTCATCCGGGTGTTGAGTGTCCCGTAAGGGATCACCACACCGGTGAACAACAGCACCAGGATGTTGTAGGTCACCGCGATGTAGACGAGAGTCCACCCGGGGGAGACATCCGGGACGGTGAAGATCAGGATCAGGCCGATCGCGAACGGGACCGCGAGTCGCAGGATCCACGGTCGGGCTCGGCCGTGCTTGGAGTTCGTCCGGTCCACCACGGCGCCCATCGCGACGTCGGAGACGCCGTCCAGGATGCGGGAGACCAGCATGATCGTGCCGATCGCTGCCGCGGCGGCGCCGATGATGTCGGTGTAGAAGAACACGATGTAGGTGGACATCGCGCCCCAGGCGATGTTGGTGGCCAGGTCACCGGCGCCGAAGGAGAGGCGTTCCTTGGTGCCGATCTTGGCGAATTCGTCTGTGCGCGGGGTCGCTCGTGCGGTCATGGGCTGTCCTCGTTGAAGGCCGGGCCGCGCCGCCGGCTGAGCGGCGGCGCGGCGTGGTGGTGGCTGTCGGGTTACTTGGCCGAGGCCTGGAGCAGGCTCTGGGCGAGCGGGTGCAGATCCAGTCCGTTCGCCTGTTCGACCGTCGTCACCGTCGCCGGGTCGATGGCGTCGATCCCGGAGAAGGCTCCGGCGATGCTGGCGGCCATGCAGCCGATGGTGTCGCTGTCACCGCCGGCGTTGGCTGCCAGCTCTGCGGTGCGGATCGGGTCGCCGGCGGCGGCCACGAAGAAGCCGATCGCCGCCGGTACTGCTTCGGCAGCGGGCAGGCCGACACCGATCTCGCCTTCGATGAGGTCGATCGCCTCCTCGTCGCTCTCGGCGGTCATCGCGAGTGCGACGGCGCGGTCGATCCGTCGGTCGATCCGGGCTCCCGGGACGTCCCGGCCCTGCGTGCGGCCGAGCTCGGCACCCTCGCGGGCACCGGCCTTGGCCGCGCGCACCACGCTGGTGAGGGTGGCCTCCTCCCGGCATGCGTCAGCGACGGCTGCGGCGACGGCGGCTGCCCCGGCGACTCCCGCCGTCGTGTTGTGGCTGGGCACGCAGGTGGTGAAGGCGGTCTGGACTGCCGCCTGCGGGTTGCCGTGGTGGAACAGGCCAACCGGTGCCACTCGCATCGCGCCGCCGTTGCTGGCTCCCTGGGTCATGATCGTGCCGGAGCGGCCGACCTGCCACGGGTCGGCGCCTTCGGCGAGCTGTTCGATCGCCGCGCGCGTGGTGGGTCCGGCGAAGTGGGGGTAGTAGTTCTCGTTCTTCGACCACTCGACGAGCAGGCCGGCCATGTCCTGCGGGGTGAGGGCTCCGCCGGTGCGGACCAGGAGCTCGGTGAGCATGATCATCTGGCTGGAGTCGTCGGTGATCTGCGCGGCCGAGCGGCCGCGGGCGTACGGTGCGCCGGGCAGCGGGTCGTGGAACTCGGTGACGTGGCCGTTGAACGCGGTGCGGATCTGCGCGCGGCTGAGCTCCTCGGTCGGAGCTCCGAGCGCGTCGGCAATACAGGCGGCGGCCAGGCTTCCGTGGATCGCGGAGAGGAGCTGGGCTGTCATCGAAGGGTCCTTTCGATCGTGAGGGGTTCGGTGGTGCTCGGTGCAGGGGCGGGTTCGGTCAAGTAGGTCCGGGATCCGACGCGGGTGATGCAGGCGGTCGCGTTGGCTACCGCCGTGCGTAGGCAGGCCTCGGGGGAGCGGCCCTGCAGCACGCCGGCGAGGAAGGAGCCGGCCAAGGCGTCACCAGCGCCGGTGGTGTCCACGACTGGCACGCCGGCCGGTGCGTGGGCGGTGACGGTGGAGCCGTCGGCCAGGGAGCAGTAGGCGCCCTGTTCTCCGCGGCCCACCACCACGGTGCCGGGACCCAGCTCGTGCAGGGCAGCGGCAGCGCGGGCATGACTGTGCGGATGGAACTTCTGTGCCGAGGCAGTGTTCAGGAAGACGTACTCGGTCAGGCTGAGCAGCTGGTGCAGCTGGGGATCGTCCGGACCGAATGCGTCAGGTTCCAGATCGATCGCCACCTGAGCTCCGCCGTCGACGGCACTCTGGGCGATGCGTGCCGCCCAGTCCAGATCGTCCGCCAACGGCGCGACGATCCTCGCCCCGTGCAGGGCGCTCGGATCGATCTCGTCCCGCTGCGGGATCTTGATGCCGGTATCGGCGCCGATCAGCGCCTTCTCGCCGGTGGAGTCCAGCTGCACGAAGCACATCCAAGTGCGGTGCGTGGCGTCCTGCACCGAGTAGGTGACGTCCACGCCGAGATCGCTGAGCGCCTGGAGCTCGCTCGGACCCTCACGGTCGGTGCCGACCTTCGTGACCAGGCGGGTGCGCGCTCCCTGGGTGGCGGCTGCTGCGGCGAGGTTGGCGCTCATCCCGCCGCCGAATGCGCCGAGATAACGCCCGATCGCCTTGTTGTCGCTGGTGGCCAGGTGGGGGACCTGGACGTAGTGGTCGATGCTGGCGTCGCCCACGACCACCAGATCGGGGGACGTGCTAGGAGTACTCATCACGGGCCTCTGCTGTAAACGTCGAGTGGGTGGAAGGCTCAGGCATGCATCTCGAGATCGATGTCCATCTGGTACCGAGTGCCGAACGAGGTGTGCCGGGTGAACTCGATCGGACTTCCGTCCACCAGGTAGGAGGTGCGTTCTCGCACGAGAGCGGCACCGCCGGTGGGCGCGTCGAGCGCCTCGGCGTCGGCCGCGGAGAGGCTGCCCGCGAACACCCGCTCGTGGGCCCGACTCGGCAGCGCATCGTGCAGGGCGAGGAAGTCGTAGAAGGAGCCGCCATCGAAGGCGGCGTAGTTGATACCGGGAACGAGCGGCAGCCAGTGGTAGAGGAGGACTGTGGGTTCGCCGTCGGCGCGGTAGAGGCGGCGGATGTGCCGCGCCTCGCTCGACGGCGGGAGGTGGAGGTGGGCCAGGGCGTCCTCGCCGGCCGCTTCGGTGCTGTTGGCGAGGATCTGTGAGGTCACCTCGTGGCCGCGCTGGCGTAGCTCCTGGCCGATACCCAGCATGGTGCTGGCGGTGCGGATCTCGCTGGAGGTGACCATGCTGCCGCGCCCCTGGAAGCGCTGGATGAGACCGAGCCGGCCCAGCTCGAGCAGTGCCCGGCGGGCCGAGGTGGCCGAGACCTGGTGCGTCCGGCAGAGCTCGCTCTCGGACGGCAGCCAGTCTCCGGGCTGGTACTTGCCGTTGCGAATGTCGTTCTGGAGTGCGCGCTGCACCGCCCGATACAGGGGCATCGTGCCGCGGTAGGGGCTCGAACCGGCGATGGTCATGTACTTAGTATACTAGGTATGAAGAGTTGGTGTTCGCCACCCATCGGGGTCCTTGCGCTGGGCGAGTATCCGGGCTCGGCGGACCGGGGCTGCCCGCCGGCCGATTGCTAGGGTGACTGCCGTGTGGTCGGACCGGAAGCGAAAGCGCGCCGCCAGGAAGGTCAAACCGGGGGATGGGCGCCCGCTGCAGCGCTACCGCTGGTGGCAGCCGTTCACCCGCTCACTGCTGCACCTGCGCCTGCCCGGTGAGGGTGGCGAGGAGATCTGGTCCGTGGACGTGCGGCTGTGGGGAGACTCCGACGGCGAGGTCCGCGCGAAGCTCTACCGGGACGGCCTCCAGCACGCCATCTCCAAGCTGCCGGCCGCATTCCCGGTGCCCGGCGGCACCGTGGAAGTGGTGGTCAGCGGGTACGGGCTCCGGCGCTGCCACTATGTGAGCGACGCGGGCCGGGAGCGCCAGCTGGTGCCGGATCCTGCCTCGGCCGAGGGGCGGCGCGCCCGGCTGGAGCAGGAGCGACCTGCGCTGGGCCGCGCGATTGGCGCCGTCTCCGTGATCATCCTGATCGTCGCGATGATCCTCGGCGTGCCGCAGATCGTCGAGCAGATCACGCACATCCCGCCGGTGGCCGAACACGTCGGTACGTTCAACTCGCCGATCGCGCTGCCCGGCTGGCTGAACATCGCCCTCACTGTCGCCGCGCTGCTCGCAAGCACCGAGCGTGCCTTGCGCCTGCGCTACCACTGGCTGCTCGACGGTGGGTTGTTCGACGGCGAGGACTAGCCCCTGTGCTGCCGATGTGATGTTCGACCGACGGCGCCGGGCGAGTCGCGGGTGGTGGCAGGGCACGACAACCCTCTGCAGAGGCTTGGTTGCGGTGTCCGTGTCAGCATGGCCGGATGGACTCTAGCTACTTCTGGGCCGGATGGACGCCCATCTGGCACACCC
Source organism: Ruania zhangjianzhongii (assembly GCF_008000995.1). Classification (NCBI taxonomy): domain Bacteria; kingdom Bacillati; phylum Actinomycetota; class Actinomycetes; order Micrococcales; family Ruaniaceae; genus Ruania; species Ruania zhangjianzhongii. Next base: position 2,425,464 of record NZ_CP042828.1, read on the forward strand.
TGCTGATCGGCACGGTCGGCTACCTGACACTGGTGATTCTGCTGCGGGGTACGGGCCCTCGCACGATGGCGAAGATGACACCGCTGGACTTCATCATCGCGGTCAGCCTCGGATCGGTGTTCGGCCGCGTGGTCACTGCCGCGGACGTGGGCCTCGCTCAAGCCGTCGTGGCCTTGATCCTGCTGGTCGCCGTGCAGTGGACGCTGGCGATTGCCCGGTCACGGTGGCGCTTCATGCGCCGGCTCCTGGACGCGCCTCCGGCACTGCTCTACTACGACGGCGAGTGGCAACGGAAGGCTTTGCGCCGGCACCGGCTGACCGAGGTTGACGTCCACACTGCTGCCCGCCAGTCCGGGCACGGATCCCTTGCTGACCTCCAGGCGGTGATCCTGCAGCAGGACGGCTCGCTCGGTGTCATCACGAAGGACTCGATGGGGGACGGCTCCAGTGTGCTGCCGTTCATCGAGCGTCATCGGGCTGACCGGGAAAGCCTCGCGTAGGCCCGTTGCCGCGTCACGCCGGTCACGGTGATTCCTGGGACACCTCACCACGGTCGCGAGTCTCAGTCGGTGACGAAACCGTTGAAAGAATGCACGCCGTCGTGGTTACCGTCACCGCTGGCCTTGGCGCGATTGGTGTTGAAGTACAGCGTGCCGTCGGCGATCCCGAGGCTCTCGATCTCGAACAGCTCTGGATAGGCAGATGAGGTGATCCGGAAGGACAGATCAGGGTCGGAGGTCACTGTGCCGGAGGTCTGCTCGGTGATGTTCCGGTAGACCAGCACGATGCTCCGGTTCTTCTTGGTCAACGGGTAGAAGAGGTCCTTCGTGGCCGGGTGGTACAGGAAACCCTGGTTGGTGAAATCCTCCAGATCCGGGACCGGTTCGCCGTCCACCAGCGCGCCGGCGACCTTCAGGTCGAACGCCTCGGTGAGGTCGATCGTGCCGGAGTCGTCATGCAGCCCTATCCTGCCGCGGTAGATGGCCCGGCCGCTCTTGAAGAAGAACGTCAGGGTACTGCCGGTCTGCGCGAGGCGGCTGATCCCCGAGACAGCCTTGGCTTCGCCGTCGAGATGGACGTTGAAGGAACCGACCTTGTAGTACGTGGTGCCGGAGTAGTGCAGCTTGACCAGCTGAGCACCCTCGGCACTCATCGTCACCACGAAGAGGTGATAGTCGCCGTCGAGGGAGAGCACCGCCAGGTCGTTCGCGTGGCCCAGCCAGGAGTTGTACGGCGAATCGTCCGTGCCATTGGTCATGATCACCGTGGAGCCGGTGTTCCTGTTGGTGCGGTAGATGAGCGCCCTGGTGTCATCCAGACCGATCTTCACCGAGTACAAGTACGTGGTTCCGGCGCCAAAAGCTTGTGCCGCCGTGCACTCGTGAGCTGTCGGAATTCCGGCAATGGTCGTGTACTCGTTGTAGTACGCAGCCTGCGCACTACGTGCCGGCACCGCGACGAGGCCCACACTCGCCGCCAGGACTAACGCGGACCGCCTGCTGATATCCATCGGAGTTCCCCCTCCATGTGTTGTCGACTGCCCCCTCCACCGCCCTCTCGACTGTGATCTCTGGGTGCGGCGAGCCTTCGAGGCTAAGGAACACCGGCGCAGGCGTCAACAGTCCAGGGGGCGTGCGGACGGCGGTGAGTACCAGCACATCTCCGGTGCGCGGCTCCGCTATTCTCAACGTCGTGACAACTTCACCCCGCTCTTCACGGTGGTTCGTGCGTGCCGCTGTGCCTGCCAGCCTCGGCCTGACTCTGACTCTCACGGCCTGTTCCGGTACCGAACAGCTGGAACTGGGGAGTGTGGTCGCGCTCGAGGCGCAGGAGCCGCTGGGAGTGGACTTCGCCGTGCTGTCGGTGACGCAAAGCACGATGGCCGAAGCTGGGCTGGAGGGGCTGGCCGGCACTCAGGTGAGCGGGCAGCCGTGGCTCGTTGGGTACCGGATCGAGCTCACCTCTGGCACGCGGGACGACTTCTCCTGGGATGCGGTCAACGACCTGACCAGTCCCGCGTGGGTGGCGGACACCGGGCGGACCGAGGTGCCGGCCAGCATCGTCAACGGCTCGGCGGCCGCCGAACTGCCGTGCGCCGAGTTGGGCACCGAGGTGGTCGAGCCGGTGCTGATGTACGGATGCCAGGTGTTCATGGTCCCCTCGGGCCAGGACATCGAGTCGGTCACCGTGACCGATCTGGGTACCTGGGGCGTGGCTGACTGAGCCCGCGGTTGCCGGGGCAGTCTAGGTTTCGAGCGCGGACCAGACTTCATTCGTGAAGTCAGGCAGGCCCGCCCGGCTGAGACTCCGAAGTAGACCATCGACGGTCTCTGGTGGGTTCTTGCGCTGCTCAGACATCGCGATCAACGCCGCCTCGGGGAAGTCCTTGATGTTGTCGGTCACGATGGCAGCTGCGCGACCGTGAATGGCTGCTGCGACGACGTGTCGATCGTTTGAATCTGGTGGGCCGGTGATGTGTTGTTCGAGCCCGTGCCGATCGTCGACCAGGGCATCCTCGAATGCGTTGTTCATCATCTGCACGCGCATCTGCGCTCGTTCGTCGGTGACCCGTCCCTTGGTGGCGCTCGGAATCGCCTGAGTCACCTCATCGAGGATCCGCGGGCTCCACAGCGGGTGGAAGGCTCGACGATTGGCCAACTGCAAGAGGAGGTCGGCCTTCGTGATCGGCACGAGCACGCATGCATCGAGGATCACGCGAAAGCCGGACATCAGTGTCGGCGGGCGGCGCGTACCGCTTCACGGAAGTCGGCGGCCGGAACGTCGTAGAGCCCGGCATCTTCGGCGTCTTCGACCAGCGCGCGCAGCGTCTGGTCTCGCTCGTTCTCCCGGCGCCGCTGATAGGCAAGGACATCGGCAAGTCGGAGGCGGCGATGTCGGCTGCCGGTCAGCTTCTCGCAGCTGAGGTCGCCTTGGTCGATCAACTTGATGACGGTCGGGCGACTGATTCCCAATAGGTCGGCCGTCTGTTGCGTAGTCAGCCGCTGATCGACCGGTGCGATAGTGACCGCGCGCTGTGCCTTCATCGCGTGCACTGCCTCCACCAGCACCGTGTACACCTCTGCTGGAAGCGGGGTCTGCTCGCCGTCGGGTCCGACTAGCACAGCCGGCTCGGTGTGCTGGTCGAGGAAGTGGGACAGGTTCAGCAGGTCACTCAGGTCCTCAGGCGGAAGGACCGTTCCCTCGCGTCGGCGGCCCTGGACGGGTTGGCTGCTCATATCTCCATCGTGCCGAATATTCGAAATAGTCGCAAGCCGCCCGCTACTGACCGCCCACCGGGTGCGGGTACTCGGCCGCGCGGTGCTGGAAGGCGAGCACGTCCGGGTTGCGAATGTGCCCGTCGCGGATCTCGATGGCCCGGTCGATCGTCTGGCTCTGCGCCCACCCGCTCGGCCCGGTCATCACCGGCCGTAGGAACGGCAGCAGCGCCTCACTGTTCACCCAGGTCGCCGACTCCCAGAGATGTGACGGGCTGTGGTCCACGGCGTAGTGGTGGACGTCGTCCCCGACGGTGAACATCGGATCCGCGAACGAGGTCGCCCGCGCCCAGCTGAAGCCCATTCCCTCGTCGCAGGAGACGTCCACGATGATGCTGCCGGGCCGGAACGCGGCCAGGTCCTCGGTGCGCAGGTAGGTGATCGGGGCGAGCGGGTCCTGCAACGTGCAGTTCACCACGATGTCGCTCTCCGCCAGGAACGGAGCCAACGGCACGCGACCCTCCTCGCTGATCACGTAGCCGGGCCGGGTCGGCTCGTCGTCGTGATCGAGCTGGAGGATCCGTACCGAGGGGATCGGTGAGCCGACCGCGGCGACCTCCCGATTGGTCAGCACCTGCACGTTGTGAATTCCCTGGGCAGTCAGTGCCGTGACGGCCCCGCGGGCGGTGGCGCCGAAGCCGATGACGACGGCGCTCAACCAGCGCCCGTAGTTGCCGGTGAGGCCGCGCAGCTGCAGGGCGTGCAGCACGGAGCAGTACCCGGCGAGCTCGTTGTTCTTGTGGAACACGTGCAGCCCGAAGCCGCCGTCCTGTTTCCAGTGGTTCATCGCCTCGAAGGCGATCAGGGTGAGCCGTTTGTTCACGGCGAGCTGAGTGATCTCGTGATCCTGCACGCAGTGCGGCCAGCCCCAGATGGCCTGGCCGTCCCGGACCTCTGCCAGGTCGCTTGGCAACGGCTTCGGCAGCACCAACACGTCCGCCGCTGCAATCACCTCGGAGCGTGGGCGCACTCCGGCCACGAATTCGGCCAGCGTGGCGTCGGCGACGTCGAACCGCCTCCCGTAGCCCTCCTCGAGCACGATGCGGGCGCGCAGGTCGGCGTCGATCCGGTCGAGGTGGAGCGGGTGCACGGCCAGGCGGCGTTCATCCGCCTTGGCCGAGGACCCGAGAACACCGAGCGTCAGGAGGTCAGCGGCCACCCTCAGCGCTTCTTCTTGGCGACGGCGGTCTCCACCGCGCTGGCCTGCTCGGCACTACGAGCTCGTTTGCCCGCTTTGTCGGCGCGCTTTTCCTTGAGAGACTTCCCGACCTTCTTGGCGTTGGACTTGTTGCTCATGGCAAAACTCCCTTGTCACCGAGCCGGAAGTGGCTCATGTGCTGAGAGTAAGCCACTTTGGGGTGCAGAGGTACCTGCCCGGGCCAGTCAACCGTTGGGACGAGACCGAATCTCGGCATCGAGCACAGCCAGCAACGCCTCGATGTCTGCTTCCTCGTTGTAGGTGTGGAAGCCGGCGCGGATCCGACCTTGACGATGAGCGACCCGGACTCCCGCTGCTGCCAGACGCTCTCTGAGGTCGGCGGAGGCGTCCGCTGCGAAGGACACGATCGGGCTGGGCAGATCGGTCGGTTGCGGTGTGAAGCCTCGGGCGAGCAGCTCTCCGCGGAAGTGTTCGGTATGGGCGAGCACCCGCTGAGCGTCGTCGGTCCGCGCGGACTCCAACGATGCCCGCAGTCCACCTTCCGCCCCGACCCAGCTCAACCAGGCCGGTGACTGGTCGAGCGCCTGAGCACCGCCCTTGGGCAGGTAGGGCGGCCCGTACCCGCCCTGGACTGCGTCGTCGCGCGCTCCATACGGACTCGCGGTGCGAACCCTGGTGAGGACACCGTCACGAGCGAAGGCATACGCCGTGCCCCGCGGGCCGCGGAGGCCCTTGTAGCCGGCGCCTGCCAGGAGGTCCACATCTGCGGCCGGGATGCCCAGAGGCACGATGCCTAGTGATTGAGTCGCATCGACCACCAGAGCGGCATCGACGGCGCGGCACGCGTCTCGAATGACCTCAAGTGCGGGCCGGGCGCCGTCGTGCGAGGCCACGGAGGAGATGAAAACCGCTGATGTCTCGGTATCGATGTGCTGGACGAACGATTCGGCACTGTAGTCACCGTCGACCCAACGGATCCGGTCCTCGGGCATCGTTGCGAGCACCGGGAGCAGCAGCGATCGGAACTCGCTCCGGTGGGCCACCACTGTGCCCGCTCTCTGACCGAGCGAATCTGCCACGGCCGCCACTGCCGGGACGATGGAGGGAAGCAGACCCACCGAGTCCGCACCGACGCCCACGATCTGGGCGAACAGTCCGCGGCACCGCTCCATCGCTTCTTCCCAGGAGCTGTACCGCGCGGTGCCCGCCTGCCAGTCAGCCAGGGCACCAGTGATGGCGTCCACGGTCTGCGCAGTGGGCAGTCCCATGCTGGGCGTGTCCAGATAGTGCACGGCCATCGTCAGCTGCTTCGGATGGCGACGGCGTCGATTTCCACCAGGATGCCCGCGAGCGTGCTTCCTACTGTGGTCCGCGCGGGATACGGTTCCTCGAACATCTCGGCGTAGACGGCGTTGAAGAGCTTCGTATCTCGGTCGAGGTGGGCCAGATGCACTGTCGTCTTCACCACGTCCGAGAGGCCGAGACCGACTTTCTCCAATGAGCCCTGGACGTTCAGGACCACTTGGCGGGTTTGCGCTTCCACCCCTTCGGCCACCGCTCCGGTCACCGGGTCCTGTGGCCCGAAGCCGGCGGTGAAGACGATGCCCCCGCACTCCACCACATGGGAGTAGGCGCCTGCTGGTGCGGGCAGGTCGGTGGATACGATTCCGTGCTTCACGAGATTTGCTCCATCATTCAGTCAGTGGGACCGGTCAGCGATTCAAAGAGGCGGGTGTAGAGCTCCACGGCGGTGTACAGGTCTCGGACCGGAACGTACTCGTTCGGGCCGTGAGCCACACTCAAGAGACCTGGACCCAGACTCGTGACGGTCGGTATCTGGCCCCTTCCCAGGAAGTAGCTGGCGTCCGTTCCGCCGGGGTAGGCGTAGATCGCCCTGATATCACGGACGTCACGGTAGACGTCCAGAAGATCGAGGATTATGTTGTGCTGCAGCCAGTAATGCGGGCCATATCTAGCACAGTCGGGCCGCACTGTGAAGTGGTGCTGCATGATCTGAGCTCACGATCGATGGACCGGACGATCTACGCGGCCGAGAACGGTCATGTGACGGGCGGCGAGCCAGGTGGTCCGTCCACAAATTTCGGTGCTGGTGTGCTTCAAGACGAGACGTTGGAATCCAAAGTGTGCTGGCGGAGATGATCGACCGAGCAGTCGGTTTGAGCGGCAAGCCAGTCAGCGTGATGAGCAGGAAGGACCGGATCGAGGTGCTCCGGAACCTTGAGGAGCGCGGAGCGTTCCATATCAAGCGGGCGGTGGACCAGGTAGCGGCCCGACTCGGTGTCTCGCGCGTGACGGTCTATGCCGATCTGGACATTGTCCGTAACGGTGGCCGCACCACGACGTGACCCTGGTCGCTGACCGACACGACCCGATGACGAGTAGTTAGGCCTCGACCCACGTCGGGCTCCCGAACGCCCACTGGTCGTTCGTTTGCCGGACCCGCACGTGATACCAGTCCCGCCCGGTGGGTTCGCGCAGGTCCTCGACATCCAGCTCCAGCTCGCGTTCGGCGTCCGACACGGCCCGATGGAACTGGAACGCCGGGCTGACGAAGCCAGCGGTGTAACCAGACCGTGGCCCGGCACGCAACTCACCCACGGTGTGGGCCACCGGCTCTCCGTTGATCACCGCCCGCACCACGGTGCGATCGGTTCCAACCACGCGCAGGACCATCTGCTGGGTCGCATCCGTCATCACCGTCGGGTTGGCCACCGTTCGGGTGCGCAGCCGCACGGATTTCTCCCCGGTGCGTTCCCAGGCGCTGAAGGCGTACGACGACGGCGCCGGGCTGAGCGGATCGACGATGTCGATCCCACGCAGCCGCGGTTCGACTTCGATGATCGAGCCACCCTCGATCTCGAGCTGGACGTCCCAGTCCGTGGTGGCGCCGGCCTGCCCCCACCCCACGCTCAGACCAACCAAGCCGCTGAACGCGGACCCGGGCTCCGCCGTCGGCCCGGTACCGGACCAGATCACCTCACCGTTGCGGATCACCTCGACCAGGTCGATCCGGTCCCGAGCCTGGATGCTTGCGCTCACCCGGCGCTCCGGATCAGCCGATGCGATGCCGCCCATCGGCACGCCATTGACGGCGGAGCGCAGCTGGATACGGTCGCCGGTGATGGCATAGGTGCGCCGGTTCACGATGGCGTCCCAGATCCCTGCCCGGGTGAGCTCGGTCGCCCATACCGCCATCCGTCCGTAGCCATGGCTGCCCGGATGGGCGCTGTGGTGGTCGGTGGAGCCGATGAAGCCGAACACGTGCCCGGCGTTCAGTCCGTAGTAGGCCATGCTTTGCGCATCGCGCGGGCCCATCGTGTGCAGGTAGTTCCGGGGCGCCCGGTCCGACTCTCCGCATCCGTGCATCGAGACGATCTCCGCCACCGGTGAGAGCTCTTCGGTGTAGGTGTCCCAGTTGATCCCGCGAAAGCCCTTCCGGTACCCGATGTGGTGCGGAATCGCGAGTGCAGGCCGTCCCGATGCCGCCTGGACACGCAGCGCGCCCCGCAGCTCCTCCAGACTCGATGCCCGCACGATCGGCCCGTGGGAGTCTCGGTAGTACACGCAGTGGTCGCCGTAGGTCATGCTGTGCCACTCGAAGGACAGGAACGAGGCGAACGTCCCGTCCTCGTGCACGGCCGCCGTCACCTCCTGGACCTCGTCCCAGCAGTCCGCGAGCCGCGCAAAACCTTCGCGGTGGTAGGCCTCCTCCGCAGCGAGCCGCGGGTCATTCACCGGCATGTCGTGCCACCAGGCGTGGCCGGTCACGCTGGCGAAGTCCAGCTGCAGCCGGGCGTTGCGGTACGCGTCCTCGATGCTGCCGTGGCCGTAGCTGATGCCGCAGTGGTTGTGGATGTCGCCGACGTAGCAGTGCAGGTCCTGGTAGGCCTCTAGAGTCAACGGTCTGTCGTCCCCGGTCTCATTGTGGGTGGGTGGAGGGCCGGCCGTAACGCTTCTTCGTGAACGCCATCAGCTCGTGCAGGAAGACTTCGGCAGCGGGGGAGAGGCGCCGCGTGCTGGCCTGGTAGGCGGCGATCTTTCGAGACGCGGCCGGGTGGTGCAGCGGGCGGAAGGTCACAGCGGGCGGGGAGAACATCTGCGCGGGCAGCGCGCCGATCAGGCCGAGTCCGAGTCCGGCTTCGACGAAGGCGTAGACCGTCGTCGGCTGACTCACCGCGAGGCTGCGCTGCCGGTCCACCTCGATGTCGGCCAGGAACTGCCGGTACTCGGCTCCGATCTTGGCGTCCAGGCCGGGTTCCCCGGTGGTGATCAGCGGGTATCCGGTGAGCTGCTCCAACGAGATCGCGTCATTCTCGGCGAGCTGGTGCCCGGCGGGGAGTACCACCACGATCGGGTCGTCCATCAGCACGTGGTGCTCGGTGGCGCGCTGCGGTCGCACCTGCAGCAGCGGACGCAGCGCGATCTCGATGGTCCGGTGCGCGAGCGCCTCGTCCAGCCAAGAGTTGGGGCCTTCGTGCACCTCGAACGTCACCCGCGGGTGCTTGCGGCCGAACTGCGCGAGAAACGGGCCGAGGATCTGCGAGCTGACGCTCGGCACACTGCCGACCGCGACCGTCCCGCTGATGTCTCCCCGTCTGGCCTCGACGGCGGCAACGGCGGCCGACCATTCATCGGCCATCCCGCGGGCATGCGGTAGGAACGCCTCACCGGCCGGGGTGAGCGTGGCCGGGTGGACGTCCCGGTTGAACAGCACTTCCCCGAGGTGATCCTCCAGGCCGGCGATGTGCGCGCTGATCCTGGACTGCGATCGGTGCAAGGCGCGTGCCGCCGCCGAGAACCCACCCAGTTCGTAGACCGCCACGAAGGACCGGCACCAGCTCAGCTCCATTGCTCTACCTCCGCGGGCACGCTAGCAGGACGCCCGGGAATCTCGGGCCGGGACCGGGGGAGCCGTGATGTCGCCGGCCAGGATCGGGTCCGCCGTGGCGTGCAAGTGGTGGTCCAACCGGCTGGCAAGCTCAGCGCGAAGCTCCTCAAACGCAGCAGCATCGGCCAGGTTGTGCAGCTCGGCCGGGTCGTCGCGGAGCAGGTAGAGCTCTTCGGCTGGTTTCGGACCGAGCAGGTGGTCCATCCCGCGGCGGGTGGGGCTCTCTTCCAGGTCGAGGGCCAACGGCACCTGCGGTCCCGGTTTGAAGTTCCGGATGTACTTGGCCCGGTCGGTGCGGATCGCCCGGATCGGGTCGTACCGGTCATGGTGAGACTTCTCCAGGAACAGCTCGCGGGTCGGGTTGGCGAGGCTCTCGTCCTGGAGCGTGCCGAGGAAGCTCTCGCCCGCCAGGTCCTCCGGCGGCTCGCCACCGGCGAGCTCGACGAGGGTCGGTGCGACGTCGAGGTGACTGGTCAGTGCCGAACGGCGTCCGGGTGCCAGCTGCCAGTTACGGGGCGGCCGCACGATGAAGGAGACCTGCACCCCGGAGTCGTACAGGGTGCTCTTCGCGCGCGGGAACGCGGCGCCGTGGTCGGTGGTGAAGATGACCATGGTGTTGTCCGCGTGCGTCGAGGCATCGAGTGCACTGAGGATGCGGCCCACCGCCTGGTCGAGCTGGCGGATCGAGCCGTGGAAGGTGGCGATGTCGCCGCGGGTATCGGCGTTGTCCGGCAGGTAGGCCGGAACGTCGACGGCGTTCGGGTCAGCTGCTGCGTAGTCTTCTGCGGGCCAGGGGCGGTGCGTTTCCCAGGTGCCGAGGGTGAGGAAGAACGGAGCGGAATCCTCCCGGGGTTGTGCGAGCCACTGTTCGGTCTGCCGGGCCACCTCCATCGCCCTGGGCAGGAAGCCCAGGCCGTGTACTTCGTCGTAGCCGAGCACCCGCGAGTCGAGGTCTTCGTGCTGCAGCCCGATCAGCGCGGAGTGGTACCCGTGCGGGCGGAGCAGCTCGGGCAGGGTCTGCACGCCAGGGCGGTAGCGCCAGCCGCTGTGCACGAGTCCCATCAGACCGTTCTGGTGTGGCTGCAACCCGGTGAACAGAGACGACCGGGCCGGCGTGCAGAGCGGAGCGGTGGCGAAGGCCTGGTCGAAGACGATGCTCTCGTCGGCGAACGTGTTCAGGTGGGGGCTGGGTACGGAGGGCATGCCGTAGCACGGCAGCCAGGTGCCCAGATCGTGGCAGTGGATCAGCACGATGTTCGGCTGGGCGGGTACAGGCAGGGGCATTCTCATCCTCGACGGCGGTGGAGTCGTTGGTCAGGGAGGGGGCGGTGCGTGGCGGTGTAGCCGCCGCCCCGCACCGCATGGGGCATCAGCCCATCGGGTACTCGCCCTCTTCGATCACGGCGGTGAGCTCTTCCTGCATCTGGGCCATGCCGTCCTCCGGGGTGACCTCGCCGGCGGCAATGTTGGCCAGGATGGGTTCGGTGACGTTCAGGAAGTCACCGATGAACTCGTACCGCATCGGGCCCTGGGCGGTCTCAGCGGACTGCTCCACGGCGTCCAGGTAGGCACTGTCCTGCTCGCTCAGACCCTCGGCGTCGAACGCGTCCGAGCGCACCGGGATGCCGCCGTTCTCGGCGAACACCTCCATGCCGGCCTCGGAGGTGGCCCAGGTGATGAAGTCCAGGGCGGGGCCCTGACGGTCCTCGGGTAGGTCGGCCGGGATGCCGAGGTTCCAAGTGCCGGTCGGTGAGGCGGAGCCCGGCAGCGGAGCGAAGCCGACGTTACCGACCACGTTGGAGCTGGACTCGTCGTTCATCGCGCTGGCACCGGCGGCCACAGTGTCCAGCTGTGCGGCGTCGCCGGCGAGCATCGTCGCGATCGCTTCCGCCTGGCCGACGGTCTGCGACTCCTCCGGGCCGGTCGCGGCAAGGTCGCGCAGCATGGTCGCGGCCTCGATCGCCTCCGGGGAATCGACCGATGGGGTCCAGTCGGTGCCGGGTTCGGTGAAGAAGCTCCCGCCGAGGCCGTAGAGGATTCCGGAGAAGTCGTAGGTGACCTGCGGCGAACCGGCCACACCCTGGGTGCGCATCACGAAGCCGTACCGGGCGGCGTCACTGTCCACGACCGCCTCGGCATTCTCGAGCACGCCGTCCCAGGTGGTCGGCACTTCAAGGCCGAGGTCTTCGTAGATGTCGGTGCGGTAGATGAAGATCTGCAGGTTGCCCATCAGCGGGATGCTCGTCAAGGCACCGTCCTCGCTGAACGCGCCGGTCTCGGTGTTCCAGTAGGGGAGGTTGTCGTAGGTGAACACCTCGGGGTCGAGGGTGAACTCTGAATCGACGTCCGTCAGGGGCAGGAGCAGACCGTTGTCGTTGAACTGCGCCATGTCCACTTCGTTCACCTGGTAGACGTCGAACGCGTGGTTGCCGCTCTGGGCGTCGTTCAGCATCTGCGTCTTGACTTCGTCGTTCGGGAACGCGCGCACGTCGACGCTGACGCCGGTCTCTTCCTCGTAGGCGGCGATCACCGCGTCGTAGGCGGGGTTCCACGGCGCCTGGCTGGTGATGATGGTGACGGCGTCTCCGGATCCCAGCGCACCGCCGTCGGCTCCTCCGTCACTACAGGCGGCCAGCGAGGTGGCTACTGCGGCGACGGTGGCCAACGCGGCCAGTCGGGTCTTGGGTCGGGACATGATGTGCTCCTTTGCTCAGGTTCTGATCAGCCTTTGACTGCGCCGGAGGTGAGGCCGGCGACGATGTGACGGTTGGCGACGATGGCCATCGCGATGATCGGGATGGCCGCGACGGTGCCGGCGGCGGCGAGCTCACCCCAGGTGATGGCGTACGGCTGCAGCAGGCCGGCGATCCCGACGGTGACCGGTGCCGTGTTGCCGCCGGTGGTCAGCGTCAGGCCCATCAGGAACTCGTTCCAGGCCATGATCCCGGTGAAGATTCCGGTGGCCGCCAAGCCGGGCTTGACGATCGGGAGCATCACGGAGAGGAACGTACGAGACTCCGATGCGCCGTCGACCAGGGCAGCCTCTCGAAGCTCGTTCGGCACGGTGGAGAAGTAGGAGGACATCAGCAGGGCAGCGAACGGGAGGTTGATGAAGGCGTTCACCAGCACCAGTCCGGTGAGGGTGCCGAGCAGGCTCAGCTGGCCGAGGAGGATGTAGAGCCCGGGCACCAGCGTCATCGGTGGGATCAGCGGGATGAAGCCGGTGATGATCAGTGCGGGGAGGGTCAGCCAGCGGGGCGGGTTGAGCCGGCTGAGCGCGTACCCGGTCATCGATCCGATGGCGAGGCAGATCGCCACGGCACCGATCACGATGACCACGCTGTTCCGGATCTGAGCGAGGAACGCGCCGCCGTCGAAGAGGGTGGCGAAGTTGCCGAGCCAGAACGTGAACTGCCACCCGGAGTCGACGATCGCGCGGTTCGGCAGGAACGCCAGCACCAGGGTCCAGATGATCGGAATCACGGCTACCAGCAGCACGAGACCGAGGGTGATCTCGACCCAGAGGCGGCGTCGTGGGGTCTCAGTCAAAGAACTCATCACCGCTCCACTCGTGATCGGACGAACAGCACGACCCCGAGCACGATCGCCGTCGCGAAGACGACCACGAGGCTGTAGGACGCCGCTTCGCCGAGCCGCAGACTGTCGAAGAACAGGCTCTTGATGTGTTGGGAGACCAGCGTGGTGGCGCCGTCTGGACCGCCCTGGGTGAGCAGGTACATCTCGTCGAAGACCTTGACGCCCATGATCGTGCGCACCAGGGCCACCGCCATGATGGTCGGGCGCAGCGCCGGCAGGACGATGTAGCGCACGATCTCCCGCTCGTTGGCACCATCGACGCGGGCTGCCTCGAGCGTGCTGGCGTCGATCGCCTTGAGCGCGGTGTAGAAGAAGAGGAAGACCACCGGGGTCCAGTGCCAGACATCCACCACGACGACGGCGGCCATCGCAGTACCGCTGTCGCCGAGCCAGCCTTGCTCGGGCAGGGAGAGCGTCCGGAACAGCTTGTTCAGGCCGCCGGCGGTCGGGCTGAGGATGAGCAACCACATCAGGCTGACGACCACCGGCGCGATCACGGCCGGCCAGATGAGGACGTTGCGGGCGAGGGGGAGAAGAGTGACGGCCCGGTCTACCAGCAGGGCGAGCGCCAGGCCGAGCACGATCGAGACGAGCACGGAGGCGACCACGAACACCACGGTGTTGCCGATGACCTCCCAGGAGACGCCGGAGCCGAGGACCTTGGTCAGGTTGTCGGCGCCGGTGAAGGTCCACTCGAACTGCCCGCTGCGAATCTGGACGTCGGAGAGGGCCATCCGCACGACCTGGCTCATCGGGTAGACCGCGAACACGAGCCCGAACAGGAGGAACGGCAGGACGGCGAGCAGCGTGAACGGCGTGGCCTTGCGCGCTCTGCGCTTCTGCGGTGGCGCAGCGCTGGCGCGCAACGCTTCTTGGGGTGGTACCGAAGTCACGTCCAACCTCGCTGTCCGGGCTAGTGGTTGAACGGCACACTATGGACGCGTTCGTCCATCCGTCAAATGCGTACGGCGGAATGTGAATATCCGTCGTACGGATGGCGGGTGGCGCCTCGGTCGTGAGAGCAACGGCCGCTGGACCGGGTGAGCACACCACCGGGGATGGAGCGCGGCGGAGAGGTGCTCCACCACCCGGTAGGTAGCGATACGTAGAGCGGCGGAATACACGTCGTTCGTGGACTGGCGGCAGTTCACGTGCAGCAGACGCGGTCTCGCCCGAGGGCGCCGGAGTGACGTTCAGATAGCGCAGCACGATGCTCCGGTTGCGTTTCGATGTGTAGGAGCCCGCCGAGGATGCTGGCACAAGTAAAGCCTGTGAGCCGTAGTATGCATACACTCCGGAATTTTGTTTCGGCGCCTGCTGCTGGACGCCTGTCTGTACGCTACGCGGAAGGAGCTCGTGTTGACTGACAACGCTGCGGCCCCGGTTGCCCACCGGCGCACGATGGTCGGCGATGAGGTCTACGAGCGCACGAAAGCGTTGCTCATGAATCACGCGATCGAGCCTGGCGATCGGATCTCGATCGACGGTCTGGCCCGAGATTTCAACGTGTCTCAGACCCCAGTGCGCGAGTCGTTAGCGCGTCTGGAGTCTGAAGGGTTAGCCGCAAAGACTCCGCTGCGTGGGTACAGGGCGGCACCGCTGCTCGATGAGGCGCAATTGGATGAATTATTCCAGTTCCGGCTGTTGATCGAACCGTGGGCAGCTGGACAGGCTGCGGCGCGGATTGATGATGCTGGGCGCGAACTTCTTGAGGCAGAGTTCGCATCGATTGAGGCTCCGCACGAGTCCAACTACGAGGCGTATCGTCCGCTCGCGGCGCATGATCTGCGGCTGCACCGGCTGATCGCCGAACTCTCCGGTAACGCTCAGGTACGAGCGGCGCTAGAACGCACCAACTTTCACCTGCACATCTATCGTCTCCGGTGGAACTACACATTCGGTCCAGGAACACTGGCCGAGCACCGTCGAATCGCTGACCTGATCATGGTGGGTGACGTCCAAGGCGCAGAGAAGGCAATGATCACCCACCTTGAATCCGGGATGCACGGCCGTCTTGGCGGAACGTTCTAGTGGGCCGCGTTCGTGGACCATCTTGCAGGTTGACGTACCCGGCTCGCACGGTCCGCTGCGTAGCCACCCGGGGGGCAACAGCATCCTGGCGCCGGAGGAACTCACGGGAGGTCATCGATCACACCCGAATCTGAGGCGCAAGCTCCTGCCCCGCCACGGCTCGCGTATCTCGTCTGGGGAACTGGCGTCGCGGCTTACATCGTCGCCGTCGCGGGTCGTACTTCGCTCGGAGTAGCAGGCCTGCAAGCTGTCGACCGGTTCGCGATCGGCGCCTCCGCGCTGGCGCTATTCTCCGTTGTTCAGCTCGCCGTCTATGCTGCCGCGCAGGTCCCGATGGGAATGCTGCTCGATCGGTGGGGCGCCAAACGACTCATCATCGGCGGCACGATCGTGATGGCTGCCGGTCAGCTAGTACTGGGCGTCGTGGATACTCTGCCTCCCACCTTCATTGCGCGGGCGTTTATCGGATTGGGAGACGCCGCTGTACTGGTCTCCTTGCTACGTCTGATTCCGCTGTGGTTTCGGCCCAGAGTCGTACCGGTCATTACCCAGATGACCGGTATTCTGGGCCAGTTGGGGCAAATCGTCTCGGCTGTGCCGTTCCTGGCTGTTCTGCTCTCTTTTGGGTGGACGGCCGCATTCGGTTCACTGGCCATGGTCGGTCTACTTATTGCTCTGGTAGCTGCATTGACAGTGCGTGATCGGCCACCGGCGCGACCTGAAGGTGACGATTCGAACTCCGGCCAAGGGTCAGCCAGTCCCAGCTTGGCCGCTCCTGAATCGGCCCCCGGCGGATTGCGGTCGGTACTGACAACCCCGGGTGTGTGGCTGGGGTTCTTCACTCATTTCGTGACGTTGTTCCCTTCGAACACCTTCCTGTTCCTCTGGGGCGTGCCCTTCCTGACGGCTGGGCAAGGCGTCAGCCCAGCGAGGGCGAGTGCGGTGCTCACGATCGGCACCGTTGCCGGCATCATTGCTGGGCCGGTGATGGGTGAATTGACCGCGCGCTTCCCCGAGCGGCGCTCCTGGCTGGTCCTGGGAACTGTCGCGGCGTCAACGGTGATATGGGGGGCTGTGCTCATTCCCTCGACACCCCGACCTTTCTGGTTGCTCGCACTTCTCGGGGTGGTGGTGACTATCGGGGTAGTGGCCTGCACGATCGGCTTCGACTATGCGCGCACTTTCATCCCGGGCCCCCAGTTGGGTACAGCGATCGGAGTAGTGAACGTGGGCGGCTACTTCGCTTCGCTCGTGAGCATTCTCATCGTGGGAGTGGTGCTCGATGCTGTCCGTCCGTCCGGTGAGTATGTCCTCGGCGACTTCCGTCTCGCGTTCGCTGCCCTGACGCCGCTGCTACTGATAGGGATGACTGGGTTGCTCCTTGCCCGGCGCGCATCTCGGGCACGTGAGTAGCTGCGGGTCCGCCTGCTCTGCTCTGTGCCCGCACCAAATCTCGCTTCGGACCGCGATCGGCGGTCTAATGGGATTCCCGCGGCACATGATCTCCGCTGCTGCCCACGAGGAAGTCCAGATCGGCGCCGGTGTCGGCTTGCTGCACGGTGTCGATGTAGAGGCGCTGCCAGCCGCGCGCCGGGTCCGCAAAGGCCTCTACTGCTTCCGGGTTGGGGCTGCGAGCGGCCAACTCGTCGTCGCTGATGTCGATGGTGATGCTCCGCGCTGGCACATCCAGCACAATCGGGTCGCCGGTGCGTACCAGGGCCAGTGGGCCACCTGCTGCAGCCTCGGGGGCGACATGTAGCACCACGGTTCCATAGGCGGTGCCACTCATGCGGCCGTCGCAGATTCGCACCATGTCTCGTACACCCTGCTGCAAGAGCTTGGTGGGCAAGGGCAAGTTTGCAACCTCTGGCATCCCCGGGTATCCCTTGGGCCCGCACCCGCGCAGAACGAGCACGGAATCGGCATCGACCTCAAGGTCGGGGTCGTCGATCCGTGCGTGCATATCCTCGATAGAGTCGAATATCACGGCGTTGCCGCGGTGCTGGAGCAGGTGCGCTGACGCTGCGGCGGGTTTGATCACCGCTCCATCGGGCGCCAGGTTGCCGCGCAGGACGGCGATTCCGGCTGAATCCTGCAGAGGCTCTGCTCGTGGCCGGATCACCTCCCGATCCCAGACATTCGCGGTCTCGAGGTAGTCCACCAACGGCCGCCCGGTCACGGTGACGGCTCCCGGTTCGAGCAGATCCTGTACCTCGCGGAGCACGGCGAGTAGCCCGCCCGCCCGGTAGAGATCGTCCATCAGGAAGCGGCCAGCCGGTTGCAGGTCAACGAGCAAGGGGACGCCCGCGCCGATCTTGTCGAAATCGTCTTGCGTCAGGTCGACCCCGAGGCGACCCGCAATCGCGAGGAGGTGCACCACACCATTCGTCGAACCTCCGATAGCGGCAAGGGTGACGATGGCATTGACGAACGCCTCCCGAGTCATGATGTCACTCGGCCGACGGCGCTCGGCCACCAGTTCCACGGCCAGGGCGCCAGTGGAGTGAGCGCCTTCCAGCAACCGATTGTCCGTGGCCGGGGTACCGGCCATACCGGGGATCGTCATTCCCAATGCTTCACTCAGCAGCCCCATCGTGGAGGCCGTGCCCATGGTGTTGCAGTGACCACGGCTGCTGATCATTGACCCTTCCGAGGCGAGAAAATCTCGCTCCGACATCGACCCGCCGCGCACTTCCTCACTGAGCTTCCACACATCAGTGCCACAGCCGAGAGGCCGGCCCCGGAAGGTACCCGATTTCATTGGTCCGCCGGGGAGCACGATCGCAGGCAGGTCAACCGAAGCAGCCGCCATCAGCAGGCTGGGGATGGTCTTGTCGCACCCACCCAGAAGGACGACGGCGTCAATCGGGTTTGCCCTGATCATCTCCTCCGTAGCCATGGCTGCCATATTGCGCCAGAGCATCGCAGTCGGTCGGACCAGGGACTCACCGAGGGAAACGGCCGGCATCTCCAGAGGGATGCCACCAGCTTCGTAGACCCCGTTCTGTACGCTGCGGGCGACCTCGGTCAGGTGCCGGTTGCATGGGGTGAAGTCCGAAGCGGTGTTCACCAGCGCAATGTGAGGGCGGCTTCCGTCGAACGCATGCGGTGGGAGCCCGCGTCGGCTCCAGGCGCGGTGGATGTAGGCATTGCGGTCATCTCCGACGTACCACTGGGCGCTGCGCAGTGCGGCCGCTGGTTGGGGCTCGTCGCTGGTCATCGCCATCACAGGGCGCTCGTGCGTACGGTGGCGTCGGCGCGGGTGAGCACCTCGGGGTTGAGCTCCATTCCGTGTCCCGGGCCCTCCGGGGGAGCGATCATGCCATTCTCGATGCGGGGCAACTCGGTGACGAGGTCCCGGTACCAGGAGGTGTAGAACGCGCGCACCGTCTCTTGGATGAATCCGTTCGGCAGGTGGCAGGAGAGGTGCGTGGAGGTGGCGAGCACGATCGGTCCAGTGCAGTCATGCGGGGCGATCGGCAGGCTGTGCGCCTCGGCCAGGTTCCCGACACGTTTGGCTGCTGTCACGCCCCCGACCCAGCCCACGTCGACCATGGCGATGGCAGCGGCCCCGGAGGCGAACAAGTGCTCGAAGTTGACCAGCCCGGCCATCGTCTCGCTGAGAGTCAGGGGAGTGGCGGTGCGGTCCGCGACTCGGCGCAGTCCCTCCGTCTCATAGGC
Organism: Ruania zhangjianzhongii; assembly: GCF_008000995.1. NCBI lineage: Bacteria > Bacillati > Actinomycetota > Actinomycetes > Micrococcales > Ruaniaceae > Ruania > Ruania zhangjianzhongii. The sequence goes on from NZ_CP042828.1 coordinate 2,444,116, forward strand.
GGGGAGCAGATCCTCGTACCAGAACGGGTCGTACTCGTCGGCGGCTTTGACGATGCGCAGCGCCGCCGGAGTGTTCCAGAAAGAGTGGAACTCGAGCATGACGTCCATCGCATCGCCGACCTGTTCCCGGATGAGGCGCAACGGCTCTAAGCCGACTTTCAGCTGCGCGGCGGTGATGAACTGGCCGTGGTTCTCTTCGGCCGCCTGGTCGAACGGCCATATCTTCATGGCCGTGATGCCCTGATCGAGCAGGCTCTGGGCGAGCTCGCCGGCATTGGTCAAGAAGGCCTGCAGATCCTCGTACGGACCGGCAGGCTCGCCGGTCGGCAAGCCCCAGTTGCCGCTGCCGACTCCCGTGCCGGCGCCACGCACGTACCCATACCCGGCGCAGGTGTTGTACATGCGCACCTGATCGCGCACCTTCCCGCCCAGCACCTGATACAGCGGCTGCCCGACGACCTTTCCGAAGAGGTCCCACAACCCGATATCGATTGCGGAGCTGCCTCGAGACTCCACACCGGCACCGTTCCTGCCGAGCACATCCCGCAATCGCCGGGCATGGGCCTCAATGGTCAATGGATCCTCGTCCAGGAGCTTAGGAGCGGCAGTCTCGTGGATGTAGGACTCCACGGCCTCGGCGCCGATGAATGTCTCCCCGAGTCCGGTCACGCCCTCGTCCGTGTCAATCAGGACGTACAGCAGGTTCGGAAACTCCTCTAGACGCAGAGTCCGGATGCGATCGATCTTCACTGCCTTCTCCTTTATACGGCTGCCACGGAGTTCGAGCGCAGCACTTTCACACGATGCGGTGGTGGATCTCTTCCCCGGCGGCCAGTCGGGCGATATTCGCTCCGATCTCCCGCGCGCGGCGGCGGAACGTGTCTTCGGTGACGCCGGAGTAATGGGGGGTGAGTATGACGTTGTCCAGATCTCCGAACGGCGCTGTCGCAGGCAGCCGACGGGCCGCGGCCGGTGGCGGTGCGGCGTACCAGACGTCGAGGCCGGCGCCTGCGATCGTGCCCGCGACCAGGGCGCGGTACAGCGCCTGCTCGTCCACGATCGGCCCGCGCGCCACATTGATCAGGTGCGCTGTCGGGCGCATCATCGCCAGCTCCTCGGATCCGATCAGTCCGCGCGTCGCATCGCTCAGCGGCACCGTCACCACCACCACGTCGGACTCGCGCAGGATTCGGGCCAGATCAGCTGGTCCGCCAAGGAATGTCAACGGGGCCGGGGTCGGGCCGGGTGAGCTCCTGATGGCTTGCACTCTCATACCGAACAGGTGTGCTAGCCGTGCCACCGCTTGGCCGATGTGCCCATACCCGATCAGTCCCAGCGTTCTGCCGTTCAGCGTTCGATTCAGGCCGAGAGAGTCGTCCACGGCGGCATTCAGCCACCGACCCCGGCGCAGGTGCGCATCTGCCGGCAGGAGGTCACGTGCCAGCGCAAGGGCGACCATCAGCACGTGCTCGGCGATCGAGTCCTCGTGTTCGAAGACGTTGGCGACCATCACCCCGCTACCCAGTGCCGCGAACGCGATCCCGTCTGTTCCTGCCCCAGCCGCGTGGACCAGACGCAATGCCGGTGCACTCTGGGCGAGCTCCGCCGTCAACGTGCCACTGACGAGCACTTCCGCCGCAGCCAGCGCACTGCGCAGACCCGATTCATCACCGGGATCGCAATAGGTGAACGTCGCCCCTGGCAGCGGCGCTTCCAGTTCGTCTCTGAATCGCTGCAGGGCACGATCTGCGACTACAACGTGCACGTCTGCCACCTCTAGAATCCGAGAGCCCGCGGCAGCGTCAGCGTGATCGCCGGGACGAATGTCACCAACAGCAATGCTGCCATCAGAGGGATGTAGAACGGGGCTACGCCCCGGAACACACTGGAAACGGGGACGTTGGTGACATCGCTGAGCACGTAGCAGATCAAGCCCACTGGAGGAGTCACCAGCCCTACCATGAGCGACAGAATCACGACTGAACCGAAGTGCAGTGGGTCCACTCCGAAGATGGTGGCAGCGGGCAGCAGGACCGGGACGAAGATCAGCAGCGCCGAGGCTGGCTCCAGCAACATCCCCGCCAGCAGCAGAATCACCACAGTCATTCCTAAGAAGACCGTAGGACTGTCCGAGATGCCTGCCAGCGTGTCGGTCATCAACCGCGGCAGGCCCTCGAGGGTCATCACGCGGGCGAAGACCGCCGCTGAGGCGACCAGAATGAGGATGGCACCGACGTTGCGGGCTGCCCCGGTCAGGGCCCTGATCAGACCTTTCAGCTGCAACTTGCGCGTTACGAATCCGAGGACGAGCAGGTAAGCGACGGCAATACCTGAGGCTTCCGTGGGAGTGAAGATCCCGCCGAGGATGCCGCCGATGAGGATGACCGGGGCCATGAGCGCAGGTATGGCATGCAGAGTGGCCATCCCCACTTGCCGAGCCGTGGCCCGTTCGGAACGTAGTTCGGGGCGCTTCCTGGCCCAGATGAACACGTATATGGAGAGCAACACCACCAGCAAGAGTGCAGGCAGGATTCCCGCGATGAGCAGACCACCGAGGGAGACGCTGGCAGCAACGGCGTAGAGCACGGCCGGAATGCTTGGCGGCATGATCGGGCCGATGATGCCCGAGGCCGCGGTCACACCGGTGCTGAAGCGTTCGGGGTATCCGCGCTTCAGCATGGCTGGCACTTCGATGCGGCCAAGGGCCGCCGCGTCTGCCACTGCGGACCCACTCATCCACGAGAACCCGAGACTGACTGCGATATTGACGTAGCCGAGGCTGCCGCGAAAGTGTCCGAGGTACTTCTCGGCGGCATCGAAGAGTTTGTCTGTCACTCCGGTTTCGTTCGCCATCACACCCATAAGAATGAAGAGCGGCAAGGCGACGAGAGGAAAACTGTTGATTCCACCGACCGCACTCGGAATCACCGCCGTCAAGGCCGTGGGGCCTTCGAAAGCAAAGTAGACGAAGGTGGGCAGGAGGAGCGCGAATGCCACAGGAACGCCGAGGACCAACAGGAGCAGGACGCCGAGGATGATGAGAAGGATCGTCATGACAGCTGCTGTCTTTCTGCCAGGGATCCGTCTTCTCGCTCAGGATCGACCTGCCCATGGAAGGCGAGATTCGCCAGATTGCGTAGCGCGTGGACGGCGATCAGGCCGAAACCAACCACTACTGAGAGATAGACCACGGACATCGGTATCTCCAGCGAAGCGGAAGTGACGTTGGCGCTACGCTCTAGCGTCTCTTTTCCCAGGAAGAGAACCCATACGCCAAGGACCAGCGCCACGACATTGGCCAGCCCATCCATGATTTGTTGCCGCAACCGGCTACCGGTCCCGCGGATCACGAGTACGGCAATGTGCTGGTCGCGAGCCTGTGTCAACGCCGCTCCGATGAATCCCAACCAGATCATGGCAAAGCGAGCGAACTCGTCCGATACTGCCAATGGCTCGTGCAGCACGAACCGCATGATCACTTGCACCACAGCAGTACCGAGGACAACGGCGAGGAGTAATGCGCAGAGAATCGACTCCGCCTTCGCCAAGACGTCCACGAATCGATGGACACCTCGCCCTACCGTGCGAAGCCTCGATGGAGGTTTAGGCATGAACTCTCCTTTACGTCGCGATCGCTCGACGTCAGTTGTTGCCAGTCATCTCCAGATACGTCTCGCCCCAGAGCTCGGCGTACTCCGATCCCTCTCCGGTGTAAACCTCGAGTGCGTTCTCCCGGAATGCCTCGATGTCGAGCTCCTCCAGCGGAATGATCGTGATCGCGTCATCTTCTTCCCAGGCAGCGAGAATCTCTTCCTCACCATCGGCGATGCATTGGTCTACGTTCTCGGCCGCAGCAACTGCGGCGTCATCGACGACCTGCTGCTGGTCGGCGCTCAGGTTCTGGTAGCTGGACTCGGACATCGCCAGGATCGAGACGTTCACGATGTGGCTGGTCATCATGATGTAGTCCTGAACCTCGGTGAGGTTCGCTGAGTCGATCTGGACCAGCGGGTTCTCCTGTGCTTCGACCAGACCCTGGGAGAGGGAGAGGTAGAGCTCGGAGAAGTCCACCGGGGTCGGCGTACCGCCCAGTGCCTCCGTGGTAGCCCGGCTCGCCGCAGTCTGTTGGCTCCGCATCGGCACACCTTGCAGGTCCGCCGGAGAGTGGACTTCGAAGTTGGCCGTGATGTGCCGGTTGCCCAGGGCCCAGAGAGGACCGACCACACGCACATTGGCCGATTCGCGTAAGGGTTCGAGGACAGTCGTTCCGAAGTCACCGTCGACGAAGGTCTGCAATTGTTCTTGGTCCTCCACGGAGAATGCTGTCTCCACGGCGCCGACACGCTCATCGAAGATTGTCAGGCTGCCGATTCCCGGTACAGCGAAGTCGAGCGTGCCCGCTTGGAGCTCTTCCATATTCTCTTCGTTGGAGCCGAGTTGGGCGCTCGGATAGGTCTCAAGCGTGATGTTGGCTTCGGGATTATCAGCGAAGTAGTCCTGCATGAACTCCAGACCGCACACCTGGTACGGGTGGGCTGGATCTTGGGCGTGAGCCGCTCGGAGGGTGACAGCCTCGTTCTCACCATCGCCACCCCCACTGCCGCCGCCACAAGCGGCTAGCAGCAAAACTCCGCCGATAGTGAGGGACGTGATCTGTACATTCTTCCTTCGGGACATGCTCAAATCTCCTTCGATTTGTAACGCCTTGAGGGTGTTCAGAACTTGCGGTATTTCAGGTAGGCCTCCTGCGGCGGTGTGCCGGCGCGAATCGCCGCGCGAACGAGGCTCTCTTGCTGCATCGCCTCCTCAGCGGCCTCGATCACGTCCAGGATGTTGTCTGGCTGCAGCGTGAGCACGCCGTCGCGGTCGGCAACGACATAGTCGCCATTGTTGATCTGTACGCCGCCGATGATGATCGGTTCTTCAAGCTTCTCCGGCACCCATCGGCCGCGGATGTCGGCCGGAGTGGTGTAGCGACACCAGACGGGGAATTTGATGTCGCGGATGAAGTCGGTGTCCCGACATCCGCCGTCCACGATGTATCCCCGTACGCCCCGACCCTGCAGCGTCTCGGCGGACAACTCTCCCATGTGCGAGATCGTGGAGTCGTTCGGCTGGCACACCATCACGTGGTCCTTCGGCGCCCGGCCGAGTAGCCCCGTCCACTCCATCATCGTGGTGTGGGTGTCGAGCGACTCGTCGATCCGGCCGCTCATGGTGAAAACCCGCCCAGCCAGTCGGCCACCGTTCTCCAGCGAGGTGATGGTGTGTGGAAGTACGTCAACGCTGCCGCCGGCATCGCGCACCACGTCGTAGAGCACTCCGGTGTAGATGGCGGCCAGTCGGTCACCGATCTCCCTGGCGTCTGGTTCGGTCATCCTGCCAACCTCTTCCCCTGTGCCGGTACGGGTTCCGCGGGCTCTGAGATGCCGGTGCGCCGCTCCGCTGCCGCCGACTCTCATCCGTGTTGGATTCCAACTCTAGAATCGTGCACGATTTCTAGCGGACATAGTCTCTCGTCCGATCGGTCGCGTCAACCCCTCGTTTCACGACGACGGCCGCCTGCAGGTTGGGGACGGACGATCGACGGTGCTGGCGTGCGGAGTAGCGGCGGGCACGTCGGCTTGCCGTCTCGCACTGCCGGACTGTGAATCTCCAGGTAGTGAAATCGGGTAGGCGACAGCGATTCTCGTTAGCTGTCACGCCGCTGCGACCTCACCGAAACGCCGGCCACGCCCGCCCAGCCGGCACCACGCCAACCAGCACGACAGCCGTCGCAGCGCGCACCACCCAGTCCAGCCCGGCGACTCGCAGAGTGCCCAGCCGCAGGGCTCAGGCGTCCGGTGCGCTCTAGGTGAAGCCCTTGGTCTCCAGCGGCTCGATCGGCCTGCGCACGTTCACCGCCGTGCTGAGGAAGATCGGGGAGAAGCCCCCGGACGGCTGACGGAGACTGACGTGGACTCGAGATGCCGCTAGTGCACCAGTTCGTTCCACCACTCGCGCGAGCTCAGTAAGACCTCTGTACGCCACGCGGCCACTCGCGCGAGGAGGGCTGTCTTGACCTCCGCAGCGTCCGGGTTGTCCCACAGGTCGTGCAGCTCTTCCGGATCGGCCTCCAGGTCGAAGAGCTGGCCGTCGTCGGCATCGGTGAAGCACACCAGCTTCCACCGAGCGTCGGCGATCATCGTCATCATCTCGGAGTCCTGCTGGATCGAGTCTCGTGCCTGCTCGGCGAAGACGTAGTCCCGGCTGTTCCACTCCGAATCGCCCTGGAGGACCGGGAGCACCGAGCGGGCTGCAACTCCCGGACGCTGTTCGATCCCGGCAAGCTCCAGGATCGTAGCGCCGAGGTCGAAGTGCGAGATTGGGGTCTTGATGGGTTCCCGTGGCTGGATATACGCCGGCCCGTGCACGATCGCGGGGACGCGCACGCTCGGGTCGTACATGGTCCACTTCTGCGACAGGCCGTGGTCATTGAGTGCATCACCGTGGTCGGAGGTAAAGATCACGACGGTGTCCTCCAGGACACCACGTCGCTCGAGCGCCTCGAACAGTTCCCCGATCTGCTCATCGATGAGAGTCACGTTGGCGTAGTAGTGCGCCCGCTGACGGCGGAGCTGTTCCGGCGTCGGATTCTCCAGGTGAACGATCGAGTCGTGGTCATTGCTGAGGTGCTCGCGTCGCACGGTGGCGATCTGCGGGGGCATGGCGGCGAACTCCTCGGAGGTGCGCACGACCGGCGGCAGCTCCCGGTCGGCATACTGATCGATGAGCCGCTGCGGCGCGTCGTAGGGCGGATGTGGCCCGGGGAAGCCGATCTGCAGGAAGAACGGCTCCTCGCCCGGGTACTCCTCCAGCCAGCGGCAGGCGAGCGAGCCGACGAACGCGTCCGCGTGCAGGTGCTCGGGCAGCGTCCACTCGAAGGCGCCCAAGCGTTCCTGGTAGTCCGGACGGGAGCGGAGGGTCCGCCGATCAGGCTTGACCACACCGCTGACATGCAGTGCCTTGTCCCAGTTGTCGAAGAAGAACGGCACGGTCGGCGTGCCACGGTCCTTGTTCTCCACCACGTGCCGTTCGTGGAACCCGGTCGGGGCCTCGTACGGGTAGGTGTGCATCTTGCCGATGCTCACGCACCGGTAGCCCGACCCGGACAGGTCCTCGACCCAGGTCCGTGGCCAGGGGTCGTCGTTGCGGAAGACACCGTTGCCGGACGGGTACAGCCCGGTGAAGAAGGAAGCGCGAGAGGGTGTGCAGGACGGCGCGGTCACGTAGTTGCGCTCGAAGGCCACACCCTCGGAGGCGAGCCGGTCCAGATTCGGCGTCACCATGTGCGGGTAGCCGAGGGCGGCGATCGTGTCGTACCGCTGCTGGTCGGTCATGACCAGCACCACGTGGGGTCGTCGCCCGGACGTGGTCATCGGGCGTCTCCATCGGTCGTCGCATCACAGTGGATGGTGACCTGGTTCTCCGCCAAAGCGTCCGCGACGTCCTCCGGTGGCAACGCATCCGTGACAAGGTCGTGGGCCGCGTCCAAAGGTGCCACGAGCGCGAACTGGGGCCGGTTGTACTTCGTTGCGTCCGCCACCACGATCACCCGGGAGGATCTGCTGATCAGGTGCCGCATCATGGAGGCCTCGGCAAGCGTGCTCACCGAGTACCCCTCCACGGTGATTCCACCGACGCCGATCACGGCGACGTCGAAGTGCACCGAGCCTGGGTTGCCCAGGTCCGGGAACGCCGCCGGGCCGACGGTCACCTGCGAGGAGAAGCGGACGTCGCCGCCGAACACGTAGAGGTTGCGCACCGCCTGTGGCGGGATCTCGAACGGGATGCTGAGGTTGTTGGTGGCTACGGTCAGTTCCCGGTGATCGGTGAGACTGCGTGCGACGGCCAAGGTCGTCGTTCCGCCGTTGAGCGCTGCGACCGCGCTGTTGTTGATCAGCGTCGCTGCGAGCGCTCCGATCCGCTTCTTTTCCACGTCCTGGAGCTGTTGGCGGATCCGCAGCTCGCGGTCGGGACTGTTCACCGCCGAGTTGGCTATCGCGCCGCCGCGGGTGCGGGCGACGAGCCCGTCTTTGTCCAGCGCGATCAGGTCGCGGCGGATGGTGTCGGGGGAGACGTCGAACTCCCCGGCAATGTCATGGATGCTGGCCTGACGCATCGATTCCACGTAGGTGGCGATGCGCGCACGCCGCATCGCTGGCAGCTCCGTGCCCCCTGTCTCTGCAGACTCTGCACTCACCTGCGAGTTCTCCCTCGTTGCGTCGCCGATTGTCCTGGTCAACGTACCGCGGTCGATCCACGCCAGGTGGCGTGATGCAGACGATCGTGCCCTGTGCGATGCCGAATCGCGGCATCCGCACGTTGGCACCTAGCGGCACTTTCATGCATGTTCTGTGCCGACTCTTGCATAGAGGTGCAGAACTATGCAACTATCGACCACTGCTTCGGCACAACCATGCAGGTCTCGACAGTCACGGATGACGTCCATGCGCTGCCGAGCCACAACCAGCTAGTCATGGAGGAAGTTATGAACAGCGCTGTTCGTTCGCGTAAGACCTCGCGGCGCCATCCGAGCCAGGTCGGGCTCGCCCTGCTCGGCGTCATTGCCCTGGCCGCCGGCTGCGGCGGTGGCGGCGAGGGTGGGGGAGCCGACGGGGAAGTCACCATCGAATTCATGCAGTGGTGGGAGCCCGAGCTTCCCGATGGCGCCTTCCAGTCCCTCATCGATCAGTTCGAGGAGGAGAACCCCGGCATCAACGTGGAGGTCCTTTCCGGTCCGTACGCCTCCATCAAGGACCAGGTCATCGCCGGGTCGGCGTCGGGCACGATGCCGGACGTCCTGGGCCTGGACGGTGCCTGGGTGAACGACTTCGCCACGCAGGGCTCCATCGCGAACCTCAGCGAGGCGATGTCCGAGGCCGGCTACGACGACTCCCAGCTGGCCGCACAGGTCCAGATGGACTCGTCCACCTACATGATCCCGGTGGTCAACTTCGCCTATCCGATGTTCGTGAACAACGAGCTTCTCGAGGAAGCGAACGTCGAGGAGATTCCCACCACTCGCGGTGAGTTCGTCGACGCGGCGCAGGCCGTCACCGACGCCACCGACGCCAGTGGCTTCGTCGCCGCACTCGGTCTGGAGAAGCCGAACGGTGTGCAGATCGACATCTTGCCGTGGGCCTGGGCTTCCGGCGCCACGATGTTGACCGAGGACGGCGCTCCTGCGATCAACAACCCCGACATCGTCGAGAACATCGAGTTCATCAAGAGCATGTGGGATGACGGGCTGATCGTCCCGGGCGGGCTGACCATGGCCGAGCAGGACAAGGTCGAGGAGTTCACGAACGGCCGTGTGGCGATGATGATCTCCTCCCTGGCGCACATCAACCTGATTCGGGAGAACAACCCCGACCTGGATTTCTCGGTCGCTCCGGTTCCGGTGACTGAGGGCTACACCGGCGAGTCCGGTGTCCGGTACGCCTCCTGGGGCATCGGGATGTCGGCCAGCACCGAACACCCCGAGGAGTCCTGGAAGCTCATCGAGTTCCTGCTCAGCGAAGGCGCGAACGGTGAGCTCGCCGGATACGCCAACGGCTTCCCCGGCAACGTGAACGTCACCCCGGACTTCAGTGACTCCGACCCGCTGTTCGAGGACGCGTTCGAGATCTGGCAGGCCGGGTACCCGGTGAGCGAGTTCACCGGGCTGCCGATGGCCGATGAGCTGATGCGAGTCCTGGACGAACAGCTCCAACAGGTGCTCGCCGAGGACAGACCGGTGGACGACGCACTGGGTGACGTCCAGACCGAGTGGGAAGGGATGTTCTAGGCCACGCCGGGACCTCAACGTCTCGGAACCGGTGGTGCGGGTCGGCCCAGCCGCATCCGCACCACCGGACCACCTGCCCAGAACTCATCAGAAAGGGCTTCGTCATGGCGAACCGGCGACCGACCGGCCACTCCAACGCAGCGGCCTACGCCTACCTGTCTCCGACGATCGTCCTGCTGGTGGTCCTGATGGCGATCCCGATCGGGATGGTCATCTGGTACTCGCTGCAGAACAACGTCATCACCAACGCCAACCCGCAGTTCGCCGGATTCGAGCACTACGTCACGATCTTCACCGACCCGCAGTTTCACGCGGCGGTTCGCAATACCGCGGTCTTCGTCATCGCGTCGGTCGCGGCGCACATCGTGCTCGGGATCGGCTTCGCCGTGCTGTTGAACACCGACCTGCTCCCGAACGGGGTCAAGACTGCCTTCCGGACAATCTTCGTGCTGCCGTGGTTACTGACCGTCGCGATCGTCGCCGTGCTCTGGCGACTGATCCTGAACCCGAGCGGTGTCTTCAACTACCTGCTCACCCAGGTCGGCATCATCGACGGTCCCAAGGAGTGGCTCTCCGATCCCAGCCTTGCGCTGTTCGCGGTCACCCTGATCAACATCTGGTACGGCTACCCGTTCTTCATGGTCAGCATCCTCGCCGGCCTGCAGGGCATCTCCGCCGACCTGTACGAGGCGGCTTCCGTCGACGGTGCGGGCCCGATACGCAGGTTTGCCTCGATCACGATCCCGCAGCTGCGCCCGATCATCATCTCGATGACGCTGCTCGACCTGATCTGGACCTCTCACCAGTTCGCCCTGATCTGGATGACCACGGGCGGGGGACCACTGGACCGGACCGAAATCCTCTCCACGTACACCTACAAGCTCGCCTTCTCCCAATACATGTTCTCGACGGCGTCCGCTTCCGCAGTCTTCTTCCTGGTGGTCTCGGCGCTGCTGGCCATCCTCTACGTCCGGCACCAGCGAGCGAGGGACTGACCGATGACCACAACCACCACCCAGACTGCGCAGACCACCGCAAGGACGGCCGTCGGGCAGGGAAAAGAACCCAGCAGACTGACCAACCAGCAGCGCCGACGTATCGCACGGGGACTCACCCTGGTGGGCCTTGTCCTCGGCGCACTGTTCGCCGGCTCACCGATCCTGTGGATGCTGGTGTCCGCATTCAAGGCCAACCCCGAGATCTTCGCCTACCCGCCGCAGCTGATCACGGAGAACTCGTCCCTGCAGCCATTCCTGGCGATCCTGCAGGACCCCCGCCAGATGCGGTTCTTCTTCAACTCCTACGTCGTGGCGCTGTCCGTCGTGGCACTAACCCTGCTGGTCGCCGTGCATGCGGCCTACGCCTTCAGCCGGTATGACTTCCCCGGGAAGAACATCGTCAACGTGCTGGTGATCGCCGTGCAGGCAGTGCCGCCGATCACGCTGCTCATCCCGTACTTCGGGCTGATGGTGGTGCTCGGGCTCTACGACACCTATGCCGGTCTGATCCTCACCTACATCGTGTTCACCCTGTCCTACGCGATCATCATGATGACCGGGTACTTCAACACGCTCCCGCGGGAGCTGGACGAGGCCGCCCGAGTCGACGGCACCTCCTCGTTCGGCGCGCTGTGGCGCATCCTCATCCCGATCGCGGTGCCCGGGCTGGTCTCGGTGGGGCTGTACACGTTCATGATCGCGTGGAACGAGTACCTGTTCGCGCTCACCCTCACGCGCACCGATGACATGCGCACCGTCCCGATCGGCATCCAGCTGCTGATGGGCCAGCACTCCTACGACTGGAACCAGATGATGGCGATGAGCGTGCTCGGCTCCCTGCCGGTGATCGTGCTGTTCATCTTCTTCCAACGCTTCTTCATCGGCGGCATGACGTCCGGCTCTGTGAAGAACTGACCTGCAACCACCATTACGAGAGGCAGCAGCACACTCATGACACTCATCTCCGGCGCCCGGATCCTCGGACCTGCGAGCGAACACGGGTTCGCCGTACCTGCGCTGAACCTGTCCGACTACGGCATGCTGATGGCGGCGTTCGAGACCTGCGAGGAGTTGAAATCGCCCCTGATGGTGGCCCTTGGTCCGAAGGAGGGCCGCTGGATCGGTGAGGACTTCATCCCCGCGATCCTGCGCCGTGCGGAGCGAAGCAGCATCCCTGCTGTGCTGCACTGGGATCACGGCGCCTCGCTGGCGGAGGTGGTCCGCGCCATCCGGCTCGGCTATACGTCGGTGATGATCGACGCGTCTCTCGAGCCGTTCGAGCAGAACGTGGAGATCACCAGCAAAGTGGTAGAGATCGCCCATGCCGCCGGTGTCTCCGTGGAAGGCGAGCTGGGCACGATCGGCAAGATCACCGGCGCTGATGAGGGCGGCACCGACGACATCCTCTACACCGTGCCGGCCGAGGCGAAGGAGTTCGCCGAACGCACCGGGATCGACTCGCTGGCCATCGCGATCGGCACCCGGCACGGCATCTATCCGAAGACCCTCAAGCCGGAGCTGCGGCTGGAGCTGTTGGACGAGATCGATGCCCTGCTGGACATCCCCCTCGTGCTGCACGGCGGCTCAGACAACCCGGACAGCGAGATCCGCGAGGCCTGCCAGCGCGGGATCAACAAGGTCAACATCTCCTCCGACATCAAGAAGGCCTTCTACGGCGGTATGCGCACGGTCTTGGAGGACCACAGCCTGCTCGATCCGCGCCTGATCGTTCCCACCGCCATGGACGCTGCCAGCGAGCTTGTCCGGCACAAGGTCGACCTGTTCGGCTCCGCCAGCACCACTAGCTACTACAACTGATCCACCGAAAGGAACCCACGTGCTGCTCACCGGAAACGAGCTCCTCCAGCCCGCCGCTGCGAACAACTTCGCCGTGCCGGCCTTCAACATCAGCGACTACTCGATGATGAACGCCGTGTTCGAGGCCTGTGAGGAGAAGAAGTCCCCGCACATCATCGCGATCCACCCCGACGAGGTCGCGCACATCGGGAGGGACGTGCTGCCCGCGATCATCGACCGCGCCAGGGTGTCCTCGGCGCCCACCGCGATCCATTGGGATCACGGCGCCACCTTCGAACAGGCACTGCAGGCGATCCAGTACGGCTTCACCTCGGTGATGATCGACGCGTCCCTCGAGCCGTTCGAGGAGAACGTGGCGCTCTCGAAGCGCGTAGTGGACGTGGCCCACGCGGTGGGCGTCTCGGTGGAGGCCGAGCTGGGCACGATCGGCAAGACCGACGGCTATGCGGAGGCCGGCACCGACGACATCATCTACACCGTGCCGGCGGATGCGGTGCGATTCGTGCAGGAGACCGGGGTGGACTCGCTTGCGGTGGCGATCGGTACCCGACACGGCCTCTATCCCTCGACGCTCACGCCAGAGCTGAAGCTTGACCTGCTGGACGAGATCGACGCGGCCGTGGACGCCCCGCTGGTACTGCACGGCGGCTCGAACAACCCCGATGCCGAGATTCGGGAGGCGTGCCGGCGCGGCATCAACAAGGTCAACATCTCCTCAGATATCAAGGTGGCCTACTTCCAAGCGATGCGGGAGGTGCTGCGGGATACCGGCCACCGCGAGCCGAACGTGATTCAGCCGCCCTGTGAGGCGGCGCTGAAGACCGTGGCCGCAGCGAAGATCGACCTGTTCGGCGCTGCCGGCAAGGCCTCGCTCTACTGAGGCCGTGATGGGTGCGGAGTCCGAGGTGCTGCTCGGGATGGGCGGCTGTGTGGATCACGAGGTGCGCTGGGACGCGGCCGTGATCGAGAAACTGGTGCGTGAGCACCGGATCTCCGCCGCTGAGCTCTCCGAGCCGGGGCATCCGGGTGAGGGCGGCAGCGTGCACGGCGAGCGCGAGATGCTCCTTGTGCTGCTCTCCCAGCTCGTCCGGGGCAGCGGGAGCGAGCGCTTCGTTGATGAGCCGACGGCGTTGCTCACGTTCTCCCGCAGGTTTCCGGTTCGCAAGAGCCTGGGTGGGTCCAGCGTGCGCGCCGCCGTCGCGCTGGACCGCCTCGGCTTGTCCTCGACGCTGCACCTGGTCTCGATTGACGACGACGTTCGCCGTCTGCTGCCGCGCTCCGCGACGTACATGTGCAGTGCGAGGCTGGACTCGACCCACCCGCACGTGATCGTGCAGTACCCAGCGGGCGCGCGCGTACGGGTGGGCGAGGAGGTTTTGGAGGCGCCGCAGGCCAACCGGCTCATCTTCGTGAACGATCCGCCGAACTCCGAGCTCCGGATCGCACCAGAGTTTGGCTTGGCCGTGAGTGCTGCCCGGGTGATCGTGATCTCCGGGTTCAACACGATGGCCGGTCTCGAGGCGGTGGGCGAACGCGCGGGACAGGTGCGCGAGCATCTGGCCGGGCGCACCCCTGGCGCCGTGGTGGTGTACGAGGACGCAGGGTTCCACCACGATGATCAACGAGAGGTGGTGCTACGGACCTTGCGTGACGGCGTCGATATCTGGTCCATGAACGAGGACGAGGCGCAGCATTATCTGGGCCGGGAGCTGGACCTGCTTGACCCGGCTCAGGTCGTGACTGCGGTGGACGAGCTGCACGATCTCGTGACGGTCCCGACCCTGGTCCTGCACACTCGATACTGGGCGCTCGCCCACGGACCCAGAGATCTTCGCGCAGCCTTGGCTTTGGGAATCTCGACGGCGAGCGCACGGTACGTCCATGGCGATGACTGGCAGCCCACTGAGCGGGATGCGATTGCCGGCATGTCCGCGACTGGGGAGGCGGAGCGCGCGGCAGCGGACATCGAAGCCGGGCTGGGCAGTACGGCGGTGGCAGCCGTGCCTGGGCTGGAGGTCGCCGAGCCCACGACGATCGGCCTGGGCGATACCTTCCTCGGCGGACTCGTGGCCGGGCTGGTGCAGTCATGACCGAGACTTCCTACCGAGCTGCGCGGACGGTGCACGAGTGGGCGGGGTTCTATCACGCGCTCGTGGTCCGCCGATCGGCGTTGGTGGCCGGCGCGGGCCCGATCGTGACCGGGTTTTCCGCGACCACCGATGCCCTGCACCGGATCACCGGCGCCTCGCTCACGCGGCTGCTCACCGCGGGGCCGAGCGGGTCCGAGATCTTCGATGCAGGGCTGGGGACGTTGGGGGGCTGGCTGGCGGAGGGACGCGACGGTGAGTTGTTCATCGACGATGTGGGCGGCGAACCACTCCTCGAGGCGCTGGTCGGCATGGCCGAGAAGGTGCAGTGCGGTGGCACATCGGTGCAGGCGTCATGGAGCTGGTCCCAGCTGGGGCTGCACCCCCTGCTCGCCCTGCTGAACCGCAACCCTCGGCAGCTCGGGGCCACTCCCGCAGGGGTGCGCTTGGCCACTGCTGACGGCGGGGTGCCGGTGCACAGCATCACTCCGGTGGCGGGCATGAGCGTGCCGTCGAACCATGTTCTGGAGCTGTCGGCTGGCCTCACCGGCGCAGGGGTCCAGGTACAGCGTTCGAGTCGCATCACCGTGGTCTTCGCCCGCAAACGCCTCCAGCTGGACGAGGCATTTCTCAGAATCTCGCCGAGCGCCGTACGCGGTGGGGTAGGCATGGTGTCCGGACTGAATGGCCTCGGCCGTGCGCGCGAGAAAGTATTGCCGATCGTGGCCGACACGGTGGCGGCGTGGAACGATGGCGGTGCCCGCCTGGTGCACCTGGAGCTCGCCGAGTACGCGAGCCCCGGCGAGCTGGCGCAGGTGATGACTGCCGTGGGGCCGCACGTGCACTCGGTGGGGATGAACGCGAGCGAGCTGGAGCGGCTCGTGGGTGGGGGAGACCCGGCACAGCGCGCCGCCGAGTTCGCCGCGGCGCACGGGCTGCTCCGGGTGGTGGTGCATGGCGACCACTGGGCAATGAGCGTGCACCGCGCCGATCCTGAGCGTGAGGAACTGGCGCTGGGTGCGGGCAGCTTGGCGGCTGCCAACCGCGCCGCGAACGGTGAGCCGCAGGCCGAATGGGCCGTGCCCGTGCGGGCGCGATTCTCCTCGGAGCTACCCGTGGCCGGTCGTCTGGACGGCGGTTACCGGATGACCATCGTTGCCACGCCCTATCTGACCACGCCGAGATCCACGATCGGGCTGGGGGACACCTTCGTCAGCGGTGACCTGCTGGTGCAGGCCAACCCCCTCGATCTGAACCGACACAGGAGAACACTTTCATGGAACACCCGCAGACCCTGACTGGCCGCCGCGTGATCGTCACTGGGGGAGGAGTCGGCATCGGCCTGGGCATCGTTCGGCAGTTTGCTGCCGCCGGTGCGCAGGTGGCCCTCACCACCCACAGCCGCGCCGCCACGGACGTGGTGCAGACCTTGGCCGGTGGCGGACTGACGGTGATCGGTGCTCAGCTTGACGCCACCGACAGTGCTCAGGTGAACACGGTGGTCGACGATCTGGCAGCGAATCTTGGCGGGCTCGACGTGGTGGTGAACAACGCCGGCGGACTGGTCGGCCGGCACACGTTCGCAGAGACCAGCGATGAGCACTGGGCCACGGTGTGGAGCGTGAACGTGACCTCGGCGTTCTACGTCTCCCGCGCCGGGCTGCGGCACCTGGGCGAGGGCGGCCGGATCATCAACATCTCCTCGCTGGCCGGGGAGAACGGGGGCGGAAACGGCTCGGGCCCCTATGCCACCTCGAAGGCTGCGGTGGACGGGCTGACCCGTGCACTGGCGAAGGAAGTGGCGCCGGCGGGCATCACGGTGAATTCCATCGCGCCGGGGCTGATCCTGGACACGCCGTTCCACGAGACCTTCACCCCCAAGGCTGCCCAGCAGCAGACCATCGCCGGGATCCCGGTGGGCCGGCCCGGCTATCCGGCCGACGTGGCAACGGCCGCGGAGTACTTTGCGCGGCTCGACTCGGGCTTCGTGACCGGTACGGTGCTGGACCTGAACGGGGGAGTGCACTTCTCCTGAGGTGCCGGAGGGCCGTGTGTCGGGCCCTGGCAACGAATGGGCGCCTCGGCCCTAGCTCCGGCTGAACCCCTTGAAGGAGTGCACACCGTCCCAGTCGGCGTCCGAGGCCGACTTGGATCGGTTGGTGCTGAAGTACAGGGTGCCGTCGCTGATCCCGAGGCTCTCGATCTCGAACAGGCGTGGATACGTCGAGGACGTCACCCGGAAGGACCGTTCAGGGTCCGGGGTGATCGCGCCTGAGGTCTCGTCCGTCACGTTCGGGTAGTGCAGCACGATGCTGCGGTTGCCCTTGGTCAGCGGGTGGAAAAGGTCCTTCACGTTCTCGTCGTAGAAGAAGCCCTGGTTCGTGAAGTCCCCGATGTCGGGCACTACCTCGCCGTCGACCTTGGCACCCGCGGTGTCGAGCGTGAACGCCTCGGTGATGTCGATGGTGCCGGAATCGTCCCGCAGCCCGATGCTGCCGCGATAGACGTTGAGCACGCTCTTGAAGAGGAAGTCGATCCTGGTACTGGTCTTCGCGGTCCGAGTGATCCCGGAGACCGCCTTCGCCGTGCCGCCGAGGTGGATGGCGAAGGTACCGACCTTGTAGTAGGTCTTTGAGACGTACTTCAGCTTCACCAGCTGGGCGCCCTCGGTGGTCATCGTGACGATGAACATGTAGTACTCACCGTCGATCGTGGCGAGGGTCATGTCATTGGCGTGCCCGAGCCAGGAGTTGTAGGCCACACCGTCCGTTCCGTTGGTCATGATCTCTGTGGCACCGCTCGTCCGGTTGGTCCGGTAGATGATCGCTCGGGCATCGTCCGAACGGATCTTCACGGAGTAGAGATAGGTCCCGCCGGCGGCAAAGCCCTGCGCCGCCGTGCACCCATGTGCGTTCGGAATCCTGGCGATCGTCTCGTAATCGTTGTAGTACGCGGCCTGTGCGCTACCGGCCGGCACAGTCGCCAGCCCCACACCAGCAGCGAGGATGAGCGCGGACCGTCGTGTGATCTCCATCGGAGTACCCCCTCGGCAGTGAAGAACTGACCTAGCGAAACCTCACGCTATGGCAGCCGGTTATCGCCGTCAACGGATCTCTCACCCGGCCCTCACCACATCCCACAGCGGCGTTGCCGGAACGAACTGCCCGTGCGCGCCCGTCGCCACGAAGTCACGATCCCGGACGACTGCCTCCCCGCGAACCAGCACCGTGACCGGCAGGCCACGGATCTCCCGGCCCTCGTACGGGGTGTAGTCGGTGGCCATGTGCAGCGTGCTTGTGCCCACCGTGGCGGTCGCTTCTGGGTCCCAGATCGCCAGGTCCGCATCTGAACCGGGTGCGATCAGTCCCTTGCGTGGGTAGAGGCCGTTCAGCCGCGCCGGGGTGGTGGCGGTGAGGTCCACGAACTGGGTCACCGGCATCAGACCGGACGAGACGAACTCGCTGAAAGCCACGGGCAGTCGAGTTTCGACGCCGGGTAGCCCGTTCGGCATGGATCGCACGTCATGCTTGGTGAGGAGCTTCTGCTCGGTGTCGTAGCAGCAGTGGTCGCTACCGATCGTGGAGACCCCGCCGGTCAAGAGCTTGCTGCGCAGCCCCTGCACGGTGCGCGCCGAGCGCAGCGGTGGGCAGCACACGAACCGCTCGGGGTGCTCGGCGGAGTACTCGCTCTCATCCAGGGTGAGATGGTGCACCACGGCCTCCCCGTACGCCTGGCGGCCCTCGCTGCGAGCGTGCTCCACGAGTGCGACGGCTTCCGGGGTTGACTGGTGCACGAAGTACACCGGTGCGCCCGCATGCTCGGCCAGCGCGAGCACCGCCGCCACGGCTGCGGACTCGGCAAGCTCCGGGCGGGTCTCGTGGTGGTGCCCGGCGCTGATGTCTCCGCTGCGCGCGACCTGGTCCTGGGTGTCCTCCACGATGGTGTTGGCCTCGCAGTGCACGTAGACCATGCCGCCGAGCGGGCTCAGGTGCTTCATCGTGCGCAGGATGGTCTCTTCGTTGGCCATCGTCTCGTCGCGGTAGGTGGTGAACAGCTTCACCGTCACCACCCCTTCACCCACCAGCTGGTCCAGCTGCGCCCCGGTGCTCTCGTCCCAGTCCACCACGCAGGCATGCAGCGCGCTGTCGCAGAAGCCTTGCGTCGCCTGTGCCCGCTGACGGTGCACGGCATCGACCACGCGTTCGCCGCGGGTCGGGATACCGAAGTCCACGATCGTGGTGGTACCGCCGTGGACCGCAGCCCTGGTCGCGGCCGGATAGTCATCGAGCGTGGTGAACTCACCGGAGGTGAAGCCCACGTGGCAGTGCGGGTCCACCCCGCCGGGGAGCACGAGCATCCCGGTGGCGTCCACTTCGTCATTGCCCGACGGCGCATGGCCGGGTTCGGTCAGCGCCGTCACCCGGCCCTGGCTCACGCAGATATCGGCGCGCACGATCGAGTCGGCGTTGACCACCTCACCGCCGCGGACCACCAGGTCTGGTCGGCTCACGCGTTCTCCCGCTCGGCCAGGTAGGCACGCCAGCCGCCGTGCTCGGTGATCTCCACCGTTCCCTCGGCTTCGATCGCCTCGGTGCGCATCACCATCGACAACGAGCCGGTACCGTCCTCGAGCTCAATGATGCTCAGCTCCAGCTCGGGCGGCTCCAGCGGCAGCAACTCGCTGCGCAGGGCCGCGTAGGAGACCTCGTACAGCTCTCCGGCGATCGAGGACCCACCCCGCTCCGCCCAGGACAACCCCGGAAACTCCGCCCGCACCGAGTAGAAGCGGTACGCGGCCGCGGTGGTTGCCGCACCCAGGAAGCGCGCGTTGCGCAACCCGGAGCTGATCGATCCGCCGGACATCGCCTGCCCGTTCACGAACATCTTCACCAGTTCCATCACAACTCCTTCGTCAGTGCCTCAGCGCTGGTGCGCTACGGCTTCGAGTTCCAATCGATCCACGCCCAGGTCGGCCACCGGTTCTGCGGGGCGGTTTCCTTCCACCAGGTCACGCAGCACGTGTCCCCACAGCGGAGCGAGGGTGAACGCGTACGTGCCGCCGGCCACGAAGAACCCCGGGCTGGAGGGCACCTCGCCGATCACGGGCATCTCGTCCGGGGTGGCGGCCAGCGGCCCCGCCCAGGTCCGCAGCAGGCGTAGCTCCCGTAGCACCGGCAAGATGGCCGCGGCCTGATGCAGGTTCCCGCTGATGCTCTCGGTGGCAACGCGACTGCGACCTTCACTGCGGAACTCGGTGGCTGGCCAACCACCGCCGATCAGGATGTTCCCCGCCGTCACCTGCTTGACCGACATTCCCGCGCCGATGTGCTGCACCAGGCAGCTCAACGTCCGTGGCGGCATCCGGGTGGTGATGTGCATCTGGATCGCCACCGGGCTCATGTCCAGCGCGATCCCGGCCAGGGCCGCCACATCGGCGATCCACGGACCCGCCGTGTCGATCACCGCGGCGGCCGACCACGCCCGGTGACTCGACCGCACCACGTACGCTCCGCCGTCGCGCTCGATAGCGGTGACCGGGCTGAAGGCTTCCACCTGAGCACCGTGCCGGCGGGCCGCGGCCAGGTAGGCGGGAGTCACCAGCAGTGGGTTGGCGTACCCGTCCTCGGCGCACCACTCCGCGGCGATCACCGATTCGGACAGCGCCGGCATCCGCGAACGGGCCTCGTCACCGGAGACGATCTCGCAGGACAGCCCGAGTTCGAGCTCCACGGCCAGCTTGGCGTGCAGCTCGGCGACCTGGTCCGGCGTCTCGGCCACCATGAACCCACCGTTACGGGTGAGCTCGATATCGGCATCCAGCTCGTCCGGCAACGCTGACCACATCGCCGATGCGGTGCGCTGCAGGGGCAGGAAGCGGAGATTGTCCGCCGCCACTGCCTGGCCAGGTCGTTTGGTGTGGATGCCCTGGATGTGCAGGTTGCCGGCCGTGGTCCCTGAACCCTCGCGGTTCGGTGCTCCTCGTTCGAGCACGGTGACCTGGTGACCGGCTCGAGCCAGTTGGTAGGCCGCCGAGGCCCCGAGGATCCCACCGCCGATCACCACCACGTCGGTCCTGATCACAGCTGCCTCTCCTCCATGGCCATCGCGGCGCGCACCGGGATCGGCTTCACCGGCATCCGGGCCGGCTGGCAGCCGACAGGTTCGCCGGTGCACGCCGAGACCAGGCAGGAGACGGTGCTGGCGCACTCGCGCCCTTGGCACGGACCCATACCGGCGCGAGTGGCGCCCTTGACCCCGTTCCGGTCATTCCAGCCGAGCCGGGCAGCTGTGCGAATCTCCCCGGCGGTCACGCTCTCGCAGCGGCAGACCATCGTGTGGTCGGGCATGGCCAGCATCGGCTCCCGGTCGTGCGCATACAGGTCGCTGGTCAGCCGGCTGAAGTCGTCCAGTCGGCGGGACCGTCGTTCATACCTGCGCACCGCCCGCTCCGGCGGTGCGGACAACCCCAGCTCCTCCCGAATCGTCGCCGCGGCGAGCCAGCCACGCACCTGGGCCCCCTTGCTGCCGGCGATCCCACGAGCCTCGCCGACGGCGTAGACCCCCGGGGCACTGGTCGCGCCCCGGGCGTCCGTGTCTGGGATGGGCACCCCGAGCTCGGGGTCGAGGCTGCACTCCACCTCCAGCAGCTGCAACAGCTCGGTGGCGGGGCGGAACCGGACCGCGGTGGCCAGGGTGTCGACGTCGAACGAGCGGTTGCCGGTCGTAGTCGCGATGCTGACCGTGCGTAGCCGCCCGTCGGGCCCCGCGGTGGATTCACTCACGTGTGCGCCCTGGAGGATCGGCACCCGGTGCCGGGCCAGCACGGTCAGGTACCGGGCCAGCTCGCCCAGCATGCCCGGATGCGCGGCGGCGCCGAGGGCGCGCGCCGACGGCCGCAGCGGCCTGCCCGCCTCGACCACCGCGGCTACCTCGCTGCCGGAGGCGAGCACGGCGCAGGCCACCGGCAACAGGAACGGACCGCTCCCGGCGATCAGCACCCGCTGACCCACCCGCACCACATCGGTGGTGGCCAGGTGCATCGCATGCCCGGGGGTGATCACCCCGGGCAGCTGCCAGCCCGGAAACGGGAGTACGTGCTCGGTGGCGCCGGTCCCCACCACGATCGCCCGGGCGGTGAACCGCACCGCATCAGGGCTGGTGGTGGAGGTGGTCAGCAGCGCCCGGTCCGGCGTGGTTCCCCACACCAGCCGGTTGGTGTGCACCTGCACCCCAGCCTGGCGAACCTGCGCGATCAGCGCGGTCCCGGCGGGGCGGAAATCACCGTGCCGGGCCAGCACCTGGCCGCGGCGGCGCTTGTAGTACTGGCCGCCCAGCTCGGCGCTCTCCTCGATCAACGCCACCCGAGCCCCCGCCGTCGCCAGTTCTCTGGCGGTGACCAGACCGGAGGGGCCGCCACCGACGACGACCACGTCATAGTCGAGGTGACTGGGAGCGGCCGCGGGCTGTGGGTCAGTCGTGGACACGTCCCACCCCCTCAGTGCGAACCACCAGGCCGCGTTCGACCTCGACCATGCACGCGCGGGTCTCCGCCGAACCGTCCACGTGCAGCTCGCACTCGTAGCACACGCCCATGCCGCAGAACGGAGCCCGGGGAGAACCGTCCACCGGGTTGCTGCGCCACGTGCGGATGCCGGCTGCTTCCATCGCCCCGGCCACCGACTGGCCCGCCAGGGCGCGGAGCGGATCGCCGTCCACGGTGATGGTGAGAGGGGCGGCGTCGTTGCTGCGGCTCATACCAGCTGGCCGAGGAACTTGCGGGCGCGCTCGGTCTTCGGATTGTCGAAGAACTCGGCCGGGCTGGCCTGCTCGACGATCTCACCGTCGTCCATGAAGATGACCCGGTCGGCTGCGGCCCGGGCGAAGGCCATCTCGTGGCTGACCACGATCATCGTCATTCCGTCCTTGCGCAGGTTGATCAGCGTCTCCAGGACCTCCTTGACCATCTCCGGGTCCAGGGCGGACGTCGGCTCGTCGAAGAGCATGATGTCTGGGCGCATCGCCAGGGCGCGAGCGATCGCCACCCGCTGTTGCTGCCCGCCAGAGAGATGGCTGGGGTAGTTCGCGCCCTTGTCCGGCAGCCCCACCATCGCCAGCAGCTCCTTGGCGGCGGCGGCCGACTTCTGCTTCGACTTACCGGCCACGTGGATGGGCCCGGAGGCCACGTTCTCCAGCGCGGTCATGTTCGGGAACAGATTGAACTGCTGAAACACCATCCCGGTACGGCGGCGCTGCTCCGCGATCCGGCTCTCCCGCAACGGGCGCAGGCCCTTGCCAGTGCGGCGCTGTCCCATCAGCTCGTCGCTGATGGTGATCTCGCCGGAATCGATGGTCTCCAGCACGTTGAGGGTGCGCAGCAGCGTGGACTTCCCGCTCCCGGAGGGACCCAGCAGAAGCACGACCTCGCCCTTGTGGATCTCCAGGTCGATGTCCTTCAACACGTGCAGGCTGCCGAAGGACTTGTTCACCTTGTGCACCCGCGCCACGATCTCGGTGGTCGGCTTGCTGGTGTGCGGCGGTGTGGCCAGAGTGCTCATCGGCTGACTCCTTCCAACTCGGATTCCAGCTGCAGCTCCCTGGCCTCGCTCTGGTTGGGTGCTGCCCGGTGGCTCTTGTTCAGGACGGACTCGATGCGGCTCTGGATCAGGGTCCAGATCGAGGTCATCAAGAGGAAGTACAGGGCGGCGGCCACGAGGCCCTCCAGGACCCGGAAGTCGACTTGTACGGCGTACTGCGTGCGTCGGAGCAGTTCCTCCACGGAGATCACCGAGACCAGGGTGGTGGTCTTGAGCATCCCGTTCAGACTGTTGCCCAGCGGCGGGACCATGATCCGGAATGCCTGGGGGAGTACCACCACGCGCATCACCTTGATCGGGCTCATCCCCAGAGCCCGCGCGGCTTCGTACTGGCCCTTGGCCACGGACATGATGCCGCCGCGGACTATCTCGGAGAGATAGGCCGCTTCGTTCAGCGAGAGGCCGATGATCGCGCACCAGACCGGGGAGAGCTTCAGGCCCAGCTGCGGCAGTCCGGTGTAGATGATGATCAGCTGGACCAGGACCGGCGTGCCACGGAAGAGCCAGATGTAGAAGTTTCCGAACCAGCGCAGCGGCAGCACCCGGGAACCCCGCGCAATCGCCAGGACCAGTCCCAGGATCAGGCCGAGGACCATGGTCACGACCGTGAGCCAGATGGTGGTGACCGCACCCTGGAGCAGGGTCTCGGCGGTCAGGTAGGTCAGGAAGGCGTCCCAGGACCACATGTCAGGTGTCCTCACCTTCGAGTTCGACCGGACCGGTGGTCACTTCGTACGGGCCGGGGTACGGAGTGACTCCGTAGCTGTCGAAGAGCTCCTGGACGAATCCGTCGTCCACCATCTCGCCGTAGGTTTCCGCGACGATGTCGGCGAGTTCGTTGTCCTTGGCGAACCCGAACGCCAACGGGCCGGGGTGCAGGCCCGAGATGGCGGTGGTGAACCGGCCGTCCTCCTCGTAGAAGCTGGTGACGGCCTCGACGATCGCCACCCCGTCGATCTGACCGGCCGAGAGTGCCTGGAAGGCGTCGGCGTTGGTGAGGGAGGTGTTGATGTCGAGTGGGTCGAGGCCTGCGTCGACGATCTCGTCGTTCACGGCGTTGACCGAGTCGAACTCATAGCCCGGGGCCTCGACTCCGATGGTGAGACCGGCCAGGTCCTCGACGGTCTCGATGCCCTCGGCTTCGCCGTCCTGCACCGAGATGGCCACAGCCTGGACCTCGTACGGCACGAGGTCCAGAGTCTCGGCACGCTCCTCGGTGTAGAACATGCCGGTGTTGATCAGGTCCCATCGGTCGCCCTGCACGCCCGGGATCTGTGCGTCGAAGGGGACGTTCATCACTTCGGTCTCGAGGCACAGTCGCGTGGCGATCTCGGTGACGAGCTCCACGCGCATGCCGACCACCTCGTCGCCGTCCACGTACTGCATCGGGGGCAGGGTGGCGTTGGTGGAGAAGGTGAGGGTGCCGGGGGTGATGAGCAGATCGTCGGAGACTGCTGGCTCGCAGCCGCTGAGGTCAGGCTCATCTTCGCCGCCGCCGGAGCAGGAGGCGAGGACGAGGGCACCGATGGCGGCGCCGACGGGGAGAAGTCGCGTGGTACGCATGGTCACTCCTTGTGACTGGGCTGGTGGGGGCTGAGTCCTGCTTCCGCCAACGCATGGGCGAGGTCGG
The DNA here is from genome assembly GCF_008000995.1 of Ruania zhangjianzhongii. Taxonomy (NCBI): domain Bacteria; kingdom Bacillati; phylum Actinomycetota; class Actinomycetes; order Micrococcales; family Ruaniaceae; genus Ruania; species Ruania zhangjianzhongii. The sequence continues at coordinate 2,469,072 of NZ_CP042828.1, forward strand.
TGCTGTTCTCCTCGGCCATGGCCAGCAGTGGCGGGCGGACCTGTCCACCCGGTTGACCGAGGAGGTTCATCGCAGCTTTGAGCTGCGAGGTGGGGGAGGCGAACTTCGAGCTGTAGTCGTTGTTGACCAGCACGGAGACCAGGCGCGCGTACCGGGTGCCGTGTTCTCGGGCGGCCTCGAGATTGCCGGCGAAGACCTCGTTGTAGAACGGGACGGCGAAAGGAGCACCGAGCCCGCCGCCGTCGATGTTCCCGTCTCCGCCCACGCCGAGCATGAAGGCCATCCCGCGTGGGTGGATGAACCGGCCGAAGGCGCGCACCCGATCGGCCACGGCCTCCACGGTTTCCATGCACTTCAGCTCGTCGCCGGTGCTGTCCTTGATGGCCACCACGTGCGGCAGGTCCGCCAGGAGCGAGGCCGTCTCCACCGAGATGTCCACGGCGGTGCCACGGGGCCAGTTGTACGCCATCCAGGGGATCTCGACGGCGTTCGTGACCGTCTCGTAGAAGGCGTAGATCTCGTCCTGGGACGGGTGGGCGTACGGGGGAGGGGTGGCCAGCGCGCCATCCGCGCCGATCGCCTTGACCTCGCGGGCGAGTTCGATGGTCTCGCCCGGGGTGTACGTGGTGCATCCGATGACCACCGGGATTCGGCCGGCGACCGTGGCCACGGCGATCTCGGCCACCCGCCGGCGCTCTGCCCGGGTCTGGGAGAACCACTCGCCGGTGGTCCCGTTGATCAGCACGCCATGAACGCCCTGGTCGACGTACAGCGCCAACAGCCGCACCAGGCCGTCCTCATCGAGTTGCCCGCCGGCTGTGTAGGGCGTCGGGGCGGCGGGCCAGTAGCCGCGCCACGGCACATCGCTTCGCTGCATGGGGTCCTCACTGACTATTGGGATCGATCCCAAGAATGAAAGCAGGATCATGACACGGCGTCAAGCACTCCACCCACGGTAGGCGTAGATACGCTAGCGTTATCAGCGGAAAGTCGAGATGAGTCTGGAGTTGGATCAATGGCATCGATCCCAAAGCGGAGGGCAACGCTGCTCGACGTGGCTGCCGCTGCTGGCGTTTCGCGCAGTACGGCGAGCCGGGTGCTCAGTGGTGAGGGGGCGGTATCCGCCGGCACCGAGGAGCGCGTGCGGGCCGCGGCGGCGGAGGTCGGGTACCTGCTGAACAGCGCTGCGCGCACGTTGCGGACCAGCCGCACCATGCTCACCGGGCTGGTCCTGAACAACCTGGTGAACGCCACGTTTCATGTGGTGGCCGAGATCGTGCAGCAGCGGCTCGCGCAGGACGGGTATCGGATGATCCTCTGCGTCACGGGCGGGCAGGCCGAGGAGGAGGCCGAGTACCTCACCACGCTCGCCGAGCAGGGGGTGGACGGGATCATCGTGGTGGGCAGCGGCGCGAACATCGAGCAGCTGAACGCAATCCACCGGGCCGGTACCGGGATCGTGAACCTGATCCGGGCCGGTAAGGGCGCGCCGGGGGACCGGGTACTCGCCTCAGACCGGGACGGTGCGGTACTGGCCACGGAAGAGCTGCTCGAGCTGGGCCATCGCCGGATCGGCTACATCGGGGGACCGGCGCAGACGAACTCCGGACGTGAACGCTTCCAGGGCTACCAGAACACGATGCACGCCGCCGGCCTGTTCGCCGAGGACCTGGTGCTGCGTGGGCCGTTCAGCCCCGACTTCGGTGCGGAAGCGATCCAGCAGATGCTGCGGGTGCCGGAGCCACCCACCGCGGTGTACGTGGCCAACCACGAGGCATCCTTCGGTGCGCTGCCGACGCTGCGCGACCTGCAGGTGCGCCTACCTGCCGACCTTTCCCTGATCGCCCACGACGAACCCTCCTGGTTCCAGTACTGGGACCCGGCGGTGAGCATCGTGGACAGCGGACCGGTGGAGCTGGCCGAACTCGCCGCGACCCGACTGATCGCCGCCATGCGGCCAGGCGGGTTGGCAGAGCGGCCGCGGGAGTTCCGGGTGGGCGCCCGGCTGGTGACGCGTGGGTCGAGTGCGGCGCTAGGGTCTTGAGTGGGCCCGGTCAGGGCTGTTCAGATTGAAGCGGCGAAGGTGAGGCCCTTCATCATGGGCTGGCGTCAACTGCCATCAGGACTGCCGCACGATCAGCTCGGGTGTCAGCAGCACGCTCTGGACTTCGGTGTCGCCGTCAAGCTTGCGGATCAGCGCGTCAGCGCTCAAGCGACCGATCTGCTCGGCGCTGATCGCCACTGTGGTCAGTGGGGGCTCCCAGAGCTGCGCCTCGAGAAGGTCGTCCGATCCGACGATGCAGGTGCGTTCCAGCAGACCAGGAGAGTGGTCCCGCAACGCCCGAGTGGCGCCGAACGCGATGGTGTCGTTGTGGAAGATCAGCGCTTCCGGCACCTGCCGCTCTTGGAGCAGCTGCGCCATACCGGTCCGGGCAGCCTGCGCTGTGAGGCTCGTGGGAACGTCGAACGACAGCTCGATGCCTTCCGCTGCCAGGACCTCCCGGACGCCGGACACGCGATCGGAGCGCAGCGTGAGCTCATGGGGTGCACCGAAATACCCCACAGACGTACAGCCACGTGCGACAACGTGCTTCGCTGCGAGTCGGCCGCTGAGCGGAATATCGGCAGTGACCGTGGTGAGTTGGCTGCCCTGCAGGGTGCGCATGCAGATGACCAGCGGAATGTCCAGCGTGGACAGCGTGGCGCGCAACGTCTGATCCGAAGCGACCGCCGGCATCACCGCCAGCGCATCCACGCCACGCTCCAGCAGTGCCCGGATCAGCGCATCCTGCCGGTCGGGATCCTCATAGGAGTGCACCGACAGCGCGGTGAACCCACGGGCGACCAGGGTGAGGTCGAAGGCCTCGATGAACTGCCCCATGAAGACGTTGGCGGAATTCGGAGTAATGACTCCGATGGTGCGCGTGCTGCCCTCGCGCATCGCTGCCGCGCCGCGGTTGTAGACGTACCCTAGGCGCCTCATTGCCGATCGGACCCGCTCCCTCGTCGGCTCTGGGATGTGCCCGCCGCCCCGAAGCACCAGCGACACCGTCGACTTCGAGACCCCTGCCGCCACGGCAACGTCCTTCAAGGTGGGCCGTTTCGGCGCTGAGCTGTCTCCCTGCCCCACGCTCCGGTTCTGATCGTGTGCTGACACTGTCTTGATCCCTCGCTGTTCAGGACGATTCCTCGTCAGGCTAGCCCGCTCGTGAGAACGGACGACCGGATTCGTCGCACCCTCCGTCTTGACAACCCCGACTCGAGGGTTCAGGATTGCATCCTAGTGGAACGTTCCACTGAAAGCCATCTCCGTTAGTACCGCACCACAGGTCAAGGGTGACGATGAATGACTGAACCGCTTTCCCCGCCAAAGATCGCAGTCCGTGCAGTTGGCAAGTCTTTCCCCAGCAAGAACGAGGCTGTTGCTGTCCTTGATGAAATCAGCTTCGACGTACAAGCCGGTGAGTTCGTCGCCCTCCTGGGCCCCTCTGGGTGCGGAAAGTCGACTCTGTTGAGCATCATCTCTGGCCTTGCCGACGCCACAGCCGGGGAGGTTCGTCAGGATGGCGCCGCCATCAATGGGCCCGGACCCGAACGAGGTGTGCTTTTCCAGGACTACGCACTGTTCCCGTGGAAGACAGTTGAGCAGAATGTTGAGTACGGGCTCAAGCACGGCCCCAAGAACCGACGCCCAAGCAAGGAAGAGCGGGTCGCGACCGTCGAGCGTCTCATCGCGATGGTGGGGCTGGCCGGCTCGGAGCACAAGTATCCTCAGCAGCTCTCCGGCGGCATGCGGCAGCGTACGGCGCTGGCACGCCTCTGGGCACCGAACCCGGATGTGCTGCTCATGGACGAACCGCTGTCCGCCCTCGATGCGCAGACCCGGATGGTGATGCAGGACGAACTGCTGCGCATATGGGGCCAGGAGAAAGACTTCGCCGACCGGAAAACAACCATCTATGTCACCCACGCCATCGATGAAGCCGTATTTCTGGCGGATCGTGTGGTGGTGATGTCCACGAAGCCTGGCCGTGTCCGCGAGATCATTGATATCGATCTCCCGTGGCCCCGAAATAGCGACGTTCGCACTGATCCCCGTTTCGATGAGCTCCACAACAAGATATGGGATCTCATTCGCGAAGAGGCCTACAACGCGACCCTCGCTTCCTAGTGCAAAGAAGAGGTCAATCATGAACAACATTCCACGCCGCAGTGTTCTTGCTGGTCTTGCTGCTGTCCCTGTCGTCGGCCTTGCCGCGTGTGGGAGTGACGGAGCAGGCTCCTCGGGCGGGACTTCCCTCGGGGTCTCCGTGGGACGTCAGCCCTACGCTGCCGGAAACTCACCCATCACCCAGTACATGTTCGAGAACCAACTGTTCGAGGAGGCTGCCGCAGAGTACGGCTACGACCTCACTGTCGAGTACCAGGACTTCCCGTCAGCCGCGCCCCAGGTAGAGGCCATGTTGGCCGACCGCCTCGACTTCGGCATGTGGGGCAACACCCCGGTGGTTCGCTCGAGCGCTCAGGACCAAGCGGTCAGCGTCATCGGCGTCGGTGAGGGTTCCATGCGGTTCCTGCTGGTGACCCGCAAGGACTCCGGGATCACCGACATCGCACACCTCGAGGGTAAGAGTGTCGGGGTGACCATCGGTGGCGATCCGCACCTGTGCCTGTTGCAGATGCTCGAAGCGGAGCTGGGCACCAACGACGTCGAGGCCCTGGGCATCTCTCTGGTGGATACCCCGTCGCCCGCCGCCGCTGCGCAGGTGCCACAAGGCGTCGACGCCACCATCACGATCCACCCGGCCTACCTGGCGGAGATCGCACAGAACGACAACGTCATTGCCGTGGCGAACAGCTACGGCCAGACCGAGGATGGCTACTCCGGCGAGCTGGGCGAGGGCGCTGGGCATCACTACCCGAGCGCGGACGAGTCCACGTTCGCACCCGAAGGTTTCTACGCTCACCGGTCCTTCTGGGTGACGCGTGACGCGATGATCGACGAACATCCCGACGTTGTCTCCGCCTTCCTGCAAGCCCAGCAGACGGCGATCTCCGCGCTGATGGAGATGGAGGGAGCCGACGTCGCCAGTCTGGTCACCGAGTACTGGGGCGAGGACGTCGAGGCCGGTGCCCGGATCGTCGAGGACGAGTTGCTCTTCCGTCGCGGCTGGCCCTGGGCCACGAACGGCGACGGGCAGGTCCTGTTGAAGCTGTCGGAGTCGCTGCACACGGCTGAGGTCATCGACGCACCGCTGACCTGGGAGGACACGGTCGCCATCTTCGAGCAGGCGAGCGAGCCCGCCGGGACGGCGTATGACAGCGCCGAGTCGGCGCCGGCACCTGAGGAGTTCGAAGTCACCGATACCGATGACGCCCGTGGCGCGCCGCAGTGGGAGCTGGACGGCTGGGAGGCGCCGTGACCGACGAAACGAGCCGCGATGGATGAGCAGGAGATGCTCCCGCCCATCTGCCAGACGTCAGTGGAGTCCCACCAGTGAACCGAACTCTCACCCGTGTGTGGTGGTACCTGCGTGCTCTTCTCCCAGCAATCGTGCTGTGGCAGATCATCGCCATGGTTACCGCGAACCCGGTGATCCTGCCGACGCCGGTCGTGGTCGCGGAGTCGTTGGCGGCGATGATCAGTGACGGAACGCTGACCGAGGCCACAGGTATCAGCCTGAGACGACTCGCCATCGCCTACCTCCTGGCCGTCGTGAGCTGTGTGCCCCTCGGTCTCCTCATGGGCATGTCCAGAACCCTGCGCGACGTCATCGACCCAGTAGTGGAGATGCTGCGACCGATCTCCGGCATCGCCTGGATCCCGCTCGCTCTGGTGCTCTTCGGCTTCGGCGACACCTTGGTGCTGTTCATCATCTTCTACGGCGCCGCGTTCCCGATCCTGCTCAACACCATCGCCGGCGTAAGGGAAGTGGACACGAACCTGGTGAACTCCGCGAGGACCTTCGGCACTCCCCGGCTCGGGGTGGTCACCCAGGTGATCCTGCCGGGCGCGCTGCCCACGATCTTCGTCGGGCTCCGTCTGGGTCTGGGCACAGCGTGGATGTCTCTGGTTGCGGCCGAGCTCATCGGCGCAGGCTCGGGGCTCGGCTACCAGCTGTCCTTCGCGCGGCAGATGCTGATGTCGGCGGAGATGATGGCCGGCATCGTCGTGATCGGCATCCTCGGCGCCCTGAGCAGCTTCCTCATCACCGGCTTGCAGCACGTCATCGCCCCCTGGTCGGCGAAGGAGGCCGCGTGAATCGCACCGACAACTCGCCCTTCGTGCGGCGCCTCGCTCTCGGCACGGTCGCGATCGTCGCCCTGGTTCTGCTGTGGTGGTACCTGACCCGCAGCACAGAGGCCAATGTGCCCCGGCCGCTGGACGTCCTGGCAGAGGGCCGAGACATGATCATCGACGGCACCCTGCTGGGGTCGCTGCTGACCAGCCTCGTCCGGGTTGCGGCAGGGTTCGTGATCGCCTTGGTCGTCGGATCCGTGGCCGGGATCGTGATGGCCCGCTCGCGGGTGATCTATCAGGTGCTCGACCCACTGATCGAGACGGTCCGGCCGATCGCGCCGGTCGCCCTGGTGCCGTTGGCGATCCTCTGGCTCGGCACGGGTTCCGAGACCGCCATCGCGATCATCGCCTACGCAGCGTTCTTCCCCGTCGTGCTCAACGCCTATGCGGCCGTGCGGGACATGGGGGAGTCGCTGATCAACGCCGCTCGAACGTTCGGTAGCTCCCGTATGGACGTCGTCTTCCAGGTGATCCTGCCCGGCGCCGTGCCCGGTCTGCTGGTCGGGGCGCGTCTGGCGATCGGACTGGGTTGGGCGGCGGTCATTGCCGCCGAGCTGGCCGTCGGCGTCGGCGTGGGCAGCACCAGCGGCATCGGCCAGCTGATGTTCAAGTTCTACCAGTTCGAGGCAGACCCGAACCCGATTGTCGTCTGCATGATCGCCGTCGGGCTCGTCGGCATCGCGCTCGACGCGCTCCTGCGCGAGACCGGCCGACTCCTGATGCCGTGGCGCAGTGACTCTCGCCGGCCACGCCGCCAGCGAACCCGGGTCGCCGCCTGACCACCCTCACGCACAACCGAAGGAACACGAAACAGCAATGACCAGACGGACCGATTCATCCGCCGACGCCGACTCCCGCACCGTCGGAAAGACGTACGCCGACACCGAACCCTGGTGGGAGGAGCCGACCCGCCCGCCGGCCGGCAGCCCGGATGTCATCGTGATCGTGCTCGACGACGTGGGCTTTGGCAGCTTCGGATGCTACGGCTCCGAGATCGACACCCCGAACATCGATGCGCTGGCTGCCGGGGGCATGCAGTACAGCAACTTCCATGCCACCGCGCTCTGCTCACCGACGCGCGCCTCCCTGCTGACCGGCCGCAACCACCACTCCATCGGCATGTCCCTGCTCTCGAACGCGGACAGTGGCTACCCGAGCAAGCGCGGGGCGGTCACCCGCAGGTCTGCGACCATCGCCGAGACGCTGCGGGAGAACGGCTACTCCACGGCCGCCTTCGGTAAGTGGCACCTCACCCCGATGGATCAGACCTCCAGCGTCGGGCCGTTCGAGCACTGGCCGCTGGGGCGTGGCTTCGACCGCTTCTACGGCTTCATCGAGGGCCTGAACGACCATTTCTACCCGGAGCTGGTGCGGGACAACTCTCGGGTACCTGCCCCGAAGACGCCCGAGAAGGGCTACCACCTCAGCGAGGATCTGGTTGACGAGGCGATCGGTTTCCTCGCCGACCAGAAGTCCCTCGCACCGGACAAGCCCTACTTCATGTACCTCGCGTTCGGCGCCGCACACACCCCGCACCAGGCGCCCCTGGAGTACCTCGAGAAGTACCGCGGCCGTTACGACCACGGTTGGGACGCCGTCCGCGAGGAGCGCCTGAAGAAGCAGAAGCAGCTGGGCCTGGTTCCGGCGGAGACCGAGCTCGCCCCCCGTAACGACGGCGTCCAGGCGTGGGACGACCTCACCGACGACGACCGCCGCGTGATGGCGCGGATGCAGGAGGCCTTTGCGGCCATGGTGGACCACACCGATGCTCAGATCGGCCGCCTGCGGGCGCGACTCGACGAGCTCGGCACCGCGGAGAACACCCTGATCGTCCTGATGTCGGACAACGGGGCGAGCCAGGAAGGCGGTCTGGACGGGACCACCAATACGATCGCGTTCGAGAACGGCGACGCCGTCAGCACCGCCCAGAACCTCAAGGATCTGGACGACATCGGCGGCTCTCGCAACCACACGAACTACCCGCACGGCTGGGCGCAGGCGGGCAACACCCCGCTGAAGCGGTACAAGCAGAACGTGCACGCCGGGGGCATCCGGGTGCCGATGGTGATGAGCTGGCCCGCGGCTGCGCGGGACGACTCTACGCCGATGCGCCACCAGTTCCACAGCGTGATCGACATCGCCCCGACCATTTTCGAGGCGACCGGCGCCGTGATCCCAGAGACCTACCAGGGGGTCGAGCAGATGCCGATCCACGGCGAATCGATGTCGTACACCTTCGCCGAGGCGGAGGCGCCGAGCGTGCGGCACACGCAGTACTTCGAGATGTACGGCCACCGGGCGATCTGGCACGACGGCTGGAAGGCGGTGGCCTACCACGAGCGGCACAGCCGCTATGAGGACGACGTCTGGGAGCTGTATCACCTGGAGGCGGACTTCTCCGAGTGCCACGACCTGGCGCAGGCAGAGCCGAAGCGGCTGGCGGACCTGATCGAGCGCTGGTGGGCGGAGGCCGAGCGTTACGGCGTGTTCCCGCTGGACGATCGCAACTTCGCCGAGCGGGCCGCGAAGTACCACTCACCGGTCTCGCCCCGGCGCTTCCGCTCCTACCGGCTCCACCGCGGGATGAGCCTGGTCCCCGGCGGCGTGACCCCGCTGATCTACGACCGCTCCTACGATCTGCTCGCCCGCGTCGAAGCCACCTCGCTGGACAGCGGTGTGCTCCTGGCTCAGGGCGACGTGAACGGCGGGCACATCCTGTACGTGCACGAGGGTGCCCTGCACTACGAGTACAACCACCAGGGCACGCGGTACCGCAGCTCGGGGATCCTGCCCGCCGGCGCGATCGCGGAATTCGGGGTTCGCGTGATCAAGACCGGCGAGCGGCAGGCCCGCACCGAACTGGTCTGCAACGGCGCGATCATCGGCAACGGCGAGATCGCTTCGACGGCGCGCTACCTGATCGGCTGGCAGGGGCTTACTGTGGGGCATACGGAAGGATCCCCGGTCACCTGGGATGTCGACCTCGCCGGCGGCTTCCCGTTCACGGGAACTCTCAGCGTGGTCGATGTGGAGCTGCACCCCGACGGCCCGCACGACGTGCACGAGGTCATCGACTGAGCAGCGCTGGGTGAGCGCACCGGCACCGACCGTCACCGGTGCGCTCACCGTGTACTAGCTGGGGCTTCTCCTGCTCGACGGCGCATCTCGCCGGGAGTGCACCAAGGAGCGTGGCACAGTCGGTACAGTTGGCATCCTTCGACTATCAGGTACGGGAAGTACTTGACGTACTTACCCATCCAAGCGGATCATGGATTCATGGACACGTCCGCACGAGTCACCCGCCACTTCCCGTCGTACACGCACACGCGCGAGCACCTGCGCGATGTGCTGGATGCTGCCGGTTCGGGTCTCGTCACGTCGGTCACCAGGGGCAGCGACAAATTTGTGGTCGTGCGTGCCGAGCAACAGCGCAGGATGCTCTCGCTGCTTCGTCCTGCTGACGCTCAAGTCGTGGCGGAAGGCGGTGGGTGGGCCGTCATCTTCCCGGGATTGCCGGTACACGGCGACGCTGAAACGTTCGATGGTGCCGTTGACGACGCGCTCGGCGCACTGCGCGAGTATGCGGAAGCGTGGAATGACCACCTCCACACCGCTCCGAATCACGTGGACAACCGCGCGGTGGTCGAGCTCATTGAGTTGTCCTCCGACGGTGAACTGCGAGCGTGGGTGCTCGGCGGGGAGGAACCGCGCGTCGAGGCAGGCGCGTGAATCCGGGGAGCCGCCGCGACCACAACAAGTTCTGCATGACGGAAGGCTGGACGCGAGTCGGCAATGCGCGTGGTAAGAAGGCAAGCCACCACGTCACCTACGAATTTCCCCTGCCAGACGGACGGGTGCTACGGACCCGCATCTCGCATCCGGTCAACGCAGCGACCTACGGCGCCAGCCTGTGGGCTCACATCCTCCGGGAACAATTGGATGTCACCGAGGCCGAGTTCTGGGCCTGCGTGAAGGACGGTGCGCGACCATCTCGCGGGTCGGCACCCGCGGCCCGTGAGGATGCCCTCCCGGCAGGCCTTGCCTGGCAACTCATCCACTCGGCCGGAGTTCCGGAGGCGGAGGTCGCCACGATGACCCGGGCTGAGGCGATCGAGCGCATGAACGAGTTCTGGGCGAAGCCTGCGGACGGCTGACCGACATCGACGGCGGGTTTGGTCAATCAGCAATCAGGCATTTTGCGATGGGCGACTCCGTTCGATCCCCGCCGGTGCCCGTGAGGGCATCAGGCCTTCACCCACGTCGGAGTCCCGAACGCCCACTGGTCGTTGGTCTGCCGCACGCGCACGTGGTACCAGTCGCGTCCCGCAGGTTCGCGCACGTCCTCAACGTCGACCTCTAGCTCCCGCTCACCATCTGCGACGGCGCGGTGGAACTGGAACGCCGGGCTGACGAACCCCGCGGTGTAGCCGGACCGCGGGCCCGAACGGAGTTCACCCACGGTGTACGCCTTGCGCACGCCGTTCACCACGGCGCGCACCACGGTGCGATCGGTGCCGGACACCCGGAGCACCAGCTGTTGGGTCGCGTCGGTCATCACGGTCGGGTTGGCCACGGTGCGGGTCCGCAAGCGGACCGTGTTCGTCGCGGTTCGCTCCCACGAGCTGAAGGCATAGGCCGACGGCGGTGGGCTGAGCGGGTCGACGATGTCGATCCCGCGTAGTCGCGGCTCCACCTCGGTGAGCGTCCCGTTCTCGATCTCGAGCTGCACGTCCCAGTCGGTGGTCGTTCCGGCCTGCCCCCACCCCACGCTCAAACTGACCAGACCGCTGAAGACCGACCCAGCCTGCGCCGTCGGGCCGGTTCCGGACCAGACCACCTCCCCGTTGCGGACCACCTCCACCAGATCGATCCGGTCCCGCGCGGTGATGCTCGCGCGCACGCGCCGCTGGCGGGTCGCTGGTGCGAGTCCGCCCATCGGTACCCCGTTGACGGCGGAGTGAGCGTGGTGGAACGGACCCCGCGATTGTCACCGGCGGGATCTAGCGTGAGGGCCCTTCGACGACCCCATCCAGACCTGTCCAGAATCGAGGCCCGCGAGGTGGCCCACTGCGCCGAACCACCGTTGTCCTACACCGGCCGACTGCCGCTTAGCACCACCCGTTCTGGAGCGTTTGTCTTTGACCGCAGCGACGCTCTCATTCCTGTGGGCTACGTGCGACCTGGTCGTGGATATCGATCCGCGCTGCGGACCCTTTACACAGCGCGCGCGGATAAGGACGGCAAGGTGGTCTCGGTTACCGAATCGCTTTCGTGGAGAGTGGTCGGAACCAGTCCGAACGGAAAGCCGTACACGCGTTGGTTCCCCAGCGCGATCACAGTACTGCGCCGTTTGCCGACAGGCCGCCAGGCGATCTTTCGTCGTGTCTGGTCACGTTCGGGTCAACGACGTTTCGGGTTCGCGTTCTACGCCGGTGACGAGACCATTTCTGACGCGCTCCGGGACCTAGCCGGTGAGCTGCTGGGCCCAGCGCCACACTTCCTCGAGATGCACCCTCTGCTTGGCGAGCACGATCGCCTGACCATCCAACACCAGACCTTCACTCGCAACTTCTGGAGGGTAGACAACATCCCCGACCTGACTCGGAACCTTTTCGGTGCTTCCCGCTACCGCAAGGATCTCGTCAAAGCTGTTGCTCGGGCGCGTCCGCTGGGCTTGTTCGCGGCTTGGTCGATGCGCGGACTGGTACCAACTGACTGGGTCATTACGCTGCTGCAACGTCACACTGCAACTGCTGAAGACCACCGTCTCGACGGGTGGGTCCGCCAGGTACCTCAGAGCGACCTAAGACCGCACCTTCGCGGTCTGGATGAGGTGACCCTGCGCCGGTTGACCCGTAACGTCACTGGCTTGACGAGCCAGCAGATAAGAGATCTGACTTGGATGCAGGTTGCCCCACCCGTGCGGCTACGGACATGGGAGGAACTGCATGACCACACCGCTCGGATCGACAACCTCGCCCGGCGGGCTCGCCAGAGGATGCGCTCGGCCGGCTCCGAGGTCCACGATCGCGCGCGCATCGATAGCGAGCGGTCAGCGTTGACGGGAATCACCGAGCGTGGGCTGCGAGTCTTCACCGCCACCGAACCTGAGACCCTCCTGGACTGGGGACGTGCCGCGCGAAACTGTATCTCGTCCTATGAGCAGGGACTGCTCTATGGGACGGTGCACCTGCTCGGGATCTACGACGGCGGGGCGCTCGTGGCCAACGCCGAGATCGAACCCGGCCCGCCGCCAAACCTCCGTCAGCTGCTCGGTCGCTTCAACAAGCATCTACCACGGGAGCAGCACGATGACATCGTCGCTTTCCTGACCGGCCGTGGCGTCGACTGCAGCGGGACCTATGAGGGCCGCATCGGCTGCACCGCAGCGTGATGTGTTAAGGGAATTGTCGGGTCTTCGGGGTAAAATACCGACTTTCGGTTCCATCTAGATCTCGTAGAACACGATTGTCTCGCTGCGTTGCTCACTTTCCCACGGTCGCGCAACAGATGCGCACCGGCGAGCTGTATTCGCGACGCGAACGGCCCTGCGGTGTCGGTGCCTCGTTGTACGGTGGGCGCATGCCAGCTACCCCGCCTCCCGATGGCCTACAGCCGCCAGAATGGGTCCTCGACAAACTCAAGGACCAGACACGCGAGTCCTACATCACCGATCATGGCTTCGACACGAACCAGTTGCGGCTGGACTGGTGGCAGAGGGAACTCGACAGGGTGGAGACGTGGCCGAAGGGCCGGTTCAAGGTCAGTGTCGACCCGAACGACCGCGGCGCCGCTCGGCTCACTCGCGGCGACCTATTCGAACTGGCGCGAGACGCGAAGTCCGACGACGACGTCCTCAACCTGCTCTGGCATGTGGTGATCTGGGGCAGTGGGAAGTTCGTCCGAAACAACCGCAGACGCATCAATTCCTTCGTCCAGGCGGAGGACGAACACAGGAACGTCAACCTACTGCGCGATGCTGCCGCGGCCGCCCGAGAGGGCGATGCCCGCACCGCCTACTCCACCCTGATCCGGCGAGGCGGCGGCGAGGTCAGTGGCCTGGGCCCAGCTTTCTACACGAAGTTCCTCTACTTCAACAGCGACCAGGACAGTGAGCGCATTTGCCCGATTTTGGATGCCCGCGTCGCCAAGGCCCTCTACGACCCCACGATCGGCTGGGACATCCACCCCTCATCGCGCAAGAAGGCCAGCCGAACCGCGTTTAGTGCCAACTGGTATACGGACACGTACGTGGACTACTGCTACCTGCTGCGCTCTTGGGCCAAGACGGCATCTGCTGATATTGGCCGGTTAGTAGTGGCGGATGAGATCGAGTTCGGGCTCTTCGATGGACCCCCGAAGCGCTGACCGCTCGCTCTGCCCAGATGGCTCAACATCGGGAGCGCGCGCTGTGTAGGTGTCGCCGGAGACGCACCCGAGCGGGTATCTGCCCCGGTCTCGCGACCTGTGGAGACCATGCTTTTGGCTCACAACGTAGTTGCTGTCAAGGGACATCCCATTGTCCATTGACAATCGTCGGCGACCCGAATTTGCGGGGGCTGTGGTTTCGCCCGAGTTCGACGGAGTCTGGTCGATCCGCAATCACTCCACGTCGAGCCCCATGCATCTGATCAAGACGTCCTGGCGGGCCCGACCCACCGAAGCGGTAGACGCTGCCACGACCCGACGGGTGCCAGCTCCCGGTCTGGCCGCGAGCCACAGTTCCGATCGGTGGCCCCCACAGTCTCAAATGGCCACGAGACTCCCACCACTTCGTGTGGCTGCGTGTCAGACCTCCCACGCTTCATCGCTTCGAAACTGCTCGATGACGATCCGATGATCTTTGAGCTCCGAGAATGGATTCTTGGTTGCCAGCGTGGTGATCGCGGATAGCACATCGGTCACCGCCTGCTGGTTTTGTGACGCCAGAGCAACGTCGAGCCGGGCGAAGAGGTCCTCGAACGCGCTTCGTCGCTCGTCGAACACTAGGTCCAGGGAGCGGAGCAGAAAGTCCCGCTGTGCTTCGATTCCAGCGATGGCCGTGTCGCGCTGTGCGTTGACGGTCGTGACGGCGACCTTTGTCTTGCGCTCTTCCTCCAGCCACTTCGAGACCGATTCGACGACAGTGGTGAACGCCCTGAACATGTCAGAGGCTGGAATCTGGTTGTTTCCTGCAAACTTACTTGTCACCGGTACCTCGCAACGATCTGGATTGACGCTTCTGTCAATTGACCGTCTTCGTCGATGACAGCCACCTTGAGGATCTCACGCAGTGCTCGGATCAACGTTACAACCCGGAGTAGTTGTGGGCCGTGAGCATCAGGGTCGAAGTCCAATCCTTCGAGTTCGCTGAGCGCGTCTTCGGTTCGGGTCGCGGTTGCGCTGAGCACGTCGCGGAGTTCGTTCACGCGGTCGCCGATGCGAAGGGTCAGATCGCCGGCTGCCTGCATGGACTCGATTTGCACCCGCGCCTCAGCGGCGTTCTCTGCGACCTTTCGACGTCGGCGTGTCCCAGACCAAGCGAGGGTTGTGCCGGCCACGACTGCAGCCGGGGCCGCGATGATGAAACCGAGGACGATCGTCCCACCCGCCACACCGGCCCCGCCGGCGGCGATCGGTCCGCCGCCGAGCCAAGCAAGGGTAGCGTTCTGTGCGGCGACACCGCTGAGGCTCGAGATTGCAGTGCCGGTGCTCGCTGAAGCCAGTGAGCCGACTCCCCATAGGGCTGCTGCCTGCGCTGAGAAGCCAGCTGCGCCCGCGGAAGCAACGCTGGTGATCCCTCCGGCTGCCTGCTGTAGGTCGAACTTCAGGACCTTCAGTGTCGGGACTGTCAACTCGATGCCGTCTACTACCTGCCCGTCCAGACGCCGGACCAGCTTCTGGTGGCTCTCGAGCCACCGTACGAATCGGCCGATCGTCTGCCCCTGTACCTGGAGCTGACGGTTCCCATAGTCGGTCACTGTCTGGTTGGTAGCGGTCTGAATGCGCTCAAGCTCACCCAGAGCTTCTGCGTGCATTTCGACCACGGCCCCTTGTTCGCGGTGCGCTACGACGTGTTGTTGGACACCGCGCGCAGCCGCACCGGCGCCGGCGACAACTACGGCGCCGAGGCCAACAACTACGAGGGGGATAGGCATAGGGGCACCTTTCGGGAATGAGGCGAGCATACTGACCGAACTCGGAGCCTGTGTTCAGTCCCGATAGTTCAGATGTTCCCATGCACCAGTGACAAGCGAGGGCGCTTCTGACACTTTTCCGGCCTTCTGCGAGTTAGCTTCCGACGACCGGGGGCCCAGATCAATCCGCAACCGCTCCACGTCCGGCCCCAGGTACCGGACGAGGTCCTCCTGCCGCGGCTGGCCCATCACGAACCGGTAGGCGCCCAGCGTGGTCTGCAGCTGCTCGTACTGCTTCGCCTCACGGCTAAGCGGCATCGCGGGCACGTAGCGGTCGATCGTGGCGCCACCCGGCAGCGGGAACACCCAGTACGGGTTGATCAGCGAGTCGCCTTCGGGGCGATCCGCCTCGGCGGCATCGAAGACCGCCTGCCACGGGTCGGTCCCGGATGGCGTCACCGCCTTAGCACCGTGGACCGCCGCCACGTTCTTGCGCACCGCATGTCCCTTGTACCGATGCACCCGCCCCTCGCGCTGCTCCAGGTCCACCGGGTTGCTCGGCAGGTTCCAGTGCACCACCGCATGGGAGTACGTATGGAAGTCCAGACCCTCCTGACCCACCGACGTGCTCGCGAGCACGAACGGCCAGAACGGCGACGTGTACCCGTCGTGCACCGTCGCCTCCCGTGCCTCCGCCTTCTCGTCCGAGGCCGCTCGCCCGAACCGCGCCGCCACGTGCGACCTGACATTCCGCTCCGTCACCGAGATCCGCCCGCCACGCACGCGCACATCGTGCACCACGTTGCGCACCGCCCGCACCGACGCCGCCATTCCGATCCGCTCGGCCAGCATCCGCGCCCGCTCGGCCGGCGAGGCTCCGGCCAGCGCTTAGGACTCGGCTCGAAGGCGGCCGTCAGCTCCCCGTCCGAACGCCAGCTGCTTCTGCCTTTGGACCGCCACGGAGTCACCTCGATGACCGTTCTCTCTTCCCCCACGGGCGCAGTAGGCACCCCGACCACGACGCGCCGCCCACTTGTAGAGGCGCGGTGCGAATCCCGCAAGAGCACGCATCATCCTCGACTAGGCTCGGATGCGTCCAACAAGATCGCGAATTGCTGAACGGGAGGCTGCACAGGCGTGTCCGAACCTTGACTGTCAGCCGACTACTTCGGCGTAACGAAGGACATGGCCCACTCGTGGATCTCCGACAGGGCGACGCCGGCCCAGAAGGTCGACCGCCTCGCGGTGGCCCACGCCAGCGAAGTCGCTGCACGGCTTGGCTCGGGCCGTGCCGATGCCCCCGCAGGGGAGGGTCCGCTGGGCTGATCCACCTCCGTCTGTCACACGTGTCGGACGGCTCCGATATCCTGATCTACTTTGCTATTCGCCCGGAGGAGGTGCCCATCATGGGGGAGTCGCCGCGCTACGCGCTCTCATTCACCAGCGGTGCCCTCCTGGTGCGCGAAGCGCTCGTGGCCGCGCCTCTCTACCTGCGCGAGCATGACTGGGCCACGGTCCGACGGTTGATCGAGGAGGACAACCTCCTCCAGACCCGCACCCGCTCATCTGGCTCCCGTCTCGCCCGCGAAATTGTCCAGCGCCTCTCGGTTCTCAGCGACACCGAGCTGGAGTTGCTCATCGACGCGACACCCACCGAACGCGGCTGCCTCATGTGGGCCGCGACCTGCCGCCGCTATGACCTGATAGGTGAGTTCGCCGAAGAGGTCCTGCACGAGCGGTTCCTCGTGCTCGGCACGACCCTCGACTACGACGACTTCGACAGCTTCATCCGGGGCAAGGCCCTCTGGCATGAAGAAGTGGCCAACCTCAAGGAATCAACGTTGCGAAAGCTCCGCTCCAACGTGTTCAGGATGCTCGTCGAGTCAGGCCTGTTGTCCGAAGACGGGCGTATCGTCCAAGCAGTCTTGTCGGCTCACCTCGCACACACCCTCGCTAGCGACATCCGCTTCTTCCCGTCGAGAGGTGTTGTATGAGCAAAGCACTCGACCTGCACCAGCAGGAGGAGCACCTATTCGCCGTCCTTAGCGGTAGGCGATTCCTCCAGATGGAGGGCCTCAGCAACGAGGTCCCGTTCTTCATCTACCCCTATCCGCCTGAGTCCGCACTCGCCGTCGCACAGGCGAAGAAGCGTGTGAAGAACAAGCTCAGCCAGAAGGGCATCACAGTGCGCGAGGTCAATCTCTACGACTTGGCGGTGGAGATCCTCAAGGACCGCGGCGTGTGGGAGCGTGTACTCGCGGTCGAGGCTGACACAGACAAGGAAGACTTCCGCGAGATGCTCCAAGCGATGCTGGACCCGCAACTCCACATCGCTCCGGCCATCCGGTCCAAGATCGAGGACGTCGACTTCGACATCTTGTTCCTCACCGGGATCGGCGAAGTCTTCCCCTTCATCCGGTCCCACAACGTGCTCAACAACCTCCAGAGCGTCGTGACCGGCAAGCCCATGCTCATGTTCTTCCCCGGCCGCTACGAGCAGTCCGACACCCTCGGTTCCTCGCTCGTGCTCTTTGGACGGTTGAAGGACGACCAGTACTACCGAGCCAAGGACATCCTGGAACAGGAAGCGTGACCCGATGCAGCTGAACGAGATCTTC
The DNA here is from genome assembly GCF_008000995.1 of Ruania zhangjianzhongii. NCBI lineage: Bacteria > Bacillati > Actinomycetota > Actinomycetes > Micrococcales > Ruaniaceae > Ruania > Ruania zhangjianzhongii. The sequence goes on from NZ_CP042828.1 coordinate 2,487,107, forward strand.
GCCAAGGACGTCCAGCGCCCGATCGAGGGCGTCATCAAGGCAGACGACGTCGCGCACCTGGGCACTGAGGTTGAGGAGTACGTCCTCACCAACGAGGCCGCCAAGGGCGTCGAACTGTTGCTTGAGGAGTACACCAACTACACCAACGCCAACGGGGTCTGGATCTCCGGCTTCTTCGGCTCTGGAAAGTCGCACCTGTTGAAAATGTTGGCTCACCTGCTCGGCGATGTAGAGGGCCAGGAGTTCGACCGCACCCAAGTCGTCGAGACCTTCCGATCCAAAGCGTCCGATGCTTTCCTCCCGCCGTTGCTCGACAAGGCGGCGCGAATCCCGGCGAAGAGCCTGCTGTTCAACATTGACCAGAAGGCCACCCTGATCACCAAGGACCAAGCCGACGCCCTGCTCAAGGTCTTCGTCAAGGTTTTCGACGAGAGCCGCGGCTACTACGGCAACCAAGGCCACGTGGCCCGCTTCGAGCGCGACCTCGACAGCCGCGGTCAGTACGGCGCCTTCAAGGAGGCATTCGAGCACATCGCCGACATCCCGTGGACGCAAGGGCGTGAGCAGAGCGCTCTGGAGGGCGCAAACATCGACGCCGCATTCGCCGAGGTCGACGGCAAACCCACGAGCGGGATCATCAAGCAGTACCAGACCTCCTATGCGGTCTCGATCGAGGACTTCGCCGACGAGGTCAAGGGATGGCTCGACAAGCAGCCCGAGGGGTACCGCCTCAACTTCTATGTCGACGAGGTCGGCCAGTTCATCGGCTCCAACACCCACCTGATGCTCAATCTCCAGACCATCGCCGAGAGCCTCAACACCAAGTGCGGTGGGCGTGCATGGGTCATCGTGACCTCGCAGGAAGACATGGACAAGGTCGTCGGCGACCAAACCAAGCAGCAGGGCAATGACTTCTCCAAGATCCAGGCACGGTTTAAGACGCGCGTGAAGCTCACCAGCGCCGACGTCGAAGAGGTCATCCGCAAGCGCCTGCTGGACAAGAACGACCGCGGGGAGTCCTCGCTCAAGGCGATCTACGCCGAGGAGTCGGCCAACTTCAAGACACTGTTCAACTTCGTCGACGGGGCGAAGACCTATCGCAACTACACCGACGAGGACCACTTCGTCGGGACCTACCCGTTCGTCAGCTACCAGTTCCCGCTCTTCCAGCAGGCGATCGAGGGCATCTCGGACCACAACGCGTTCGAGGGCCGCAACAGCTCAGTCGGCGAGCGGTCGATGCTCGGTGTCGTTCAGCAAGTCGCCAAGGACATCGGCAACGTCGAGATCGGCACTCTCGCGACGTTCGACCACATGTTCGCCGGCATCCGCGCGTCCCTGAAGACCGCAGCGCAGAAGCAGATCCTCACTGCCGAGCGGAACCTCGACAACGACCTCGCCATCCGGCTGCTCAAGGCCCTCTTCCTCGTCAAGTACGTCGAGAGCTTCCACGCAACCCCCCGCAACCTCACCGTCCTGGTCTACGACCGCTTCGGCCTCGACCTGCCTGCACTCACTGAAGACGTCAAGGAAGCACTCGCCGAGCTGGAGCGACAGACCTACATTCAGCGCACCGGCAACGCGTACGAGTACCTGACCAACGAGGAACAGGTCATCGAGGAGGAGATCAAGAACGTCGACGTCGACTCCTCCGAGGTCAGCGCCCAGCTGTTCAAGATCCTCTCCCAGGACGTCATCAAGACAAACAAGATCCGCTACGCCAAGAACGGCCAAGACTTCCCATTCGGCTTCAAGCTCGACGACCAGGTCCATGGGCGACAGCAGGAACTCTCCGTCCACTTCATCACGCCCGAGTACCCCTACACGGCCGACGAGACCCGGATGCACAGCGCCGGGAAGGACGAGGTGCGCGTCGTCCTCGACCCCGACGAGCGGATGCTCTCCGACCTGCGGCTCGGGTTGAAGACAGACAAATACATCAAGCGGAAGCAGACCACCTCACTGTCCGCGATCGAGCAACAGATCCTCCAGTCGAAGGCGGTGCTGAACCGCGAGCGCGAGAAGGAACTCATCCAGCGCATCCAAACCGCTGTCGGCAAGGCGGAGCTCATCATCAACGCCGCCGACCTGCAGGCAACCTCGCAGGATGCCGTGGGTCGCGTTACCGAAGGGTTCCAGGAGCTTGTCAGCCGCACCTACACCCAACTCAAGCTGCTGGGCGGCGCAACCTACAGCGAACAACAGGTGGCCCAGGCCGTCGAGCCCGACAGCCCGTTCGCCGATCCCGCGCACAAGATCAACCAGCCCGCCGACGAGGTGCTCTCCACCATCACCCGCAAGGTGGCACAGGGCGAGCAGGTGACGATGAAGTCCATCGTCGACACCTTCCAGGCCAAGCCCTATGGGTGGGACCTGGCCGCCATCGAGGTCATCGTCGCGTCGCTGATCGGCAAGTCCAAGGTGACCCTGACCGTAGATGGCAACCTCCTCAAACGCACCGAGGTCGCAGGGGCACTGCGCAACACCCAGAAGCACTCCCACGAGGTTCTCGCCCCGCAGAAGTCCTTCGACGAGCGCAAGGTCGCCAGCTTCCGGAAGTTCTGCAGCGATTTCTTCGACGAGGGCAACCCGCCCAAGGACCCCATGGAGCTGGCTCGCCATGGTGCCGACATGCTCAAGGGCAAGTTGGACGAGATCAAGGCCATCGTCAACGGTTCGAAGTATCCCTTCGTCGAGCAGCTCAGCGGACCGATTGGCTTGTTGGAGCAGACAGTCGGCAAGTCTGACGAGTGGTACTTGGGCGATTTCAACCTCGGCGACGACCTACTGGAGGCAAAGGAAGACCTGATCGACCCGATCCAGTCCTTCCTCAACGGCGCACAGCGGGCGATCTACGACGAGGCGGAAGCCTTCCTCTCGGCCCACGGCGGCAACCTCAGCTACCTACCCCCTGGCAGCGACGAAGCTGTAAAGGGTGCGCTCGGGGACCGCAACGCGTTTCGCGGCAACAAGATGGCGCAACTCAAACAGGCCGTCGACGGCCTTCTCGCACAGATCGACGACATCGTCGCCGCAAAGCGCTCGGGCGCCGTTGACGCGATCGAGGGGCGCAAGGCGGAACTGCTCGCCAGCGCGGCCTACGACGGAGCGACCGCTGAGGCACAACAGCAAGTCCTCAGTCGTGTTGAATCCACGCTCGCGCGGGTTGGCAACGAGAATCAGGCCGCGCTCATCCTTCAGATCGCAACCGACTTCGAGTCGACAACCTATCCAGCGCTGCTGGATCTGTTGGCGGCCTCACCCAAGGACGGGGGCAAGGGGGCTCCGCCTCCGAAGCAAACTGTCTCGGTCAAGACGATTCACGTGTCCGGGGTGTCCGGCGTCCTTGAATCGGACGCGGACGTCGACAAGTACCTCGAAGCTCTGCGCACCGCGCTCGTCCAGACTCTGAACGACGGAAAGCGAATCTCTCTCTGATGGAAACCGCACCGCTGAAGAACTTCGCCACGTGGGCTCGCACGGCGCTCATCCGTGAGGTCAGCGCGCGCATCGCTGCGGTGCTCGCGCCCGGCTCGTCCGAGCGGATAGAGCAGGCGAAGGCAGTCACCGCTCTGGAGAAGGCTGTGGCCGCCGCGGGGGGTGGCGAGAAGGGGCGCGCCGCAGTCGCAGACAAGGTTGCCTACACGTGGTTCAACCGGATCATCGCGCTCCGGTTCATGGACGCCAACGGATACACCGGCATCGGTGTCGTCTCTCCGCAGGCGGGGATTGAGGTCGGGCAGCCGGAGGTCCTCGCCGAGGCCAAGCGTGGGGTTGTCGACCCCGAGATCGTCAGCGACGCGACCCGCAAGACCGTGGTTGCGCTGCTTGACGGCAGCCGGGGGAGCGGCGATCCCCAGGGTGAGGCGTATGCACTGTTGCTGGAGGCGTACTGCAACCACTGGCACAAGGCCATGCCGTTCATGTTCGAACGCGAGGGCGACTTCACCGAACTGCTCATCCCGGCCAACCTCCTCGCCGACGACTCGGTGCCAAACCGCGCCGTCAAGGTGCTCACGGCGGACGTATGCCAGGACGTCGAGGTCATCGGATGGCTCTACCAGTTCTACATCTCGGAGCGAAAGGACGAAGTCTTCGCCGGGTTCAAGAAGAACAAGAAGGCCGGCGCCAATGAGATTCCCGCCGCCACCCAGCTCTTCACCCCGCACTGGATCGTCCGATACCTCGTCGAGAACTCCCTCGGCCGTCTCTGGATGCTCAACCGCCCGAGCTCGGACCTGCAGAGCCAGATGGACTATTACATCGCCCCGGTCGACGAGGAGACCGACTTCCTCAGGATCAGCAAGCCTGAAGAGCTGAAGGTCATCGACCCTGCCTGCGGTTCCGGCCACATGCTGACCTACGCCTTCGACCTCCTCTACTCGATCTACGAGGAGGAGGGCTACGCGCCGTCGGAGATCCCGGGCCTGATCCTCACCCACAACCTCTACGGCACCGAGATCGACCCCCGCGCGGGAGCACTGGCTGCGTTCGCGCTCACGATGAAGTCCACCGCTAGGCGCAAGCTCTTCCTCAAGAATCCGGTCGAGCCGAACGTCTGTGTTCTCGACCCGATTGCGTTCACGCCGGACGAGCTGAACTTCCTCGTCACCGAGGACGGTGACAAGCACGCCGAGGAGGCGTTCTGGAATCAGTTCGAGCATGCTGACACCTTTGGCTCGTTGATTCGGCCCGAAAACGAACTCACGCTCCGCCTCAAGGCGCACATCGGACGCCTTGATGACGGCGGCGACCTCCTGTTGGCTGACGCACTTGAGTGGGCGCAACGGGTCGTAGAGCAAGCCGAGTACCTCAGCCGCGCGTACTGCGTCGTGGTCACGAATCCTCCGTACATGGGTAACGGGAACATGGACGACCGGCTCAGCGACTTCGCCAAGGAGCGCTACCCAGACTCCAAGGCCGACCTGTTTGCCATGTTCATTCAGCGATCGTTTGAGATGTTGGAGGCCAAGGGCTACTCCGCGCTCGTGACGATGGAGTCCTGGATGTTCCTTCGCGCATACAAAGACTTGCGGGAACTGATCGTCACGAGCAAGGCCATCGCCGCGATGGTGCACATGCCCTACCTCGGTAAGGGGGGAACGCCGATGGGCATCAATTTCGGGACGGCAGCGACCGTGATCGCCAACCGCAAGGCAGGCGAGTCTGCGGGGTCGTTCCAATGCGTCCGGTACTACGAGACAGACCCGTTTGGCGTTCCGCTGACCTTCCCCGTGCGGAACGAGCGACTCTCCGAGGTTGACCCTCGAAAGTTCTTGGAGATTCCGGGCATGCCCATCGCCTATTGGGTGAGCGACACGTTCCGGTGCGCATTTTCGGCCGAGTCTCTTTCCGCGCACTTCGTTACCCGGCTTGGGATGTCTACGGCGAACAACGATCGATTCTTGCGCCTTTGGCCGGAAGTCAGTTTGAGCGATCTCAAGCTTGATGCTGCGTCGAGGCAGGATGCACTTGAGTCTGGACGGCGGTGGTATCCGTATCAGAAGGGGGGTGACTTCAGGAAGTGGTACGGAAATCTTGAGTTCGCAGTAAACTGGGCCTCGGATGGCAAGGAGATCCGCGGGTTTGCGGATGAGAAGGCTGGACGCATCCGATCCCACAACTACAACTTGGATCACATCTTCCGTCAAGGAATCACTTGGTCTGACTTCACGTCCGCGGTGAATGCCTTCAGGTTCATGCCGGCGGGGCAGCTCTTCGACGGCCGGGGGTCGGCTGGGTTTGCAGATAGTGAAGAGGATCTCCACCTGATCCTCGGCATCTTGAACTCGCGTGTGTCCAATGAGGCCATCAGTGCAATCAACCCGACGATCGCCATCAATGTGGGTGAAGTCGCACGTCTGCCCTTCCCAAAGCTCGACCATGACGATCGCAAGACTGTAATCGCCAACGTCGCTCAGCTCGTGGAACTCCACAGATCGGACTGGGACAGCAGCGAGCGGTCCGTGGGCTTCGCGCGGTCTCCGCTAGCGGGTGTCGACGGCACGCTTGCATCCAGGGTTGCATCACTTGTCGCGGATGGCGTAGTGGCGACCGCACAGGCGAAACAGCTTGAGGAGATGAACAATCGGCTCTTGGCGTCGGCGTATGGGCTTGACGGGGAAATCGAGCCTGATGTCGCATCGGTACACATCACGCTCTCAGCTAACCCCTCCTTCCGGTTCCCTAAGACCGCGGCGAGCGAGGCGGAAGGACTGCTTGCGCGTGAGCTCGTGCGGGATCTTGTCTCGTACGCCGTGGGTTGCATGTTCGGCCGTTACAGCCTCGATGAGCCAGGGCTGATCCTTGCCGATCAGGGTGCGACGATGCAGGACTACCTCGCGAAGGTGCCATCCCCGACGTTCATGCCTGATGCCGACAACGTCATCCCGATCGTGGATGGTGACTGGTTCGAGGATGACATCGCCGAACGGTTCCGCCAGTTCCTGCGTGCGGCGTTCGGGGAGCAGCATTTCGAGGAGAACCTGCGGTTCGTTACTGAGTCGCTCGGGGTGAAGAGCTTGCGGGCCTACTTCGTGAAGTCGTTCTACAAGGACCACGTCCAGCGGTACAAGAAGCGCCCGATCTACTGGCTCTTCTCCAGCCCCAAGGGCTCGTTCAACGCACTCATCTACATGCACCGCTACACGCCGGCGACCGTCTCAACCGTGCTCAATGAGTATCTGCGGGAGTTCCAGGCCAAGCTCAGGGCGAGCATGGAGCACGCCGAGCGCGCCAACAACGCCAAGGAAGCCGAGCGACTCCGCAAGGTGCTGCTGGAGTTGGAGGAGTACGAACACGACGTCCTTTACCCCCTGGCGTCGCAGAATATCGAGATCGACCTCGACGACGGGGTGAAGGCCAACTACCCGAAGTTCGGCGCAGCTTTGAACGACGCTCCGAAGCTGGGGGGGCGTTGATGGGTCAGGTCGCAGCACTGCGCCCACATCTGGAGCGCCGCTTCGCTGAGCACCGAGTCGTGTTCTGGCACGACACGGACGGTCAGTACGCATCCGATCTCGACAGCCTTGGTCTTCCGGACGTCACAGTGGTCCGTGTTTCTAACGATGAGTGCGCGGTGAAGAACCGACTGCTGCACGACCACCCGAAGGACAAGTTCCTCGTCTACCGTCAAGGCCAGGTCCCCGCCGGTGTCGGCAACTGGCTCCTCGACCTGGAGCTCGCCTACGGCGTCTTCACAGCGGACCGCGGCTCGCTCGTCACCCAAGACCTTGGCCTGACCGCCGACGGCATCGACGAGGTCATCCGGGACCACGACAAGTTCTTCAACGCGAGCAAGCGAGTCGACAGCCTCAAGGTGCTGCTCAGCCCGGAGGACGACGCCGACCGGCTGCGAGCCAAGATGTCGGCGGTGATGCTCGGCCAAAAGCAACACAGCCTGGAGGAGATCACCCGCACGCTGCTGATCGCCAACGCCAAGGGACAGAGTGGGAGGTACGACGGCCTCGTCGACTTGGGCCTCGCCGACTTCTTCTGGCAGGGAGTGGGGTCCATCTACGGCTACAAGGAGCCGTCGCCGAGCGTCGACGATTTCGTGCTGTGGGTCTTCCGTGCCGCGGAACGGGACTTCGCCGGCGACGCGTCCGGCCCGCTGCACAACCTGCGCAGAGACTTCGGCAGTTGGCGCTTCCACCCAGACAGCTCCAAGGCCCTGCTCCAGCTGGCAAAGCGTGCTGAGTCTGACCTCGATTACGCGGGTCGGGTGCAGGGTAAGTCGTTCCGTGACCTGGTGGGCGATGACATCTTCGAGGAAACCGACAAACAGATCATCCGCGATCTCGTCAAGGCTGTGACGGACCAAACCGTGACAGCACGTGAGGTGAGCGAGGTGATCAGCGTTCGCCAGCGAAGCCTGTGGATCGATCAGTACGGCCAGCTCTACGCAGCGATCGGTGCGGCGGCAGATCTTCTCGCCAAGGTTGCGTCCCTTGACGTCTCACTGTCGTCGTTCGATGAGGCGCTGGAGCGCTACCGCGGCGAGTGGTTCCGCATCGACCAGCTCTACCGCCAGTTCACCCACGCCCATCGGACTTACGAAGGACCCCACCCGCTTGACTCGCTGCGCGAGCAGGTCGAGAAGCGATACATCAACACGTTCGTCTACGAGCTCGGGAACGCCTGGCAGCAGCAGGTCGACGCGGCCGACAAGTGGACCTCGGCGACGCTTCGATCGCAGCGGAAGTTCTACGGCGACTACATCGAGAAGTTGGTCCGCGAGGACAAGAAGTCTGTCGTGATCATCTCTGACGCCCTCCGCTACGAGGTGGCTGACGAACTTCGAGGCCGAATCAGGCAGGAGGACCGCTTCGACGCCGACCTTGACGCCGTACTCGGCGTGCTGCCGAGTTACACCCAACTCGGCATGGCAGCGCTGCTGCCCCACCGCACGCTGAAGCACTCCGAGGACGGCAAGACCGTGCTCGCCGACGGGGCGCCTACGAACGGCACGGGCCCACGCGCGAAGATTCTTGAGTCGGTTGGCGGCACAGCAGTGCGCGCTGAGCAGTTCCGCGGCATGTCCGCCGACGCTCGTCGCGGGCTGTTCAAAGCCAACCGAGTTCTGTACGTCTACCACGACACCATCGACAAGACCGGCGACGACCACCTTTCGGAGCAGAGCGTCTTCGAGGCCACCGAAACTGCTCTGCGGGAGATCGTCGACCTGGCGAAGAAGGCCGCCAACGCCAACTACACCAACATCTTCGTCACCGCCGACCACGGCTTCTTGTTCCAGGACGAGGCCCTACCCGACCAGTTCTTCCTCTCCGAGAAGCCTCAGGGCGACAAGATTCTCGTGCCCAACCGGCGCTACGTCCTCGGGCACGGGCTGAAGGCCGACGACGCCTTCACCACCTTCAGTGCCGAACAACTGGGACTCGACAGCGACATCGAGGTTCAGATCCCCAAGTCGATCCACCGGCTCAAGGTCGCGGGCGGCGGCTCGCGGTTCGTCCACGGCGGCGCGACGCTGCAGGAGGTCGTCGTACCTGTCCTCGTCATCAATAAGAAGCGCAAGAGCGACACCCGCCAGGTCAACGTCAAGATGATGCCGGACAAGGACAAGATCACCACCGGGCAATTTGTCGTGAATCTCGCCCAAGCTGAGCCAGTGAGCGACAAGGTGCGGCCGCGTGTACTCCGTGCCGGCCTCTACGTGGGGGACACGCTGATCTCCAACGACCCGCCGCCTGAACTGACATTCGACTCCACCTCAGAGGACCAGCGAGACCGATACCAGCGCCTTCAGTTGCTGCTCAGCAAGGACTCCGACGACTACAACAACCGTTCCGTGGAGTTCCGCCTCGAAGAACGCATCTCTCACACGAACCAGTGGCGGGTCTACGAGAAGGCGACGTACACCCTCAAGCGATCCTTCACATCGGACTTCGACTTCTAAGGCGGTGAGATGACTGACGACACTGAACTTCACGAGATCGGCAGTGACGTACTCCCCGAGCCGGGAGGCCCGGACGAGATCGACCAGACCCCAGAGCAGACCCTGCTGGACAAGAAGATCAACCAGCACTTCGCCGGCGTGGTCGTCCGCAAGGATCTGGTCAAGGCCGTCAAGGGCAACGCGATCGTGCCGTCGTACGTGCTGGAGTACCTCCTCGGCCAGTACGCGGCTTCCGACGACGAGGCAACGATCCAGGCTGGCATCGCCTCGGTCCGGAAGATCCTCGCCGACCACTACGTGCACCGGAACCAGTCCGAGCTGGTGAAGTCGACCATCCGCGAGCGTGGGCGCTACAAGATCATCGACCGAGTCACCGTCGCGTTGAACGACAAGGAAGACCGCTACGAGGCAGAGTTCTCCAACCTCGGCATCAAGGGTGTGATCGTTGAGGCCGCCACGGTCAACGCCCATCCCAAGCTGCTGGTCGGCGGCGTGTGGTGCATCTGCGACATTGACTACTTCCACTTCGACGACAGTCGAGTCGTCCCTTGGCAGCTCGGCTCGCTGAAGCCGATCCAACTCTCCAACTTCGACTTCGACGCCTACATCACAGCCCGGCGCGAGTTCACCACGGACGACTGGATCGACCTGCTGATCCAGTCCATCGGATTCAACCCGGAGCTGTTCGGCCGGCGAGACAAGCTGATCCAGCTCGTACGGCTGATTCCGTTCGTCGAACGCAACTACAACCTCGTCGAGCTCGGCCCGAAGGGGACTGGCAAGTCGCACATCTTCTCGGAGTTCTCGCCCCACGGCATGCTCATCTCCGGTGGCGAGGTCACTGTCCCCAAGCTCTTCGTCAACAACGCCAACGGCCGCCTCGGGCTCGTCGGCTACTGGGACGTCGTCGCATTCGATGAGTTCGCCGGCAAGAAGAAGCGTACCGACAAGGCGCTCGTCGACATCATGAAGAACTACATGGCGAACAAGTCGTTCTCCCGCGGTGTTGAGACGTTGGGCGCTGATGCGTCAATGGTCTTTGTCGGCAACACGTCACACAACGTGCCCCACATGCTCAAGCACTCCGATCTGTTCGCAGAACTACCCGAGAGCTATCACGACTCCGCCTACCTCGACCGCCTGCACTTCTACATCCCCGGGTGGGAGGTCGACACGATCCGCGGTGAGATGTTCTCCGAAGGCTACGGGTTCGTCGTCGATTACATCGCCGAGATCCTCAAGTCCATGCGGGACCAGGACTTCTCTGATCGCTACCAAGAACACTTCACGCTCGGATCCGACATCTCCACCCGTGATCGGGACGGCATCCACAAGACCTTCTCGGGGCTGATGAAGATCCTGTACCCCCAGGGAGAAGCGACGAAGGAGGAGATCGAGGAGATCCTCCGGTTCGCTATCGAGGGACGCAAACGCGTCAAGGACCAGATCCTCCGCATCGACACCACGATGGCCGAGGTGAAGTTCGGTTACCTCGACAGGGCAGGGGAGTGGCGGGCAGTAACGACACTGGAGGAGGATGAGTACCCGGCGTATTACCACCCCCGGAGCAACGATGGCGAGGCCGCGGACTCGGACAGTGGAGGTTCCGAGGCCGAGGCTGGCGACGCCGCTCCGGCGGAGACCGCGCCGAAGATCGAACCGCTGTTTGAGGGGTACCGCGAATTCCAAGAGAACCAACGCGGCGTCTCCTACGAGACCTTGCTGCTCCCGTATCTGCGTGGCGCCACCGAGATCACGATCGTCGATCCGTACATCCGCCAGTTCCACCAGGCGCGAAACCTGATGGAACTGATCGAAGCCCTCGCTGTGGTCTGGGACCCCGCGGACGAGTTGAAGGTGTTCCTCCGGACAAGCGAGCACACCGACGGCGCCGGAAAGCTCCAGAAGCAGATGGAGTTCCTCTTCCGTGTGAAGCAGGCAGCGGAGGTTGCTGGCATCACGCTCGATGTGAAGTTCGACGACACGATTCACGACCGCTGGATCGTCGCCGACACAGGTTGGCGGATCAATCTCGGTCGCGGTCTCGACATCTTCCAGTACGTCGCGAACGACGCATTCGACCTTGCGGTGAAGCTCCAGAAGTACCGGCAGGTCAAGGCCTTCGGGGTGACATACATCCGAGAAGGCGAGGCGTCTCGATGAACACAAACAACCGTGGGGAGGACTCCTCACAGCATGTATTCTGGCCGTGAAGCGTTCGTGCCGGAGAACCCACGGCACAATGACCCCATGACGACTCTCAGCGATGACGAGCTCGCGGTGCAGGCCGTGGGGCGGGCCGTGCGGGCCGGGCGCAAGCGCCTGGGGCTGTCGGTGCAGCAGTTCGCGGACCGGGCGGAGGTCAGTCTCGGGCTGGTGTCCACGCTGGAGCGCGGTCAAGGGAATCCCTCGCTGCACACGCTCAGGCGCCTCGCAGGCGTTCTCGGCCTACCGGTCGGCGAGCTCCTCGAACCGGCGCTCGAGGACGTCACGGTCATCCGCAACGACCAGCGCCACCAGCTCCCGGTCCCGGACGGTCCCGCCGAGCAGCGCGTCATCCGCGAGCTGCTCACCCCCCGCGGGGACACCCGCCTCCAAGTGATCCGCTCCACCCTGCCGGCCGGGTTCACCAACGAGGCGCACCCGTTCCGGCACCTGGCCACCGAGTCCGTCACCGTCGTCACCGGCCGCCTGCTCATCGTTCACGGTGAGAGTCGCAACGAGCTCGGCCCGGGGGACACCGCCACCTACGGCTGCGAGACCCCGCACTGGTGGGCCAACCTCGCCGACGAGCCCACCGTCGTCCTCGGCGCGGTCACTGCCGCTGACCGATAACCCCAGCCCGCACGTCCACCAACCGAGCCAGCTCACCCACCGGGTCCACGGCGTCGTCGACCCGCAGGTCATACTCCAGCACCTCCGCACCCACGGCCCCCACCAGCAGAGCCACGCTCTGCCGGCCACGGGAGTCCCCGCCGGCAGCCTCGCCGGCCGCCAAGGCGCCGACCAATGCCGACGCGAGCTCATCCACCCCCACGGGCGCAGCAGAATTGTTGAGCCGCAGACCCGCCCGCATCGCCCCGAGCACCTCAGGCCCGGTGAGGATATTTCCCAACACGACTACGCCGTCGTCGATCTCGTGCCCCCGCCACGCCGTGGTGGCCCTACCCGTGAAAGCCGAACCGCGCCCATCCACACCGAGCACACCCACTTGTCGCAGTTCCACCTCGCTATCCCAGGACCCGAGCCGATCCAACGCCGCGGCGGGGGAGTCGCCATCGTGAACCGCTCCCAGCACCAGCCCCCGCAGGCGCTCGTTCGTCCACGCCTGGCTGGCCACAGCCCCCACCCGCGGATCCAACGCCGGCACCACCGCACCCACCGCCAGCGCACAGCTCGCCGTCGCCACCCCGATCGCCGAGCGATCACGGTCCAGAGCCAGCACGGTGTAGGTCATGAGTCTCGATTCGGTGACGGTCGGCCGGGGGAGTTGCTTCCACTTGCATCCTGCCACATACTGATCGAATCATCACTGAACTGATCACAGGAGATCCTCATGCGACGCGCCGCACCCCTGACCGCCGCTGTGGCCGGCCTCGCTCTGCTCGCGGCGTGCTCGACCGGTGAGCCGGTGGACGTCGGCGACGGTACCGACACCGGCGGCGGCGAGACAACCGCCCAAACCCTGAACGTGGCCATCGGCGGTGAACCGGACCAGCTGGACCCGAACAAGACCTCCTCCTACTTCTCCTTCCAGGTGCTGGAGAACGTGTACGACACTCTGGTGGAGACTGACGCCAATCTGGAGATGCAACCCGCGCTGGCCGAGTCCTGGGACATCAGCGAGGACCAGCTCACCTGGACCTTCCACCTGCGCGAGGGCGTCACCTTCCACGACGGCTCGGACTTCACGGCGGAGGACGTGGTCTACTCCTACAACCGGATCATCGACGAGGAGCTCTCCAACGCCTGGAAGTTCACCTCGATCGAGAACATCGAAGCCCCGGACGATCTCACCGTGGAGATCACCCTGTCCCAGCCCACTCCGAACCTGCTCTCCAACCTCGGCGGCTTCAAGGGGATGGCGATCGTGGACCAGGCGAACGTGGAGTCCGACGAGATCACCACCGCCCCGGTGGGCACCGGCCCGTTCTCCTTCGAGGAGTGGACCTCCGGGGACCACATCACCCTGACCGCGAACCCGGACTACTGGGGCGGGGCCCCGGAGATCGCCGGGGTGGAGTTCCAGTTCATCTCCGAACCCTCCACCGCCCTGGCCGCCCTGCAGTCCGGGGAGGTGCAGTGGACCGACGTGATCCCGCCGCAGCAAGTAGAACAGCTCCAAGGTGAGGACCAGATCGAACTGGGCGTCACGCCGTCGAGCGACTACTGGTACCTGGCGCTGAACGAGGCCAACGAACCCTGGGACGACGTGCGCGCCCGGCAGGCGATCGCCTACGCGATCGACCGGGAGGCAATCATCCAGGCCGTCTCCTACGGCAACGCCGCCGCGAACCAGCTCGCCATCCCAGAGCAGAGCATCTGGTACACCGAGTACAGCACCTACAGCCGGGACATGGACAAGGCCCAGGAGCTCCTCGACCAGGCCGGGGTCACCGGCGGCACCATCGACTTCATGGCCACCACCGAGTACCCGGAGACGGTCACCGCCGCGCAGATCATCGCCGCCAACCTCGAACCGCTCGGCATCACCGTGGAGATCCGGCAACCGGACTTCTCCACCTGGCTCGACGAGCAGAACTCCGGCAACTTCGACCTGCTGATGATGGGCTGGCTGGGCAACATCGACCCGGACGACTTCTACTACAACCAGCACCACAGCGAGGGCACCTCCAACGCCCAGGGCTACGCCAACCCCGAGGTGGACCAGCTGCTGGAGGCCGCCCGCACCGAGACCGACCAGGACGCCCGCTACGACCTCTACGCCGAGGCCGCCACGATCATCGCCGACGAAGCCAGCTACATCTACCTGTACAACCCGTCGGTGATCCAGGCGTGGAGCCCCGAGCTGACCGGGTACGAGGTGCTGCCGGACCGGGCGATCCGGTTCCGGGACGTGCAGCTCACGGAGGGCTGAGGTGCGGGGATCCCCACGCGCGCTGCTGGTCTTCCTCGGCCGGCGCCTGGTCTACTCCGCCGTGGTACTGCTCGGGGTGATGGTGGTGACGTTCGCCATCGTGCAGCTGGTGCCCGGGGACCCGATCCGCCTGGCGCTGGGCACCCGGTACAACCCGGAGGCCTACCAGGCGCTGCTGGAAGCCAGCGGGCTGGACCGGCCGCTGCCCGAGCAGTTCTTCTCCTACATCGCCGGCGCGCTCACCGGGGACCTGGGGGTGAGCTTCCGCTCCGGGCAGCCGGTGACCGTGCTGCTGCTCGAGCGGCTGCCGGCCACAGTGTCTCTGGCGGTGGTGGGCATCGGGCTCGCGCTGCTGATCGCCCTGCCCGCCGGGATCTGGGCCGGGCTGCGCGAGGGCCGCGTGGCCGATGCGATCGTGCGGGTGACCAGCCAGTTCGGGGTGTCTGTGCCGGACTTCTGGATGGGGCTGCTGCTGATCACCCTGTTCTCCGGGATGCTCGGCTGGTTGCCGTCCTCCGGGTACACGCCGCTCGCCGAGGACCCCGGCGGGTGGGCCCGGCAGGTGGTGCTGCCGGCGCTGACCGTGGGCCTGGTGGCCGCCGCGATCCTCACCCGGTACGTGCGCGCCGCCGTGCTGGAGGTCGCGCACAGCGGGTTTGTGCGTACCGCTCGGTCGAAGGGGCTGAGCCCGAAGGTGGTGACGCTGCGGCACGTGGTGCGCAACGCCCTGGTGCCGGTACTGACCATCGTGGGTATCCAGCTGGCCACGATCGCCTCCGGGGTGATCGTGGTGGAGGTGGTGTTCGCCTGGCCCGGGCTGGGCCGGCTGGTGTATGAGTCGGTGGCCGCCCGCGACTACGCGATGATCCAGGGGGCGGTGCTGCTGATCGCGGCGATGTTCCTGTTGATCAACCTGATCGTGGACGTCTGTTACGCACTCGTCGATCCGAGGATCCGGCTGTCATGAGCACTACTGAGGATCGCCCGACGGCGGAGGGCCGGGTTGGCGAGGCCAGGCTGGGTTCGCTGCGGCTACTCGCCGCCAGCCCGGTCACCGTGGCTGCCGCCGTGGTGCTCGTGGTGGTGGTGATCGTGGCGCTGACCGCGCAGTGGATCGCCCCGTACGGCATCAATGACGTGGACGTGGCCCGGGCACTGCAGGGCCCGAGCGGGGCGCACCCACTGGGCACTGACGATCTGGGCCGGGACATCCTCTCTCGGGTGATGATCGCTGCGGGCACCTCGCTGCAGGTGGCGCTGGTCTCGGTGGTGTTCGCATTCTGCGTGGGGGTGCCGATCGGGATCGTCTCCGGGTACGTGGGCGGCTGGCTGGACACCGTGCTGATGCGGATCGTGGACGTGATGTTCGCCTTCCCGGTGCTGCTGCTGGCGCTGGCGATCGTGGCCATCCTGCAACCGGGACTGGCGACGACGATGCTCGCCATCGGGATCGTGTTCACCCCGATCTTCGCGCGGGTGGCGCGAGCCTCCACCCTCTCGGTCCGGGTGGAGCCGTACGTGCAGGTCGCCCAGACGATGGGCACCCCTGGCATGCGGATCTTGGGCCGGCACGTGCTGCCGAACATCACTGGGCCGCTGATCGTGCAGACCTCGCTGTCGCTGGCGTTCGCGATCCTGTCCGAAGCGGCACTCTCGTTCCTGGGGTTGGGGATTCAGCCACCGGACCCGAGTTGGGGCGGGATGCTGTTCGCCGCGCAGGGATTCGTCTCCCAGGCGTGGTGGATGAGCGTGTTCCCCGGGCTGGCGATCTTCGTGACCGTGCTCGCCTGCAACCTGCTCGGGGACGGGCTGCGGGACGTGCTCGACCCCAAGCACCGGACCCGGATGGAGGCGAGGCAACGATGAGCAGCTCTCTGGGCGGGCACAGCGCTTCCGCGGAAGCGGTGTTCGAGGTCCGCGACCTGCACGTGGCGATCGGGAAGAACGAGATCGTGCGCGGGGTGGACCTCTCCCTGCAGCGCGGCGGAACCCTAGGCATCGTGGGTGAGTCCGGGTCGGGCAAGTCGATGACCGTGCTCGCCGCGACCGGGTTGCTCGATGCGCCCGGGGCGCGTGTGAGCGGCTCGGCGCTGGTGCGCGATGACCGGCTCGGCGAGCAGCAGCTGGTGGGTGCCAGTGCGAAGGCGCTGCGCAAGGTGCACGGGGACGCCATCGGGTTCGTGTTCCAGGACCCGTCCACCTCGCTGAACCCGCTGCTGACGTTGGAGCGGCAGATCACCGAGTCCCTGGAAGCGCACCGGGGAATGACGAGGCGCAGTGCACGTACACGTGCGCTGGAACTGCTCACCGCCGTCGGCCTTCCCGACCCGGAGCTGCGGTTGGACGCCTACCCGCACCAGCTCTCCGGCGGGCAACGCCAGCGGGTGATGATCGCGATCGCGCTGGCCTGCGACCCGGCACTGCTGATCGCCGACGAGCCGACCACCGCACTGGATGTGACCACGCAGGCGCAGATCATTTCCCTGGTGCGCGACTTGCAGGAGCAGCGCGGCACGGCGGTGGTCTGGATCAGCCACGATCTCGGCGTGATCGGGCAGGTGGCAGACGAGGTGGTGGTGCTGCGCGAGGGGGTGACGGTGGAGCAGCGGCCGATCGTGGACCTGGTGGACGATCCGCAGCACCCCTACACCCGCGAACTACTGGCGGCCCGGCCGCGGCTGGGCGGGTCGCCGCCACCACCGGTGGACGCTGACGGTGCGGTGCTGCTGGACGTGCAGGATCTGGATGTGCAGTTCGGGGTGTCCACGCCGACCGGGCGTTCGGTGGTGCACGCGGTGCAGGAGGTGTCCTTCCAGGTGCGGCGCGGGCGGACGCTGGGCGTGGTGGGGGAGTCCGGGTCGGGGAAGTCGACGATTGCCAATGCGCTGACCGGGCTGGTGTCGGCCGGGGGCGCGGCGACGCTCGACGGCGTGCCGCTGCTCGGGCGGGTGCCGCGGGCGCTGCGGCGCCGGCTGGCGATGGTGTTCCAGGACCCGTTCTCGTCGCTGGATCCGCGGATCCGGGCCGGGGATGCGATTGCGGAGCCGTTGAAGGTGCATCGGCTGCATCCGGGCCGCGGCAGGCAGCGGGTGGGGGAGCTGTTGGACCTGGTGCACCTGCCGGCGGCGTTCGCCTCCCGGTTCCCGCACGAGCTCTCCGGCGGGCAACGCCAACGGGTCTCGATCGCGCGGGCGCTGGCGTTGGAACCGGACCTGCTGATCCTCGATGAGGCGACCGCGTCCTTGGATGCCTCGATCCAGGCGCAGGTGCTGGAGTTGCTCCGGGATCTGCAGCAGGAGCTGGAGCTGACCTACCTGTTCATCGCCCACGACCTGGCGATCGTGCAGCAGATGAGCCACGACGTGCTGGTGATGCAGCAGGGCGTCGCCGTGGAGTACCGGCCCGCAGCCGAGCTGTTCGCCGCGCCCGCGGAGGAGTACACACGGACCTTGATGGCGGCGATCCCGCCGGAGCGGCCGCGGGCCGCGATTGGGTGATGGGAAGGCGTTGCTCAGACAGTGGGCGATGGGCCCTCTGCTACTAGGCCTTCCTCGGCGTCACTCGTGAATTCCGCCATCTCTTTCGGCTCGGCGGCGTCAGAGCCCATGGCACTGGTGTCTTCGAATCGAAGGCCAGGCTTCGTGAGCTCCAGGCTGGCGAGGTGATTCTGCAGCTTCTTGGACATCGGGAGAAACGTGCCGAGGGTCAGGCCGCCGGAGAGCACACGCCCACAACCGGGATTGCCTTCGCGACTCCGCTCGCGAAGAGCTTCTTGGTCATGGACACGCCGAGGAGTCCCGCGACCTTCTTGACGATCGAATAGAGCGCACCCTTGGTGAGCGCCCTTTGGGGCAACTTCTTCACTACCTGTGAGGCAATCATGGTGGACACCTTGCTCACGCCGCCCTGAGCAAACTGGACACCAACCATGACGCCGACGAAGAGGGTGAGGATCCCCTCAGTGGCTTCATCGAGTTCTTCACCGGCATCAGCGAAGAGGTCAGGCCAGCTGTAGATGTAGGCGAGCTTCTGGGCAATGCGGAGCAGGTGGCCGATGTACTGCGCCAAATCAGCAGAAACTGTGCCGAGCATCGCGAAGCCGCCCGGGATTCCCGCGATCGTTGAGATCGCGGTTACCTTGCTTGTTTCGTAGTGATGGAGCCATTGGCTACTGCCGTGATGGTCGTGAGCGGGACGCCAGCTGCCGCGGGGGTGTCCGCGACGGCTCGCTCAATCTGTTCCGCATCGCAGTGACGCCTGAGCGCTGCCCGGAGGTAGGTCGCGCGGTCGATCCGGACGCCAGGTAGTTTCGCAGCAGCATCCAGCACCTGAGGGAAGCTGGTTGCACGGCGCTGGATCTCCTGGGTGTCGACCATGAGCGGACTCTATCGGTCGGTTCAGGCTGACATGCACGTTTGCGATGGGCCGATGAAGATCAACGGTTTACGCTCCGGCTCCGGTGAGCTGCGCCGTCGAAATCGCCGCTCCTTAGGCTTGATCTGCCTCGCGGCGGATGATCTCTGTCGCGGCGCCCATGTCGTACCGCGCTTCCATCAGGAGGAGCAGTTCGTGGACGCTGCGCTGCGGCCGCTGGTATCGGAGCGCGAGTTCTTGCACGGCGCAGAATCCACGGTATGAATCGATCTTGACGGTCTGGAGCACGAACTCGTTCGGTGGTTGCACGCGGATCCGGGCGGGCACTCGACCGGCGGGGAAGTCCGGGAGGTTCGCCGTGACGATCGCTTCCGCGCCGCCGACCACCGCCGCGGCGACCACGTGTTCGTCGTCAGGGTCGGGCAGGCTGAAGTTGCCCTCCAGTGGCTCCCACCCCTGGACGCACGAGTCATCGAACGCCCTCTCCATCTGGGTGATGAGATGCTTCGCCGCGGTCTCGGCGTCGGCACCACTGGCACCGCGGCGGACGAGCTTCCGCGCTTCATGCTCCTCCAGCTCGGCAAGGATCGAAGACGACCACAACGGTCGATACAACCCTTGGATTGCCAAGCTTAAAAGGACGTCGCGCTGCAGACTTGGCCACAGCACGCACGTGTCGAGAACGGCAGCGATCATGGGGAGCCCCCGAGCGGGCCGTCTCAGGCTCGGCGGCGGTCGGCTACGACATTGCGAACCTCTCGCAACTGGGCCGCAACAGCGACGGGATCGTCCTCGTCGTCGATGTCGATCGCGGTGGCGGCAAGCATCTCGTACTGCTGTGCACGACGCCGTTCGCGGTAGTCCAGCACGTCACGGAGCAACACCTTCCGGCGATTTCCCGGCCGCTCTGCAGGCAATTCTCCGGCATCGATCAGACGCACCACCGTCGGTCGTGAGACGCCAAGGAGGTCGGCTGCTTGCTGCGTCGTCAGGGTGGTGGCGTGGGGTGCGACCGTGACGGCGCGTCCTGCTCGCAGGGATTCGACCACCTGGAGGAGGAGTTGGTACATCGGAGCAGGCAGTTCGACCTGGTCGTTCTCACCGACGAGGAGGCATCTGGGCCGCACGCGTGTGCCGTGGATGCCTTCATGCGCATCGAGAAAGCTGTACACCTCCGCGAGGCCGGGCTCTTCTGTCGGCAGGTAGGTGCGTTCGGCCATCGGCTTCGGTTCAGGTCTCATGGTTGCATCACCACCAGGCTCGTGTATTACGAACATAGCGTACTCCCTTTCGTAACATTCGAATCGTGGGCGGGGTTCCATCGATCCTGCCCGATCGGACGTGTGCGTGGGCGACGAAGCTTGTCGCTGTGGATAACGGACGCCCGGCTACGCCACTGCGGTGACCGATCCTGGCCGACGTCGGCGTGCCGCAGTAGTCTCGGTGTATGGCCTCGAAGCCGGAGAACTACATCGCGGAGGGCAAGGCTCTCGACTCCAAGGAACTCGAGATCGCCGCTCTTGCGCTTCAGCAGATCGATGAGTCGGAGCAGGTCGAAGTCGATAGCCCCTGGGAGGATGTGGTCACCCGCAGGCTCGAGGAGTTGAAGAGCGGGAAGGTCGAGGCGGTGAACGGCCGCGAGACTCGTGAGATGGGTCGCAGCCTGCTTGCACAGCGGCGCAGGTGACTCTCGACTGGAACGAGCACCCCGAGGCGCGTCAGAAGTATCTCGATGCCCTCGCCAAGTACGAGGGCATCGGTGCTCTCGGCGAGGAGTTCGCCGACACGGCCGCTGCAGCCTCGGATCTCATCCTGCAGTCGGCAACACTCCCCTGGCCCGGCGATCCCAGAGTGAACATTCAGAACAGGCATGGCAAGGCGAAGGCCTACCAGGTGGGTCAAGTACTGGCTGCAATCGAGAAGAAGGAGGCATCGTGACAGGCACGCTCGGACAACCGCAGGTCAATGCCGCGCACTACGGCTACCGCGTGGTGTGGTCGGCAGAGGACGGGGAGTACTTCGCCACGTGCCTAGAGTTCCCATCGTTGTCGTGGGTGGCAGGGACGAGGAACGCCGCGATTGACGGCCTTGAAGCGCTTCTGAACGACGTACTGGAGGACATGCGCGCCCAGGGAGAAGAAGTGCCCGTCCCCATGTCGGAGCGGCGTTACTCCGGAACCTTCAATGTGCGCCTCGGGGAGCACCTCCATCGCTCGCTGGCGATGCATGCCGCGGAGGAGCGGGTGAGCCTCAACCAGTATGTGAGCAAGAAGCTCGCCGCCGGCTGACTCTCGCGGGCGTCGCAAATGCGGAGCATGGAGTGGTCTGCGGCCCCTGGGCGGACTGCGCTTGCCTTAAACGCCCAGGTCCTCCCGGGACGCCAGGGCGAGACGTCGGACGAAATCGTCCGGGATGGGCTTGGTGGGAGAGAAAGTGACGCCGGTCTTGCTCACCTTGAGACCGGCGGCAGCGAGGTCGTCGGCGAGTGCCGTGATGGCACCGGGTGAGAGGTAAAGGCCGCACTGTCGGCTGAAGGCGGCGTAACCGGCGATGGTGGCCTCACCCACCGCAAACCCGGGCATGTTGAACTTCATGATCTCCACTGCATCCGGAAGAGAAGCAGAGAGTTGCGCGCGCACCTGCTCCAGCAGCGGTTGTAAGGCCTCATTGGCGTAGTAGAGCCTGCTGGCCTCCATGAAGGCATTGGCGTCGAGGAGATACATCACGCCGCTCCGAGGCGGCGGCTGTACTCGTCGAAGCTGCTCAAGGACCGCATGGACATGAGCGCCATTGCCTCGTCTATGGTGGTGTGCCCTTCGAGGGCATCGGCGATCAGGGCACGGGAGAGGCGCTCGCCCACTCGATAGGGCTGGTTGTGGTAATGATCTCCGCCTGGCCGGTCCCGCTTCTGGCTGATGTCTCTCAGTTCGCGCAGTCGCGTGACTTCCGCGTCGTAGGCGGCTGCGAAGTCATCGATAGCGCGCACCCCCGTACGGTGCAGTGCGTGCAGCACGACCAGCGTGCCGCACCGGAACTGGGCGGCAAGCTGGTCCAGAGCGTCAGTGAGTCCGACATCGACGAGGCGGCGGTGGCGTGCCTCGAGTTCATCACGCGGCACCAGGACCTCGGACGCGACAGCGTTGCACCAGCGTTCGGTCGTGGAACGAGGGCTGGACCCGGCATCCTCGTTGCCGAGGCCCGCGGACCCGTGCCAGACGTGGGCGCACTCATGAATCAGGGTGAACAACTGGCCGTTCAACGTCTGCCCGGTGTTCACGAACACCAGCGGAGCGATGTCATCGATCAAGGTGAAGCCACGGAACTCGTCGGCATTCAGGAGCCGATGCGTGTTGTTCTCGACCATGGAAGTTGCGACCGTGAGGCCCCCGAGAGACTCGAAACCCTGCAGCAGTGCCTTGCGGGTGTCAGCCCACGTTCCGCGCCGGTGCTGCACTTCGAAGCGCAGCGCGGCGCGGATAGTGGCAGCGGTCTCGAGCGGATCACGGCCGCGTGCAGACCCGACGAACGGCAAGGGCACAGCGCCCATGCCGAGTGCGTACTCGCGGTACCAGGCCTGCCGACGCTGAGACTGGTTGATCACCGCGATCAGGTCGGCGCTCGGCGTGTCCCGTCCGGTGAAGCCCTCGCGGAAATCCGGAATCGGGAGCGTCCATTGTGGCGGCTCCGGTAGCAGGAGGTAGCCGAACGGGATCCCGGCCGCTCGAGCGAAGCCCTGGAGTTGTTTGAGCGTGGGTTCCTTCTGGCGGGACAACCATTGATCGATAGCGAATCGCTGCCGGAGGGAGGAGGGGTCGGCTGCCGCATCGAGCGCCCAGGACACGACCGCTGGTACGACGTTGACGCGAACGGACATCACCTGCCTCCTCTTCCGATCTGGTCCTGACTGCAATCCTGCCGCAGAAGTTAGGTCCGCGGGCCGTCCTGCCGCGGCATGTGGATGGCCGGCGCTGCCTTCGGATCTCACAATCCCAGCGAGGGCAAGCGTACGGCGACATGCGCTACGCCCCTCCAGTTCCGCCGTCGGGGGAGCGGGAGGGCACGGCAGGGGCCGCTGGAGGTGGTGTTGCTATCGTGGCTGCGCTGGTGCTCAAGGGGACACCGGCACGGAGCCAATGGAGGTAGGAGCTCAATGGGGAACGAACAGTCGCGACCGCCGGCCAGGGCACGGACCGGCCGGTCACGAGTCCTAGTCGCTGCGCTGGCTGCAGCCGGCCTGCTGCTGGGTGGAGCGCCGTCTTCTGGGGCAGAGGCGGCGCCCGGCGGTTCTGCCGCCGAAGCCGCCGCCAACGAGGTGGTGACCTGGGGCGCGAGCCAGGTCCAGCTGGACGAACCGGAGAACTTCGGCGATATGACGGTGCGCAACCTCGTACACACGAGCGTCGGCGGACGCGGGCTGCAGGTGACCCTCTCGAACGCCGAAGGCGAACGGCCGATCACCTTCTCCCCGGTGACGGTGGGTGTCCAGGCCGAGGGCGCGGCGGTCGTCCCGGGCAGACAGCACCAGCTCACCTTCGACGGGGAGGCCTCGGTCACCATCGCGTCCGGCGAGACGGCGCAGAGTGACCCGCTGAACTGGAACGTGCCGGCGGATACGACCCTGGCGGTGAGTGTGCACACCATGGGTGACACCGGTCCGGTGACCGGGCACGCCTTCGCCAACCAGGTCTCCTACACCGCGCCGGGCGATGCGACCGACGACGTGTCCGGCGATGCCTTCGACGGCACGATCAACAGCTGGTACTGGGTGGAGGCGTTGACGGTCCAGCCGCCCCGGCAGGCGTCCACCCTGGCGTTCTTCGGCGACTCCATCACCGACGGAGTCGGCGCGACAACCGGCGCCAACCTGCGCTGGCCCGACCAACTGGCCGATCGCATCAGCAACAGTCGCTATGTGCACCGCTTTGGCGTGATGAACCAAGGAATCTCTGCCAACCGGCTCCTGGAGGACGGCATCGGAGACGCCGGCATCGATCGATTCGCCGGGGACGTGCTCGACGAGCCGTCGGTGTCCACGGTGTTCGTGCTCGAGGGCGTCAACGACCTGCGCTGGGACGTGGCCACCACACCGGAAGACCTCACCGATGCCTATCAGCAGCTGATCAGCGAGGCGCACGCCGAGGGGGTCTGCGTGGTGGGTGCCACGATCCTCCCGTTCGGTGGCAGTAGCCGGTGGAACGCCGAGCGGGAAGAGATCCGCCTCGAGGTGAACGACTGGATCCGCACCAGCGGGGCCTTCGACAGCGTCGTGGACTTCGACGCGGTCGTGCGCGACCCGGACAACCCGGTGGAGATGGACCCGCGCTACGGCGACGACGACCACCTCCACCCGAGCGACGAGGGCTACACGCAGATGGCCGAAGCCGTCGACCTGACCACGCTGGACTGCGACCGCGAGCGGTGACCGGGTATCCCGGCCGACGATCACGGGCGGGGGACTACGGCTCGTCTGAGTCCAGAACTGCCGTGCGCGACCCCGCACACCCGCAGGACTCCCGCTTCGCCAGCGCATAGTTGGCCAGGTTGATCGTCTGCACCAGTTCGTCGCCGGCCTGGCCCACTGCCTTGATGGCCGCCCCGGCGATGTCCAGGGTTGGCGCGACCAAGGAGGTCAGCGAGGGCACGGTGAACTGGGCCAGGTCGGTGGCGTTCGCCACGGCGAAGGCGAAATCGTCGGGCACCGTGACGCCCCGCTCGTACAGGCGGCGCACCACACCGAACGCTTGCACGTCGTGCGACACCAGAGCTGCAGTAGGCCGCGGGTTCATCGCCAGCACCTGATCGACTGCGTGGTAGCCACCGGACTCGGTCAGCGGTGCCGCACAGACGTAGTCGTCGCCGGCATGAAGCCCGGCCCCGGCCAGCACCTGTCGCCAGCCCTGGTGGCGGCGCCTGGTGGAGGAGATCCCCTCTGGACCGCCCAGCATCGCGATCCGTTCGTGCCCGTGGCTGAGCAGATGTTCGGTGACCAGGGCGGTCCCGCGTACGGCGAACTCCGGACGGTCCACCACCACGATCGGAGTGCCCAGGGTGGTGTACGGCCCGAAGTCTTGGTGCCGGTCCACGCTGACCACGATGATTCCGTCCACCCGGCGCTCCACCAGCGCCCGGAGGTTGGCCCGCTCCTTCGCCAGATCCCAGTCGGTGGTGGCCACCAGGAGCTCCAGCCCTTGCTCGAAGGCCAGAGACGAGATCGCCTGGCTCAGCCGTCCGAAGTAGGGCATCACAATGTCGGGGACAACGAGTCCGAGGGTGGAGGAGCGCCCCAAGGCCAGCATTCGGGCGACGCCGTCGCGCTGATAACCGAGTTCCTCGATCGCCGCGAGCACCCGGGCGCGGGCGGCCTGCGAGACCGGCCGGGGGCCATCGTTGAGTACGTAGGACACCACGGCCGTCGAGACCCCTGCGCGAAGCGCTACGTCCTTTCTTGTCACGGCCACAGTTGATCGTATCCATCGGCACGATTGAGGGAGTCGGTTCGCGCGGGCGAGTGCGTTGCGGCCCTCACCCGTGCTGTCCCTTTCCGACGGCGGTCGTTCGGGTGCCCGGTTCGGCTCCCGTGGCGAGCATCTCGGCCAGGCGCGTGGCTGCCCGCTCGAGCACTTCGGCGTATCCCGTGGTTGCGGCGATCGGGACGCGCGTGGACGGTCCGGAGATCGAGACCGCCATCGGGGCCGGCCACCCAGGTACTACGGCGGCGAGGCAACGCACGCCCACCTCCTGCTCGCCGTCATCGATGGCGTACCCGCGCGGACGGATCCGGCTGAGCTCGTCGAGGAAGTCGTGCTCGGTCACGAGCGTGGCCGGCGTCAAGCGCGGCATCCCACTGCGCCGCAGCAGAGCACGGACCTGCTCATCGGGCATCGTCGCGAGGATCGCCTTGCCCACTCCGCTGCAGTGCGCGTGCACCCGGTGGCCCACCTCGGTGAACATGCGCATCCCGTAGGCGCTGGGGACCTGGGCCACGTACACCACCATGTCGCCATCGAGAACTGCCACGTTGGCTGTCTCGTGGAGCTCGTCCACCACCTCTGCCAAGACTGGCCGTGCCCAGATCCCCAGCCAATGCTCGCGGCGATCGCCGAGACGGACGAGACCCGGACCCAGTCCGTATCGGCGCGAGGCCACCTGCTGGGCATATCCCTCGGCGACGAGGGTGCGCATGATGCGAAACGTCGTCGGCACCGCCAAACCCAGCTCGTCCGCGATCGAGGTAAGAGTGGCTGCCTCGTCCCGGTTGGCCAACGCCTCGAGGACGGCGAAAGCGCGCTGCACAGAGCGGACCGGTGGGTCCGACGTGCCCGGTGGAGACATCGGCATCCTTTCGTAGTGCGCATGCCCTCACTCGCCGTGCGGTGACGGCTCGATTCAATCTACGCGGGTTGACCGTCATTGTCTACGCGGGTAGAGTCACGTTCAATTCACCCCAGCGGAATCCAGATTTCAGTTCGAACCGACGCGCACCGCGGCGTGACCCCTACTACGGCAGTAAGGACGAACGATGAACACCCACCACATCCTCAGTCGGCGGAACTTTCTCATTGCAGGCGGAGGCGCCGCAGGCGCAGTGCTCCTAGCGAGCTGCTCGGGAGGCACCGCCGAAGGCAACCCGGACGAGATCACCGGCGCAGGCTGGGCCGACGGGCTCAACGACCTCGTCTTCGGCCAGATCAAGGACGATTTCGAAGCCGCCACCGGACTCACCGTCACGCCACAAGCTTCGGTGCCCTTCGATGACTACCAGACCAGGTTCCGCACCCTGATCGCCGGCGGATCGCCGCCGGACCTGATGCGTCTGAATGACGACTTCCTCCGGGAGATGTCGGACAAGGAGACGATCATGGACATCGGGTCCTATCTGTCCGAATCGGACGTGGACACCTCGGACTACTTCGAAGGCGTACTTGACTTCACCGACCTCCCGAACGGTCGCGCGGGCTTGGCCATCGGCGCTCTGCCCCGGGTCATCTACTTCAACAAGACCCTGTTCGAGGAGAAGGGGGTGCCGCTGCCACCAACCACCTGGACCTCGGAGGGCTGGACGTGGGAGGACTTCCTGGAGACCGCCCGCGCCCTGACCGACGACGAGACATGGGGCGCGTGTGTGGTGACCGATACCGCCTACGAGAACACCTTTGCCGTGAACAACGGCGGTGAGGGGATCTTCTCGGAGGACGGACGCTCCTTCGCCCTCGCCGGACCGGAGGGCCTGGAAGCGCTGCAGTGGGTGGCGGACCTTGCCCTCGTTCATGAGGTTGCTCCCACGTGGGCCGAGGTATCCGGGGATGACGCCGAGCAGCAACTCTTCGTCGGTGGTCGCCTCGCGATGCTGTTCTCCTCGATGTCGATCTCCGGGTACCTGAGCGAGAACGTCACCGAGTTCGAGTGGGACATCGCTCCCGTCCCAGGGAACGTGAACCAGTACAGCGAGTCTTCGATGGCGCTGATGGTGATCCCGACGGCGGCGGCCAACCCCGATGGCGCCTGGGAGTTCCTCAAGTACATCACCGGCCCCGACGGCGGTCAGGCGATCGCAGAGCACCGTGTGGGTGTCCCGCTGAGTCGAACAGCCGCCGAGGCGCTGGAGGCCGGCGACACCGGACCGGCGAACATCCATCTGTTCATCGAAGCGGCCAACAACAACCGCAGTGTGCACTCCACCACGGCCACGGCAGCGGCGGTGGCGATCTACCGGCCGGAATTGGAACGCGCCTTGATCGGTGAGATCACCGTGGAGGAGGCACTGACCGGCGCTCGCGACCAGGTCGAAGCGACGCTGGCGTGAGCGTCATCGAACCCGACCTGGCACCGGCGCCGCCGGCCGGACGCGCACGCCGGCGGCGCCTGCGCCGTGCCGACCTCGCCGGCTGGGCGTTCATCGCCCCGCTGATCTTCGGCATCCTGGCGTTCCAGCTGGTGCCGATCGTCGTCTCGATCGTGGCGTCCTTCACGGACTGGGACGGCATCACCCCGCCGGCGTTCATCGGTGCGGACAACTACACCGGCCTCGCCCAGGACGACCTGTTCTGGACCACCCTGCGGAACACCGTGCTGTTCACGCTCGGGGTGATCCCGCTGACCACGGCGGGGGCACTGCTGCTCGCCGTGCTCTGCCAAGGCAAGTCCCGGGTGGCCAACGTGGTGTTCCGTACGGCCTACTTCACCCCGTACGTGACCAGCATCGTGGCGATCGGCCTGGTCTGGGGCAAGCTGCTGGCCCCCAGTGGCTTCTTCAACAGCGTGCTCGGCGTGGTGGGTATCGAGGGACCCAACTGGCTCACCGATGCCAACTGGGCCCTGCCCGCCGTCATCGTGATCTCCGCCTGGCAGGGCATCGGCTACCCGATGATCATTCTGCTCGGTGGCTTGCAGGGTATCGACGGCTCGATCGAGGAAGCCGCTCGGATCGACGGAGCGGGATCGGGCCGGCGCTTCTTCAGCATCACGCTGCCGCTGCTCACCCCGCAGCTCTTCTTCGTGCTGGTGACGCAGTTCATCACCTCGTTCCAGGTGTTCGCACTGATCTTTGTGCTCACCAGCGGTGGGCCCGGGAACGCGACGAATGTCTACATCTACTACCTGTATCAGAACGCCTTCACGTTCGGCAGGCTCGGCTACGCCTCGGCGATGGCCTGGATCCTGTTCATCATCATCGGTGCCGTCACGTTCCTTCAGCTTCGGCTGCAGAAGCGTTGGGTCTTCTACAACTGATCGGAGGTAAATCGTGACGCACACCATGACACCCGAGGCGGCCGCAGCACAGGAGCGCTCTGCCCGGTCCGCGGGGGCGCACCCGCAAGGTGCCCGCAGCGGACGGCCGCTGGCCCTGGCGGGCCGTGGCGGCAAGCTCATCCTGATGACGATGCTGGCAATCAGCTTCCTCACGCCGCTGACCTGGATGCTCTCCGCCTCGCTGAAGACCGAGCAGGACATCGCCGAGAACCCGATGGGGTTCATCCCGCAGACGTGGGAGTGGCAGAACTATGCCGCAGCGTTCGAATCGATCCGCCCGTTCTTCATCAACAGCGCCATGCTGGCCGCGATCAACGTGGTGGGCGTGCTGGCGATCGCCTCGATCGCCGGCTACGCCTTCGGACGGCTCACCTTCCGAGGCCGCGACCTGGCGTTCTCGCTCGTTCTGGCGACGGCGATCATCCCCGGGATCGTGCTGATCATCCCGCAGTACATCATCTTCCAACAGATCGGCTGGGTGGATACGTTCTTCCCGCTCTGGGTGCCACGGGTCCTCACCCCGGTGTTCGGCACCTTCTTGCTCCGCCAGGCGTTCATGACGCTGCCCAAGGAGCTCGAGGAGGCGGCCAAGCTCGACGGCCTGAACACGTTCAGCATCTACGCACGGATCATGCTGCCGCAGGTGAAGCCCGCCCTCGCGGCCGTCGGAGTGTTCACGTTCGTGGAGTCCTGGAACGACCTGTTCGGTCCGCTTATCTTCATCAACTCCACCGAGCGGCAGACCCTGCCGATCGCACTGGCTCAGTTCCAGGGAGAGTTCTTCTCCACCACCAACCTGCTGATGGCGGCCTCCACGATCACCGTGGTGCCGGTGATCGTGATCTACCTGATCGCACAGAAGTACTTCGTTCAAGGCATCGCCAGCAGCGGCCTCAAGTAAGCCCGACCACGTTCCGTTCCGACCCCGTGTGGGCCAGCACGTGCTGCCCGCATGCCCAACTAAGTAAGGACACTCATGACCGCCGACCAACCGTGGTATCGCACGAGCCGACGATGGGGACAGACCAACCTCGTGGAGATCGACCCGGACCGTTACGACGATGCGTGGTGGCGCACGTACTGGCGGCAGACGAGGATCGACGGCGTCATCGTCAACGCTGGCGGGATCGTTGCCTACTACCCTTCGAAGTTCGATCTGCACCACCGCGCGGTGAACATCTCCGAGGAGAACGACCTCTACGGGCGCATCGTCGCCTCAGCGCGGGACGAGGGACTGGCAGTGATCGCCAGGATGGACTCCAACCGGGTGGCCGAGGACTTCTTCCTCGCCCACCCGGAGTGGATGGCTCGGGACGCCAGTGGCGAGCCGTACCGCGCTGCGGACAAGTGGATCACCTGTGTGAACAGCGACTACTACAACGACTACCTGCTCGAGGTACTCGCCGAGATCACCCGCCGCTCTGCCCCGGACGGCTTCGCCGACAACAGCTGGGCCGGGCTGCCGCGGCGCAACATCTGCTACTGCGAGAACTGCGCCCGGATCTTCCGGGACACCAAGGGGAGCGCGCTGCCGGCGCACACCGACTGGGACGACCCGGTCTATCGCGACTGGGTGCGGTGGAACTACGACCGCCGGGTGGAGATCTGGCGGCTGAACAACGAGGCGACCCAGGCGGCAGGCGGTGAGCACTGCATCTGGATGGGGATGCTCAGTGGCGATCTGAAGAACGCCGCAGAACGGTTCAACGACCAGCGGCGGATCCTGCGCGGGGCACCCTTCGCCATGCTCGACCACCAGTTCCGCTGGCTGGGGGAGAGCTTCCACCAGAACGCGGAGGCGGGCAAGCGCATCCACGAGCTGGTCGGCTGGAACGCCGTGATGCCGGAGAGCACCCCGATGTACAGCCTCGGCCGGCCAGCGTTCCGGATCGCAGCGATGCCGAAGGCAGAAGCGCAGCTGTGGTCGGCGAACGGCTTCGCCGGTGGGATCCAGCCGTGGTGGCACCACATCGGTTCCCACCATGAGGACCGCCGCCAGTATGAGACCGCGCCGGCGATCTTCCAGTGGCACGAAAAGAACGAGGACGTCCTCTTCGACCGCACGCCGGTAGCCGACGTCGCGGTGGTCTGGTCCACCGAGAACACCGACTTCTTCGGCCGTGACCAGGCCGAGGAGCGCACGGCGAGCCCGTACCGGGGGGCGATCACCTCGCTGGTGCAGGCAGGGCTTACCTACGTGCCGGTGCACGCCGACGACGTCCGCGGGGCCATCGGCCGGTTCAGCCTGCTGCTCCTGCCGAACGTGGGTGCCCTGAGCGCCGACCAGGTGGCGGCAGTGCGCGAGTTCCACGCCGCCGGCGGGTCCGTGGTGGCGACCGGGGATACCTCGCTGTACGACGAGGACGGTGAGCGGCGCAGCGACTACGGGCTGGCCGACCTCCTAGGCGTCTCCGCAGGTGAGGAGGTGCACGGTCGCTGGGAGGCCACCGACCCGAACATCGAGACGGCGGGCAACCACACCTACCTGCGGTTGTTACCGGCCCGCAACACCGGCGGCGGCGGCATGGACGTGAGCGGGTCTCGGCCGGCCCGGCACCAGGCCCTGGCGGGCTTCGAGGAGACCGACATCGTGCCGTTCGGGGGATTCCTGCGCGAGGCGCGGGTGCACGAGGGTTTCGAGACGGTGGGCACGTTCATCCCGCGATTCCCGATCTATCCGCCGGAGACTTCATGGATGCACACGCCGGAAACAGACATCCCGGCTCTGGTGGTCAGCGACCGGGGCGACGCACGGACGGCGATGGTGCTCGCAGACCTGGACCGCTGCGCCGACCGTGACCAGCAGCCCGACGCCCGCGAGTTGCTCGCCCAGGTGGTGCGGTGGGCGATCGGGAGTGGCTCCAAGGTCTCCGCGCAGACGCCTGGGGGAGTCGCGGTGAATGCCTACGCTCAGCCTGGCCGCACGATCGTGCACCTGACGAACTCGCTCGCGACCACCACGTTGGCGGCGCGGCAGGACCAGGTGTACCCGGTGGGCCCGATCGAGGTGCGGGTCGCGAAGCCGGAGGGCGCCAGCGCCGTGCGGGCGGTGACGCTGCGCGTCGCGGAGGCGCAGGCTGACGCGGTCGACGACGGTGCAGCCATCCGGATCAGCCTCGATACAGTCGGCGCTCACGAGGTCCTGGTGATCGACTGGGCCTGAGCCCACACCAGGCCGACACGGCACTCCGCCGCTGAGGCATTTTCAGACTCCGAGGTCACGAGCGGTGACCTCGGAGTCTGAATCCGACTTCCGCGCCAGTGGGGGACGCGCGACGCGCTCGCCCACGTCATCCGACAAGTCGTTGGTCCAGCTCGTCGAGGAACGCCCGGGCTTCCGGCATTGCCGGGTCGGCCTGGCTGGCACGGCGTACTGCGCCTCGTAGAATCTTCGCAGCCTGAGCCGCGTCGCCCTTGCTGTCGGCCAGCACGATGGCGTTGAGGAGACTCTCCCGAAGCGGCGATGCCTCGGCACGTGGCTCCGGGGTTCCGTTGCGCATGATCCGGATCCAGTTGCCGGCCGGGTCGATCAGGCTGAACCCGGACCTGCCGCCGGCATTCTTGCGGGGTCGAGGACGGGTGATCCGTGGAAAGCCCGAGACCGGCAGCTTCCCGTAGCTGGCCCGAAGACCCGCGGCGAAGGTCTCGAAGAGCGGCTCTGGGTCAGGGACCACCACGCCGCACGTACTGTGCGAATCCTCAGCGCGATGCGCCTCGAGCCCGTAGTAGTGCAGCGGGAATCCGTGACCTTCCAGAGCCAGGTACGGATTCGGCCTGACCTGTCGATAGGTGACCTTGAAGCCGAGCGGGGAGTAGAACTCTGCGATCTGGTCAATGTCTGCGCACGGAAGCATCGGAATGACCTGCGGGTGCATGACTTCAGTCTGCCACCCGCCTGGTTCGAGGCGTCATTGCCGCGATCCACAGGTATCGACTGTTCCTCGCTCGCCCCGTCAGTCGGCGATCCTCGCTCGCCCGTTCAGTCGGCGATCCTCGCTCGCCCGTTCAGTCGGCGACCAGCTCGTAGACGTTGCCGTCCGGGCTTCGCGGGCAGTGTGTCCAACCCATGGCGACACGGCCTGGTCCCGGGTGAGCTCCGCCGTCGGAGGTAGTTTCCTGCGTTCGAGGCCAGGGACGGTGACCTCAGAGTCGGAGGGCGGCCTCGGCCGCTCGAGGGCCCGGTTCCGCGGTCGGACGGAGGAGAGCACCGGGGCGGTCTGGGAGAGTTGACGCATGGCAGCAGAGGTGCAGCTTGGCTCGACGCCGGCTCCCGAGGGGTTCGGTTCGGCGGCTCGGGGCATCGCGTTCTTCCCGGTCCTGATGAGTGGCTATGCCGTCTTCTACGCCGCCTGGTGGCCGTTCGCCTGGGGCATTCCTGGTTTTGCTGGGTCCCTGGTCGTGATCGCCCTCGCCGTGCTATTCGTCATCCGCGGAGCCACGCAAATCCGTCATGCCGCACTGTTCCCGAACCACCCGACGCCCGAAGACCGACGAATCGGCAAAGCGATGGGGGTACTCAACAGCGTCACGCATCCGGTCTGGATGCTCGGCTCGATCGTGCTCCTCGTCCTTGGGCAGGGCAGGTGGGTGCTCCCGCTGATGGTGTTTGTCATCGGCGCCCACTTCGTGCCCATGGCTCGCATCCTCGGACGAAGGGTCGACTATCTGCTCGGCCCGGTCGCGATGGCCGCTGCCGTTGTCGCCGGGGTGTTCGCCCTCGATGAGCAGGTGTCGTGGCTGGTGGTGTTCGCGGTGGCGGGTACCGGTGGCACGCTGGCGACTCTCTGCTACGCGCTCTACATGTCTCGGGCGTATCGGCGGCTCTGTGAGCGCGCTGGCGTTCCGTTCCACCTTATTTAACAGAAACTGTTATATTCGTTGCGTGGAAGCTCTCGCCGTCTTAGCCGATCCGGCTCGTCGCCGCATCGTGGAGTACCTCGGGGACAGCGAGGTGCCCGCCGGTGAGCTTGCCGAGGTGATGGACGCGGAGTTCGGACTCGTTCAGCCAGCCACCTCGCGACATCTGCGGCGACTGCGTGAGGTGGGCCTCGTGCACTCCCGCCCCGACGGCTCGCGACGCCTTTACTCCCTCGATCCCAGTGCTCTGCGCGAGATCGACCGCTGGCTCGATCAGTTCCGAGGGCTGTGGAGCGATGCCCTGTCCGCTCTCGACGCCGAGGTGCGCCGAGGAAAGTCGTCAACGAGAGACCAGGCCAGTTGAATATCGTCGACGAGATCAACAGCGTGATCCGCAAGATCACGACCAGCGGCGACTCGCATCGGGTCGTTCTGGAGCGCGGCTTCGACACCGACGCCGCTGACCTGTGGGACGCGTGCACGAGTTCCCAGCGACTCTCGCGCTGGTTCGAGCCGGTGCGCGGCGATCTCGCACTTGGTGGCAGGTACTCGCTCACGAGCAGCGGCACGGAGGGCGACATCCTGCGATGCGAGCCCACTCGGCACCTGACGATCACGTGGGAGTACCAGGGGAATGTCAGCCACGTCGATGTCGACCTCATCCCGGCTGGGATAGAGCGGACGGTGCTCCGCCTGACCCACCATGTTCCGCCCGGTGACCACTGGGAGACCTATGGTCCAGCGGCAACGGGTGTCGGGTGGGAAGAGGCGCTGCGGACCCTGTCGCTGCATCTCGCCGGCGACGCCCGAGGTGCCACTGAGGAGATGGAGGAGTTCGCGGGCACACCCGAGGGTCAGCAGCTGATCCGTCGGGTGGCCGATGCTTGGGGTGGGGCAGACCATGAGGCGGGAACACCTGCTGGCGATGCGCACGCGCGAGCAGCCAGGACGGCGGCGTTCTACCTGGGGCGCGCATGAAGCCACCAGCTTCTCCTCGTAAAGCGCTCGACTACTAGAGAGGACCAGAATGATGGCTGAGAAGGCGACGAGCATTGATGAGTACCTTGACGGGATCGATCCGGCGTTCCGACCGGAGCTCGAGCGGATCCGTGCGCTGGTGACCGAGGTCGTGCCGAGCGTCGAAGAATCGATCAGTTACCGCATGCCGACACTGAAGTACAAGAACCGCGCACTGGTGTACTTCACGGCATCGAAGAACCACATGACCCTCTTCCCTTCATCCTGGGCGATCGAAGAGTTCCAGGACCGGCTGGCGGACTACAAGCGGACTGAACACGGGATTCAGTTCACGCTGGAGAAGCCACTGCCCACTGAGCTGATCGAGGACCTCGTCCGGTACCACGCACGCCAGATCGACGCCGACCGGCACTGAGCACTCCCCGGACAGGGGTCCACGGAGGAACCTGGAGAACGCCACGATGAAGTACACGATCCCGATCGAGATCGCGCTGCCACGGGAGAAGGTCGTTCAGCTACTCGAGGACCCCGCACACCGACCGAAGTGGCTACGAGGCTTGGTGTCGCACGAGCCGTTACGTGGTGTGGACGGGCAGGTCGGCACCGAGTCACGGGTCGTGTTCCAGTCGGGGCAGCAGTCCATGGAGTGCACCGAGACCATCACGCGCCGGGAACCGGCGAGCCTGCACGGTATCTCGGCGGACCGTGTGGTCTATTTCGCGCGTGAGATCGTTGCGGATGGCATGTGGAGTGCCGCTCGTGAACAGCTGACTGCGACCGGCCCGGAGAGCACGCTCTGGGTGAGCGAGAACGAATACCGGTTCAGCGGCCTGATGCGAGTGGTGGCTCCGTTCATGCGCGGTGCCTTCATCAAGCAGTCACGACAGCATATGCAGGACTTCAAGGCGTTCAGCGAGCACGGAACAGACATCCGCGAAGCGGAAGGCTGACCGCCTAACCCCGTTCGGACGGTCAACGCCGTCCGCGGCCGACGCCTGTCGCCGGCATCACCCGGCCGGACGGCTCGCCGTCGTCGTGGTGCGCGCTCCGAGCAGCTGGTCGAAGACCTGCTCTCCGGTCGGTTCGAATCCGCAGCGCAGGTAGAAGCCCTCTGGCCCACCCTCGCCCGGTGCCCACAGGACCGTGATCCGGTCCCGCCCCCGGCTCTGGGCCTCGCGGGCGACCCCCTCGACCGCGAACCGCCCGACGCCCCGCCCTTGCTGGTCGGCGGCGACATTCAGCCGCCAGATCCCGCAACGAAAGGCCGCGAGCTCGTTCTCGGGGTCGAAGTTGGCCATGACGAACCCGACGACGACGTCCCCGTCGAGGATCGCCCTCGGCCACGCCGTGGGTGTCACATAGGCCTCGGCGACCGAGTGCGCGATCGGGGCGACGAAGCGATCCTGACCGCTACTGTCCGTGCGGGAAGGGAACCATCAGGGTCGACGGGACACCGAGGTCACCAGAGTGGGTAGCCAGACGGATCCGTCGCGACATGCGTCATTGCCCCGATCAGCATGATCTGGATATGTGAGAACGCGGGCGGATCTGGACCAACTGTTTCATACTGACAACAGCGGATTGAATGCTGGCGCAGCCGATGTCGACGGAGCGAGCGAAGATGAGTACCTCCAACTTTGAGTTCACCTTCGAGGTGGCTGAACTGAACGACACTGCCGTGGATGCGATTGAGCTCCACTATGACTGTGTCGAGTCGACGCACGGACGCACGACAGAGTTGACTCTGTTGGTTCCCGGGATGAACGCGACCGATGCAGCCAGTGAAGCGATCAACCGGATTTTGGCTGCTGGGGTCACCGTCCGTCGGCTAGTCGATGATCTGGTCACCAGGACTGAGATTGCCGAGCGTGCGGACGTTACGTCTCAAGCGGTGGGCCTATGGGCCCGTGGCGAGCGGAAGCGCGGCGTGTCCTTTCCTGAGCCTTACGTGTATGCAGGGAGCGTCAGGCTGTGGCTCTGGGGCGAGGTGGCGACCTATCTGCGAGCGGCCCACGTTCCGATCGACGAGGGCGTGCAGTATCCAGGTCGGGCGGAGACTCTCCGGATCGCCGGGCTGATTGCCGACCTTCTGGCGGGTCATCGCCCGGTCACCGCTGCTGGTTAGGCGGTTCCAGGCTGGAGGGCCTGGGCGACGGCCACCGGACTCATGCCTAGGCACGTCGGGCGTGGCTTCGTCACACACGTATCGAATACCCCGGGTCTACCAGCTGAGGTCGCGGCTGGATGAGCGATCCTCTACGGCTGAGTTCCGCCGTCGGAGGCACTCGTATGCGTGAGGGAGGTCGACGGTGACCGTGATCAGCGCCTGACGCGAGGAGATGCCTTCCGGCTCGAGCGGCCACGACTCGTTGTCTCCAGAACCCGACCGGCTACTCACCGCGGTGCCGCCAACAGGGTCCGCAGAACGGCCTCGGCTTTGTCCGGCTCACACCTCGCCCACCGCGGCTCCGCCCTTGTCACAGTCGGCCGCATCATCCGGTCTCGGGTGTTGACGACCGGTTCGCAGGGACGAACCGGTCCCGAACGCGAGGAGATGTGCATGAGCGAGCAGGCAACACACCAGACAGTCGCTCTGGTGACCGGAGCCAATAAGGGCATCGGCCGGGCCGCGGCCGAACAACTCGCAGCGCGAGGTATGACCGTGCTGATCGGCGCCCGAGACGCCGAGCGCGGCAGTGCAGCAGCAGCATCGCTGGCCGCAACCGGCGCCCGAGTGCACGCGCTCACCCTGGACGTGACCGACCCCGGTACGGCAGAACGCGCGGCGCGGCAGATCGAGGAGCGCTTTGGCCGGCTCGATGTCCTGATCAACAACGCCGGGATCACCGGTTCCGGGCAGGTGTCGCCCGATGATGCCTATGACCAGGTGCCGAGCTCGGTCGATCTGGACATGGTCCGGACCGTGTTCGAGACCAATGTGTTCGGGGTGATCACCGTGACGAACGCCATGCTGCCGCTGTTGCGGCGATCGCCTCGGGCGCGCATCGTCAACGTCGCCAGTCACGCTGCCTCGCTGGCAATGAACAGCGATCCGACGGGACCGCTGGCCGGCCTGCTGCCATC
Organism: Ruania zhangjianzhongii; assembly: GCF_008000995.1. NCBI lineage: Bacteria > Bacillati > Actinomycetota > Actinomycetes > Micrococcales > Ruaniaceae > Ruania > Ruania zhangjianzhongii. The sequence goes on from NZ_CP042828.1 coordinate 2,524,666, forward strand.
GGCGGCCTACTCACCCTCCAAGAGCGCGCTGACCGCGCTCACGGTGCAGTACGCCAACGAGCTGCGATCCGATGGCATCCTGGTCAACGCTGTCGCCCCCGGCTTCGTCGCCACCGACAGCAACGACCACACCGGATACCTGTCGGTCGCAGAGGGCGCCGCAGCCCTGGTGCGGATGGCCACGCTCGGCGCGGACGGGCCGACCGCGGGTTTCGTCAGCGAGCAGGGCCCGGTGCCGTGGTGAACACCGCCGATGGCGGCGCTGCTACTGACGCCGACGGCAGCACGCGGGGCTCCATGTCACAGCCGAGCGCCCCATCTGGTCCTGCTGATGACAGCGGAAACCAGAGTTGAGAAGGAAGACCTTATGCACGTGTTCGTAGCAGGCGGGACCGGTGTGCTGGGACAGCGGCTGGTGGCGCAGCTGGTTGCCCGTGGCCATCAGGTGACCGCAACGACGACGAGCAGGACCAAGCTCGTTCTCGTGAAGCGGCTGGGCGCCGAGGGCGTGGTGATGAACGGGTTGGACGCCTCCTCGGTCGGACAGGCCGTGGCGGCTGCGCGGCCGGACGCGATTGCCCACCAGATGACGGCAATCTCCGTGACGCACGCCGGCAAGCCGGACCTGAAGCACCCGGACCGCTGGATGGCCACCACCATCCGGCTGCGCATCGAAGGCACCGACCATCTGCTGGCCGCAGCCGAGGCAGCCGCCGTGCCCCACGTGGTCGCGCAGAGCTACGCCAGCTGGAACGGCATCCGCCAGGGTGGCTGGGTCAAGACCGAAGAGGACCCACTGGACCCCGAAGAGGGCACGATCGCCCACGCGGGGGCCGAGGCGATCCGGCACGTCGAGGACGCCGTCGGAAAGGCTGACGGTGCGGTGCTCCGCTACGGTGGTCTGTACGGCCCGGGCGCCACCGACGACCAGGTCGAACTCATCCGCAAGCGCCAGTTCCCACTCGTCGGCGCCGGCACCGGCTACTTCTCCTGGGTGCATCTCGACGACGCCGCAAGCGCGACCGTGCTGGCCCTGGAGCAGGAGGCGCGAGGCGTGTTCAACATCGTTGACGACGAGCCCGCCCCGGTCAGCCAGTGGCTGCCCTACCTGGCCGAGAGTGCGGGCGCGAAGCCGCCGATGCGCATTCCTCGATGGCTGGCCCGGCCGCTGGCCGGTGATGCGGCAGTGACGATGATGACCCAGGGCCGTGGCTTCTCCAACGCCAAGGCCAAGCGGGAGCTCGGCTGGCAGTTGCGTTACCCCTCCTGGCGCCAGGGCTTCAAGGCTGAGCTGGCATGAGGCCGGCGGAGCGCGCGGAGCAGTTCGAGCAGCTGCGTCCGTTGCTGTTCTCGATCGCCTACCGGATGCTGGGCAGCGTGACCGAGGCCGAGGACGCGGTGCAGGACAGCTGGCTGCGGTGGGATGCCTCCGACACGACGCCCGACTCGCCGAAAGCATTCCTCTCGGCCGTGGTGACCAGGGTCTCGATCAACGTGCTCAACTCGGCACGGGTGCGCCGCGAGCAATACGTCGGGCCGTGGTTTCCGGAGCCCTTGCTCGACGACCCGTATGGCGACCCGGAGCGTTCCGCCGAGCTCGCCGACTCACTGTCCACGGCGGCGCTGGTGCTGTTGGAAAGACTCAGCCCGTTGGAGCGTGCGGTGTTCGTGCTGCGGGAAGTGTTCCATGTCGACTACGGCGAGATCGCCGCTGCAGTAGACCGGTCCGAGGCGGCCTGCCGCCAGCTCGCGGTGCGGGCCCGGCGGCACATGGACGCGGGTAAGCCCCGGTTCGAGGCCGACCGGCAGAAGCGGACGAAGCTCGCCGAGCGATTCTTCGATGCCTTCACCCACGGCCACCTGGACACCCTGCAGGAGCTCCTCGCCGCGGACGTCCAGATCGTCGCCGACAGCGGTGGCAAGGCCCCACGATGGGGCAGCGGCGTGTTCGGCGCCAAGAACGTGGCGCGGCTGCTCGCCGGGCTGGCCCCACCCTTCGCCGCGACCGGTGGCATCATCGAGCCGCACCAGGTCAACGGCCAGCCGGGCGCCATCCTGCGCGACCGGGACGGCAACGTCATCAACACCCTCGCCCTCGACATCGCCGAGGACCAGGTCCAGACCATCCGCGCGGTCATCAACCCCGACAAGCTCGGACACCTCGGGCCGGTGGCGGACGTCTGGTCAGTCCTTCGTGAGACGCGGCAGGCCCGCAAGGAGCTGCGCTGAGCACACCGCGCCGTGGCCAGAACAGGTGAAGTCCTCAGCCGGGGCCAGTACCGGGTCGATCCTTCGGGTGCGGTGGTTGGTGCGGACTGGTCTGCGGGAAGCGCCGGCGATCCTCCCGCACCTCGCGAGCCCAGTGGGGGTAGAAGGCATCCGGGATCGGGATGAAGACCAGCACCCAGTACAGCAGTGGGACAACCAGCAGGCCGAGCAGGATGGCTCCAGTGAGAGTGGTGACCGCGATCACGTCCGTGCCGACGAGCTCCAGCCCGAAGGCATTCCGCGGCAGCGCGATCGCACCGAAGGCAACGAGGCCGAACCCACAGGTGGGCCCGCCGAAGATGACCATCCGCTCGCTGTGGATGCTGTGGGTAGGAGGGCCCGGTGTGTACATCCAACGTCGAGCGCGGTACGAACCACCGCGCCGGGCCCAGATGGTGACGGCAAGGATGATCAGCCCTGCCGCGAGGAAGACCAGCGTCCCCACTTCTCGCTGCGACATGGGGCGAGTCTGTCAGACCAGGGCGGCTCCGCCCCGCCGTCGGAAGGGGAGGGGTGGGCCTCCTGGGATGCCGCTCAGCGCCCGTAGCGGTCCAGGCGCTGCCATGGCCAGTCGGCCGCGATCCACTCCACCAGCGCATCGGCGAGCGGGACGTCCAGCTCGGCATGGCTGGCCCGCACCCAGGACTGCACCGAGACGTCGTCATCCTCCGACGGCGAGGGGTACAGGTACACGCACCCGATCACGTCCGCACCGGCCGGGTCGAGCACCGTGAACGTGAAGCCCTTGCGCTCGGTGAAGTGCCGGGCGTGCCGCTCCAGATCGGCGAGATTCCGCTCGAGCGAGTACCCCTCCGGCGGCGGCCAGGATCCGTCCGGGTACCCGGGGGTGGACCGGATGTGCTCCACGCTGGACATCCACGCGGCCAGATCGCCCTCGTTGTGCTGCGGGCCCAAGGGTTCGAGCCGGAACCGGTCGGTGACCAGCTCGGTGGGCGGGACGAAGCCTTCCGGGATGAACCCCTCTGTTGCCATGCTCGGACGGTATCCGCGTGCCACCGCAACGCAACGGAAATTTGCCAGCCCCGCGGTTGCTACGGTCACCCCATGCAGAAGAGACGACCGATGCTGGCCCTGTTCGGCGCCCTGCTGTTCTGGGTGGGCCTCGCCGCGACGGTGATCTTCGCCGCCGCCGTGATCTACCTCGTGGCGACCGGTTCGAGTGCCGACGGGATCATCTTCGCCTTGACCCTGCCGCCGCTGGTGATCGGCTGGCTGATGGTGCGCCGCAGCAATGTGCCGTTCGGGGACGCGATCAACCTCTGACGATCTCGGGCCCTCACCTGGAGAGGCATCAGATCAGGCAGAACTCGCGGATCGCGCTGACCAAGGTCCCGGTGCTGAGGCCGTGCCAGTCGCCGGGGAGCGAACGATGCTCCGCCCGCGGCGCATGGGTTCCCACCCGCGCGGCGAAGTCGGTGAGCAGGGGAGGGCTCGCCTGGCTGGACAGGGCGAGCGTCGGCGCGGCGACCAAGGCGAGCAGGTCGTCGGTGACCGTGTTCGAGAGGGTGGTGTCGTAGCGGATGGTGCCGGCCGCCGGCGCGAGCGCCGCCCGCATCGGTGCCAGCTGCTCGATCACCTCGTCCGGCATGCCCTGGAACTCGTGGAAGATCCGGATCGCCTCTGCACCGTCGCCAGCCTCGACCAGCGTAGTGAGCTGCGCCTCCAGCTCGTTCACCCCGGGCAGCGGGCCCAGCGGTGGCTCGAGGACGACGAGCCGGTCGATCGGGGCGCCGTTCGCGGCAGCGTAGAGAGCGAGGGTGCCGCCGGAGGACAGGCCGTAGACATTCACCGGGGAGATCGCTGCCGCTTCGATGACGGCGACCAGATCCCCGGCCTCGCGGGCCGGACTCCACGGCGGGGTGTCGCCGGAGTCGCCCTTGCCGCGGCGGTCATAGGTGATCACCGTGAACATCTCGGCCAGCGGGTCGATCAGCTCCGCAGACGGGCTGGTCGCGCGGCCGAAGAGCACAGCGTCCACCAGGACGAGACCCGGTCCGGTGCCTTGGTGCTGCCAATGGATCGGCGTGCCGTCGGCCGAGATTGTCACGCTCTCGACGGCGGAGCTGGGGTTGGTCATGACGCTTTCCCTTCGTAGGCCGCATCTGGGTCGAGGGGGACGTGGAAGATGCGCACAAAGTCTTCGAAGAGGGAGTGCGGGCCGTCGAGGCTGATGCGACCATCGGCGAGGACCTCCTCGGTGGTGACGAGCCGGCCGAGGAGCTCACGCAGGCCCCCGTTCGCGTGAATCGTCAGATCGGACGGGTCGGCGACGCCCTCGCCGACCTTGATCTGCGCCGCATCCACCCGGGTGTGCGCTGCAGCCGTACCTGCGCGGACCGAGAAGGTGCGGGTGGCCGGCGCCTGGCCGGGAACGAACGCCGACTGCAGCGCCGCAGCCAATGAGGAGGAGGTCAGGACATCACCGTCGGCCGGGACGAGCATGCGCCGAGCTCCCCAGCGCCCGAGCGCGTCCAAGATCGGCCGCAGGCCTTCGCCGTAGTCCGACAGCGCATAGGTGACCCCGCGCTCCGGCGCCGCATCGAGCCGGCGCTCGACCACTCCGGCGGCCTCCAGCTCGCGCAGCCGCGTGGTGAGCACGTTGCTCGGAATGCCCGGGTTGGCCTGCCGAAGCTCGGTGAACCGCTGCGGCGAGACCATCACGGTGCGGAGGATGAGCAGCGCCCACCGCTCGCCGAGGATGGAGGCGGCCTTGGCCAGGCCGCAGAACTGTCCGTAGTCCTTCACAGCACTGAACCGTAGACATTCTGGTGCAGATTGACAACCATGCTTGTATGAACGAACTGACCGCAAGGCCGCCGGAAGTTCCTCGGACCGACTGGCAGGACGCCGTCTGGAGCCTTCGCAAAGCCGAGCAGGACCATATGCGCCGCGGGCTGCCCAGCGCCGCAAACTCCCGATGGGCAGGACGTGTTCCAGACGTATGCCACCACCGGCCGCGGCACGGAGACGCACTCCTACCACTGGAGCCTGCTGGACCTGACCGCCTACGGGCGCCAAGAGACGTGGGAGTCCTCTCCGCTGGGCTGGCCGCAGACAGCGCCGTACGAGTGGCGGACCGTCGACGGCGTCCCGCTCGCTGCTCATCACCGCGGCGGTGGGTCGTGCTGCGGGTCGGGCGAGTAACGTACGGCGGCGGAGGTCTTCTTCGGCGATCGAGGTGGCGGACGGTGGCCTTGGCGTAGGAAGAGTGCCTCAGTCCGCACAGCGAGGAGGAACCTGCATGGCCACCATCCGCCGTCTGCTCGCTGTGGTCACCGTCTGTGTGCTCGCGTTGTTCGCCGCCGGCTGCGGCGCCGTGTCGAGCTCGCCCGAAGGCACCTGGACCGGGGACGAGGGCACCGAGCTGGAGCTGACGGTCGAAGGCCTGGTCACCGGCACTGACGGGTGCAACCACCTGAGCGGCACCTGGGAGCAGGACGGAGAGACTGTCACCTTCTCCGGGATGGTCGGCACCCTGATGGCCTGTATGGACGTCGACGTCTGGCTGACCGGCCCCGCCACGGCCACGATCGACGGCGACACGATGGTGGTGTTCAACTCCGAGGGCGCCGAGCTCGGCGAGCTGCAGCGGTCCTGAGCTGCGCCAGCGATCAAGGTCACTGGTCCAGATAGTCGGTGGACCACGGGCCGACGGCAGTACCGACCAGCACGGTCTCTTCCTCAGCGCCGTCGAAGTGGACGGCACCACCCGGCACGTAGAGGAAGCTCCCCGCCGGGTAGCGCCGGACCGCGTCCCGGTCGAGCCGGTCACCGTAGCCGAGCCGCAACTCACCGCGGGCAACCACCAGGTGCGCATCGGCCGAGTGGGAGTGCGGCGCATCCCAGAAGCCCGCCGGGATGAAGAACGCGTAGGTGAACGTCACCCCGGGCCGCCGGGCACCCACCAGCGTCGCTGACCGAGTGCCGTCCGGGTGGGTCTGCTCCCAGCTGATGTCGTCGACAGTGGTGGCCAAGGCCGGCGGGATGTCCGGGGAGTTCGTCATTCTCGGCAGTCCTTCGATCGTGCTCCATCGCATGCCGTCGCTGAGCGTGCGGCCCCGCCATTATGGCCAGCACAGTTAGGCTCATGCACATGCTTTCCGTGGTGCTCGGCGCAGCCGGGCTGCTGCTCGGCGGGCTCACGGTGTGGTTCCGCAGCGGCACCTCACGGGCTGCGCGGTGGTGGGTGCGCACCGACCGGAGCCCCTCGCGCAAGGCTGCCGAATCGGTCGCCCTGCTCCTGGTGCCGTACTTCGCCCAGTTCACGCTGGTGCTCGCGATCGCTGCCCTGCCGGTGTTCCACGAGGTCTTCGCGGCCGCAGTGCTGCTGGTCGAGTTCATCCTCGGCGCGATCTTCGTCTCCCCGCTGCGCTACCGGCGCCTGCTGCCGTTGTGGATGTACCCGGCGTGGCTACGCCCCGAACGTGAACGCGAGCAGGACGAGCTCCGCCGTCTGCGGGAGTTCTGACCGGGATCACTAGGCGAGCCCTACGCGCCACCTCCCGGCAAAAGGTGGCAACTCACACCCGCTGAATGGCAAGTCCCGGCAACTTTGCCATTCCCACTGGCAAGTGTTGGCAACCGCTGACTTCCGCTATTTGCTCGGGTTCACTCTCGATGCACACCAACGAGGGCATGTGTTCAGACATCCCGCCAGTAAAGAGGCTCGGCGCAGCAGCGAAATGGGCCGCGGAAGGAACACGATGAGCACCATCAACCACAGGTCAGGCGATTCCGGTTACGCGGTCGGCACACCTGCACCCGCGCCGGAGGAACCGCCGGTGAACAAGCGAGGACGCGGCCGGGCGGTTACCGCACTGGGCTTCTCCCAGGCCGTGGACAACTCCGAGAGCGGCCTGATCAACACATTCTTCCCGCTGATCCGGGACGCCTTCAGCCTCAATTACTCGGCACTCGGAGTCCTTTCTTCGCTGTCCATGTTCGCGCGTATGCTTTTCGGCCCGATCTGGGCGATGGCTGCGGACAGATACGGGCGCAAGAAGGTGCTCATTATCGTCACCGGCGGCTGGGGACTGTGGACCATTGCCGCCGGATTCGCACCCAACTATCCGCTCTTGGTCACGCTCTATGCGATCTCAGTGATCGGCACCGTCGCCTCCGAACCGATCCTCAACGGCCTCCTGCCGGACCTGTTCCGCAAGAGTGAGCGCGGCAAGGCCTATGGCCTGGTCCGTGGGATCGGCGGCGGCGTGGGCATCGTCGTCGGCCCGGTGATCGGGCAGTTCGGCGCAGACCCGGACGGTTGGCGCTACGCCATGTGGGCGATGGGCGCGATCTCGGTACTGTCCGGGCTACTGATCTGGATGTGGGTACACGAGGTGCAAAAGAGCGCCTCGGCCACGGAGGAGATGCTCACCGAAGCCGGCAAGTTCCGCATCTCCGAGGCCGTGAAGCTGTTCAAGATCCCCACTGTCGCGATGATCGCGGTGATGCTGCCACTGGTCACCTCACTGATCCTGCTGCGGTTCTACTCCACGTTCGTGGTGGATGAGCGCGGCTTCAACGTGGTCACCGCCTCCTACGTGATGGCCGTGTTCTCCGTGGGCGCGATGATCTCGGCGGTGGTGGGTGGCCGGCTCGGCGACTTCTTCTCCCGCCGCTTCGGCAGCAAGGGCCGGGTGATGCTGATGCAGATCTACCTGATCAGCTGGTCTGTGATCGTGTTCGTCACCACTCAGATCAACTTCGGCTCGGACGCGATGGTCTACGTGATGACGTTCCTTATGGGCCTGGTGTTCTCCATCGGCTTCTCCGGCTGCGTGCTGCCGATGGTCTCCACCGTGGTGCCGGCCCAGCTCGGCGCGACCGCGTTCGCGTTCCTGTTCTCCCTGGTGCAGGGCTTCCTCACCGCCGTGATCACGCTGGTGATCGGCCGGGTGGCGGACGCGCTCGGCCTCGAGACCACGATGCTGTACCTGGTGGTGCTCCCCTACGCGCTGAACGCCGTGCTCTGGTTCGCCTTCTACCGCATCTACCCGCGGGACGTGGAACGCCAGGACGCGCGCACCGATCAGTTCGCCCGCACCGGCACCCTCTGATCCCCTGAACTCAGCCCGACCACCTCAACCTCCGCCGTCGAAAGGACCCCCGATGCGACCCCAGGACAGCCCCACCCGTGAGACCAAGCGGCTGGACGGCCGCTGGCACTTCCTCGCCGACCCCGCCGGCGCCGGCCGCGCCGAGCGCTGGTTCGCCACGCCGCTCCAGGCGCGCGATGGCGTCGAGGAGATGCCCGTCCCCGCCTCCTACAACGACCTGACCACCCGACCCGACCTGCGCGATCACATCGGCGAGGTCTGGTACCAGCGCGAGGTGCGCATCCCGCGCGGCTGGGCCGGGGAACGGATCCTGCTCCGGCTGGAGTCGGCCACCCACCGGGCCACAGTCTGGGTGGGGGAGACCGAGCTCGGTTCGCACGAGGGCGGCTACCTGCCCTTCGATGTGGACCTCACCGATCATGCCCGCGCCGGCGAGCTGGTACGGGTGAGCGTGGCCGTGGACAACCGGCTCACCTGGCAGTCCATCCCGCCGGGCGTGGTGGAGGACACCGACGCCGGCCCGCGGCAGCGCTACTGGCACGACTTCTTCAACTACGCCGGCCTGCACCGCTCGGTCTGGCTGCACTCGCTGCCGCAGACCCGGATCGAGGACATCACGGTGCTGCCGGACCTGGACGG